>JAFRXO010000037.1 GCA_017443465.1 Bacteroidales bacterium
AAAGGGTGGTCTTTCCGGTACCGGAGAGGCCGAAGAAGATAGCGGTGTTCTCACCGTTCATGTCAGTGTTGGCAGAGCAGTGCATAGCCGCGATGCCCTTGAGGGGAAGATAGTAGTTCATCATGGAGAACATACCCTTCTTCATCTCACCGCCGTACCATGTGTTGAGGATGACCTGCTCCTTGCTGGTAACGTTGAATGCTACGCAGGTGTCGGAACGGAGACCGAGCTCCTTGTAGTTGTCAACCTTGGCCTTGGAAGCGCAGTAAACAACGAAATCGGGCTCCTGGTCGAATTCCTTCTGGTTCTTCGGACGGATGAACATGTTGGTGACGAAATGGGCCTGCCATGCAACCTCCATTATGAAGCGGACCTTCATACGGGTGTCAGCGTGGGTTCCGCAGAAACCGTCGACAACGAAGAGGCGTTTGCGGGAAAGCTGCTTCTGGGCGAGCTTCTTGACTACCTTCCATGTCTTCTCGGACATCTTGTGGTTGTCGTTGGGATAGTTCTCGGTTGTCCACCAGACTTCACCACGGGCACCTTCCTTCGATGTCTTGTCATAGACGATGTATTTGTCTTTGGGGGAGCGGCCGGTGAAGATACCGGTCATGACGTTGATTGCGCCAAGTTCGGTAACCTGTCCCTTGTCGTAGCCTTCGAGACCGGGCTTGGTCTCTTCATTGTAGAGAACTTCGTAGGTCGGGTTATAAAGGACTTCCTTTACACCTTTGATACCGTACTTGCTTAAATCGAGTGTAGGCATAATGTATAAATTGTTTTTAATGTAGAATTTGCTTTTGGCGTCACAAAGATAGTAATTATTATCAGAATTTTATACGGTATTTCCGGCAGAATTGCACTGCTGGTCCGTAGCCGAGGGCGGCGGAAAGGCGGAGCCAGCGTTCGCTCTCGGAAACGCTCTTTTTCTTGGCATATGCCTGCCCCAGCTGGTAGAGCGTCCGCCCAAGGTCCTCATTCTTCAGTTCCCCTTTCCGGATGGCCCTTTCCGTGGTCTCATATAGTGCACAGTCAGCTTCAAAAGCCTTCTTCAGGGAGGAGATACCACCGTCGGTGTCACCTGTCTCCAGCTGCGAGTTCCCGAGCCCGTCCCAGATCCAGTAGTCCATTGAGCTGGACTTCCCGGAATACCTTTCGATCCAGTCATTGGAGACGGCAATGTTCTTATCGTGGCGGCCGTCGAGAGACAGGGCCATGCAGTACTGGTAGTGCGTGAACATGTTCAGTTCATCCGCGGCATACAGTGTCCCGAGTGCGTCGCAAGCTTCGGAGAAAGACTTGGCCTCCAGGAAATCCTGTGCGGCCTGCTTGAGGCTGTCTACCGGATCGGCCTGCATGACGGCGATGGAAGCGGCGTCCCCGATCACCAGGCTGTCGTCCTTGCGGATGACTTCACCGGCATCCTGGAAAGCCTGGGAACCGACCAGAAGGGGGACGCTCTGGTTGCTGATCACATTTGCGGGCACATTCTTGAACACCACATTCCCCACCTGGAGACTCCTCACTATCAGGGCTCCGGCTTTCTGGGAAGATCCATTGGGCATCTTGACTACAGCCATTCCGCGGACATCCGTATCAGGGATGTACCCGTTCTCGGTAAGGAAGAGATATGTAGTGGATGAAAGGGAGAGGCACCATGGCTCGTCGGTGTAGGTCGCCTTTACGGTGACCCCGTTGACAACGGCTTCGAATATGTCCCTCCCGTTCTCCGGGGTCAGCTGGACGTTTATCTGTGCATATGCCCCGGTCCCGGTCAGGAGGCAAAGGACCGTGGCGGAGAGGGCGGCAAGTTTATGTGCGAAGCGAATATGTTTCATATGCATATGATTGATCAGTAAATGGTCAGCCCGTCATATGCAGGCTGTACGGTCTGCGGTATGGATTTGGCCGCACACAGGCTCTTAAGTTCGCGGCAGAACTCTTCGTGCACCGGGAAGGTGTGGCTGAGGTGGGTGAGCCATGTGTGCTGCGCGCCTATCCGGGCGGAAAGGTCGAGAGCTTCGTCAAGGGAGAAATGGGAGTGGTGGCGGTTGTAGCTTACCGTGTTGAGAGTCACGTGCTTCAGGCCGTGGAGCTTCTCGAATTCGGATTCCGGGATGCTGCTCATGTCAGTGATGTAGGCTATGTCCCCGAAGCGGAATCCCAGGACTGGCAGCTTGTCGTGCAAGCCGCGTATGGGGATTATCACCGCCCCGCCGTAATCGGAGCATCTGCAGCCTTCTCCGGAAAGGATTGCCCTGACCGCTTCAGAGGGGGCCGGACGAGCCTCCGAGATGAAATTTCCGCAGGGGAGGAGGGAAGAATCGGGGAGCCTGTAGGCATATCCCACGTCGTGGATCCAGGCCAGCTCATGACCTTCGTCGGGAGGTACCAGGAAGGGATCCTGGCTGATGGTGTGTATCCTCCAGACCGGTGCTCCGGGATACTTCGGGTCGGCGAAAGCGTATTTATATTGCTCCTGCAGGTCGCCCAGAACCTTGTTCTCGCAGTAGATCTCAACAGCCCTCTTGTCGATGAAATTCAGGGACCTGGTGTCGTCCAGTCCGCCAGTATGGTCCTTGTGGTTGTGTGTCAGGAATATGGCGTCGAGATGCTTCACGTCCGCGCCTATCATCTGCATCCTGAAATCCGGGCCGGCATCCACAAGTATCCTGAGTCCGTCCCACTCCACCAGGACTGACGAACGCATACGTTTGTCCCTCGGATCGGCGCTTCTGCAGACTTTACAGTCACATCCGGCTATAGGTACACCCAGCGAGGTGCCTGTTCCGAGGAATGTCAGTACTGGTCCTTCCATGTCAAATCTCAGTCTTGCTGTTTCTTGAGCCTCGTGATAGCATGTTCCAGGCTTTCCGAAGGCTCGATTATGTTGTAATCTTCCCAGAAATCAGGGTCAAAATACATTTCGGTAACGTCTGCCAGGGCTTTCTGCTGGCGGAATGACTCGGAGTGAGGAATCTTGACAGCCTTTTCCATCCTTTCGGTCACCACCATCTCGTTGATCGCGGTGAAACTGGTGGATATAAGCCGTTTGCGCCAGTCGCAGTTGAAGCGGAAAACCGTCCTGACATAGCTCATCCTGGTAATGTCTCCTTCTGTCTTGTAATCGATGGTAATCGACATTTCCCTGGGCTTGAATTTCAGGCCGATAGGTTTGCGGACCAGCATGGCCTGGGTCGCCTTGACCTCATCGGACATGTCGGTAAACAGCTCGAAACGGGTAAAGGCAAGGGACTGCTGGTCAATGTAGATCTTTCCGTAGAAAAGGGCATATGGTACGATCTCCCTCGGGGCCAGGTTGACGACGAACTGCAGCTTCCCTCCGATAGTGGTCGGGGAATCCATTGAAAGTTCATAGTGGGCCAGCTCGTATTTGTCCAGGAGGATCCGCGGGGATTTCACTATGTCACATATAATGCACTGGGTCGGGCCTCCGAGGACCTTCATCGTAAGGGTGTCGCTGGCTTTCTGGCTCAGCAGGACGCGGCTCTTGTCGATGGAGACATTGTCGCGCCAGACATCTTCGGCATATGAAGTCTTGTAGATGTCGGAGACGGCCTCCGAGATGTAAACATATTTCTGGCGTTTCTGGACTGTCTCGCGGTAGAAACTCCTGTGGAGTTCAGGAGCCAGGCTATAGTTGACGGGAATGCGTTTAATTGCTTCGTCAACAAGGGAATACGGGTCGGCTGAAATGATCATTGCCTCATGGAGGGTGAGGCTCTGCGGAGCCATGCTGACCCTCATCCTGGTTCCGGGTTCATCGGGGACCGGAAGGGTGAGGCTCTTGTACCCGAGGAGGCTGAAAGTCAGCTCAGAGGCACTTTCATCCGATTTGATTATGAAGTCTCCGTCCACGTTTGTGACGGTAGCGAAATTGCGTCCCGGGACGGAGACGCCGACATATTGCAAGACCTTTCCTGTGACTGCGTCACGGACTGTCCCTTCATAGACGAACCTCAGGCGCAGGCTGTCTGTCTGGGCATATGTCCCCACACACATCAGAAGGAGGGTCGCAAGGGTGGTGAGGATCTTGTCAAGTTTCATGGTTTCAATTACTTATTGTATTCCACAAATATAGTGATTTTATATTGTGATTTCTTCGATGGTCCCGATTCTTCCACTGTCCCATTCCCTCTCCATCCTGAGGTAGTTGCCGGTGTAACCGGACATCATCCCTCCGTGGTTGTCCGACTCCCACAGGACCTTTTCCTTCATGCCCTTGCATGAGGCCCTGAATCCGGCGCTGAGTGTCTCACAGAGCTCTTCCAGCCTCTTCACCCTCTCTGTCTTCACTGAGTCCCTGACCTGTTCCGGCATAGAGTCGGCCCTGGTGCCCGGCCTCCTGGAATATGGGAAGATATGGATGAAAGCGGGGCGGATCCTTTCAGCGAGGAAAGCATATGTCCTTTCGAATCTTTCGGGGGTCTCCCCGGGGAGTCCCACTATTACGTCGATCCCGAAGAAGACCTTAGGCCCCATCTTGAGACGTATATAGTCTATCAGCCCGGCGAACTGCTCCGTCGTATATTTCCTTCCGACCTTTTCGAGGAGCTCATCGTCCCCGGTCTGGAGAGGAATGTGGAAATGGGGCTGGAACTTCGTCCCGGAGGCTATCCAGTCCACAGTTTCCCTGGTGAGGAGATTGGGCTCTATCGATGAAATACGGTAACGTTCAATTCCTTCCACCTTCTCCAGGGCCTTCAGGAGGTCAAGGAAGGATTCTCCGGTGGTCCTGCCGAAATCGCCCGTGTTGACCCCGGTGAGGACTATCTCCCTGACACCTTCGGCTGCGATGAGCTTAGCGGCGCGGACAGCCTCGCATATGGGGATGTTCCTGGATTCGCCTCGGGCGTAGGGGACTGTACAGTAGGCGCAGAAATTATTGCATCCGTCCTGTACTTTCAGGAAGGACCTCGTCCTTTCCCCGGAGGACCATGCGGGCATTATGCCCGAAGAGATATGGCGGTACTCCTCGGCCATGCTGCGCTCCTTGTAGCTTTCATCCAGGGTGATGTCCTTCCCGGAAACCAGGGCCAGGACCGAGGGGACTACCGATTGTTTTTCCCTGGCTCCGAAGACCAGGGCGACCCCTTCGAGGGACCGGACTTCATCCCTTTTCAGTTCGGCATAGCAACCGGTGACGACGATATTTGCCAAGGGGTTGACCCTGTGGCATTTACGTATTATGTTACGGCATTTGTTGTCGGAGTGTGCCGTGACGCTGCAGGTGTTTACAAGGTATATGTCGGCCTTGTCCTGCCATGGGACCACCTCAAGTCCGGCCGCCTTGAATCCGCGCTCATATGTCGACGTCTCGGCGTAGTTGAGCTTGCATCCGAGTGTCAGCAGCGCTATCTTCATCTCAGAGTGAGGAATTTTCATTGTCCCAGTTGTAGCTCGCGGTCGCGCTCCAGCTTTTAGCTCCGCAGAGCCCCGGGTCAAGTTTCGCGACTTTTACCTTGATCGCATAGAATGCCGGGGCATAGTCCAGGACTGCCTTGACTATACGGTCGGCGAGGGTTTCCAGGAGGTTGCACGGACGGGACACTTCCTTCTGCACTATATCGCATATGCCTCTGACGTCCACCGTTTCGGAAATGTCGTCGTTTTTAACGGCTTTTTTGGACCATGTCCTGCCCTTGAAGTCGATTTCAAGGTCGACTCCTTCGGTCTTTTCTTCGGGAAGGATACCTGTGAAGGCGTGGAACTTCATCCCGGTTATTTCCAGGGTGGTAATGTTGTCGATTTTCATCTTTGTGCCATAATTAAGAAAACACACGGCCTTTTCCCGATGGAGAATCCCTTGGTAACCATATCCTTCCATTTTGACGCAGTGAAAGTACGGATGTATTCGTCATCCATCGTCAGGTTGGCCGCGATGCATATGGATGTGGAGGGACGGCACACATTCACCAGGTCGGCGAGCATAGCATCGTTCCTGTAGGGGGTTTCTATGAATATCTGTGTCTGCCTCAAGGATGCGGAGCGCTTCTCAGCTTCCCTTACAGCCGTTTTCCTCTCGTCGGCCTTTGCCGGGAGGTAGCCCAGGAAGGCGAAACTCTGTCCGTTCATCCCGGAAGCCATGAGGGCCATCATCAGGGAAGAGGGGCCGCTCAGGGGCACAACCCTGATTCCGTGCCTGTGGCAGAGGGCTACGAGTTTCGCTCCGGGATCGGCTACGGCCGGCAGGCCGGCTTCAGTCATAAGCCCGACATCGTTCCCGTCCCTGAAAAGAGGCAGAAGGGCTTCGATTTCCTCGTCCTTGGTGTGCTCGTTGAGTTCGTGAAGGTCCAGGCCTGCGATCTGTCCCTTGAGACCGCAGAAGGAAAGGTATCTCCTGGCGGTCCTGAGCTCTTCTACGACGAAGGTCTTCAGGGAGAGCATCCTGTCTGTTACCGGTCCTGGGATGGTGCCTGATGGGTCGTCTCCTCCTAGGGGAGTGGGTATGAGGTATAAGGTCCCGTTCATTTTTCGATTTCAATTACGTTCATTTCACCATATGGGATTCCGCGCCTGTCACCAGACGGAGCTCTGCGCCTGTCGCCATATGGAATTCCCTGTCTGGTTCCCAGAGAATCCCTCTGGAACCGTTCTCTCATCATCCTTTCCCTCTTCTTGCGGGAAGTGAAGACACTCCGCAGGAAGTCGCCGAAGCGGTTGAAGTCCCTCTGGTAGGTGACTCCGACGCCGTTCCTCTGGGAGTTGTCGAGGTAGTTGGTGTACTGGTCGGCGGAATGGGAGAAGAGGTTCAGCCTCAGGTTGCCCTGGCGGTTCAGCTTGACGTCGATGTCAAGGTCTCCGACTACGTCGTCATTGCGTCCCGAGGTTCCGTACTGCCGGTTCCCAATGGTTCCGTTGACTATCACCCTGTTGTTGAAGAGCTGGGTGGACAGGGCTACGTCGAAGATGTTTGTGCCCATCTGGTTGGACTGGTAGTTGAGTCCCAGGTCGAGCGGGATGTCCAGTTTCTGAAGGATGTTGTTGAGCTGTCCGGCCATCACCTCGGCCACGTTGGAATAGAGCATATTGGAATTGTTGACGATCCCAGACTGCTCGTTGGGGAGGAAACTGTTGCTGATGAGCAGGGACAGGAACTGCTTCTGGACCTTGTCCTCGGTGTTGAGGGCGCTTTCCACCTGGGCCTGGGTCGTAGGATCCAGGTCGGGTACCGATATGCTGAAATTCAGTTTGGGGTTGCGAAGCTTTTCGGTCAGGTTCAGTCCGCATATGACCGTCCTCCTCGTGGCGACTGCGGAGGTGTCTGCCAGCAGGGTGGAGAGCGATGTCTTGGTGGTGTACTGGGCGGTGACGTCGAGGTCGCTGTCCATTATGTCGCCGTTGAACCTGATGGAGCTGCCTTCCTGGATGGAGAAATCCCTCTGGGCCAGGTTCATCGCATTGTAGTGGAAGTTTCCGGAGCTGGGGTTGTAGTCACCCTTTATGGTGAAGAGCGCACGGCTGGGCCTGACTTCTATTTGGATGGTTCCGGATCCGTTGCAGGTCAATTGGTTCCCGAGTTCCCTGTCCAGTTCGATCACTCCCTGGACTCCCGGGCTGACCCTGATCTTCAGGCGGACCGAGAGGTCGTTCCCCGCCTTCTTCTCCTTAGTTGTCCGTGACATCATCTCCTCGTAGGGGTCGATGTAGACATATGTCTCTCTCTCCTTGAAGGTCAGGAGGTTGCTCTTGCGGATTGAGGCGTTCTTTCCAAGCGGGATGTGGAATGTGCCGGTCTTCTGGGTCACTGCGTCTATGTCCACCGCCAGGTTGTTGACAGGACCTTTGACCGAAACCATTCCCGATGCCGCGACATTGCCGTAGAATGACGGGTTGTCCGAATCCTTGGTGTTAAGGGCCAGGATACTGTTCATCCTGATCCCGATGTCAACCCCAAGCTGCTTGAAGCCGCCGAAGGTGACTGCTCCGTTCAGGGAACCGCTGCCTCCGACCCGGTCCTGCATCCGGGCATTGTCTATGTAGAGCCCGTCAGTGGTGATGTGGAACGGGCCGTTGACTATGTAAGGAACCTTGGTGAAATCGAATGTGAGGGCGACATTGTCGAACCGCCCGTCGGTGCTGGATAGGGTCAGGCGGTCAAGCGGGCCCTGGGCGCGGATATTACCCCATATGCGTCCGCCCATGTCGGTAAAGACCGATCCCAGGACCGGAGAGGCGCAGCCTGCGTCCAGTCCGCTGAGGGTGACGAGCATATCCATGTTATTGTCGGAAGGACGGATGAAGCCTTCGGCCTTTATGGTGTTCCCACCGTCGAGAAGGTTCACGGCGGATATGTCGAAGCGCCTGGTGACATCGTTCCAGGAACTTGAGAGTTCGAGCCTGCCCAGCCGCTTGCCTCCGACCTTGGTGGAGTCGGAGTAAAGATTCACCCTCAGGTCCGGGATCCCGACGAGGGGAGAGGCCAGGGCTGCAGTTCCGGTAATGCGTCCTTCGATGCCGAAGTCCTGTTTCAGGGTGCTGGCAATTGGACTTATGTCAAAGCCGTTCATCCTGATGGAGAGGGTGTCCGCCTTTGTCTTTGATATGCCTCCTGTAACGCTTATATTCTGTTCGCTGCATTCTGCCAGGAGCCTGTCAATGGATATGTCTCCGCCCCGGATTACCACTTCTGCAGGCTTTATGCTCCATGCGTCGCCTTCGTAATAGAGGTTGGAAGGAAGTGTGCCTGCGCGTATTACGAGGCTGTCCCTGTCATCCCTTTCGAAGTTGCCCCTGAGGTAGATCTCGCCCTTGTTTTCCGGAGTGGTCTCGTTGTCGTAATTGAATCCGAGTCCGAAATTGCCCTGGCCTCCGTAGAAGCGTAGAGAGCTGTTCAGGAATGTCATCCCGGAGATCTTCATCTCCTTGGAGAGGATGTTTCCGGACAGGTCTCCGGTCTTGTTGTCAGCAGTCAGGCTCAGGTTTTTCAGGTATTTGTCCTTGAATGCCAGGCGGGGGGATTTGACTCCGGCGGAGATGATCCCTTCCTTGTCGAGGCTCAGGCGAACTGTGGTGCTGTCCGCGATGTAAAGCCCCGGCATGGCATATGAAAGGATGTCCCTGCTGTCGTGGAAACGAAGCGTGGCGTTGCAGGTGTTCCCGTTCCACGGCTTGCCCTTATCCTTGAAGAGGACCGGGAATTCCTCTCTGGCAGTGAGAGTTATGATGTCTTTCAGCAGTTCCCCGATGGATGCGGTGCCAACGTAGTTCCCTTCGGCGAAACTGGATGAGAGGCGGATGCGGTTGACCTCGTCGTTGGAATGGGAGGATATGGTTATGTCTCCCACGTCGTGGCGTCCGTCAGCGGTCACGAAGGATACGTCCCTGACATCGATTTCTCCAATTGCGTCACCGCTGTCCACTATCATGTAGTTGGCATTCGTGCGCAGGGACAGGCGTGATGTGCCGCGCTTGTCGATGTTGATGGCGTTGAGGTCGGCATATCCCAGGTTCGCGTAGAACTTGTAGAGGGCGTTTCCGGACTTGGGGGAGAAGTTGAAGATGCCCTGGAATATGAAATTCAGGTTGGGATCATTGCATATGACCTTGCCGTCGAAAGCGTTCTGCGAGTATTTTCCGGCCGCGGCTATCTGTGAGTAGTCGTAGCCGTTGACATTGAGCTTGTCGATGCGGAGGGAGTCGATGGTTATTTGCGGGTCGCCTTTAGCGAGGACGGCAGTGGCCCTGGTGCTGAGGGTGCATTCCCCGAGGATGCCGCTTCCTGCTATGGGCTTGAGGTTCAGCCTGTCAGTGCTTATCTTCCCGTCAATGAGAATGTTGCGGTTTTTGTCGATGAGGTTGCGGATGTCAAGGGCTGCCGTGGCGTTCCCGATGTCCGAGGTGATATTGCCATTGAGTTTGAGGCGGTTCAGAGGGCCTTCTCCGCTCCCGCTGAAAACGAATACTTCTCCCGGGGCTATTTTGCCCAGTTTCATCTCCTTGCCGGTGATGGAGCCCAGGAAGTCCCCGAGCCCGTCAGTGGTAAAGCTCATTGACGGGATGTTGAAGCGGGTGAGCATTCCCTGGGAGTCCGGAAGGCCGGTTACCGATCCGGAAAGGGAGGCTTTGACTGAACTCCCTTTCTCCTTGAAGGTCAGATTCCTGATGTTGAGGTCGTTGATATACCCGTCTACGGTCCCTCCGGTGATGTCCAGGACAGGATTCATCTTCGAGAGCGCGGGAGCGAACCAGGAAACGGTCTTAAGATCGACCTTGGACGGCCCCAGCTCGCCGTGAAGCTTGACTTCTTCGATGAAATGCTTGAATGACTTCGTGTTAGCATATGTCATCGTGAAGTTGGGAAGGAAGATGTCCGACGTGGCGTCCGTTATCCTGAGGTTCCTGACTGCGGTCTTTCCGTGTCCGACCCTGGCTTTTCCGCTTATGCTTTGCAGCTCGAGTCCGCTCTTCTCCTTGACGTGGATCCTGTCAGCTACTCCGGACATGTACCCGGCGGACATGCTTATGGAGTGGGCCTTTATGTCGGCTATTACATCCAGGTCCGTCCAGTCGACGGCGTTTCCCCTGGGAACCTTTCCGTTCAGGCGGTCCCTTTCCTGCTTCCTGTAGTTCAGGAGCCTGAAATGGAAGTCCCTGAGTTCGGCCCTTCCGATGTCGAAGACGTTCCCGGGTTCTTTTTTCTTCTTCCGGTCATTCTTTTTCAGGCCGAACATCCTCTGCAGGTTCATCCCCCTTTCATCTCCGGCCAGGGACAGGCTGCCGTTGCTGATGAAGGCCCTGCGTATGTGCAGCCCTCCTTTGTCCAGCAACCCCTTAAGCGAAAAAGTGGCTATGATGTTGTCGGCGGTGAAGACGGTGTCGATACGGCTGCCGTCCGGGGCCGTCGCAGGGGAATTGTCAGTTACGACCACATCCTTCAGGACGAGTGCGTTGAACGGCTTGATGTGGAGGCGGGTGAAAGTGATGCGGCCGTCCATGTTCTTCTGCAGCTTCTTGACTACTGCATTTGCCATCCTGGTCTGGACGGCAGGAGACTGGACCGCCACGATGCCTGCGCAGAATAGCAGCAGGATCAGGCCGGCAGTGAATGCAGTAATGTGCAGAAACTTCTTCATCAATCTACAAATTTAGTATTTATTCTTGGGACTTTAAGGGGTTGTTTGTATTTTTGTAGCCGATTCCCCGCTTATAGCGGGAGGTTTTTGAAAACGATGGCTGACATCATCCTGGGCATAGAATCTTCATGCGATGACACTTCTGCGGCGGTAATCCGTGACGGGTGGCTGTTGTCCAACGTAATAGCGGGGCAGGACGTCCACAAAGCCTATGGCGGAGTGGTCCCCGAACTGGCGTCCAGGGCACATGAGCAGAACATCGTCCCCGTTGTGAGCGAGGCCCTCAAAAGGGCGGGAGTCGAGGCTTCTGAACTGAGTGCGATAGCCTACACCCGCGGTCCCGGCCTCTTGGGCTCCCTCCTGGTCGGTACTTCATTCGCGAAGGCGCTTGGCCTTGCCCTGGACATTCCCACCGTGATGGTAAACCATCTCCAGGGGCACATCCTCGCCGACTTCGTCAAACAGGAAGGCAAGGAGAACCGCCAGCCTTCATTCCCTTATCTCTGCCTGCTTGTGTCAGGGGGTAATTCCCAGATAGTCAAGGTTTCCAGTCCGCTGGATTTCGAGATACTCGGACAGACTATCGACGATGCCGTAGGCGAGGCTTTTGACAAGTGTTCCAAGATGCTCGGCCTCGGATATCCCGGCGGTCCCGTGATCGACTCCCTTGCCAAATCAGGCGACCCGACGAGATTCTCTTTCGCCAAACCGCATATACCCGGACTTGACTACAGTTTCAGCGGGATCAAGACGTCCCTGCTCTATTTCACCCGAGACGAACTGGCCAAGGATCCGGACTTCATCGAGAAGAACAAGGAAGATTTATGCGCCAGTTTCCAGAAGGCCCTGATCGATATCCTGATGGACAAACTGATAAAGGCTGCCCGCCAGACAGGGATAAGGCAGGTGACGATAGGAGGCGGCGTTTCGGCGAATTCGGCCCTCAGGGCGAGGATCGTCGAAGAGGGCCGCAAACGCGGATGGACGACATATCTCCCTGAATTCAAGTTCACTACGGACAATGCCGCCATGATAGCCGTGGCAGGCTGGTTCCGTTATCTCGCCGGAGAGAGGTCGCCCCTCGATGTGGCTCCGGTCTCCAGGATAGCCGATTTTTAGATTACTGACGAACCACGATTGCATATGATTGAATTTGAGATGACTTCCGCCATGGACCGCGACCTGCGTGCCGATGACGTCCGTGTCGTTGCAGCCCAGAAGCTCAGGCTCCACTCCAACGCCGTCATTAACGTGATCGACCCCACAAAGTCGTTCAATCCGACATATTCCAACGCTGAGGCGACATGCGTCATCACGAGGCGCTCCATCGACGCACGCGGCGATGTGCATCAGGTCTGGAAGATCGCAGGGTACACCTGGAGGGACAATTACAAGCCATATGTACTTCCGGAATACAAGGATGTGTCGGATGCTCCTTCCGTGATAGTCGTGGGGGCCGGTCCTGCCGGGATGTTCGCCGCCCTGAAGCTCCTGACCCTTGGGCTCAGACCGGTAATCCTCGAACGCGGAAAGGCCGTCAAGGAACGCAAGTTCGACATGGCGAAGCTGGTCCGCGACGGTATCGTCGATCCGGACTCCAACTATTGCTACGGCGAAGGCGGAGCGGGGGCATTCTCCGACGGAAAGCTTTTCACCCGGTCTTCCAAGAGGGGGGACATCAGGGAAGTCCTCTACTCCCTGGTGGCATTCGGGGCGAATCCGCGGATCCTGACCGATGCGCATCCGCATATCGGTACTGACAAGCTGCCCCGCATATGCGAAAATATCCGCCAGTGCATCCTGGATCATGGCGGAGAATATCATTTCGAAGCGAAAGTTACTGACATACAGCGGACTGAGGACGGAATGCTTCATGTCCTCACCGCGTCCGGGGCTGAATTCGAGGCCTCCAATGTGATCCTTGCAACCGGACATTCCGCACGGGACATCTACGAGATGGGCGCTTCCCGCGGATGGGACCTGGAAGCCCAGGGATTCGCGATGGGAGTCAGGGTCGAGCATCCGCAGGCGTTGATTAACAAGATCCGTTACCACGGTCAGTGGAAGCCGGGTCTTCCTCCTGCAGAATATGAGTTCGCCATGCAGGTCGCACTGGAGCATCCCGGCGCGGAGGCCGTTTCCGGCGATGCACCCGAGGGAATCAGGGAATTCGAGGAGATGCGTGACGAGGCTGATGCCATGGAGGCCCGCGAGATCGAGGACGAGAGGGGAGTGCATTCATTCTGCATGTGCCCCGGCGGCATCCTGGTGCCTTCCGCTACCGAAGACGGGCAGATCGTAATGAACGGGATGTCCAATTCCAGCCGCAGTTCCAAGTGGGCGAATGCAGGAGTCGTGGTGCAGATCAATGCCGCCGACATTCCCGAGGAATATGCCGGTTCGGGCGCTTTCAAGGGCTTGGATTTCCAGAGAGACCTCGAGAGGAAGATGTATTCATATGCATCCTCACATGGCGGGGAGAATCCTATGGCTGCGCCTGCACAGCGGATGGTCGATTTCTGCGAAGGACGTCAGTCTGAATCGCTTCCGGAGTCTTCTTACAAGCCCGGGCTGGTCAACGCTCCTCTGCATGAGCTGCTGCCCCGTTTCATAGCAGGGCGCCTGCAGCAGGCCTTCCCTCTCATTCCGTGGAGGGGATTCTATACAAATGAGGCCCTGCTGGTCGCGGTCGAGTCCAGGACTTCTTCTCCCATAAGGATAAAGCGTGACCCGGAAACCCTTCAGTCACTTACAGTTCCCGGTCTGTATCCTTGCGGTGAAGGTGCAGGATATTCAGGTGGTATTGTTTCTTCAGCCCTGGACGGGATAAGGTGTGCCCAGGCTGCTGCGAACCGCTATTTCGGCTTGTAACCGTCGAAAATGAAGGGGAGGATATCATCCACCTTCCCGAACTTCCAGATTTCCCTCTTTCCTACCATCAGGATGGCGAAGGGCCGCTTTCCTGTGCTCTGGAACTCAGCCATTACCTGCCTGCATTGTCCGCAGGGGGTGGCTGGTTCGTCGTCGAGGGTGAATCCGGGACCTCCGGCGATTGCTATTTCTTCCATAGGCTCATCGGGCCAGTGGGCATGGGCGTAGAACATGGCGGTACGCTCTGCGCACAGCCCGGCGGGGGAGGCATTGTTCTCCTGATTCGACCCTGTCACTATCCTGCCCGAAGACAGTCTGATGGCAGATCCGACATTGTACCCGGAATAGGGGGCATATGAACCGGCCTGGGCCTTGATGGCTTCCAGGGCAAGTTCTTTGTCGAGGGGCTCGAGTTCATCGATGGAACTGAACACTTGGTAGTCGATTTCCAGTTTTTCGTGTCGCATCTTGCTTGGCGGTTTGTGGTATAGGTTTCAAAGATAATCAATTTTGGTTTATTTAAAAACTGCTCCTAACTTTGTCCCCGTTAAGGCATATGGCTATGAAAATCTGTGTCGGATTGTCCGGAGGAGTCGACTCCAGCGTGGCCGCCCTGCTTCTGAAGAGGCAGGGAGCGGACGTTTTCGCCATGTTCATGCGGAACTGGGACAATGCCGATGTGACCCTCCACGGGGACTGTGAATGGGAAGAGGACCGGTTTGTCGCTGAACTGGTTGCCAGGAAGATAGGGATCCCGTTTTATTTCGTGGACCTCAGCGCACAGTACCGCAAGAGGGTCGCGGATTATATGTTCGAAGAATATGCAAAGGGACGCACCCCCAACCCCGATGTCCTGTGCAACAGGGAGATAAAGTTCGATGCTTTCTTCGAGGCCGCCCGGAAGCTGGGGGCTGACATGGTGGCTACCGGCCATTATTGCCGTAAGGATGAGGTGACCGGCCCGGACGGGCAGAAGTACCAGCGTATTTTCGAGGGGGTCGACCCGAACAAGGACCAGAGCTATTTCCTCTGCCAGCTCTCACAGGAGGAACTCTCCCGCGCCGTCTTTCCGATAGGCGGCCTGACAAAGCCCGAAGTGAGGCGCATCGCCGAAGATGCGGACCTGCCTTCGGCGCAGAAGAAGGATTCCCAGGGCATATGTTTCATCGGGAAGGTGGATCTTCCTACGTTCCTGAAACAGAAGATCCAGGCTCGTGAAGGCCAGGTGATAGAGGTTTTCGATGCGTATTACTCCGACAATCCGGAATATGGATCCATATGCAGGACCCTGTCTTCGCTTACCGCAGACGGATCGGCCGCGAAGATGGTCACGGACTACATATCCGAAGACAAATGCAGCAGCGTGTCCTCAGCGAATTCATATGATCCTGAGAAGGTTGCGGCCCTGACTGACGGTCAGCTGCTCGCTTTGTCCAAGCCTGTCGCAGTGAATATCACTTTTGAAGAGGAGACCTACCGCTCCGGAAAGCGTCACACTCTCAAGACCCGTATAAAGGACAATCCATATGGGAAGATCGCCGGCACCCATGACGGGGCCCAGTTCTACACCATTGGCCAGCGTAAGGGGCTCGGGATCGGCGGTCATACGGATTCTATTTTCGTGATAGGGACCGACATAGAGAAGAACATCGTATATGTAGGGCAGGGGCACCGGCACAAGGGATTGTCCCGCAGCGTACTGCGTATCAACAGCGATGAAATCCACTGGATGCGTCCGCAGCTGCGTCTTGAGACCGGTGGAATGCTTCGCTGCCGCGTGAGGATCCGTTACCGCCAGCCTCTCCAGGATGCTACCCTCATAATGAGGGAAAACGGTCTCTTCATCCTGTTCGATTCTCCCCAGAGGGGGCCTGCGCCCGGCCAGTTCGCCGTGTGGTACGCACCTGCCGGGGCGGATTGCGGCGACACACGCGAAGATGCTCCCGAAATGCTCGGGAGCGGGCCTATTTCAGAGTAATTTCAGATCCGGTTGTTTATCCTGGCATCGTTGAACATCGACAGGACATTGGCCGAGTAGGTCTTGGTGACCGGAATCGGGGCGATGAGGTCGTTGTCGAGTACCAGTTCGTAGCCTTCTTTTTCCTTGCGCAGGACTTTGACCTTGTCGATGTTGATTATGTACTGGCGGTGGCATCTGACAAGCGAGCTCCCGCGGAAACTCTCTTCAACGGTCTTGAGGCGGCACCTGAGCATGTACTGTTTCAGGTCTCCCTTGTTGTCGGAATACCAGACTTTGATGTAGTTGTCGTCGGATTCGATGTAGTAGAGATTCGAGGAGCTGACTGACAGTTTCATCTCCCCGCTGTTGTCGAAGAGTGTGATCTTGTCTTCGGTCCTGGGCGTCACAGGCTCGTCAGAAACCACATTGGTGTATTTCATGAGCCTGATGGTGTTGTCCTTGTCCAGGATGGCGAAGTACATTCCGGAAATCAGGTAGGGGAAGACCAGCGAAACGAAGCAATAGACAAGGGCCGACCCGAAAAGGGTGCTGAAACTGGCTCCTTTGAGATTGATTACCCCAAGGGCGTCTCCTTCAAGGGAAAGGAGGGTGTAGAGGAGGCTGATGGCGACCACTTCGGCCAGGTCCCATAGGATGTACTCGTAGAATGTGAGGCTGTGATGGCGGGTGTATTTGTACATCAGGATCTTGCTGGCTATCACCACGAAGAGGGCGATCATGAAGAAGATCACGGTGAACCCGAAGGCCTGTGAAGTGCCCAGTTCGAACCATGAATTATGGGAAAAGGGGATGCTGAACACCATGAACACCAGCGCGAAGAACGCAGTGAATGTGCAGGTGAGCAGCATCTCGTATTTTCCTACGAGATAGTCCGGAATTTTGTTCTCCAATGAAAACATATCAGGCAAAATTAGTCAAATTCGCATTCTTCGCAAATAGTTTTTCGCCCCTTATTTGAAATAATCGCCCCAAAAAACGGCACTCTTGCGTCTGGAGTGCGTATTAGCCACAAAAAAAATGCAGTTGCGCGGGAAATGGCTAATTTCGGTCTGGATTTAAAGAATAATCAAATGAAGATAATCGGAACCGGAAGCTCACTTCCCAAGAAAGTAGTCACCAACGACATGCTGTCGGAATTCCTGGACACTTCCGACGAATGGATTTTCCCCCGTACCGGTATCAAGTCCCGCTTCGTAATCTCGGATGAAGACCTGGTCCAGCTGGGAGCCGACGCCGCACGCAAGGCTATCGCGGATGCCGGTATCGACAAGTCCCAGATCGATTATTTCATATGCTCGAATGTAGTTAATGAGTACATGACTCCGGGCCTGAGCTGCGCGATCAGCCAGGAACTCGGGATCTCCGCTCCCTGCATCGACATCAACTGCGCCTGCCCGGGCTTCATATATGCCTTGGATATAGCTGAAACGCACTGGCTTGCAGGGAAGGTCCATAATGTCCTGATCGTCTGTGCCGAGGAACCTACGAGGATGACCAGCTGGCAGGACAGGAGCACCTGCGTCCTTTTCGGAGACGGAGCAGGTGCGGTAGTCCTCAGTGACGGGAACAACGTAAAGGGAATCAAGCTCCATGCGGAACCTGACGTGTCAAAGATATGGCAGAAACGCCGTCTCATGCCCACTCCATATGTTACCAAGGAGGAAGTGGAGGTGCCGCTCCAGATGATGGGGCGTGAAGTGTTCAAGTTCGCCGTAAATGCTTCTACCACTGAAGTCGAGGCCCTTCTGAAAGAGATCGGAATGACCAAGGATGAGGTGTCTTATTATATGGTCCACCAGGCCAATATGCGCATCATAGATGCAATCAAGAAGTATCTTGCCGAGCCGGAGGAAAAGTTCCCCTCAAACATACGCAACCACGGTAATTCTTCGTCTGCTTCCTGTACTATCCTGCTGGACGAGTGCAACCGTAAAGGATTGTTCAAGCAAGGGGATATCCTCGTGTTCAGTGCATTCGGGGCCGGGCTCCTCTCAGCTGCTGCAGTTGTAGAATGGTAAAAAAATGACTACCTTTGCAGACTATTGCACTTCCAACTTTTTAATTAAGATTCGAGAGGTATGAGCAAAGAACACAGAGTAGTGGTTACCGGAATGGGTGTCATTTCTTCTATCGGAAATGACGTCCAGACATTCTGGAAGAACCTTGTGGACGGAGTATGCGGTATCGATTATATCGAAGCATTTGACACTTCGGAACTTCCTGTTAAGATCGCCGGAAAGGTAAAGGATTTCCAGCCCGAGGAATACGGAATGGACAAGCCTTTCGTGCGCAAGCAGGACCTTTTCACGCAGTACGGAATGGCTGCTGCCTATCAGGCAGTCCAGCAGTCCGGCCTTCAGACCGAGGGAGAAGGCAAGAACATCGATCCTTTCAGGCTCGGTGTCTATGTCGGTTCCGGAATCGGCGGATTCGAGGTCCAGTACCGTGAGACCGCAAAGATGATCGATGATCCCTCCGGACAGTGGATTTCCCCGCTTTTCATCCCGACCATGATTTCCAATATCGCCGCCGGACATATTGCAATAAAGCATAATGCCCAGGGGCCCTGCCTGGATATCGTGACTGCATGTGCGACCTCCTCCCACTGCATCGGAGAAGCTTTCCGGGCCATCAAGCACGGATATGCCGATGCCATAATCGCCGGAGGCTGCGAGAATGCCACCATCCCGCTGGGAATAGCCGGATTCGCAAATGCCAAGGCCCTTTCGAGGGCTGAGGATCCCAAATATGCATCCCTTCCCTTCAACGCCAACCGCAAAGGCTTCGTCATGGGTGACGGAGCCGGAGTGATCGTCCTTGAGGACTATGAGCATGCACTTCAGCGCGGGGCTTACATCTTCGGGGAAATGGTCGGATATGGAAACACCTGCGATGCCTATCATCCTACGGCTCCGAGGCCGGACGGACACACCCAGGCGAAGTGCCTGAACCTGGCTCTCGAAGAGGCCGGATTCGATCCCGAAAAGGACAATCTCTACATCAACGCCCACGGAACCGGCACCAAGCTCAACGACATCGCCGAGACAACGGCATATAAGGTGGCCCTTGGCGATTTCGCCTACAAGGCCCACATCAGTTCTATCAAGTCCATGACCGGACATATGTTCGGAGCTGCAGGCGCAGCGGAAGCAATAGCAACGATTCTCGCCCTGCGTAACGGAATCATTCCTCCGACCATCAACCTGGATGCTCCGGATCCGGAATGCGACCTGGACTACACTCCGAACAAGGCTGTCAAGAGCGACGTTACCATAGGCATATCCGATTCACTCGGTTTCGGCGGACATAACGCCTGCGTCGCTTTCCGTCCGATCTAACCCGAAACATAACGTGTACATATGAGCCAGACATTTGACAAAGAAGCTATCAAAACCTTCCTGCCCCACAGGGAGCCTATGCTCTTGATTGATGAGGCTACCATTGACGATGATGGAGTAGGGCACTGCAGATACACTATCAAGGAAGACGAGTTCTTCACCCGCGGGCATTTCCCCGGTGATCCCGTCGTTCCCGGAGTGATCCAGTGCGAGATCATGGCGCAGAGCTGTGCAATCCTCGTAAAGGACGAGATACCCGGAAACATGACCCTTTACATCGGGCTCAACAATGTGAGATTCAAGAATATGGTCCGTCCCGGAGATGTGTGCGAAATCACTTCCCACATGGTTGACAAGAGGGTCGCAGGAGACAACAAGATCTTCATGTGTTCCGCCAGGCTGGATGTAAACGGGAAGCTGTGCTGCAAGGGAGACCTGAGCTTCGCCCTGGTCCCGATTGCAAAATAATCTGACGGATTAAGATATAACGCTTATTCGTGCGTAGCGAAACGCTGCTCTGCCAGGGCAGCGTATTTCGTATCCTGACGCCCGTAATTGGCATATGGCCAGATGCTTATGCCTCCTCTGGGGACGAAGATACCGGTGACTTCGATGTAGTGGGGATCAAGAAGCGCGATGAGGTCTTTCATAATGATGTTGACTACGTCTTCGTGGAAGTCCCCGTGGTTGCGGAAACTGAACAGATAGAGTTTCAAACTTTTGCTTTCAACCAGGTATTTATCCGGGATGTAGGATATGCGTATCTCCGCAAAGTCAGGCTGTCCTGTAATGGGGCAGAGCGCGGTGAACTCCGGACAGTTGAACCTCACCCAGTAGTCGTTTCCCTGGAAATGGTTCTCGACGGATTCAAGCAGTTTCGGATTGTAAGTCTTCGAGTATTTGCTGAGATGTCCAAGGGCTTTCAGTCCCTCTTTTTTCCTTTCCATATCTTATCCGTTTATTGATTGCTTGTTATCTTGAAGGGATTGTAGGAGATTCCCTTGTCATATGCATCGATTCCCTCGGAGGCCTTGACCTTTTTGCAGACGGCCGAAGTCACGGGGAGGATGACGATTTCATACAAGACCTTGAAACTCACCTGGAAAAGCATCATTTTCCCCAAGACTGCGACAGGGGTCCCGATGAAGGCCAGGGGCATGAAGATCATCGAATCCATCAACTCGCCGAGCACCGACGACACTATGGCCCTCCATCCGAAATTCCTGCCTTCGGAAGCGACCTTCATCTTGCTAAGGACCAACGAGTTAAGGGTTGATCCGGCCAGGAATGCGAGCATTGATGCGAAAGCGACCCTGGGCGCCATCTTGAACATATAGTCGAAATGCGGCCCGCCGTCCCAGAAAGGTGCCGACGGAAGCCAGACGACGATCTGTCCCAGCACGACTACCAGGAAATTCATCGCGAATGCAAGCCATATGACAAGGCAGGCCTTGCGGAATCCCCAGACTTCGGTAAAGCAGTCATTCAGGATGTAGGAAATCGGGAATATGATCACTGCTCCGGGGAGCGCGATGTTTCCGGCAACCGTAAAGATCTTTGTGGCGAACAGGTTCGACGTGATCAGGCAGACCGTAAACAGTACGGCCATAACCAGGAATGTGGCAGAGAATGCCTTGTTCGAATGCATTTGTCTTGTTTTTTAAGTGGTTTACAATGACACTGTTATAGCGGGAGAATCACTCTCCTGCCTCTTTCAGGCGCTCGGCGTTCTCGGCTATGGTGAGAGCGTCGATGCAGGCCTGGATATCTCCGTCCATGAAAACGGGAAGATTGTAGGTTGACCAGTTGATCCTGTGATCGGTAACACGGGACTGGGGATAGTTGTAAGTGCGGATCTTGGCCGAACGGTCACCGGTAGAGACCATGGTCTTGCGTTTTGCTGCAATTCCGTCCAGGTATTTCTGGTGCTCGCGGTTATAGAGCCTCGTACGAAGTTCCTCAAGGGCGCGCTCGAAGTTCTTGATCTGGGAACGCTCCTCCTGGCACTGGACTACTATTCCGGAAGGAATGTGGGTCAGGCGGACGGCGGAGTAGGTGGTGTTGACCCCCTGGCCTCCGGGACCGGACGAACAGTAGGTATCCTTTCGGATGTCGTTCATGTCGATGGTGATGTCGAATTCACCGGCTTCCGGGAAAACGGCTACAGAGGCTGCAGATGTCTGGATGCGTCCCTGGGTCTCGGTCTGGGGGACCCTCTGGACACGGTGGACACCTGATTCATATTTCATTATCCCGTAAACTCCGTCGGAGTTGCTGGAAAGCTTGAAGACTACCTGCTTGAAGCCTCCGGACGAACCGGGAGCCTGGTCGGTGACTTCGAGGGACCATCCTTTGCGCTCTGCGAATTTGGAGTACATGCGGAAAAGGTCTCCCGCGAATATGGCGGCTTCATCTCCGCCGGTTCCGCCCCTGATCTCTATTATGGCATTCTTCTGGTCATCCGGATCGGCCGGGATGAGGAGGATCTTGATATTCTCTTCGAGGGCGGGGAGTCCGGGCTCTATGTCGGCGATAACCTCCCTGGCCATCGAACGGAGGTCCTCATCCTTTTCATTGGACATTATGTCCTTCGCCTCGGACAGCTCCTCTATCTTCTTCTTATAGTCCATTCCGGCCTTGATGATGGGCTGGAGCTCCTTGTAGTCCTTGTTGAGCTGGACATATCTTTTCATGTCACCCATTACCTCAGGATCCGAAAGCTGGGCCTGAAGTGAGAGGTACCTCTCGTTGATGCTGTCTATCTTTTCTACTATTGAATTCTTGTCTGCCATATGTCAGTGGTCGATTTTCTTTATATAGCACCTTCTCCTCATGTACAGTTCGTGGTCGTATTTGCCCCAGGCGTTGGCCGCGCTGTTGGTTTCAATCTGTGGATTCGTTATGGTCCAGATACTTCCGTTGGCGTTGCATCTGTCTGACATCCCCATATGGAAGAGTCCTGAGACACCTGTGTTCTGCCATTTCGGAGTCGCTCCGTTGAGCATCAGGTCGATGTTCTCATAATTCTTCAAGGCCCTGAGGAGGTACCACCATCCGAATGGGAACAGGTGCCCTTTCGCTTTCTGCAAAGCCTTGGAAATAGACGGGAAGCATATGGCGAAGCCTGCCAGCTGGTCATCCTGGTCCATTATCACGACGCTGGTCTTGTTGCTGAGGAATCCCATGACGGATTTTGCCTCAGCATCGATTTCCTCGGGTGTGAAGGGGACGAAATTGTAAACGGCCGAAGAGAAGCTTTCGTTGTACACATCGAAGAACTCCTTGACCTTCACCTTGTCTTTCTTCAGGATGTCGATGTTGCCCTCATGCAGTTTGTAGCGCTCGAAGAGGAGATTACTTATGCGCCTTACCTTCTCGGGGATTTCCTGGCAGCCGGGCATCTTGTACTGGATCCAGTCGCATTCCTTCTCGAATCCCAGGGAAGTAACCAGGTCGTTGTAGTAGGAGTAGTTGTAGATCGTGTTGAACTGAGGGATGTTCTCGAAACCTTCCACCAGCATTCCCTGCTTGCCGAGGGTGTTGTACCACAGGGGGCCGTGGATCTCTTCCATTCCCTGTCCCTTTGCCCATTTTTCCGCAGTTTCCACCAGGAGCCTGGCTACTTCTATGTCGTTGATTACGTCGAACCATCCGAAGCGCACCCGTTTCTTGTCATAGAGCTGGTTGTAGCGGGGATTGATCATCGCGCATATGCGTCCGGCGACCTTGCCGTCCTTCAGAGCGAGCCACAGTTTGTGCGGGCAGTAACGCGCAGTCGGCACTCCGTCAGTCAGAGAACTGATCTGGTCGGAATGGATGGCCGGCACGTATTGCGGGCAGTCTTTGTACAATTCGTCAGGAAATTTCACGAATTTCCTGAGCTGACGCCGGTTGACGACTTCTTCAATCTTGTATTCGGGCATGATGCGGAAAAATGGCCTAGTACACTTTAGCTTACAAAAATAATCATTTACAGGCTTTTCGCCAAATCATAGTCCCTTGGCCTTGGCCCTGTCCCAGATTTCGTCCATCTGTTCCAAAGTCATGGATTTCAGATCCTGTCCCATGGCTATCGTCTTGCTTTCCAGATAGCCGAAACGCCTGCGGAATTTTTCACATGCTTTGTTCAGGGCTACGGAAGGATCGATGCCATAGAGCCTTGCCGCATTCACGAGGGCGAAGAACGCATCGCCGAATTCCTCCTCCATATGTCCCTCGTTGCCTTCATCGGCTGCATCTTCAACCTCTTTTATCTCTTCTTCGACCTTGTCCCACACATCTTCCTTTTCCTCCCAGTCGAAGCCGACGGCGCGGGCCTTGTCCTGCATAGCATATGCCTTGAGGAGGGGCGGGAAACTGTCCGGTACGCCTCCGAGTATGGTCTTGTTGCCTCCCTTCTCCTTGGTTTTGATAAGCTCCCAGTTCTTGGCGACTTCTTCTTCGGTAGTCCCTTCGTGGGGGCCGTTTCCGAAGACATGGGGATGCCGGAAGACCATCTTTTCGCATATGCGGTCAAGGACGTCGGCGATGTCCCAGCGCCCTTCTTCCTGTGCGATGCGGGAGTAGAACACGACGTGGAGCAATACGTCTCCCAGTTCTTTTTTCAGGTCTGCGTCATCTTCCCTGAGCACGGCGTCGCTGAGTTCATAGACCTCTTCTATGGTCATCGGGCGCAGTGTCTGGTTGGTCTGGGCCCTGTTCCAGGGGCACTTTGTCCGCAGTTCGTCCATTATGTCGAGCAGGTGTCCGAATGCGTTCAGTTTTTCTTCTCTTGTATGCATATCGCTGTCGGTTCTTTCTGGGGGCGGAGAGCCTTTCCCGTATTCTGCAAAAATACAAAAAAAGGACTATCTTTGCCCGTCTAAAGGAAAGAGATATGAAACAGCTGCAATATGTCACGGCCGGGCAGGCCGTAATGAGCGTCAAGAGCGGCGACCACATCCACCTGAGCAGTGTCGCCAGCGTACCGCATATACTTATCCGCGCACTGGTCGAGCGTGTCGAGTCCGGTGACAGGCTGGAGAATATCCATTTCCATCACTTCCACACCGAAGGCCCCGCCCCTTATTCAGAAGAGAAATATGCGGGGATATTCTTCGACCAGGGCTTTTTCATAGGTCCTAATGTCCGTGCAAACGTGAATGCCGGATGGGCGGATTACCTGCCTGTGCATCTGGGGGAATCACAGCTGCTGTACCGCAGCGGAAGCCTCCCGTGCGACGTTGCGATGGTTCAGGTCTCCCTGCCGGATGAAAACGGGATGGTTTCCCTTGGGACGTCCGTAGATGCTTCCGTGGCTGCCGTCGAGGTCGCGAAGACCGCCATAGCCGTCGTCAACCCGAATGTGCCATATGCATATGGTGACCTGATCCCGCTGTCTCGTTTCGACTTCCTGGTGAAAGATGACACTCCGCTGGTAACCAAGGATTTCGCAGAGCCTACTCCAACCGAGGTGCTTATCGGAAAGAACTGCGCCGCGCTCGTTCCGGACGGGGCATGTATCCAGATGGGGATAGGGGCGCTTCCCAATGCGCTGGCTGCCCAGCTGTCCGACCACAAGGACCTCGGAGTACATACGGAGATGTTCGCGGACGGTATCCTGCGCCTTATCAAGAAGGGCGTCGTGAACGGAGCCAACAAGAAGATCGACAGGGGACAGGTGGTAGCTTCCTTCCTCCTCGGGTCCCAGGAAGTATATGATTTCATAGACCACAATCCCTCGGTCCTGATGAAGGACATCAAGTACACCAACGACCCTGCGGTGATTTCCAGCAACCCCTCAATGATGGCTATCAATTCGGCCACTGAAGTGGACCTGACGGGGCAGATCA
Source organism: Bacteroidales bacterium (assembly GCA_017443465.1). GTDB lineage: Bacteria > Bacteroidota > Bacteroidia > Bacteroidales > UBA932 > Cryptobacteroides. Next base: position 25,118 of record JAFRXO010000037.1, read on the forward strand.
GTGCCGATTCGATCGGTTCCAGGATATTCTCCGGAACGGGAGGCCAGCTGGATTTCGTCAAGGGCGCAGTAATGTCCGAAGGAGGTAAGTCTGTGACTGCTTTTGCCTCGAGGACCAACAAGGGGAAGAACAAGATAGTCGGCTTCCTGAACCCTGGGGCCGGTGTCGTTACCCCTAGGGCTGATGCCCATTGGATCGTTACGGAATATGGAGCGGTTGACCTCTTCGGAAGGTCGCTTCAGGAGAGGGCCAGGCTCCTGATAGGGATAGCCCATCCTGATGACAGGGAAATGCTTGAGCAGCAGGCGTTCGAACGTTTCGGCCCGCACATCAGGCTTGTCAAGACCTGGTAATTGCCCGGGAACAGGATGATTATCTGCGCCTTGTCCTCCTGAGGTGAGAGGCGCTTTCTACCAGCAGCTGGTCCGAAAGGATTGCGCGTGCTGCGAGGTAGAAGAATATGGAAGATATGATGGGGAAGATCGCGGTGAAGCGGAAGACCCTGGTATCTCCGGTGAATATGAAATCCATAACCAGCCATACCTGGAAAGCCAGTGCAAGTATGGCCGCAAGTCCTGCGGTACGCATCTGGAATATCCTGACCTTGAATGTGGTAAGGGAAAGCAGTCCCAGCAGGGTCAGCACGATCGTAAGGATCAGGTAGGGGACGAATGAGGTATAGGAGAAGTACTCCGTGACCTGGCCGTCGGCGTCATAGCTTGCTGCCATGTTGCAGAAAAACAGGACTGCGATCAGCGCCGTGGCTATCGCGATGTATAAAGTCTGGACTCTTTGCCACATATTTCTGTCAGAAAATTGTTATGTTTGCAAAAATAGGAAAACGACAATTAAATTCCTATCTTTGATTTTCAAAAACGTAATCATATGAGAATAGCAGAATCAGAACTGATAATCAATGGAGACGGCACCGCATTCCACCTCCACATGCGCCCTGAACAGCTGGCTAACAATGTGATGCTGGTAGGAGACCCCAGCCGTGTGGACCTCATTTCCGGCTTTATGACCGATATCGAGTGCAGGAATGAATCCAGGGAGTTCGTTTCAGTGACAGGAAAGTATAATGGCAAGAGGGTTACGGCTCTCTCTACCGGAATAGGCACTGACAACATCGACATAGTGATGACGGAGCTTGATGCTCTCGCCAATGTGGATTTTGCCACCCGCGAGCCCAAGCCCAGGCACCGCAGGCTCACAATACTCAGGGTCGGCACCTGCGGGGCCCTTCATGCCGACATACCTCTGGGATCCAGCATTTTCTCCCAGTGGTCCATCGGGCATGACGGACTGCTGAACTGGTATTCGGACATAGACAAGGTTACGAACCGGGATATGGAAGATGCCTATATGAGGCATATGGGCTGGAGCCGCAGGCTTACCGTGCCATATTTCGTCAAGGCCAGCCAGAAGCTTGCCGACAGGTTCAAGGACAGCTCTTTCATGGGGATGACGATAGCCGCTCCCGGGTTCTATGGCCCCCAGGGCCGTGTAGTACGCCTGGGACTTGTCGACAAGGACTATCTTCAGAAGGTGGAGAGTTTCCGTTACGGAGACTTGAGGATAACCAATTTCGAGATGGAAGGCTCAGCTATCGCCGGAATGGCGGCTCTTCTCGGACATGATGCCGGAACTGTCTGCTGTGCAATCGCCAACAGGTATCTCAAGAGTGCCAATACCGACTATAAACCCTTTGTACGTTCGCTCATAGAACTGTCACTTCAGAAACTCACCCAATAAGTCCCGGAATGGAACAGGAGAGGAGCGTCGACAGGCTCGCCAGGATAGTTATCGGTATCCTCATCGCATCCGCGATCATTGCCGGGTGCTGGTTTCTACGGCATATAGTCATATATATCCTTGCCGCCGGTGTGGTTTCTCTTATCGGCAGGCCGATAACCCAGTTGCTCGGCAAGGTCAGTATCAAGGGGTGGACTGCCCCCCAGTGGCTCAGGGCGATACTTGCACTTCTGCTGATAATCCTGCTTTTCCTGGGGATTGTCACCGAAATCATACCTGTCATCGGACGCATAGTCTCCGACATTTCCTCCAATTTCCAGAAAGCCCAGTTTTCCGCTGGCGGCGGCCTGACCCTGGCCCTTGCGGGAGTCAACGACTGGATCATTTCCACCTTCCCGATGGCCGGAGAAGATTTCAAGATAGACCAGTATCTGGTGTCCGTAGCATCGGAGGCTTTCGACATATCAAAGATTACGGGTTCTGTCGGAAGCCTGGTAGGTTCGGTTGCCAATGTGGTCAGCACCGTAGCGGTTGGTGTGTTCTGCATCATGTTCATATCCTTCTTTTTCCTCAAGGATGAGGGCCTGTTCAAGAAAATTGTGGGGTCTGTCGTTCCCGACAAATTCGAATCGGAGGTAATCAGGGCCCTGGGAGAAATCGAGACGATGCTGTCCAGATATTTCGTGGGACTCATCATCGAGGTAGTGGGTGTGGCAACTGTCGTTTTCTTCGGCCTGATGATCTGCGGACTAGGGGCTTCTACTTCCCTGGGAATCGCTTTCATGGCAGGACTTCTCAATGTGATTCCTTACCTCGGACCCTGGATCGGTGCGGGTATCGGGACCATCCTGGGCCTGGTCCTGAAATACAGCGCTGCGGCTGTCGTAGGGACCAGCCTGAATTTCTGGCCGGTGGCGATATCTCTGCTGGCAGTATTCATGGTGGCCCAGGGAGTCGACAATTACCTTCTGCAGCCCCTGATCTATTCCGCCAGCCTTAAGACCCACCCCCTGGAGATATTCGTGGTATTGATCATCGCCGGACATATCGGCGGAATATTGGGAATGGTGGTGGCCATCCCGTGCTACATTGTGCTCCGCGTCGTTGCCAGCCGTTTCTTCCTGGGATTCAAACCCGTACGCAGGCTGGTCGGTCAGCCGGACGAGTTCGTACATATGCCTGACGAATGATGGAAAAGAGAATTTTCGCGGCAGTTCTGGCCATATTTTGCCTGTTGCCGCTCAATGCGCAGAAACCCAGTCATACATGCCTATATGCACACAGGGACACCTGCGATCTGTATCTTGACGTATATGACCCGTCACCTGGAAGTGAGACTGTCTTTGCTGGGAAGGAAAAGCCTACCATAATGTTCCTTTTCGGAGGCGGATTCATCATGGGGGAGAGATCGTCAAGGTGGTATCTTCCATGGTTCAAGCTTCTCAATGACAATGGCTACCGCCTTGTGACGATCGACTATCGCCTGGGACTGAAGGGGGTGAAGATGGGCTTCAGCCCGTTTACCATTGTAAAGAGCGCCAAGGCTACGAAACATGCCGTTGACATAGGGGTCGAGGATGTATATTCTGCTGTGGCCTATCTGTCCGCACATGCGGGGGAATTGGGAATAGATCCGTCGAATATAGTCATATGCGGTTCTTCCGCCGGGGCAATGCTGTCGCTTTCCGCGGAGTACGAACTGTGCAACCGCACCTCCAGGGCCGCGGTGCTTCCGGAAGGTTTCAATTTCACCGGAGTAATGGCTTTCGCCGGGGCCATCATGTCCGATTCAGGCAAGCCGTCATATGACAGGGAACCATGTCCTCAGATGCTTATCCACGGGACCGCGGACAAGACCGTCAACTACAAGAAACTGAATATGTTCAACTGGGGGATTTTCGGCCCCGACGTGCTTGCGAAAATCTACAAGAAGAACGGGTACACCGCGTGCATCTACCGTTTCAAGGACCACAACCATGACATGGCGGGAAACATGGTCGCTACCTGGCCGGAGCAGAAACGTTTCCTGGAGCAGAATGTCATCAAAGGGGTGAAACGAAGCGTGGATGCGATGATAGATGACCCGGCAGTGCCCTCCCAGAAGAGCGCCGCCACACTTAAGTCACTCTATTGATTTTTCCGCTTATTCCTTGAGGGAGACAACCGTGCTCTCCTTGTCGGTACCCAGGGAAACCTTCAATGTCCGGAGGTCTTTCCCTGCGGCTTTCTTGTGAAGTATCTGGTCCTGGATGATGAACTCTGACACAGGGTCTTCAATCCATTTCATCACAGCCCTCTTGAGGGGTCTCGCGCCGTAGCTGGGATCGAAGCCGGCATCGGCCACGAAACGCTTGGCTGAAGGAGTGACGGTGAGTTTGTAGCCTGCGTCTTCCGCCCTTCTGCGCACATCCATCAGCTCGATGTCGATAATCTGCTCTATGTCCTCCCTGTCGAGGGAATTGAAATAGACCTGTTCGTCCACCCTGTTTATGAACTCAGGAGGGAATACTTTCTTTACGGCCTTCTCGAGAACGGATCTCCTGTCGCTCAGGACATTGCGGGAGGATGTGCTGAACCCCAGCCCGTTCCCGTACTCTTCAATCTCGCGGCTCCCGACGTTGGAGGTCATGATTATGATAGTGTTCCTGAAATTCACCTTCCGGCCTTCGCTGTCGGTCAGGCGGCCTTCATCCATGATCTGGAGAAGGATGTTGTAGATGTCAGGATGTGCCTTCTCTATCTCGTCGAGAAGCACCACGCAATAAGGTTTGCGGCGCACCTGTTCGCTGAGCTGTCCGCCTTCTTCGTACCCGACATATCCCGGAGGGGCGCCTATGAGCCTGGAGACGGAGAATTTCTCCATATATTCGCTCATGTCTATCCTGACCATGTTGTCTTCGGAGTCGAACAGGTATTCGGCGAGGCATTTTGCCAGCTGGGTCTTTCCGACTCCGGTGGGGCCGAAAAAGAGGAAAGAGCCTATTGGCCTGTCCGGGTCCTTGAGGCCGGCGCGGTTGCGCTGGATGGCCCTGACTACGGTGTCGATGGCTTCGTCCTGTCCTATTATCCTGGTTTTCAGCCTGTCACGCATCTTCAAAAGCCTGGTGCCTTCGGATTCTGCGACCTTGTTAACCGGGATGCCTGTGATCTTGGACACTATGGTGGCGATGTCTTCCACGTTCACCTCTGTCTTCGGGGCTCCGTCAGCGCGGAGCTTTACCATCGACCCAGCCTCGTCCATCGCGTCGATGGCCTTGTCCGGGAGGAAGCGGTCGGTGATGTACCTGTCGGTCAGCCTGGCGCAAGATTCTATGGCATCCGGGGTGTAGGTGACCTTGTGGAAGTCTTCGTAGTTTTTCTTGATATTCTGGAGGATGGTGATAGTCTGCGGGACGTCGGTGGCTTCGACAACGATTTTCTGGAAACGCCTGTCCAGGGCTCCGTCCTTTTCGACAATCTTGGTGAATTCATCCATTGTAGTGGCGCCTATGCACTGGAGCTGGCCCCTTGCCAGGGCGGGCTTGAGGATGTTTGCGGCATCCAGGCTTCCCTGGGCACCTCCGGCGCCTACTATGGTGTGGAACTCATCTATGAACAGGATGAGGTCAGGATCCTGGGAGGCTGTTTCAATGATGGATTTTACACGCTTTTCGAAATCACCCCTGTATTTGGTTCCGGCGACTACCGAAGCGATGTCCAGGGAGATTATCTTCTTCTTGGCAAGGGCGGGGGAAATGTCCCCGGAAGCTATCCTCAGGGCAATTCCCTCAACGATGGCGGACTTCCCGACGCCGGGCTCGCCGATTAGCATAGGATTGTTCTTTTTCCGCCTTCCCAGGATTTCTATGACCCTGCTTATCTCCTTGTCGCGGCCTATGATCGGATCCAGCTTGCCCTCCATGGCAGCCTTTGTCAGGTCGAGGCCGAAGTCGGTTATGTCCATCTTCTCCTTTTCCGGTCCGTCGCCGCTGACAGGCTGTTTGTCTGAAGTGCCGTCTTCTTCGGGGGCACTGCTCTTGAGAAGCCCCTGCTCATGCATGCTTGAGAGCAGTTTGCCGTAGTCAATAGCCTGTGACCGGAGCCAGGCCTGTCCGTAGTTCTCCGTGGTCCTGCACAGGGCCAGGAGGAGGTGTAGCGAAGTGGCTTCCGGATTCTTCAGTCTCGTCGCCTCCAGTACAGTGATACTCAGTACATTCTGCGCGAGGCGGGAGAAGGATATGTGTTCGGTTTCAGAGTACGGGATGTTTTCGCGGGTGAAGATCCTGCCGTCTATGAATGTCTTCAATTCGGCGAGATCCGCCCCGAATCCTCTCAGGACCCGGCAGGCGTCATTGTCTTCATGCCTGAGCATTCCCAGGAAGAGGTGGTCAGGGCCTATCGAATAGTTCCCCGTGCGCATGGCTTCTTCCCTGGCGTACTTGATTATTCCGTTCAGTTCTTGAGATATTCTGATTACCATGTTTTGGTTCTGATTATGTACAAACATACTAAACAATTATGGGACCACAGCATGTTTTTGTCAGTTTTGTCAGAAAGCGTTGGCAGACTTGGCGGAATGAGGAAAATTGATTAAATTTGCACGTTTATCTAAAAGATAAAAAATCGCGTTTGAATTATAAGTAATCCATATGGACGAACTGGATAAGAAAGCAGAAGAGCAGAAAAACGAAGAATCCCGGCTGGGTATCATAGAACCGGTTGAGATCAATGACGAAATGAAGAATGCGTACATCGACTATTCGATGTCCGTCATCGTTTCCAGGGCGCTCCCTGACGCAAGGGACGGCCTTAAACCCGTTCAGCGCAGGGTGCTGTTCGGAATGGAGGGCCTCGGCCTGAATTACTCCGGCCAGACCAAGAAATCGGCGAGGATCGTAGGAGAGGTCCTCGGTAAGTTCCACCCCCACGGGGACTCCAGCGTCTATGACGCGATGGCCAGGCTGGCCCAGAGCTGGAACCAGCGTTATCCACTTGTCTACGGACAGGGTAACTTCGGTTCCATGGACGGCGACCCTGTCGCTGCCATGAGGTACACCGAGGCCAAGCTGGAGCGCCTCTCCGGCGACGTGCTTAACGACCTTGACAAGGATACGGTTGATTTCCAGCTCAATTTCGATGACACCATCGAGGAACCCGTAGTTCTTCCGACCAAGGCTCCGCTGCTTCTTCTGAACGGCTCGTCCGGTATCGCAGTCGGTATGGCCACCAACATGGCTCCCCACAATCTCGGGGAATGCTGCGATGCCATATGCGCATATATCGACAACCCCGACATCACCGTAGATGAGCTGATGAAGTACCTCAAGGGACCCGACTTCCCGACGGGAGGCATCATCATGGGCCGCCAGGGTATCAAGGATGCATATGAGACCGGCCGCGGCCGTGTTTCCATACGTTCGAAGACCGAGATCGAGGTCGATGACAAGGGCCGTGAGACCATAGTCGTGACCGAAATCCCTTATATGGTCAACAAGAAGGAGATGATCGAGCGCATCGGCCAGATGGTCGAGGAAAAGAGGCTCGAAGGCATCACCTACATCAACGACGAGACCTCCAGGGAGGGTGTCAGGATAATATTCCGTGTAAAGCAGGGCTACAACGCCAACGTGGTGCTCAACACCCTGTTCAAATACACCCCGCTTCAGTCCAGTTTCTCCATCAACAATGTCGCCCTTGTCGGAGGCAGGCCCCAGGTCCTCACCCTCAAGGACATACTTAAAGTGTTCGTGGACTTCAGGCACGATGTCATCGTGCGCAGGACCCAGTTCGAGCTGGCCAAGGCACAGAAACGCGCCCACATCCTCGAAGGCCTCCTGAAGGCTATCGATGTCATCGACGAGATAGTGCACATCATCCGCCATTCTTCAAGCGTGGACGAAGCCAAGTCGACCCTCATCTCCACCTTCGACTTCTCCGAGGCACAGGCTACCGCAATCGTGGAAATGCGCCTGAGACAGCTCACCGGACTTGAAAGGGAGAAACTCCAGGCAGAGTACGACGAACTCGAGAAGTTCATCGCCCGCTGCGAAGAGATCCTCGGCAGCACCGAGCTTCAGATGGAAATCATCAAGAAGGAATCCGCCGACCTCAAGGCCAGGTACGGAGATCCGCGCCGCACGGAAATCACCCTTTCCGATGACGAATTCAATCCCGAGGACTTCTATGCTGACGAAGATGTCGTCATAACCATATCCCACACCGGATACATCAAGCGTACTGCGCTTACGGAGTTCCGTACCCAGAACAGGGGAGGTGTCGGTGTCCGCGGGTCTTCGACCAAGGAAGACGATTTCATAGAGCATGTATATGTCGCCAATATGCACTCGACGATGCTCCTGTTCACCGAACTCGGAAGGTGCTACTGGCTGAAGGTCTACAATATCCCCGAGGGCTCCCGTGCTTCAAAGGGACGTGCTATCCAGAACATCCTCAACCTGTCGGCCGACAACAAGGTTCAGGCATATATCAATGTCCCGACCCTCGCTGACTCCGACTACATCAACAACCACTATATCGTCCTGGTGACCAAGAGGGGTACCGTCAAGAAGACCCTTCTCGAAGAATTCTCCAGGCCGAGGGTGAACGGAGTAGCCGCGGTTTCCATCCGCGAAGGGGATGAACTCGTTGAGGTCGCTCTGACCAACGGGAACGAGGAACTGCTTATCGCAGCGCGTGAAGGACGTTGCGTCCGCTTCAATGAGAAGGACGTCAGGGCGATGGGACGTACCGCTACCGGCGTTCGTGGCATCAATATTGAAGAAGACGACAGCGTGATAGGTATGATAGCCTATGATCCGAATGCGGAAGATGCCAAGGATCACACGATTATGGTAGTAAGTGAGAATGGTATCGGGAAGCGGAGCGAGTTTGAAGAGTACAGGATCACGGCAAGGGGAGGCAAGGGAGTCAAGACCATAGCCATTACTCCCAAGACCGGAAAGCTCGTAGCGATGAAGAATGTGACAGAGGCGAACGACCTGATGATAATCAACCGCTCGGGCATAACGATCAGGATGCCGGTAGAAGACATCCACGTTGCAGGAAGGGCTACGCAGGGAGTGAAGCTGATAAATATCAGGGAAGGAGATTCGATCACTGCCGTTTCGGTTGTAGAGAAGAGCGAGGAGGCAGTCAAAGACGAAAACATTAATACTGAAATAGAAGATACAAACAACTAAACGATCATTATCATGAAGAAATTAATGACAGCGCTTGCAATTCTTGCGTCGGTGACGTTTGCCAGCGGACAGAACAAGAATGTCGCTTCAGCAACCAAGGCCCTCGAGGTTGCCCAGGAAGCGGCCCAGAATGCCAAGAAAGCGACCAAGGCCGCCACATGGCTTACTCTGGGACAGAGCTACATCAACGCCTATAGCGCACCTGCAGGAGACCTTTGGACCGGTGCTACCAAGCAGGACCTCAAGCTCATCATGGGTGATGAGAAGCCCTCTTCCACCGAGAATGTAACCATCCTCGGCCAGCAGCTCACCAAGGAAGTCTATGCCAACAAGGAACTCTACTTCAATCCTGACGGAAAGCTTGCCATCATCAACGTGACCAAGCCGGTCGTCGAGAACGGACTTGAGAAAGCACTTGATGCTTACAAGAAGGCTTTCGAGCTCGACCCCAAGAAGGTGAAGGAAGTTACGACAGCCATCAACGACATCAACAAGAAATATGTTGACGAGGCTTACAACAAGTATTCCCTCGGTGACGGCGCAGGCGCCAGCAAGCTCTTTGCCAAGGCTGCCGAGGCCAAGGCTACAGCTCCTGTTTCCCAGATCGACACCAGCGCCCTTTACAATGCAGGTTTCACCGCATGGTGGGGCAGCGAGTTCGAAATGGCTAAGCCTTATTTCGAGAAGTGCGCTGAGCTGGGTTATCTCGGAGAGGATGGCGAAACATATGCCAAGCTTGCCGACATCGCCCAGAGGCAGAATGATTCCGAAGGACAGAAGAAGTGGCTGGAGGCTGGTTTCAAAGCTTATCCGCAGAGCCAGAGCATCCTCATCGGTCTTATCAACTATTATGTAAGCACCGGCCAGGATACCAACCGTCTCTTCGAACTCATCCACCAGGCACAGGCCAATGAGCCCACCAATGCATCCCTGTACTATGTAGAGGGCAACACCCAGGCTAAGCTCGGCAACGAGGAAGCTGCTGTTGCTGCATATGAGAAATGCGCCACTGTCGATCCGAAATATGCATTCGGTTACATCGGTGAGGGCATCCTCTACTACAACAAGGCTCTCGACATCCAGGAGAAGGCTCAGGCTGAGCTCGACGATGCCAAGTACATGGCTCTCGTCAAAGACTTCGAGGTCGCACTCAAGAAGTGCATCCCGGTCTTCGAGAACGCCTACAACCTGACTTCTGATGAGAAGATCAAGGTCAGTGTTGCCGAGTACCTCAAGAACGCCAACTATCGTTTCCGTGACGAGGACGCTTCCTACAAGAACGCATATGAGAAATATGCTAAAGTAGTCGAGACCGGCAAGCCTGAATAATCTTTTCGGAATGAAATCCAATTCCGAATACAAGGATACTGCCTTGGCCGCCCTCAAGGGCAATTGGGCCGAGGCAGTTCTTTGTACCGTCGTTTACCTTGCGGTAGTGACTGCCCTGGCGGCATATCCTATAATGGTGTCGTCACCGTTCCCCATTCTCTTCAGGTCAAGTCTTCCGTATATATGGGGCCTGCCTGCCTCCCTTCTGATGTTCCTGATCCTTCCAGCCCTCTCGACAGGAATCTACAATACGTTCAGGCTGCTGGTCGAGAGTGGAGACAACCGGCTGACTGCGAATATGTTCCGTGAGGGTTTCAGGGATTATTTCCACAAACTCCTCGGCTTTGTCCTCTACGGAATCATCGTGGCTGCGGGATTTGCGCTGTTGGTGATTCCCGGGGTCATATGGGCGTTCGCATATTCGATGATCCCTTACATCCTGGACGAAGAACCCGAACTCTCCCTGTTCCAGACTTTCAGGAAGAGCAGGCTGATGATGAAAGGCCACAAGCTGGACTATTTCTGGCTTTGCCTGAGTTTCATCGGATGGGCGATCCTTTCGGTGATTACGCTGGGAGTCGGCTACCTGTGGCTCATGCCATATGTCCAGTCCACCTCTGCAGCCTTCTACGAAGACCTTAAAGGCCTGTCAGCGGGTATCTGACCCTCCATCCGCATCCTGTGCGGAATCGAATGCTTTCACTATCTTGTTCACGAGAGGATGTCGCACGATGTCCTCGTTCGAGAAGAAGATAGTGGAAATTCCTTTTATGCCCTTGACCAGTTCAATGCCCTTGAGCAAGCCTGAGTCGCTGCGGTGGGGGAGGTCTATCTGGGTGGCATCTCCGGTGACTATGAATTTGGCGTTGGTGCCCATTCGGGTCAGGAACATTTTCAACTGTCCGATGTTGGTGTTCTGGGCTTCGTCCAGGATGACGCATGCCCTGTCCAGGGTGCGTCCACGCATATATGCAAGCGGAGCGATCTGTATGGTTCCCTCGCTCATGAAATCCTGAAGTTTCTTAGCCGGAATCATGTCGCCCAGGGCATCATACAGGGGCTGGAGATAGGGATCCAGCTTGTCCTTCAGGTCTCCCGGCAGGAATCCCAGCCTCTCTCCGGCTTCAACGGCAGGACGGGTCAGGATTATTCGCTTGATTTCCCGGTTCTTAAGTGCGCGGACAGCAAGGGCGATGGCTATGTAGGTCTTTCCGGTTCCGGCCGGCCCCACGGCGAAGATCAGGTCGTCCTTGAAATAGGCCTTGACCATCTTCTGCTGAGTGGCGTTCCTCGCCCTGATAGGCTTCCCGTCAGTGGAGTGCACTATGACGGCGTCTCCGCTGTGGAGGAACTTCCCCCTGTCGCTTTCCCCGTCGAATATATCGGCCACGTCATATGTAGTCAGGCTCAGTTTGTGCTTCTTTACTTCTATCAGTTCACCGAGGCGGATGGAGAACTCCTCGATCAGGCTCTGTCCGCCTTCCAGGATCAGTTCGTCTCCCCGCGCCACTACCTTGAGAGAGGGGAAATAAGAGCAGAATTCTTCCAGTACGCGGTTGCCTGGCCCGTAGAGTTCAATAGGTTCGATGCCTTCCAGTCTGATGGTTTTCTTCATATATATCAGTTATCAGTCTTGTATTCCTGTGACCGTCCTTACCCTTCTGTAAGTAGTCACCATGTTGTCATAGTCTGAAGGAGATATCCACATCTCCCTGTGTCCCAGATATTTCTTGACGGGGATGGTCTGGTAGCCGTCAGTCAGTTTCCCCGGCAGCGTACACCACAGGAAGGTGAGTTCCGGGGTGAGGACCCGGGCCCGGCGGTGCCGGTCGACCGCTATTTTCAAGGTGACCGCGAGCTCCAGCCTGGTGTTCTCAGCGCTCATGTTTGAAACCGCGTTCCCCATAGAATATATGACCGGGACGGCTCCGATCGAGGTGGTGTCCTGGACTACATGGGGATGCGCCCCGATTATCGCATCGACCCCTTTTTCCTCGAGCCATTGAGCCCAGAGCTCCTGCTCCCGGGAGTGTCTGAGGGAGTATTCCGTCCCCCAGTGCGGGACGGCGATAACTATGTCGGCCCCGAGTTCCCTCGCACGGCTTACCTGCCGCGAGACTTCGTCCTTGTCCATAAGCGAGACGGACGGCCATTCATATGAGGTCTGCGTGTTTGTCCCATATGTGAAGTTCACAAGTGCGATGCGCAGTCCCTTGCAATAGAGCATAAGGGGGTTGTCCCGGTGGAAAGTCCTCTCTTCCAGGCCTGTACCGGTGTGCCTGACGCGGAGCGAATCATATATCTGCAGAGTCCTCCGCAGGCCGTTTTCCCCTTTGTCCGTAATGTGGTTGTTGGCAGTGAGGAAGACATCCACCCCGAGGTCTTTTACATATGTTGCATATCCGTCCGGCGCTGAGAATGCTGGATAGCCGGAATAGGGTTTCCCGGCTAGGGTGAACTCCATGTTCGCAACCGCGATGTCAGCCTGCGAAAGGAGGGGCCTCAGCGGCTCCAGGAAGTCAGTGTAGTCATATTCGAGCTGCCTGGCGTGCATCATCACGTCCCCGATGAAGACCATTTCCACTGTGTCCGGTTCTACATAATATGTGCGTGGGCGCGGCAGGTAAGTCCTGATGGTAGTCTGCGCCGAAGCACTGCAGCAGGCGAGCAGGAACAATATGTAGAACTTCAGTCTCATCTATTCGCAAATATACCGCAAAAATGAGTAAATTTGCACATAAATGCCAAAAAGACATATGAAAAGGATATTACTCTGCATAAGCTCTCTTGCCCTTGTACTCTGCCTGGCCGGCGGGTGCGATTTCCTGCGGGCTCTTGCAGGTCGTCCGACCTCGGCCGAGATCGAGATCAAGCGGGCTGAGATAGCCGCGGAAGAGGCTGCCCACCAGGCGAGGCTCGATTCCCTCAGGAAAGCCGAGAAACAGATCGCTGACTCCCTGGCGGTAATCGACTCCCTGAAGTCCAGGAACGAAACCATGCTCAATCCTTCCAAACTGGGAGGACTGAAAGTCTCTGAACTTCCCGCGAAGTACTATATCATAGTGGGCGCATTCATGGAAAAGGCCAATGCCGAGAAGAAGGCCGCGAAATTGAAAGAATCTGGCCAGGAAGCTGCAATCATAAGCTTCAGGAACGGATACAATGCGGTAGGCATATGTCCCAGTTCTACGCTTGCCCAGGTGTATGAATCTCTCCGGAAGATACAAGGGCAGGATTTTTGCCCTAAGGATGCCTGGATATTGGTAAATGAATAAAATGGGCAAAAGTATCTTTGCGGCAGTGATCCTGTCGGTCCTTGCCCTTGTACCTGCATATGCTCAGTACAGGGGCGGTTCTTCATATGAGGCGCTGTACGACAGCGAGACGGTTTCATCCTTCAAGGAGCACATCCGCTCCCTCTCCGCCATGGCCCTGGAAGGCCGCGGTGCAGGGACAGATGGAGAGAGAGAAGCAGCGTCATACCTCGAGAACGTCTTCTCGGGCTATGGTCTGGACATCCTTCCTTCTGAGGATGGCGGAGTCTTCGGAATCCGCCAGGAAAACGGGGACACACTGACATCCCTTAACGTGACGGCATTCATCCCGGGGCATGACAAGACCATGAAGGACAAGTATATAGTCATCGCGGCCAGGATGGACAACATCCCTCCCCAGGTTATCAAAGTGGATGGCCAGGATGTCACCAGGATATTCCCCGGGGCGAATTCCAATGCTTCCGGAATGGCTATGCTTCTGGAACTCGGACGGATGCTCAAAACCAACGAGGCGCTTCTCAAGCGCTCCGTCCTCCTTCTCGGTTTCGGAGCCTCGATGCAGGGGAATGCAGGGGCATGGTATTTCCTGAACCGCTCTTTCAAGGATGTGGATAATATCGATGCCATGATAAACCTGGATATCCTGGGAACCGGGAACAAGGGCTTTTATGCATATACCTGTTCGAATGCCGACATGAACAACATCCTGGACAGGCAGAAGAGCACCCTCCAGCCGGTCTTCCCGACTTTGACCGCTGCGGAACCTTTCCCTTCGGACCACAGGATGTTCTATGACAAGGAAATCCCCTCGATAATGTTCACAACCGGCAATTTCCCGGAGAAGGGCACAGAAAGGGACACGGAGTCGGTAATAGATTACGAATACATGGAGAGGGAACTGGAGTATATCTACAGCTACACCCTGTCCCTGGCAAACGGGGCCGCTCCGGTCTTCAATCCTTCCGACCTGATGCGGAAGAAGAACAGAAGCAACTTGGACGTCGTTGCTTACTATGACTGCGACATCAGGCCTACTTTCATGGGCAGTTCCGATCCCTCGGTCTTCCTCAAGCGCTGGGTCTATCAGTATATGAAATATCCACATGAGGCTGTTGAGAACGGCCGCCAGGGGCGTGTCCTGGTAGATTTCATCATTGACGAAAGGGGGAAGGTGACCGACGTCAAGGTCCTCAGGGGAGTGGACGACCTGCTCGACGCAGAGGCTGTCCGGGTGGTTGCCGCCTCTCCTGACTGGAAGCCCGGAAGGGTCCGCGGCCAGAAAGTCAAGACGGAAATGTCACTATATGTCGAGTTCCGGCTTCAGAAGAAGGCTTCTTTCGGGCTGAAGAAGTGATTATCTTGGGGGATGCGGCGGATTATTGCTAAATTTGCAGAATATATCAACACAATCATATGGATTACGATTTCAGGAGTATAGAGGCCAGATGGCAGAAATACTGGGCGGAAAACAAGACATTCAAGGCTGAGAACGACTCTCCAAAGCCTAAATACTATGTTCTGGACATGTTCCCGTATCCTTCGGGAGCCGGCCTTCATGTAGGCCATCCCCTTGGATACATCGCCAGCGACATTTTCTCCCGCTACAAGAGGCTCAAGGGCTTCAATGTCCTGCATCCCATGGGATATGACGCCTTCGGCCTTCCTGCAGAGCAATATGCCATCCAGACCGGACAGCATCCGGAGAAGACTACATCCGCGAACATCGACCGTTACCGTTCCCAGATGGACAGGATCGGCTTTTCATATGATTGGGACAGGGAAGTCAGGACATGTGATCCGGCATACTATAAATGGACCCAGTGGACATTTGTCAAGATGTTCAAGAGCTGGTACTCCCTGGAAATGGGAAAGGCCCGTCCCATCGCCGAACTGGTGGCTGCTTTCGAGCAGAACGGCACGGCAGGAGTGAAGGCCGCATGCGGGGAGGAGATGCATTTTACAGCCGAGGAGTGGAAGAAGTTCTCTCCGAAACGCAAGTCTGACATCCTGATGAACTACCGTATAGCCTACCAGGGTGACTCTTTCGTGAACTGGTGTCCTCAGCTCGGAACCGTCCTGGCCAATGACGAAGTCAAGGACGGACTTTCGGTCCGTGGAGGGTTCCCGGTAGAGCAGAAGAAAATGAAACAGTGGCAGTTGCGTATCTCCGCATATGCCCAGAGGCTCCTGGATTCCCTCGATGACCTTGACTGGAGCGATTCGCTGAAAGAGATGCAGCGCAACTGGATCGGCCGCTCCGAAGGTGCGGAGATGCATTTCAGGGTTGCCAACGGCGGAAAGCAGTATGACCTAGAGATATTCACCACCCGTGCCGACACAATCTTCGGAGTTACCTTCATGGTCCTTTCTCCTGAGAGCGAGTGGGTCGCCAGGCTTACGTCACCTTCACAGAAAAAGGCTGTAGAAGAGTACCTTGCCGCCGCCAAGAAGAAGACCGAGCGTGAGCGCATCGCCCAGACCAAGACGGCTACCGGAGTCTTCACCGGATCATATGCCGAGAATCCTGTCACACATGACCGTATCCCGGTGTGGATATCCGATTATGTGCTCGCCGGTTATGGTACCGGTGCCATCATGGCAGTGCCTGCCCATGACAGCCGCGACTATGTTTTCGCCAAGACTTTCAACCTCCCGATAATCCCGGTGATCGAAGGCGCCGACATCTCCCAGGAGAGTTTCGATGCCAAGTCCGGGAAGATGGCTAATTCAGGATTCCTTAACGGGCTCGATGTAAAGGAAGCTATTCCGGCTGCCATAAAGTATGTCGAGGAACATGGCATCGGACGCAGGAAAGTGAACTACCGCCTGCGTGATGCTATCTTCTCCCGCCAGAGGTACTGGGGTGAGCCCTTCCCGATCTACTACAAGGACGGCATCCCGACACCGCTGCCTGCTGAGGACCTTCCACTGACACTTCCGGAAATAACTGAATTCAAGCCCACTGAGACCGGAGAACCACCTCTGGCCCGTGCCGCTGACTGGACATATGACGGATATCCGCTGGAGACCAGCACCATGCCCGGTTTCGCCGGTTCCAGCGCCTACTATCTCAGGTATATGGATCCTCATGACGATGAGGCTCTGGTGGACAGGGACGCCAACAATTACTGGCGCCAGGTGGACCTGTATGTCGGAGGAACCGAACACGCAACCGGCCACCTTATCTATTCCCGCTTCTGGAACAAGTTCCTCTACGACCTGGGATATGTCTGCGAGGACGAGCCTTTCCGCAAGCTTGTCAACCAGGGAATGATCCAGGGACGTTCGTCGTTCGTGTACAGGATCGTTGGGACGAATACCTTCGTGTCCTGCGGCCTGAAGGATGGTTACGAGGTAACCCCGATCCATGTCGATGTGAACCTGGTACATGCCGACAAGCTGGACATAGAGGGCTTCAAGGCATGGAGGCCGGATTACGCCGATGCACAGTTCATCCTCGAGAACGGGGAATACGTATGCGGCTGGGCTGTTGAAAAGATGTCTAAGTCCATGTTCAACGTGGTGAACCCGGATGATATCTGCGACCGCTACGGGGCTGACACCCTCAGGCTCTATGAAATGTTCCTCGGACCGGTCGAGCAGTCCAAACCCTGGGATACCAAGGGTATCGACGGAGTCCACAGGTTCCTGCGCAAGTTCTGGAGGCTGTTCTATGACGCTGACCGTTTCCTGGTTGAGGACACCGCCCCGGATGCATCCGAACTCAAGGCCCTCCACAAGCTCATTGCCAAGGAAGAAGCTGATATCGAAGCATTCTCGTACAACACCACGGTCAGTGCGTTCATGATCGCTCTCGGAGAACTCGGAGAATGCCACAAGCGTGCGATCCTCGAGCCTCTCGTGATCCTGCTTTCACCTTTTGCCCCGCATATGGCCGAGGAGCTCTGGCATGACCTGGGACATGAGGGAAGCGTGGCATATGCTTCATTCCCCGAATATGATGCGGCCCTTACGGTTGAGGACAGTTGCACATATGCAGTGTCCTTCAACGGGAAGACCCGTTTTACGGCTGAGCTGCCGGTCTCCCTGGACCGTGCCGGCGTGCAGGATAAGGTGCTCGCGATGGAACAGACAATGCGCTGGACCGAGGGCAAGAACGTAGTGAAGGTCATAGTAGTTCCCGGGAAGATTGTGAACATAGTGCTGAAATGAGTTCAAGGAAGATCTTCGGGGCAGTCTGGGACTACTGCGTGATGACGCTCGGAGCTTTCCTCTATTCCGTGGCGTGGGACTGGTTCATGATCCCGAATAACATGGCGGACGGAGGACTTACCGGTGCATGCACTATCCTCCAGTTCGCGACCGGGATCCCGGTGTCCCACTCTTTCGCCGTAGTGAACGGCATCCTTCTCATCCTGGCATTCGCGCTCCTGGGAAGGGGCATGGGCATCCGTACCATTTTCTGCATTGCCCTTTCCACGTTAATGCTGGATTTCTTTGCCCGTCCGGAGTTTGCGCATATGCGTTCGCTCCCCGGCAATTTCCTCTATGTGGACAACATGATCCTGGTCCCCGTTATCGGGGCCTTCCTGGAGGCAGTCGGCATCACCATAATCCTGGGACGTGGCGGAAGTACCGGAGGGACAGATATTTTTGCCCTGATCTTCAATAAGTTCTGGCCGGTCTCCCTCGGTCAGGTCTATCTTTATACCGATCTTGTGATCATCGCATCCATCATCCTGGTCCCAGGGCACACGTTCAGCCAGATGATGTACGGTTACCTTGCGATGATTACGTTCTCCTTCACGGTGGATTTCATGACCCTCGGAAAGAAATCAACGGCCCAGGTCATGATTTTCTCATCCAAGTTCGAACAGATCGCTGATTTCATCATCAATGACCTCGAGAGGGGAGTGACCGTAGTGAAGTCCGTCGGCTGGTACACCAAGGAGGACAGGGATGTCCTGATGATATATGTCCGCAAACGCGAGGTCCGGACCATTACGAAGGCTGTCAAGGCCATCGATCCCAAGGCTTTCGTCGCGGTTTCGCCTGCGAGCAGTGTCTTCGGCGAGGGCTTCGACCAGATCAAGACGGGAATGAACCTGAATCTCATATCCAAGAAAAATGGCGACACTGAAGACTAATTTCTGGACTTATTTCAAGGAGTACTCCCTGATAACCCTGGGTATCGTGCTCTACACTGCCGGCTGGGTGATTTTCCTGATACCCAACAATCTCGTCGGCGGCGGTGTGACCGGTATCAGTTCGATCATCCAGTATGCGACGGGGATCAAGATGGGTTTCACCTACCTTGTCCTGAATGCCATCCTGCTTGCCATGGCCATGTTCTTCATTGGTTTCGGATTCGGAGGGAAGACGGTCTATGCGATTGTGCTGGCCTCCTTCCTGCTCAACTTCTTCCAGACAGCGATCCCCCCGACCATCATAGAGGCCCTTGCCTTGAACAACGGTAAACTGATGTCCACCATCATGGGCGGGATCATGGCCGGTACCGGAATCGGCATGGCGATATCCGAGGGAGGCAGTACCGGTGGAACGGACATCATAGCCCTGATAGTGAACAAGTACCGTAATGTCTCTCCCGGCAGGATGATCCTTGCGATGGACGTAGTCATCATCCTGTCTTCGCTGGCAGTGCCCTCTTACACGTCCGGCGGTGAAACCATCGGGTGGGCTGACAAGGTCACCACTATAGTTTACGGTCTTATCCTCGTCACGATCAACAGCTATGTGCTGGATGTATATCTTGCGGGTTCCAAGCAGTCCGTCCTTCTGTTCGTACTCTCCAAGAAGCATGAGCAGATAGCGGATGCGATAACGGGAGAGCTGCACAGGGGCGTTACCGTCCTTGAGGGCCGGGGATGGTTCACCAAGGAGAATACCGAAGTGCTCATGGTGATTACCCGCAAGACCGATCTCAACGTGATGCTTAAATATATCAAGGCAATCGATCCGAATGCATTCCTGTCGGTATCTTCCGTTACAGGAGTTTACGGAAAGGGGTTTGACAAGATCAAGGGATAAAGAAAGAGCCGATAATCCTAAGAAACGTAAATATAACGCTTACAGAGTCCTGCAGGAGTTTTTTCTGCAGGATTTTGTGTTATTTTTGTTTTGTTAAACGATACAAAATTTTGGTGAAGAGATTTGTGAAGCATGGTCAAGAAAATTATTCCAGTTTTGTCCGTATTAGTTCTGCCAACAGTCGATTTTCTTTCAAGGGGAACTCTTTCTTTATATGATTTCATAAAATATGCAGCAATCCTGGATGCTTTTTTGTTGGTGAGCCCAGGGCTGATTCCCGCCGGGCAGGTCCGGATTATTTCAGAAGATACATTGTCAGAAGATGCCGTCCCGTATGGGAAACGGGGATGGAACCTTTCCAGCAAGGGCGGAATGGTCTGGGCTGGTCTTTCTGCATTCTGGATCGCAGGCATATGCATTAAGGGACCTTTCCATATTATATTGGGTGTTGCGGTTCTGCTGTTTTTCCTGGGGCTTGGGACGGAATGCGTCCTGCGCAAGCAGGATGTCCGGGAAGTTCCGCAGGCTGTAAAGCCTGAAGCCAGACCTAATGCCGTTTCCAAAGAGGAGAGGGAACAGGACCTTTACAACCGTATCCTGGAAGTCATGGAGAGAGACAGGCCGTGGGTCAACGAGCAGTTCAGGCTAAATGACCTTGTGAGCATGGTCTATTCCAACAGGCAGGCTGTTTCAAATGCCGTGAACAGGAAGTCGCAGATGAATTTCTGCCGTTTCGTCAACAGTTACAGGGTGGATTACGCCAAGGAATTGGTAAGGAAGGATCCCCGGCTGAGTGTCGGGGACGTGTCTATGATGTGCGGCTTCCACAACGATGTGTCATTCTCAATGGCATTCCAGCTTGTAGAGAACATGACCCCGAATGAGTGGATAAGGAAATGCAGGCACGGGAAAGTGTAATCATATGAAAGCTCCCATCCCTTTCCAGGATGCGGGGACAGGGGCGGTGATGTCGATCCCGGTTTTCTTGACAGGATGGATGAAGCATATGTTCCGGGAGTGGAGGCATATGCCTCCGTCGGGATTTGAACGCGGTGCGCCGTACTTCAGGTCCCCTTTGATGTGGCAGCCGATCCCGGCCAACTGGCAGCGGATCTGATGATGCCTTCCTGTGAGGAGCTCGACTTCCAGGAGGTGGTATCTGTCCGTGTCCCCGATGTACCTGTACCTGAGCCTGGCAAGTTTCGCGTTCTTGTCCGAGCCGTTTTTCACTATGAAGGACTTGTTGAGTTTTTCGTTCCGAAGGAGCCAGTTCTCCAATTCTCCGGAAGGGGAGGGAGGCGTTTCGCAGCACAGGGCCCAGTAGGTCTTCCGGACCGTTCCTTCACGGAACATTGCAGTAAGTCTTTCAAGTGCCTTGGAGGTCTTCGCAAGGATGACGGCGCCGCTTACCGGCCGGTCAAGCCTGTGAGGGACTCCCATGAATACCTGTCCCGGTTTTCCGTCCCTTTCTGCGATGAAGGCCTGGTACTTCCCGCCGAGGGTTTCGTCCCCGGTCTTGTCGCCCTGGATAATCTCTCCCGGTGCTTTGTTCACTATGAGGAGATGGTTGTCTTCGTACAGGATGCGTGATTCGAGGTCCAGGCGTTCCTCTTCTGTCAGTTTTCGGTAAGTCATAATGCAAATGTAGTCATTTCCGGCGATATGCTCCACTGACAAATTGTCATAAAAAGCCATTGGCACGGCATTGGATAAACCAGGGGACGGAATAACATAAAAATATCAGATATATGGGAAAAATAATAGGAATTGACCTTGGTACCACCAATTCATGTGTGGCCGTGATGGAAGGCAACCAGCCGACCGTCATCATCAATAATGAAGGTGAACGTACGACTCCTTCCGTAGTGGCTTTCACTGACGGGGGAGAAAGGAAGATCGGAAATCCGGCAAAGCGCCAGGCTATAACGAACCCTCACAATACTGTCTTCTCCATCAAGAGGTTCATGGGTGAGACCTATGACCAGGTGAACAAGGAAGTCGCCAGGGTTCCTTACAAGGTAGAAAGAGGTGACAACAATACCCCGCGTGTGGATATCAATGGCAGGCTCTATTCTCCTCAGGAGATTTCGGCAATGATTCTCCAGAAGATGAAGAAGACAGCGGAAGATTATCTGCGCCAGAGCGTAACAGAGGCCGTCATCACCGTCCCCGCCTATTTCTCCGATTCACAGCGTCAGGCTACGAAAGAGGCCGGCAAGATCGCCGGACTGGATGTCAAGAGGATCATCAATGAGCCTACCGCGGCTGCATTGGCATATGGCCTGGACAAGAAGAACAAGGACATGAAGGTCGCTGTCTATGACCTTGGCGGCGGCACATTCGATATTTCCATCCTGGAACTTGGCGGAGGTGTGTTCGAGGTGAAGGCTACCAATGGTGACACCCATCTCGGCGGAGACGATTTCGACCAGGTTGTAATCGACTGGCTTGCCGGCGAGTTCGCTTCAGAGAACGGCGGCATCGACCTCCGCAAGGACCCCATGGCTCTCCAGAGGCTCAAGGAGGCTGCCGAGAAGGCAAAGATCGAACTCTCTAACCAGAGCTCGACAGAGATCAACCTCCCGTACATAATGCCCGTCGACGGTATTCCGAAGCACCTCGTGAAGACCCTTTCCAGGGCCAAGTTCGAGCAGCTTTGCGACGCCCTCTTCCAGAAGACCATCGAGCCCTGCCGTCAGGCACTCGCCGATGCTCATCTCAGTCCGTCGGACATCGATGAGGTCCTTCTGGTCGGTGGTTCCACCAGGATCCCCAAGATCCAGGAAATCGTGAAGAATTTCTTCGGCAAGGAGCCCAACAGGAGCGTGAATCCGGATGAGGTAGTCGCCATAGGTGCTTCCATCCAGGGCGGTGTCCTCGCAGGAGATGTCAAGGATGTCCTCCTTCTGGATGTCACTCCTCTTGCCCTTGGAATCGAGACTCTCGGCGGAGTTATGACTAAGCTTATCGAGTCCAACACTACGATCCCGACCCGCAAGTCCCAGATCTTCTCCACTGCTGCGGACAACCAGCCTTCTGTTGAGATCAGGGTCCTCCAGGGCGAGCGTCCGATGGCTAAGGACAACAAGCAGATCGGTATCTTCCATCTTGACGGTATCGCTCCGGCTCCGAGGGGAATACCCCAGATCGAGGTGACATTCGACATCG
>JAFRXO010000038.1 GCA_017443465.1 Bacteroidales bacterium
ATGTGATTGGGATGTGCGAGGGGTGCGGGGGGGCTTGTGCACCCCCGCACCCCGCGCACATCCCAATAAAAAAGAGGCTGCCCGGAATGGGTAGCCTCTTGTCTTTCTGTGATCCGTTCGGGGCTCGAACCCGAGACCCCAACATTAAAAGTGTTGTGCTCTACCTACTGAGCTAACGGATCAGAAAGGAGTGCAAAGGTATCGCTATTCGGCCGAATTTGCAAATTTTTCTTCAAAAAAGGTGAAGTGCACCTTGCCGTAAACCTTCTCTTTGACAAAACAGGGATGCGATGAGAATGAATGACTGCCACCGTGCTCCAGGATAAAATAATTGCCGGGCACCAGAAGCCCGTGCCCCAGGACTTTATCCGGGATAGTCTCAAGCCCGTCCAAAGCATATGGCGGGTCCGCGAAAGCAATGTCAAAGCGCTGACGGCATCTGGGAAGGAAATCGAAGACATTGTCGTGAACGACTGTCACATTCCGAAGGCCCAGGCGGGAAGCCTCGCGGCGGATAAACGCCGCATTCTCCCTGGACATCTCCACGCACCAGACATTCTCAGCCCCCCTGGAAGCGAACTCGAACGAGACTGCACCTGTGCCGCCGAAAAGATCGAGCACCTTGAGGTCCTCGAATTCATACTCATTGTTAAGCACATTGAACAGCCCCTCGCGCGCGAAATCCGTAGTAGGCCGGGCCGCATATCCGACAGGAGGTTCGACGGAACGTCCTTTCAGCCGTCCACCTATAATCCTCATATTACCTCCACCGACTTGAAATAACGGTACAGGGACATCTCCTCATCATGGGACAGAGGAGTCCTGAAGCATATGGTCGAAACCTCGGGATTAAGCTGCAGCTTCTTCATGGCCAGGAAGATGAAATACTCGGCTGAAGTAAAGTCCGGAGCCTGGAAACAATTGGCCAGCAGCAGGCTGCGTCCCTGTGCGACAGCAAGGCACAGCAATCCGTCCCGATAGGATGCGACTATCTTGTTATACTCTTCGCATTCAGGCACGGCCCTGAGGACATACCAGAGTTCCGGCAGAGGCCTGGCCTGGCTCCCGTCAGTCGAGAGAACAGTCTTGGAAATGGCATCTGAAAGGGAATCCTCAACGGAATCCGAAAAGACCATGACCGCCCCGAACTGAGGCACCTGCACAGATGAGATCCGGTCTGAAGCCTTCAGTCCGCAGACAGCTCCGAGGGTATCCCTGGCCGAAGCCTCATCGAAAAAGCTCTCCGGAACCAGGGTGCACTTAGGAGTAAACAAGGCAATCTCCACAGTGTCATACCGCATCTGGAACTCCGGTGTAGAGAACATCCGGTCCGGCCCCATCCAGGCAGACTTCTTCTGCCCCTCGGGACCGGAAAGACAAAAAGAATATCCACTCAAGGAAACCTGAATGGATATTCTGGATGGAACTTTAGACTCCAATGCTACTCCCAGTTACCTGCGTTGTTGTTCGGCGAGGTAATGCTGCCGACCTGCAGGCCTTCATACCTGTCGGACTCCCTCCTCTCTGCATCGAGGTTGATGCGGAGCTGGTTGTCGAGTCCCTTGAGAAGCTGCTTGTAAGGCATCTTGGCCTCGAACAGAGGAACAGCGACACCTGAGACAGTCTTCACGATAGATGACATCTCGATCTTGTCACCACCGGAGAACGGCACGACATCGAGAGAATCTACGCTGAAATTGGTACGGCCGTTGAACAGAGTATCGCGGACCGGGATCTTGCTTGTCACGGAGAACACGAGGTTCTTGTCACCCTGCTGATAAAGCTTGTACAGGATCTGGTTAAGCTCCTGCTCATTGACTTTGCGATAGGTCTTCTTGACAGCATCAGTGTGGGCCATGGCGAGGGAGTCATCCCTGGAGCCGACCTGCATGGTAACAGACATCTCGCCCTTCTTGTAGAAATCCTTGAGGGAATCAAGGGTGGAAGCGAAATGACCGTTGACACTGTTGAAAGCGACCTGAAGATCACGGATGTCTTTGAGACGCTGAATACCAACCTGCTCACGGGCAGCTTTCTGCTTGTTGAATTCAACAGGCTTCATGACACTTTTCACGATGAGCCATCCGAGAAGGACGATCAGAAGAGGAAGGATAAGGTAGCAAAGAAGCTTTTTTACAATACCGTTCATTATTTTGTGTATTTACTAATTATCCTATTACAGGCATTTATCCGGACAAAGTTATGAAATTGATTTATCAAATGCAATATAATTTTGTAAATTTGCAACTGAAATGAATGGAGATTTTCAGATTCTGCACGAAAAAATCGCCTCGTCAGGGCGTAATGTCATAACAGCACATACGCACCCGGACGGGGATGCGATAGGAAGTTGCTTAGGATTAAAGCATTTCCTGACGGAAACATGCGGAAAATCCGCGACGGTAATCCTTCCCGACACCCTTCCGGAAAACCTTTCCTTCCTGTGGGAAGGCGAAAACATAATCGTCGCCTCCGAGAATCCTGAAGCCGCATATGAGGCAGTCGCCCAGGCCGACATGATATTCATGCTCGACGGCAACTCGTTCGACCGGACCGCGGAACTTGAACAGACAATGCGCTCCGCCGGAGCCTTCAAAGTCCTTATAGACCACCATCTGGATCCGCACACAGACGAGTTCGACATCATTTTCTCGTCCGATGTCGTCTCCTCCACCTGCGAAGAGCTGTATTATCTCCTTCTCGAACAGCCCCAGATCCAGTCTGACCCGGCCAAACTGCCCGCAGCCACTGCCAGGGCACTGATGTCCGGGATGACCACGGACACTAACAATTTCGCAAACTCTGTCTTCCCCCGGACCCTCAGGATGGCATCGGAACTGATTGCCGCCGGAGTGGACAGGGACTCGATTCTGGAGAATATCTACAACAATTACCGTGAGAACCGCTACCGCCTTCAGGGATTCCTCCTGGACAAGATAATGAAGATCACCCCCGACGGGGTCGCATACATTATCCTCGACAAAGAGACGGACAGGCTCTTCGATGTACTGGAAGGAGAGACTGACGGATTCGTGAACATCCCCCTGGGGATCCGCAAGGTCTGCATGAGCATATTCCTCCATGAAGACAACGGGTACTTCAGGATTTCCATACGTTCCAGGAGGCACATCATGGCCAGCGACATGGCTGTGAAGTACTTCCACGGCGGAGGCCATCCCAATGCGGCCGGAGGGAAGCTCTGGTTCAAGGAAAGGGACGGACAGGCTCCGGACATATGCTCGAAAGGGGACGCCGCCGCCTACATTGAAAAGATAACCCACGAATTCCTCTGCGGAAAATGAAAAGAGCCCTGACATATGCTTACATATGCCTCCTGGCCGCGGTGGTACTTCTCGTCTCATGCGAGAAAGACACTGACACTATTTTCGCCAACCAGGAAAAGGCAATCGACTCATATGTCACCTCTTTCCTCAACGCCAATCCCGACACAAAGGTCATATACAAGAACAAAGTCGTACGCCTGGTTGTCCAGGAAGGAACAGGGCTCGACTCCCTCTCTTCCAAGGGGAAATTGACGGTCAACTACGCCGGATACGCCTTCAGCGGAGGAATCTCCAAGAATTCCCTCTTCGCCACCAACCACGAAGCCACGGCACAGGACGCCGGCTGGAGCCTTTCCGGTGAAGGACTCTATGAACCGGTCCAGATAGACATGGGTTCAGACGAACTGGTAGATGGACTAAAGCGCGGATTGGAAGGGGTTAAGGCCGGTGAAGAGTGCCTTATCCTCATTCCCGGAAAATACGGCTTCGGAAAAAGAAAAATCGGCACGATTCCTGCAAATTCTGCTCTGGCCTACTACGTGTGGGTCCTCAGCTTAGACGAATGAAAATGAAAAAGATATCCATAAAGGCAACCATCCTTGCCGCGATCGTGGCCCTGCTGGCCTGCGGCTGTGAGAAGACAGAGAACACGAAGGATTACGAGAATGACGTTAAGTACTTCGAGGCATGGGTTTCCACTCACTACCCCAATGCCATAAAGAGTCCGCTGGGCGCTTACATCCTGTCTGACACCCCGGGGACAGGAAGGCCGTTCTCCATCGTCTATCCCTTCGCCTCCGTAAACTACACCATCCGCGACCTGGACGGGAACGTCACCTCGACCACGGACAGGAAGACTGCACAGCAGGTCTTCTCCAGCTATTCCAGATCGGACTACTATGGCCCGAGGCTATGGATGCATGCTGCGGGCGCAATCTATTCAGGCCTCTTCGACACAATGGCGAACATGAGGGAAGGCGGTAAAAGGAAGATCGCCATTCCAGGCTGGCTCATTACGTACAATTACTATACTGACCCGGAAAAATACCTCTCCGGCAAAGAACAGGGCGCCAACTGCATATATGACGTCTCGATGGAGACAGTGGCGGAAGACCTCGACAAATACCTTCTCGATTCCCTGAAAAGATATGTTGCCAGGAACATGGAAGGAGTGGACTCCACAAAATACGGATTCTATTATCTCCAGACCAAGGCCCCGTCGAGTTCAAGGGAGATGCCCAACGACACAACGTTCTACATCAACTACATCGGCAGGCTCCTGGACGGAACCGTATTCGACACCAACATAGCCGACACGGCCAAGTTCTACGACATCTACTCCTCCAAGGGCAACTACGAGCCCAAGATTATACGCAAAAACTCGGACTACAGATCCATCACAATGGCAGACATAGGAGGCTCATCCGCTTCGAATGTCATCACAGGTTTCGCCTACTGCCTGTCGAAGATGAAGGCCTTTGAAGAGGGCACCTGCGCCTTCTACCATGAGTTGGGATACGACTACACCGGAAGTGGAAAGTCTATCCCTCCATATTCCCCGCTACGCTTTGACATCCAAGTAGTTCCAAAACCATAGGACATGCAGGATTCCCGAGTGGCACCATCAGAACTGGGGTCTAAGAAAATAAGCACCCTGATCAAAGAATACGCAGTTCCTGGCATCATCGCCATGACTGCGTCTTCTTTGTACAATATGGTGGACAGCATCTACATCGGGCACATCCCCCACGTCGGTTCATATGCCATCTCCGCGCTAGCCATATGCTCCCCCCTGATGAACCTGGCAGCTGCCCTGGGCACCCTGGTAGGGATCGGCGCATCCACTATCCTCTCAGTCCTCCTCGGGCAGAAGAATTACGCTGTCGCGAACAAGGTCCTTTCAAACGAGGTGACTCTCAATGTCATCCTGGGCCTGCTGTTCACCGCGGTGACACTCCCCTTCCTCGACCCGATCCTCTACTTTTTCGGAGCCAGCGAGAACACCCTTCCATATGCCAGGGATTATATGTTCATAATCCTGCTGGGGAATGTGTTCACCCACCTGTACTTCGGACTGAACAGCATGATCCGTTCGGCAGGGCACCCTAGGCTCTCCATGAACCTTACCATATTCACAGTAGTCTCCAACACCATCCTCGACCCCATTTTCATATATGGCCTGCACCTCGGAATCAAGGGTGCTGCGATTGCTACGGTGCTGTGCCAGATCGTGGCCCTCGGATGGACCTGGAGATGGTTCATGAACCGCGAAAGGTTCATACATTTCCCGAAAGGGATCTTCGGACTGGACTGGAGGGTGGCCAAGGACTCCCTCGCAATCGGGCTGGGGCCCTTCCTCATGAACTCCGCCTCCTGCATTGTCGCCCTCTTCATCAACCAGCAGCTCAGACGCTACGGAGGCGACCTCTCGCTTGGAGCATTTGGAATAATCAGCCGCTTCACATTCCTGTTCATCATGATCGTGGCGGGCCTCAACCATGGGATGCAGCCTATCGCTGGCTACAATTACGGAGCGAGGAATTACTCCAGGGTCAGGGAGGTCTATATCCAGACGGTGGCCTGGGCGACACTGGTCAGCTTCATAGGCTGGATCCTTTCCGAAGCTACTCCCGGCCTGGCGGTCAGGATGTTCACCAACGACAAGGAACTCATCGCAATCTCAGAAAAAGGGATGCGTATGATGAACATAATATTTCCCGTCGTGGGATTCCAGATGGTTTCCACGAATTTCTTCCAGAGCCTTGGAATGGTCAGCAAATCCATCCTCCTATCCCTTTCCAGGCAACTCCTCTTCCTCGTGCCGCTCGTATGGTTCCTTCCCAAGATGATGGGGATCAACGGCATATGGTACTCTTACCCCGTCTCTGACCTGATGGCCTTCACCCTGACTCTCATCCTCCTGGTCCCGCTACTGCGCAAACTGAAGACGATGAATGACGGGGACGACCCCAGGATACTTGGCAGTACAATCTGATAATCACCGACTATGGAAAAAATAATGAATTTCGTGATAGGCAGGCAGTACGGCAGCGGCGGACGGCATGTGGCCGCAGCCATTGGCAAGGAACTCGGCATATGCGTATATGACCGGGAACTTATCGCCAAGGCCGCTGAGGAAAGCGGATTCAGCAAAGAGCTCTTCCTCAAGAGCGATGAAAAACGAAGCCTCTTCTCCCTGTCCAACTTCTTCGCACCTTCAGCCGGCAACATCCCGGTAATGGAGAACTACATCAGCGACAATGAGTTGTTCAAGATGCAGAGCGAGGTCATCAGAGGCATCGCGAAGAAAGGTCCTGCAGTCTTCGTGGGACGGTGCGCCGACTATGTCCTCAGGGACATGGCAAGGCTCTCGGTGTTCATCACGGCTCCCTTGGAGGACAGGATAAAGAGGGTCTGCGAGCGTGACGGCATCAGTCCTGAAGACGCCGGATCCTTCATAGCGAAGCAGGAGCGTACCAGGGAGACTTATTACAATTATTTCACTTTCGGCAACTGGGGAGTGGCTTCCAACTACGACCTGTGCGTCGATTCCTCCAAGCTGGGTATTGAAGGGACTGCCAGGATGATAATTGATTTCGCAGCCAGGATGGAGGGCAACAAATGATAAAGGACACAGTGGGATCAATCGCCGGCATAATGACCTCGATAGCCGCCCTGGCAGCAAGCATATGCCTGCTGTCCTCATTCTCCAAAGATGAGGGCCGCGAACTGCGTCCGCTTTCGGGCACCTTCCCGACAAAGGAGCTGAACAAGACCCTGGACAATGACATGTCGGAGACCCCCGAGATACTCCCGATGGACAGGGACATCACCAATTTCATGAGGGAATGGCAGTTCCAGGGGGCTCAGGTCTCGGTTTCAAGGAATGATTCCCTCCTCTTTTCCAAGGGATACGGCGAGGCCGGCAACGGGATTGCCATGACCCCGGGACATATCCTCCGCCTGGCATCCGTCAGCAAACTGATTACAGCGACCGGGATCATGGTCCTGTGCGACAGGGACAGCCTGAAGCTCAGCGACACTGTCTTCGGGCCGGAAGGGATCCTGTCCGACAGCCTGTACACTGCCGCTATCAAGGACCGGAACTATTTCAGGATCACAGTAGAAGACCTCCTTCGCCACAAGGGAGGATTCACAACCAGGAGAGGCGACCCGATGTTCACCACAAAGGACATAATAGTCCAGAACAGGTTGAAATCCCCGCCTGACAGCAGGACCCTGATGAAGATAGTCCTGGGCCGGCCGCTGGATTTCCTGCCGGGCACCTCCCAGAGCTACTCCAATTTCGGCTACCTGATTCTCTCACTCATAATCGAGAAAGTTTCCGGACAGTCTTACGAAGACTTCATCCAGGAGAACGTCCTCAGGCCGGCAGGCTGCTATGATTTCCACATCGCAGGCAACCTCCGCAGCGACCGCAGGCCCAACGAAACCTGCTATTTCGTCCCGTCAAATGAACCGTTGATCCCCAAATACGACAACAGCGGGGAATATGTGGTGCGCTGCTACGGCGGGAATGACATCCACGCTCTCTCCGGTGCAGGCGCATGGACAGCATCATCAGCCGAACTTGCCCGGTTCGTGGCAACCATCGACGGCGATCCGCGCCTCCAGGACATTATTACCGAAGACAGCCTGGGAGATATGATCGAGTACTTTGACCCAGACACCTTCTCCCTTGGCTGGAACGACACAGCGCCGGACAAGGGATGGGACCGTACCGGAACCTTCTCAGGCACAAGCGCCCTGGTCCACCGCTATCCCGACGGGGAGTGCTGGATCTTCATCTCTAACACCAGTTCCTGGAGAGGCCCTGCACAGGCCCGGTACACCAGGGAACTGTTCCGCGAACTGCGCGAAAAATACTCCGCAAAACTGCCCAAACAAGATCTTTTCCGTTAATTTCAAGCATATGGACTACATTTCCAGATTCGAATCCCTTTACCACAAGTCTCCAGACGGAACCGTATTCTGCCCTTACCGGGTCTGCCCCATCGGTGCACACATCGATCACCAGCTGGGGAAGGTAACCGGCTTCGCAATAGATAAAGGCATCCACATAGCGTTCAGTACCAAGCTCAACGGAGTCGTTGAGCTGGCTTCGATGCAATTCCCCAAGAGGGCGCAGTGGCACGTGAGGGATGTCCCTCAGAACCGCCGCGGCGACTGGGCGGACTACCTGCGCGGAGCTACCAGGGAACTTTCCGTTCTCTACCCTCTTCACTACGGAGTCAGCGCCGTCATTGAGGGCGACCTTCCGATCGGAGGCCTCTCATCCTCCGCTGCAGTGACCCTGGCTTTCCTCTCAGCCATATGCCGTGTCAACCAGATATCACTGAGTCCTGAGGAGATGATCGAGATCGCCCACAGGGCTGAATCGGGATATGTAGGAGTTTCCGTTGGAAAACTCGACCAGAGTTGCGAAGTCTACTGCCGATCCCGCGAGCTCCTCTACCTGGACACGAAAGACAATAGCTATCAATTGATTCCGGAGCCGGAAGGGATGAAGCCGTGGAAGGTTATGATCTTCTTCTCAGGGTTGGAGAGAAACCTGGTCTCAAGCCAGTTCAACATGAGGGTGGACGAAGTACGAAGCGCCGCATATGCATTGGAGGCATATGCCGGAATGCCCTACGGAAAGTTCCGCGACACCCATCTGCGGGACGTGCCGCGCGAGGTATATGACCGCTTCAAGGACAGGCTCCCCCAGACTTGGAGGGCGCGCGCCGAGCATTTCTACACTGAGTCCGCACGCGTGGAGGAAGGCGTCGCCGCCTGGAGCAGGGGCGATATCGAGGCGTTCGGAAAGGTTTCTTCGGCAAGCGGACTGTCTTCCATTGAGAACTGGCAGACCGGCGCCGGGGAGCTCAAGACAATGTACGAAATAATAACCCGGCAGGACGGAGTGTACGGCGGACGTTTCTGCGGTGCGGGCTTCAAGGGCTTCTGCATGGCGATAGTCGATCCCGCATATATGGGAAGCATCGCGGAAAAGGTTCAGAAAGAATATCTTTCAGCCTATCCTGCCCTTGCAGACAAGTACCTCAGCCATGTCTGCGAAACAGTAAACGGAGTAAGCATATGAATTGCCTGATCCTCGCTGCGGGCTACGCTACCCGCCTCTATCCGCTGACAGAGAATTTCCCGAAGCCACTCCTCAAGGTAAAAGGGAAGACGATTCTGGACTGGCTCCTGGAAGACATACACTCCAGCGCACCGGCGGACAGATATGCAGTTGTAACCAATCACAAATTCGCCGGAATCTTCCGGGAATGGGCCCCTGCCGACGTAGAAGTCGTGGACGACATGACATCCACAAACGAGACCCGCCTGGGGGCGGTCAAGGACATCCAGTATGCAGTGGAAACCCTCGGGCTGGAAGGTGACACGCTAATCCTTGCCGGAGACAACCTCCTGGATTTCAGCCTGGGATTTTTCGTAGAGTACGCAAAAGCCAAGGGTACTTCCTGCATAATGCGCTATTATGAAGAGAACAGCGCGAAACTGCACAAGAGCGGCGTCGTGGAAATCGACGGAAATGACAGGATCCTGTCCATGGAGGAGAAACCTGCGGAGCCAAAGAGCCACTGGTGCTGCCCTCCCTTCTACTGGTACAAGGCCGGGGACATAGCCAGGATTCCTGAGGCGATCGCAGCCGGATGCGGCACTGACGCCCCTGGAGCATATGCAGCATGGCTTTCAGCCCGCACTGAAGTACATGCCATGCTGATGCCGGGCAGCCGCTATGACATAGGCAACCTTGAAAGCTACAAGAGAGTCTGCGAGACCTATGAAGGTGCTTGATATGTTTTAAAATGTAATGAAAAATCCGGTTTCTGCCGGAACAACCGCTAGATTTCACTGATAATAAGTGCATTCTAGCGGTTTATTTTTTATATTTGTTATTGAGTTAATTCTATATTTATATAAAATGAAGAAAGAGAAAAGAACCTATGAAGTCCCGGAGACAGAATTAGTACCCGTAAATTTCAGTACCGGCATCCTTGATCCTTCCACCCAGAACAAACCGGGAGAAGGAAATGATATAGAGGATGAATATTAATCTGAATAATCATTATATGAATAATACAATCAGATGGGCAGTGCTGGCCTTGCTGGCCGGCTGCCTGAGTTCCTGCGCGACACAGCAGGAGTTCGAGGCTCCGGTTCCGGGGCAGCAGAAAAACACCCTGGTCCATTTTACGGCTTCTCCGCTCCAGACCAGGACGGCATTCGCCGAGCCAGAGGTGGAAGACGGAATCGCGTCTTATCCTACCCTCTGGACGGATAACGACACGGAAGTCGCCATCTCCCTCAACCTCGCTCCGGCAATTATGGCCGGGGTCATCCCCTCCGAGGATTACACGAAGGCCGATTTTGACGCCGATTTCTCAGAGGTTGAAGCCACAGCTCCATACACTTTCTACGTCTTGAGCCCGGCATCCGCTCTCCAGGCGGTAAGTCCAAGCCGCAAAGCCTTGACTTTCAACATCCCGACAGTACAGACCCCACTGGCCACTTCGGCCGACGAGGCTGCCCAGCTTCTGGTTGCGAAGTCAGGTGAGACCACTACCATCCCGGAAAAAGTCGATGTGCGCTTCTCTCACCTCACAGGATATGGCCGCCTGACCCTGAAGAACCTGCCGGGAAGTGCCGAGGTTTCTTCTGTAACCCTTGTTTCTCCTGAGCAGCCCTGGGCCGGCAGCTGGTACTACAGCACTGAAAACGGCTCTGTCGAGGCTAAGGAAGCATCATCTTCCATTACAGTCAAGAGCGACGCTTCCGGGGACATATGGTTTGCTTGCGCCCCGGTTGACATGAAGGGCAAGAAACTGAGGATCTCCGCTGCAACCGCCGAAGGTACATATGAGCGTGAAATCACCCTCACCGGGAAGAATGTCAACTTCACCTCAGGCTATGTTTACAAGTTCTCCGTGAATATGGAGAATGCGACTTTCGTAGAGAACAAGAAAGAAGTTTACTATGAACTGGTTACCGATGCTTCTACCCTGAAGGACGGCGACGAGGTCATCATTGCTAATGTACTGAATTCCAAGGTTACATCCTATTATGCCATCAGCACCACGCAAAATACTAACAACCGCGGGCAGGTAGCGGTTGAGGTAGAGGACAGCAAGATTTACGACCCTGACAAGACTGTGGAGATCTTCACACTTGCCTCAAAATCATCCGGAACCTGGGGACTCAAGACACATGACGACAAGTATCTGTATATCACCTCCGGCAGTAACGACAACTATCTGAGGTCTTCGACCAACACAAACCAGGCTGGCTCTGCATGGACCATCTCCATTGCATCTAACGGGACAGCTACCGTAACCGCGACCAACACCTATACCAAGACTCTCTGGTACAACAGCCAGAATTCCTGGTTCAGTGCCTATCGCGCCGATCAAAGCACAAACACACGGATGGTTAAAGTCGCCCTTTACCGCAAAACCGAGGGAGCGGCGATTCCATCTTCCAATGATCCGATCCTGCAGGAGGAGACGTTCGGAGCGTACCTTAACGGGGACAACCGCCTCTATACAAAGGGAACGCAGCAGCTGAGCCGGGAATATACCGGCACGACTGTCACCTTCGCCATCCTTGACCAGACACAGAATTCCATATATGAATTCTCCGGCATTCCGGCTGCCGCCGCGATGGGAGAATCTTTCTCTCTCACCTACAATGAAATCCGAGGCAAGAAAACCGCCTCTTCAACCACATATGCTGTTACTGTAGTTGGCGAAGCAGGAGCAAAACTCTGGCTCTCTGACGGAGCAGGAAATGGTTTCATCGTCAAAAGGTAGAAGATCATGAAAAAGAACATACTTATGACAGCTGCCACGCTGTTGCTTTCCATAGTTGCAATGGCTTCCCCCGCCAAACCGGGGAGGATCGTCTATACACAGCCTGACGGCTCTACCATCGGGATATACCTGCATGGCGATGAGTATTACCACTGGATGACCGATGACAACGGCAACATCGTCGCAGATGATGGTACAGGTTTCATCACGAAACAGGACCAGACGGCTTTGACCAGGCGCAAAACCATGATCGAGCAGGCCAGGACAAAGAGGCAGGAGAACATGGCGATCATGAAAGCCGCATCATCCAACAATCTGGGCGCTCCGGAAATTCCCGTCCTGCTGATTGGCTTCTCCGGATCCAACAATCAGATCAAAAATACGCAGGCACAGTTCGATGCGATGCTCAATACTCCCGGGTATAGCGACAATGGAGCCGTCGGCTCGGTCTATGACTATTACAACGAGAACTCTTTCGGGCAGTTCAAACCTCATTTCGACGTCCTTCCGATTGTCAACCTAAGCGGCAATGTCTCCACATATGGAAATAACGACTCCAATGCCTACCAAGCGCTGCTGGAAGCCTGTACTGAACTGGACAGCAAAGTGGATTTTTCCAAGTACGACAACGACGGAGACGGTGTGATCGACTTCATTATTTTCTACTTCGGAGGCTATGACGAGGCACAGTGCCCACAGACAAGCGCCTATACAAACTATATCTGGTCACACGCCTCTGACCTCCGTTCTCTGGGCCGGAAAGTTGACGGGAAGACCATCGGTAAATATTTCTGCACATCAGAATTGAAAGGCTATACCGGTTCAACAATGTGTTCTATCGGGACTACCTGCCATGAGTTCGCCCACACCCTCGGCCTGCCCGACTTCTATGATGCCGGCTTCCAGGAAGGAGAAAGCAACACGGAATCTGCCAACATGTACTATTTCGACCTGATGGCCTCGGGCAGTTACAACGTCGACTCCACGACCCCACCTTACCTCAATGCCGAAGAACTGATGGAAATCGGCTGGCTGCCCAGCATCCCTGAGATTACTTCGACAGGATCATACAGCCTGCCGTCCATCAACTATCAGGGCGCTACCTCATATTCCGCCTACATGACAAAGACGTCCACTGCCAACGAATATTTCGTCTATGAAACCCGTGGCGGAACACGATGGGATGCCGGCATCCCGGCCGGACTGCTGGTCTATCATTTGGACCGTTCTACTAACAGGATCAGCGGAACAACTACAGCCATCAGCACATGGACGAGCAACAGGGTCAACTCCCATGCATCCCACCCATGCTGCTACGTCGTGCCTGCAAGCAATCCCACCGATACCGATCTGTACACAGGATCACTCCGGTCCATGCTGTTCGGTTCAACGTACAAAAGCTTTTCCCCTACCGACTGGAAGGGGAAAAGTACGGGTTTCCAATTCTCGAGCATAACCTATTCCAACGGAGTAACCACCTTCAATGCAGCCAATTCCAACTCACTGGGAATCACCGGCACTGTGATGAATTCCGATGGCAACCCGATTCCCGGTGTGACTGTTTCGCTTTCCGCTTCTTCCGAAATACAGTCCGTAAGGAAACAGGAAAGCGGTCCCATTTTTTCTTTAGCCAAAAAGCTATTCGTCTCAAAGAAGCGCACCGCTTTAATGACCAAGGCGGATTCACCTCAGACAACGACAACAGACAATAACGGTTTTTACTCTTTCGACCTGGATGAAGCCGGTAATTATGAAGTCACCGCTTCCATGGATGGCTATATCAGCCAGACAGCCGTCGTCTCCGTGACCAGCGTCATTGAAACCCAGGATTTCTACCTGTGGCGCGAGGGAGAAGAGCTCCCCTCCACAATCATTCCTTTCCCGGAGGACCAGGACGCCTATGTAATCGGTTTCGGTTTGAATACCCTCGCCGCACAGAATCTTTTCCCGGTGTCGGAAATGGCAAAATTCGCCGGGAAGCAGATCAAGGAGATTTCTTTCTATCTCTATGGAGACAGTTCGACGACGTTCGATGATGTCTATGCCATCCTTGACTACGACTCAAACCGCAAAGCTACTGTCCGCGTCAATGACGAGGATGTCACAATCAATGGCTGGACGACTGTTGACCTGCGCGACGAGGAACTGGTCATTCCTTCCAAACAGGATATCTATGCAGGTGTCGGGATAAATAACTGGCAACCAGGCGAAAAAGCCTCTGACGGCAATACGTATTACTATGCCTTCGTAGCCAACTACCTGACAGAAGAAGATGACAACGGAAATGTCTTTGTTCCTGACTGGGCTGATGGATGGCCGTACGCCGGTTATGCCTCTGAACTCAATCTGACCTCCACAGGTGAACGCTATGACCAGGAAGCGGTATTCTGGGTGTACCTGACTGTAGGTGACTATGAAGCTCCTGACACAGGCTACAATTTCATAGCCGATCCCAAGATCGGTAAATACAGCTCGGGGGATGTGTTCGACCTGGTACTTAAGGAGACTTCCGGCGACCGGAAGCCTGCATCCTCAGTCGAGTGGTATTTCGACGATGAGCCGGTTCCCGGTACGTCAATAACCCTGCCTTCCGGCAGCCACGTAATCGAGGCCAGATTCACTACAGCAGGCGGCAACAAAAAGGTTGTCGAGCTAGAGCTGGAGGTCGATTAGGTGATTAAGCAGCCTTCCGATTCTTCAGTTTAAAACATTCGCCAGACCGGTATCGGCCTAGCGATATTATTTATATGCCCAAATGGGCATATTTTACCTGTTCAGGACAGCTTCCAGTGACGGGATCAGGTCCGGGAGACTGGTGACATCGATCTGCGAATCACGGAGCGGCAGAAGCATGGACTCCAGTTCGGAAAGAGCCCGTTCATTACCAGAAGCCTTGTACCTGTCGCGCAGGATGTATATCTTCTCGAAATCCTGGATACCCTGCACAAGTTTCTCGAAACGGATGCTGCTCCTGTTACCGGGATAGATTGAATAAGTGTCACCGGCAGCCCAGCTGCGGAACCTGGAGTCGAGAAGCGGTTCAAGAGGCCAGCTGATAACCGCCCAGCGAAGATATCCGTCCACGCCGCGTGCAGCCATGTTCAGGCCGAGCATAACCCCTTCCTCGGGAGTAGAGAAAGTGAAGATATTCGGATGGGGCTCTGCGCAGCAAGTGTAATAGGTAGTAACCATACCATCAGCACGCCTTCGAGCGATAGCCTCTTCGGGGAAATCAGCCCTGATACCGATGCAGTAGTACCACAGTTCCTTGTCAAGTTCCTTGTGATAATTACCTGCCAGCGAAAGCTTGAGGTCAGGGGAAGCCTTGCGCACTACAGCGATAGTCTTGAGCATTGCATCCATTCCGCGCTCATCCATCGCAATGGTAGTCCTCTCGAACCAGCCCTTCTGTTTGAGATGGGCCACGAAGTCTTTCAGGAAAGGAATCCACAGGTCCTCATATGCTTTCTCACCGGGAGCGCACTTTATTTCCTGCATAGAGTCCGTTGCCTGGTCGAAATACTTGAAAGTCAAATGCCAGGGAACCATAGAATAGCAGTCGATCTCATCCTTGATTCCGCATGAGATCATGAATTCGACCCATTTGTCGAAGACATCGTAGCTCCACTGCCAGCTGCCGTCCAGCTTCTTCATCCAGGTAATCATGGACTTGAAGGGATCCTCGGTCTGCCCGTTCCATGGCTTGTCTATAATACTGGTAGTGATGACTTTCTGTCCGGCTTTCGCCAGTCTCTCCATGATAGGACGCATGGCATCGAAATGCTCTTTGCTCCACAGGGGGACCTTGTAATACCTTGCTACGGCAAAGGGATTCTGCCAGAGGTTGAGGTGGAACTTCCAATCCTCAGGATCCGGGATGACGTTCTCCCCTGCCTTGATGCTGATATTCAGCACACCGAGGGTATTCTGGCCGCTCTTCAGCGAAAGGGTTCCTTTGTACAGGCCGGGAGCCACATCCGAAGGGATCTGGCAGGTAAACCATATGGCCTGGGTCTCACGGGGCTGAAGATCCATCGACTTCAGGAAGGGATCGATGCAGTCTGCAACCATGGAAGAATCGAATACAGTGAAATCCGGACGTGCACCGCAGCCTGACTTAGCCCCCTCAGGTATGCCGTCAGTCATGACATAGCGAAGGAAACCGGACTCGCACCCTGATGCGGGAATGACTGCTCCGCCACGTCCCTTAAGGTCGCTCAGTTCATATTTCAGGTCCTTTACACCGGCAGAGGTATAGATGACTGCCTGGGCCATCACCCTCTCACCTCTCCAGCCGTTAAGCACAATGGATTTCAAAGGCTTGCGCACAGGAACGGAATGCTTTGCATAACGGGTGTAAGTGTCTCCCCAGGAAAGCTGGGTGCCTTTCACCACCGCCCACTCCTGGGAATCGGCCTTGGTCAACTGTGGAAGTTCATTGAATGAAGTCAGGGGAAACTGTTCTTGTCCGGTAGGGGTGTGTCCCTGGGTTTTGTACTGTGCCATCCCCTCAAAGCACATGAGGGTCGAGACCACTATGGCCCCAACCCTCATAAGAATCTGAGAACTCTTCATTTCGTTACTTACTGACGGACATTACGGCTTCAGCGATAGAGTTCAGTTTAGTGTCAACGCTGTCAGCACGGGAAGCGAGGACACAGGGAGCTGTAGTACCGACAAGCATACCAGCCTGGCGTACGCCTTCGGCGAGCTTGGAATTGGTCTTCCAGAAGACATTGCCGCTTTCGATGTTC
Source organism: Bacteroidales bacterium (assembly GCA_017443465.1). Taxonomy (GTDB): domain Bacteria; phylum Bacteroidota; class Bacteroidia; order Bacteroidales; family UBA932; genus Cryptobacteroides. The sequence continues at coordinate 16,876 of JAFRXO010000038.1, forward strand.
GGGAAGAGCAGGCAGTCGGCATCACCGGCAACAGGGCTGACCAGTTTCTTGATTGCAACGGATTCAGCATCGATCGCCACGTCGAGGGCAAGCGGACCGTCACCGATGCAGCCCTTGATCTGGCCGCGGTCGCACATCTTGGCGAGCTGGGCAGCCTCTACGCATGCAGGCATGCTGTCGAGCATCTGCTCGGAAGCGGCGATGAATGCAACCTTGGGCTTGTCAATACCGAAGCTGTGGGCAACGGAAACCATGAAGCCTGCGATCTTCACCTTCTGGCGGAGGTCCGGAAGCGGAATGACAGCCATGTCGCTCATGAATATGAGCTTATGGTAATTCGGGTTCTCGATAACGCCGACATGGCTCAGGAGCCCCTTCGGCGGAAGGAGACCGGTCTCCTTGTTGAGGATGGCCCTGAGGAACTTGTCAGTCGAGCAGAGTCCCTTCATCAGGACATCGCCGTTCCCGTCATGCACCATCTGGACGGCCTGGGCGACAGCCTTAAGCTCGACCGGATTGTGGATGATTTCGAATTTGGAAGCGTCGAAACCGTTGGCCTCGCACACTGACTTGACCATTGCCTCGTCACCTACGATAGTAGCGGTAACGAATCCGGCTTCAACAGCCTTGTAGGCAGCTTCGATGGAGTGTTCGTCAACTCCCCAGGCGACTACAAGTTTCTTGCAGATATTCCTCTGCCTGAGTTCCTCAAAGAGTTCAGAGAACTTTGTGATCATATGGCTATAGTTTTAATATGTTTAGTCTTCAAGGTCTGAGACGAGATGCATAGTGTCGCGGGCGATCACTAGTTCCTCGTCGGTAGTGATGAGGGCGACCTTCACCTTGGAGTCAGGCATGGAGATAATAGTGTCCACTCCCCAGGCGACATTGGCCTCATAGTCGAACTTCAATCCCAGATATGTCAGGTTCTCGCACACGCGGCGGCGAAGGCGGGAATTGTGCTCTCCGATGCCTCCGGTGAAGAAGATGGCATCAACCCCGTTCATTGCGGCCACATATGAACCGATGAGCTTGATGGTGTCATATGTAAGCTTCTTGAGCACGAGCTTGGCCTTGGGGTCTCCTGCATTGGCGAGTTCGTCCATCTCGCGGGCGTCTGATGTCTTCTGCGACAGGCCGAGGAAGCCGCTCTTCTTGTTCATGAGGGTCTCCATCTCTTCGGGAGAAAGTCCCTCCTTCTTCTCAATGTAGGTGACCACATTGGGATCGATGCTCCCGCACCTTGTACCCATAATCATTCCTTCGAGCGGCGTCAATCCCATGGAAGTGTCTATGCACTTGCCGTTTACGATTGCAGTCACAGAACTGCCGTTACCGATGTGGCAGGTGATTATCTTGGAATTATTCAGGTCGATGCCTACGAAATCAGCTCCCTTCCGGGCTACGAACTGATGGGAAGTTCCGTGAGCTCCGTAGCGGCGGAGATGGTACTTCTCATAGTACTCATATGGTATTGCATACATGTAGGCATAATCGGGCATGGTCTGATGGAAGGCAGTGTCGAATGTAACTACCTGGGTCACGCCGGGAAGTACCTCTGCGCACGCCTCGATGCCAAGCAGGTGGGCTGCATTGTGAAGAGGTGCGAAATCGATGCACCTGCGGATCTTATCCTTAACGTCTTCGTTCACAATCGCACTTCCGGAGAAATAATCGGCACCCTGCACGATGCGGTGACCGACAGCCTCGATGTCGTCAAATGATTTCAGGACTCCTGTCTCAGCATCTACGAGGGCATCCAGGACGAGCTTCATTCCTGCCTTGTGGTCCGGAATCTCCAGCTCCCTGAAAATCTTGTCCTTTCCCGGGCGCTTGTACTCGATTCCGCCCATCGGGAGACCGATTTTCTCAACGATTCCCTTTGCGATAAGGGTGTAAACATCATCGCTCTTCATGTCAAGCAACTGGTACTTGATGGAGGAGCTTCCGCAATTGATTACGAGAATTATCATATTTCTGATTGAATTTGCCAAAAAGTGCTGCAAATTTATGAAAGAATCAGTATTTTAGCAAAAATAAGAGATGAAAGAGGCTGTGGGAATCGAGGGGGTATCGACAGCTTTCGCCGCTGGGGCAGCGACGGGAGCTATTCTTTTTGGCAGGCTGTCCCTGGCGGGGAGTTTATGGGCAGGCGCATCCATTGTCGGGAGCCTCACATTCGCCACAATGGTACTCCTGCTTCAAAGGCCCCGGAGGCCCTTCACCGCCCTGTTTTTCTTCTTCTGCTGCGGACTCACCTGCTATCTTGCGGCCAGTATCTCCTCCCCTGTATCAACCACGGACTTTTTCATAAGGCGGATTGCTGACGACTGTTCATTGGCATTCAAAGGCCTGCTCGATGACATGCCGTTCCCCCACGAGGAATGCAGGGCAGTAGTCAAAGCCCTCACCACCGGAGACAGGACATCCCTCAATCCTTCCACCGTCACCGTTTTCAGGAAAAGCGGAGCATCCCACATCCTGGCGCTCTCGGGGCTTCATCTGGGAATAATCTACATGCTTATCACCCGGATTACATCGGTAGCCGGGAATGCTCCCACGGTCCGCGTCTCGAGATATGTGCTCCTGGTCGGACTGTCAGGATTCTACACCCTAATGTCCGGAGCCTCCCCTTCCCTCGTGAGGGCATTCCTCTTCATCCTGATTTCGGAAACAGCCAACCTTACCGGAAGGCAGAGGAGGCCGCTCAAAGTCTGGTGTTCAGCCCTGCTGGTCCAGCTCGCAGCAGACCCGACAGCAATCGCCTCCACTGGATTCCAGCTATCCTATCTCGCTATGCTAGGGATCTTTACAGTCTTTCCACATATGCAGTCATGGTACCCTGAAAGCAGGCGGTTCGATCCGCTGAAAAAGATATGGGACATGGCAGCCCTGTCCATATCCTGCCAATTGTTTACCGGGCCGCTGGCCTGGCTCAGGTTCCACGCCTTCCCTATGTACTTCCTGCTCACAAACCTGATAGTCATGCCGCTGACCACATTGGTGATGACATCCGCGCTGTCAGCCATGCTCCTGGCGGCGGCCGGACTGGAGCCGGTCTTCCTTACCAGGGTCACAGACTCACTCACAGGGGCGATGCTGTACTGCCTGGAAATAATTGCTTCGATGTAACTGATTCAGGATAAATCGGTCAGCGAAGGGAGAATCCTTCTGAACGCCACTCCCTCATCGTGCCTTCGTCATCGTAGATGAGATAGGCTTCGACTCCTTCCTCGGAACTTATGAACTCCTTCGCCGCATCGAGACCGATCACCATGCAATATGTGGCATATGCATCGGCGATTGTAGCGTTCCGGGCTATGATGGTAGCACTGAGGAGATTGTGCGTAACAGGCCAGCCTGTACGCGGATCGATCGTATGGGCATATTTCTTCCCGTCACGGATGTAGAATTTACGGTAATTACCCGAAGTGACCACTCCATATGCACCTCCGTCCGCCTGCCATATGCCGTCGAGGTCGGCTCCGGGAGTATTGTTCCCGTCAACCGGACGGTCGATTCCGACGGACCATGGCTTGTGAGAAGGGTTGAATCCCTGACAGAATATTTCCCCGATGTCCACCAGCATATCCTTTACCCCGAGGCTGCCGAGCCACCCGGCAACCAGGTCGCAGGTAAAACCCTGGGCGACCGCATTGAAGTTCAGGCGAGGATGGCTCACACCGCTTTCCAACTGCTGCAAAGATGGCATCTCCACCGTTGGAAGGACCTGTCTTACAGCCTCTTCCTGCTTTCTGAGCGCATCCGGGTCCCTCTGAAGCGAATCAGAAGTAAAGCCGAATCCCCAGAGGTCGAAAAGCGGTCCGGCAGCCACATTGAAAGCACCCCCGGACCTGGAGTACAAATCATATGAGAAACCGTACAGTTCCCTGAAAATGCCGTTGAAACTGACCTCCTCACCGGCGTTCCACCGGCTCAGGACAGATGCTTTGTTGTAGCCGGAGAAGGTCGTATCTACCAGGGTGATTATAGAATCAATTCCTGCCTTTATGGCTTCGGGAGACATTCCGACCTTCTTTCCATCCGCACCGCGAAGATTGAGTTTGACAGTATAGATCCCGCCCTGGGCATATCCGCTCACAGCTATATAGTCGTCCCGGACGGCGCAGGAGGATAACAGACACACCGCCATGAAAAGGACAATATGTGAGCGCAGCTTCATTCGGCAAAGAATTTGCACAAAGTTAGCGCAATTGGATGGAAAAACGAGGTTTTTCGCAATAATTTGACGATATTTGTCGAATATGAATTTGAAGGTGAAAAGAGTCTTTAAGATATTGTTTGCAGTTGCCATCGCTTCGGCTTTCATCGTCGGCTGCAAGAAAGACAAGGACACAGAAAGCATCCCCTATCTCCACGGGAGCGTAAGATTCAAATGCCCGACACATGTCAGGCCGGGCTACACAGGCACAGCCACAGCATCCGGAGCCATAGCCCCGGACGGATCGAAAGTCAATTACTATTGGGTTGCGACCTGGAGAAAATACATTTACGACACTACGGCCGTCTATGACATCATTATGCCGAAAGACACCGTAGGCACTTTCTCCCTGTCCTGCTACGCTTACGCCAAGGGCTACAACAACATCAGCTCCACACAGTATATAGTGATTGTGGATGACAATCTCGGCAAGACCATTACCAAATCGGACATTTCCGAGACCGACGACCATTTCACCGATCCTCGCGACGGCACCGTCTACTACACTACTGAAGCGAACGGACTTACATGGATGAGGAACAACCTGGCCTACAAGGACTCTGGTGTTCCCTTCAAGGACGCTGAAGCCATGAGGAAAATCTACGGTCACTACTACAACTGGAACGAGGCGTCAAGCGCCTGTCCGGAAGGTTGGAGGCTTCCTACCGCCGCAGAATGGGAAGGGCTCTCCGAAGATGCCGGTGCCCTGATGGTAGATGCCTATTTCAACGGGGAGAGGATGTGGGAGTACTGGCCTGCAGTCAAGATTACAAACTCCACCAAAATGAGCGTACTGCCCTGCGGATATGCTATTGCAGCCTCCTACAATGCCTTCAAGGGAGAATTCGATTACGCTACGTTCTGGACTTCCGATTCAGTTGACGAGGATTACGCAACCTACAAGTACATCCACGTCAAACAGCCCAAGGTCTACTCAGCCAAGGGCGACAAGAATTCCTTCCTCGCAAGTGTCAGATGCGTGAAGTGATTATCTGAGATCGGTTATTAAGTAATCTTTATCCAGGGTGGACTCATCGAAACGGAAAGCTGAAAGGCTCTCCGTTTTTTCGTCGAATTTCCATCCGGAGAACACGAAATCGGTCTGTGTTCCGTCAGCCACTGTTACCGTGGCTCCTTCAAGGACAGAAGATACGAAATAGAGCTTGACCATAGAAACATCGCAGCTGACCTGCGGTTTCATGTACACTGCCCAGGCTTTCTTGCCCTGGAATGTGTCAGTTGCCGATTTGGTGCGGACGAAAGCCTTGTCAAGATTGGAAAGCAGAAGGGCCGGATTGGCTGAGTAGCGCGCGGCACCGTTCTCTTCCACGGACTCCACTACAGCTTCCTTCCCCTCCCTGTCAACAGTCCAGCGGACTTTCCCGTCACACCAGACCTCGAGCCCGTTGCCGTTCATCCTGAATGCATCGTCCTGCACGGTGACATCTCCGCTGCCCTTGATCTTTGTCTGGGCGTTCACCAAGAAAGTGTAAGCGAAAGATACACGTGACTCTCCGACCTTGGCGAAGAACCCGTCAACTGAGGTCTGCGCGAAAGAAGTCAGTGTACTGAAGGCCAGGACTATTGAAATCAATCTTTTCATTGGTTGCTCATAAAGGCTTTAAGGATGCCGTCCAGCGTGTTCAGGTCAGGTACGAGGACTTCACGGGGTTTCGATCCCGACTGTGGTCCCACAATGCCTGCAGCCTCAAGCTGGTCCATCACCCTACCTGCCTTAGCATAACCCATGCCAAGCCGTCTCTGGAGATCGGACGTAGACCCCTTCTGACTGATAACCACCAGTTTGGCCGCTTCTTCGAAACGCTCATCCAGGTGCTTCATATCAATCATTCCGGCGCCGTCATCCTCTGATGCCGGGTCGGGTTCCGGCAGGTAGTAAGGCACATTGTAGCTCTTCTGCCAACCGGTCTGGGAACCTATGAAATTAGTGATTGCAGTGATTTCATCATTGTCTATGAACGCGCACTGGATACGCTCCATGCTGCTAGCGCCCGCATAGTAAAGCATATCTCCGCGTCCGATGAGTTTCTCCGCGCCGGGAGAATCCAGGATAGTAGCGGAATCCACCCTGCTGACCACCCTGAAGGCTATCCTGGTCGGGAAGTTGGTCTTGATAAGACCGGTAATGACATCCACAGAAGGCCTCTGGGTGGCCAGGATGACATGGATACCTGCAGCACGTCCCTTCTGAGCGAGGCGGATAATCGAAGCAGAGATACTTCTGGCCTGCGCCCTGGCATCGCCGCTGACTCCTCCAGTCATGGTAAGGTCAGCATACTCGTCGATGATGATAACCATGTAGGGAAGGAAATGGTGCCCGTCTGTAGGAAGCAGATGGCGCTCCTTATACTTCTTGTTGTACTGCTTGATGTTCTGCACCTCAGCCTTGCTGAGAAGCTCATAGCGGCTGTCCATCTCGATGCAGAGGGACCGGAGGATCTGGTCAGCCAGTGGTGCCTTCTTCACGATGGCATTATTGGCCTCTTCCTGCTCGTCCGAAGCTGACGGGAGAACCGCCAGATAATGCTTGAGCAGCCTGGAATAGGAGGAGAATTCGACCATTTTCGGGTCGATGAAGACCATCTTCAGCTCAGAAGGATGCTTAGCGTACAGCAAGGATGCGATAATGACATTCAGGCACACCGACTTACCCATCTTGGTAGCACCGGCCACAAGCAGGTGGGGAGCATCAGCCAGGTCGAAGACCTTGACATTCTGGGTAATGGTGTAACCTATCGCGATCGGGAGTTCATACTTGTTGGAGCGGAAGTTGTCATCATTGAGCATCGCCTTCAGGGGGACGATGGACGGCACGTCATTCGCCACCTCTATACCAACCGAATCAGGGAGCTTGACGGTTCGCACACCGTTCGCGTGAAGGTACATCGCTATCTCGTCCTGGAGGTTGGTGATCTGGTTGATCTTCACTCCGGGAGCCGGATAAACCTTGTACAGGGTCACGGTAGGACCTACAATGGCCTTTACATCGGAAACCTCGATCTTGAAGGTACGCAGAGTCGCGCGTATCTTGTTGTTGTTTCGCTCCAGCTCCTCGCGGGTGACTTCCTGACGGGATTCCGAATAGTCCTTCAGGATGTCCAGAGGCGGGAACTGGTACTGAAGCAGACCTATCTCCTTGTCCTTACGGTTATCGAAAGGAGCAAGCGGTTCGCGTATCTCGGTGTCGATGTCATCACGGACGATCTCCATGCCTTTGGCCGGATTTTCTGAGTCTTCAGGATTCTCTTCATCAAGATCCTTTTCCTGATCAACAGGTGCGACAGGATCCTGGGATACTAACTGCTCTACCGGCTGCTCCTGTACTGTGCCGGTAAAAGATTCCTCCTCCGTTTGATATAACGACTCAAATCCTGTCTCCTGTTTATACTCGGATCCAGGTCCCGTTTCGGACTCGGTTACATAATCATATGCATAATCATCGCGTCCAGGCACCTCCTCGGCACGCGGCTCCTCGGCTCCGATGCGGATAAGCCAGTCAGTGAAACGCCTGCTCAGGAAGAACAGCCATATGGCCAGAAGGATTAGGAGAAGGAGGAAGGTAATGACAGGGCCGAACAGATTGTTGCTCCATCTCACCACAGAGGATCCGCACTCCCCTCCCAGACCTCCGCCGAAAGAATTGTCAGGACCGGCAAGGCTGGCTGCCCAGGACAACAGGAAAGATGCGATCATGGCACCGAAAACAATTATCAATGTGCCTTTTACGATCGGGAAATACTCTTTTCGGAAAAGCAGGCGGACAGAGACCGCAGCCATGATTACAATCAAGGCGAAACTGCCCAGCCCGAAGAATCTGCCGACGAGGAAATTGGCCCAGCGGTAACCCAGCTTCCCGGCAAGATTGTGGACTGATACGTCCTCTGACATCATCGCCGGATCGGAGAGGAGACTCTGGTCGACCTTCCAGGTAAAAAGATATGAAATACAGGCTATAAGAGTCAGAAGAGTCACAACTGCCATAAGGCAGCCGGAGATCACCCTTATCTTAGCCTTGTCGGAATCATCCAGGTTTTTCCAGAAAGACAACATCGCCTTTAGATCCTATTTCTTGTTCCTGTGTTTGTTTCGTCCGCCCCTTCCATTCCTGCCGCCGGCTATCATATTGGGACGTTGGAAGTTAGCCTCATTTGAAATCCTTGGAAGTACAAGGCCTTCCGGGATGGATATCCTCCCTCCGGAAAGCTTCTCGATGTCGGCGAATATGGTTCCGTCGGCCACGCTGTCCTTGTTCCATATCAGATACTGCTGACGCATATAGCATGCAAGGGAACGGATCATCTCAGTCTTCATCTGGCCCTCTTCCTGCTCTGCGATCAGGTCTATGATGCTCTCGATATTCCGTCCGTAATGCCTGGCCTTCACCGGATTGCTCTGCAGGGGTATAGGCATGGGCCTGAGGTTGATCTGCTCCTCTGTCGGTACAGAATACGGGGAATCTATGTCAAGGTCGAGCCCGGCCATTATATAGAGCTGGTCCCAGAGTTTCCTCTCCCAGTTTTCCTCAGAACGCACCTGAGGATTAAGCAGTTCCATCACCTTCACTACGGCCCTGGCCTGTTGCGTACGCTTCTCCCTGTCAGGAATGTCCCTCAACTGCTCAGACATATTCAGGACATTGCGTCCGTACTCAGGCATCTGCAGTTTCTCTCTCTCGGTGTTGTATTCCAGTTTTACAGTTTCTTCCATATGTTTCAGTAATTCTATGAACTACAAATATAATAAAAAACGTCCGCCAATTCAAACCCCATCTCATTGTGAGACCGGGAATACCTTGTCCTGGTTGACATACCAAAGGTACCCGGAGACATTGTCATGCCCGAGAGCCTTCAGGAGTGACATATAGCCACGGACCTGCCTGACATATCTTCCCTCAGGAGCATCTGCATCCGAGGCGGTGAACTTGTAGTCTATCACCACTGTCCCGGCCCCGGTCTCCACCACCCTGTCGGGACGCTGCAAACGGCCCCAGGCATCAATCAGGGTAGCCTCATTCCTCACCATGCTCCTGTCAGACGGGAACCATCCCCTCCGGATTGCAGATTCGATCCTGGATTGGAGGAATCCTCTGTAAGACGAGGCCTGCGAACTGTCCAGAAGGCCGGAACGGACTGCACTTCCCACTGCCCCGTCCAGATCGGAAGGGATCTCTACAGAGCCGAGAATCCCGTGAAGGACTATACCCAGCCTGCGCTCGGAGGCTTCAGGCCCGGTGTGCCCGTCATCCGAGAAATAGTCATATGCATCGCTGCTCAGCGCCAGCCTCTCTGCCTCGGGGTCAATGGAGACGCACTCATATGCCATGGGCTGCGGAGGCGGTAATGGAGTGTCTTCGCCTTGCGGACGGTTCTGGCGCGGGGCGGAGAAATCATATGGATTCCCGAGGACGAAGCGCTCGCCGTCACCGTCTTCGCTACGAGTGAAACCGTTCGCGGATTCGGCGGCGAAACGGTGGAGAAGCGATGAGAAACTGCTGTTGGAGTACCGCTTCGAAGCGTCCTTGGTTTCTGACGCGGCGCATATGACTGTCAAGCATTTAGATGCCCGCGTGAATGCCACGTAGAAGGTGTTTATCACATCTACGAAGAGATACCTGCGCTCCCGCGCATATGTTTCGGCGAACGGGGTGAACGGAGTCTTGTCTTTTGAGAGATGTATCCTGAACAGGCTGTCAGACAGTCCGGGCATATGCTTGGTAGAGCCGGAGGCACGAGTCCAGAACGTAGAATCGTTACGGAAAGCGAGCTCGTTCCTGTCCGGTTTGTAGAAATAGATCACATATGGGAATTCCAGGCCTTTGGACTTGTGCACTGTCATTATACGCACCGAATCGCTCCCCAGAGGAGAGGAAATGGAGTCCTTGTTGTCCTTCCATTCCTCCAGGAAGCCGCCCAGATTGTTCCCGTTACGCGACACATAGTCCGAGACAAGGTCCAGGAACGAATGCACGTACAGGGTCTCGTCTTTCAGCACCCCGGGAGTCTCCTTTTCGGCCCGCCTGAGGAATTCTTCGCACTCCTCGATTATCGAATTGGAGTTCTCCGGAGACGGAAGCTCCTGATTCCCGACCATGTACCCGCTTATCCTGTCATTCCTGTCCCTCAGGCAGGACAGCCATGCCACCAGGGAACGCACCAGGGCCGAGGAACGGATCATCAGCGACTCGTCCGAAACCACAGGCACCCCCTTCCCTATCAGATAGGATGCGACACTTGAGCCTATGTCATTGGTGCGGACCAGGATTGCTATGTCACCATATTCCGCCCCGCGGCCGAGAGCATCCTCTATGAGGGCATATGCCCGGTCAAGCTGGCTCTCCTGCGGAGTGAAGACAATCTCCACATTCCCGTCCTGGTCTCCGCCCTTCATGCACTGCTGATGGAGGGACTCTTCGTTGTAAATCCGTGAGACAAGTCCGTCATCTCCAATTCCTTCCGCTGAAAGTGCGGCATCCAGGGAGTCGGCGGCAAAGCGGAAGAACGAATTATTGAAATCCACCACATTGCGCAGGCTCCTGTAATTGCCTGCGAGGGCTGAAGGACGGATGTCGCAATTGGACATATCCGCGCCCACTCCCTCGGAAAGGAGCCTCCAGTCAGACCCTCTCCAGCGGTAGATACTCTGTTTTACATCTCCTACTATCAGGGAATAAGGCATATTGGACTGGGGCCTTTTACGTGAGAGATAATGGGATTCATGGTCCTGGCTTTCCTGAAGCAGGGGCCTGAGGTTCCGCCACTGGATCATTGAAGTGTCCTGGAATTCGTCCAGGAGGAAGTCCTCGTACCTTACGCCGATCTTTTCATAGATGAAGGGCGTGTCGGAGTAATTTATGATTCCCTGGAGGACCTCATCCGAATCGGTAAGGTCCATCACATTCTTCTCTTTCTTCAATTCGTCGAACTGGCGGTACAGGTCCGCGGCTATGCCCAGGTCATGAAGGCCTCCGTAAACCGCATTCGCCGTCACATATTCCTCCCACGCTCCGCGGTCGGACACGAATGAGGCGAACTCTTTTGCCGCTTGGGCGTAATCCTCCCCGAGCATATGGTCGTATTTCCCCCTGTCTGAAGCCCTGAAGGGCAATTTCCCTTCAATCAGGCGCTTCCCGGCAGTATTGCCAAAGTCAATGTCTACTCCGGGGACAACTTCAGTGAAGACCTTCAGCTGGTTGTAGAAGCCGTTGATAAAGTCAGCCGGGGCCAGGCCCGACGCAGATACCGCGTTGAACACTTTTTGGGAGACCGCCCTGAAAGCACCTGCATAATCCTTCCTCACCTTGCGGCATAATGTCTCAAGTTCCCTGACCTTCTCGCGGCTGAAACCTTCCGAGGGATCGAATTCTCCGCGGGACTGTTTCATCGCTTCGACAGCCTCCCGGAACTGGACGGATTTAAGACTTACGGCAGCGTCGTTGAGCCGGCTCTCGACAGCAGCCTTCCGGCCTTCGGAAAGGCTCTCGAGAGCTCCCTGGGTCAGCCATTCCAGCATGCTGGAGTCTTCCTCGGAGAGGTCATCCAGAATCCTGTCGACGCTTTCGTGGATCAACGACTCCCTGTCCAGTTCTACCTGATAGGATGCATTCCGCCCGATTTCACGGGAAAAAGCCTTGAGGATGCGCTGGAAGAAGGTGTCGATGGTGCTTACGCTGAAAGAACCGTAATCATGAAGGATGCTCCCGAGGCATCTCGAGGCCGCTGCGGACAATTCTTCCTCACTTGAGAACAAGGGTTCTCCTTCGCAGTCTTTACCCGGAATGAAGAACTTGGTAAAAGCGGCCTTACGAGGATCCTTCGCCAGGGCATACAGTTCCAGGAGGATCCTGGATTTCATCTCCCCCATGGCCTTGTTTGTAAAGGTCACCGCAAGGATATGACGGAACGCATCGGGAACGTCGGGCTTGCCGAGGATACGCCTTATGTAGTTCTTGGCGAGGTTGAAGGTCTTCCCGGACCCTGCCGAAGCAGTCATTATCTCTATCATATCCCTACCTCCCGCATATGTTCTTGAAATCACAGAACCTGCACGAATCGGTGTCCGTCGCATGGCTGAATCCTACCTGGGTGGAAGCGATCTCGTCCAGGAGGGAGTCCAGTCCGGAGGTGATTCCTTCGTCAAAAACCTCCCTCGCCCCCTCGCCGAACATCGAGACCACTCCGGTACTTGGAAGGCCGACCATATGATAAACGGTGTTGTCCAGTTTACCGTGGTAGCCGGAATTCTCCATGAACCTGTCGTAGAGGAACATCTGGATTGCGATCTTCGGTCTCTTGCCGTCCTTTGTGTCCTTGGCAAAAAGGGCCTCGACTACCTTGCGCGCAGCCGATGCATCAGCCATATGCTTTTCACCGTCAAGCACTGTCCCGGTCTTGTAATCCACCACCCGAAGAACTCCGGGGATGAATGAATCGACCCTGTCGATGAAACCGTAGAAACGGAATCCTTTCCGCGTCCACGAGCCTTCCTTCTCCAGGCCGAACACCTCGAAGCCTTTCGCACCGCTGCTGTCAAGGATCTTGATGTCGCACTTAAGTGTCTCAAGGACATATCTTTCTATGAGGGACCGGGTCACCAGGTCGCGCCCGCTCACCTGGGGAGACTTCATCTTCTCCTCGATCAAGGCGGAAACCATGGACCTGATTTCCTTGCCCCTTCTGGTCCATTTCTCAAGGTCTGCCTTCGGAACGAAGACACGGTCCGTAGAAGATCCGTTCAAGAAGATGTCCTGCATCACCTTGTGGAAAATGGTGCCTATCATGCCCCCGTCCAGGGATTCGGCGACTTCATTCTCAGCCTTCAGTCCCTTCACCTTCTGATAGTAGAACTTGGCCGGGCAAGTGAGATAACTCTCTAAAGAGGTGGCCGACAAGCCTTTCTGACGTATCAAGGCCACATCTTCCTCTGTCTTCGCTATGTCCTCCAGAGGTGCGACCCTGATGGATGCGGTGGCTACGTAACGCTGCATCCTGATTCCGAACCTGTCATGGTACTGGAACTCCAGTTGCTTGATGTAGCGGCTCTCCTCCCCTGTCTTCAGCCCGTCCGCACGGGAATCGCATACCATCCACACATTGCGGGCACGTTGGATGAGGCGATAGAAATAATATGCCCACACACGGTCCTGGTGTTCATATGTCGGGAGATCGAATCCGGCCCTGAGCTCAGGCGGGATGAAGGAGGATTCAATGCTCTTATGAGGGAATATGCCCTCATTGGCAGAAAGAAGGATGATGTTGTCAAAGTCCAGGGCACGGGTCTCCAGAGGTCCCATGATCTGAAGGCCGCGGAGCGGCTCCCCTTCGAATGGCACGCTAACAGGGGCAAGAAGCTGCTTGAGAAGGCGCACGAAGGTCGCAGGAAGGATGGCAAGGGGCCTCTCACAGAGATCCTTGATGGCGATATAGAAAGCCTTTGCGAATGTCAGTTCCAGTTCTTTGGCCTTGAATTCCTTCAAAGCAACGGCGAAACGAAGGCAAAGTCCTTTAAGATAGAGTCCGAGCTGCTGTATCTGAGATGCTTCCGTGGATTTCGGATCCAGGACCACCGGCCTGAAGACTGCCTTGAAAAGGGGATTTGACACGAAGTCAGACTCCGGGACATAGAACTTGGAATCCTGGAATATCTGCCTGGTCAGTCCGTCGTCCGAAGCCACGGTCCTGAAGACGTCATTAGAGAGGATCGCCCTCACATACCTGTGATAGAATGTCCACTCCCCTCTTGTCTTGCGCATATGAAGCTGCAGCAATGCTATCTGGGACATCAGGGCGAAGAATGAACTCCCTCCCATCGGGTATCCCATGGTCACGTTGATGTCACGGATTCCGGAAGGTATGGAATTCAAGAGAGGCAGAAGCAGATTCTCATCCGGAAGCACTATGGCGGTCCTCTGCCAGTCAGGCTGAGACCCTTCACCTCCTCCGGCAATCAGTTTCTCGAGCAATGAACTTGCGATGCTGGCCTGCCCCGTCGAGGACGGGACACTGACCACTGAAATCTCAGGCAAAGGCAGCCCCCCGGGATCCAGAGGGAAGTCCTGAGGATAATCTGCAAGGTTCCCGGCCATGAATCTGGAGGCCTGGTTCGCTGGATCATGGATGATTTCAGAGGAAAAATCCCAGCAGAACCTGGCGATACCGGCACGGCGCATGGCGGTCATAACCTTCTTCTCACAGCCGTTCAGGGCATTGAGTCCGACGAAGACGAAACTGCTGCAGCCTTTGAATTTCCCTGCCATGAGATCGGCGATCCCATCTCCCACGGCAGCAAGGGCCCTGTAGGCCATGCCTTCATATGCCATTCCCTTCGACCTCAGGACGGAGTTGAAAGACTTGTAGATTGGATACATCATGTCCCACAAACGCATGAAGCGGTCTTTCGTGCCTCCTGATGAAATGGATGGTCCCTTGAAATGCCCTATCAGAGCCTCCACGGCAGCACGCTGGGCCTCATTCTCGATCCAGTCGAAACCGCTGTCGATTGCACGGAACTCGGATATGTTGGTGAATATCCTGGAAGGATCGGCGAGGTACTTGTCCACATCGTCGAAGTCAGACATCAGGATGTCGCCCCAGAACACGAATTCATCAAGCGGGTCCGGCTGCTGGCGTGCATCCCTGCAGCACTGCTCGTAACAGCCGTACAGCTCCAGCATCAGCGCCGTACGCGAAGTCTCCCCGAATCCTGTGGCACGATAGAAGAAATCATTCATCGTGTAGATCTGGGGCGCGGCAAAGGCCGTGCGGGATTCGGCTGCACAGATTCCGAGATATTTCATGAAGAAAGCCATGCTCCTCCTGTTGGGGAAGATAAAGCACCGGCCTGAAATGTCTCCCTCACGGAAATAATGACGTGCGACTTGCTCTAGAAAAGGTGTCATATATGCAAATATATTTCTTTGGCGCGTTAATTGCAACTTCCTTCCGGCAATAGCAACAAACATTTCACTGACATGAAAACTATACATTATCTGGCACTCGCAGCCACAGCAACGGTTCTCCTGTCATACGGATGTACCAAGGACCACAACAGGGGCAGGTTCCCGGGAGATAACAGGCCCGATGCAAAACCGACCGAGATTGAAGCGGTCCTGACAAATGACTGGACAATAAGATATGTCGGCCGCCAGGACGAGACCCTGGATGACGGGACCAGCGGCCAGTACGAACTTTTCTCGGTGACGGCTTCCGCTTCGGCAACCGCCGCCAATTATTACTTCGATATCCTCCGGACTGACAAGACCATGTCAGACGAAAACGGGAACATGTACGACGAGCTTACTTATTGGTATGACGGCAAACTCCTCGATTTCTTCGAAGATGACGTCAACATAGCCAACAAGAATGGCAACCAGTCTGTCAGCGGCAGCAGGGAATTCAGCTGGGACCGTCTCCTGGAAGGGAACTACAGGGTATATGTCTTCGGAGTGGATTCCAAGGGGAACCCCACCGGCAGGTATTCAATCATGGACCTGGCGCTCAAGCAGGAAGTCCCCACCGAGGATTATTCCAAGTGGCTGGGTAAATGGGAGGTAACCGGCACGAAGAAGGATGACCCCGAATCAACTGCCACCTACCTGATCGATGTCGTCCAGGCTGAATCCAACTACTCCTACTACATTGATGGCTGGGAGTGGGAAAACGGCACGCCACTCAAGACTGACCTCAACGGCACTTGGTTTACCGCCTGGTTCAACAAGAACAACGGATCCATAGTGATCGCCCCGTTCGTGAGCCGTTCCATGACATTTGAAAACGGGTCGGGCCTCAACAAAGGAATCCCGAATGGTACATATGATTTGATGCTCGCCGGGAACTTCTATTTCAACGGCCTGAGCAGCACCATGAAAGAGGGTGAATACCATTACGTAGGAGGAGGCATCATCGCCGAGGCCTTCATGGAAAGTGAAGGAGCGGGTGCCATCAAGCCATGGAAGATCACCCTCGATGACTCCGGCTACACTACATCCTACACTTCGATGCAGTACTGGCTCATCGGCACTGATGACAACGGAGTTGACGTGGAACTGAACCCGGATGTACCTGTATTCCCGCTTACGATGACCAGGTCATATGTCTCTTCCATCACATCCAAGACTCCTCTCGCACACTCCCCGAAGGTTATCTCCGAGAACCCGATGGGAAGGCCGTCCTACACCAGGACAAGGACAACAGGCACCAGGTCAGGAGCGAACGGAAACACCTTCGCAACCAGGAGCGAGATCCGGGCTGCGCAAAACAGGAAATAACTGAAGGATTAACCTCAGACGCCCATAAAGGCAAGGATACCATCGAGATCAGAGGACAGGAATGTTCTCTGATCTCCTTTTTCAAGGTTCTTGATATTGACCGTACCGGCCTCTGCTTCTGAAGCTCCAGTTATGGAAAGGAAGGGCACGGACTTGTGCTCGGCATATGCGAACTGTTTCTTGAGCTTGGCTTCCTCGGGGAAGATTTCCACGCTGACTCCCCTCTTTCGGAGAGCCGCGGCGACAGGCAGGATGTACCTCACCTCCCCGGCTCCCATATTGGCGAACAGCAGGGTTGTGGACGATCCGAGCCTTTCCGGGAACTTTCCGAGCGCAAGGAGCACGTCATATATGCGGTCAGCCCCGAACGAAATGCCGACTCCGGAGACTCCGGGAAGTCCGAATATGCCTGTAAGGTTATCATAACGTCCGCCTCCACAGATACTTCCAATCGCATAATCAAGGGCTTTGACCTCGAATATCGCTCCGGTGTAATAATTCAGGCCGCGGGCCAGGGAGAGGTCGATCTCAACCTCTGAATCAATTCCCGCAGAACCCGCGAGACTGAAGAGCTCCTCAAGCTCGTCCAGGCCCTTCAGTCCTTCCTGGGAGACTACTCCGGACGCAGAACCGCCGTTCATCAGACCCCGCATCAAGGCTATCTTCTCACTTGCAGTGCCACTAAGGGTGAGTATAGGTTCGATCACTGCCACCGCCTTGTCGTCCAAGCCTTTATCCTTCATCTCAGCCTTAACGGCATCGAGTCCGATCTTGTCCAGCTTGTCAATGGCGACGGTAATGTCAGTGACCTTGTCGGGGAAACCGCAGATTTCTGCAAGGCCGGTAAGGACCTTGCGGTTGTTTACCTTTACAAGAACACGGATATCCAGCAGTGAGAAGACCCTGTCCACTATCTGGAGGAGCTCCATCTCATTGAGGAGGGAATCCGATCCCACGACATCCACGTCGCACTGGCTGAACTCCCGGTAGCGCCCCTTCTGGGGCCTGTCGGCACGCCATACATTCTGGATCTGGAAACGCTTGAACGGAAAGGCGATCTCATCCCTGTGCTGGACCACGAAACGGGCGAACGGCACAGTCAGGTCATAACGCAGTCCTTTGCCGCACAGCTCTTTAGAAAGGGCGGCGGCACGCCAGGTCCCGTCTTCGTTGCGGAAAGAAGGCATATCCACACCCGAGAACGGGTCACCCGAATCCAGGATACGGAAAAGCAACTTATCCCCTTCATCTCCGTACTTTCCGAGAAGGGTGGAGAGATTCTCCATCGCAGGAGTCTCGATCTGGCTGTAACCATATGTGCGGAACACCGACTTCAGGGTGTCGAAAATATAATTGCGCCTGGCCATTTCATCCTGGCCGAAGTCTCGTGTGCCTTTTGGTATTGAAGGTCTCTGTGCCATGTTCCGAGCGATAAAATCATTAATTCCCGCAAATTTAACAATTATCCCGCGGAATTATCGTAAATTTGTTGCCTTTAGAAACATTCTAATAGCTGATTGATATGAAAAAATTCTGGAAGATGGTGCTCGCAGTCATATGCGGACTGATTATCATGGGCATCCTGAACCTCCTGATCTTCTCCGCCATTTTCGGTGCTATGGCGGGGTCTGGCAAGAAGTCAACCCCTTCACTGCCGCGCGAAGGAGTCCTGCGTATCGACATGTCGGCTTTCACGCTGGCAGAACGCACAAGCACGATGAATTTCAACTTTTCTCCGCTCTCAAGCGGCCAGATGCTCCCCAAGGTAGGCATAAGGAAGGCTGTCAATGCGCTGGCAAAGGCTGCTGAAGACCCCGGAGTGAAATACGTTTTCCTAAAGACTGACGGTGCCGCCGGCAGCTTCGCTCTTCTTGAAGAATTCCGTGAGGCCCTTGACGCCTTCCGCAAGAGCGGGAAGGCCATAGTAGCCTACACCGAGATGCCCACTACCGGTTCCTATTATATGGCATCTGTAGCCGACAAGGTCTATATGCTTTCCGGACACGGGGCAGAGTCGATGTTCCAGGGAGTAGGCGGACAGCTTATCTTCCTCAAGGACATCCTCGACAAACTTGGAGTGAACGTCCAGCTCATCAGGCACGGCAAATACAAATCAGCCGGAGAAATGTACATCCGCAGCGAGGCCAGTCCTGAGAACATCGAGCAGAACCAGGCTATGATCAGCTCCATATGGAAGAGCATTTCTGACAAGATCACTTCCAGCCGTGAAATCAGAGCCGAGGCTCTCGACGACGCCATCAACAACATGAAGCTCAGCACTCCCGAATCCTTCAAGGAGATGTCCATGATTGACGGCACACTCACACAGGAAGAGATGAAGGCCAAACTCGCCGAGCTGGCAATGGCCAAGGACTATTCCAAGGTCTCGATGATCGAATTCCCCGATTATGTCACCGCCAAGTGCGTCGAGAACTTCCGCGCAAAGAACAAGATCGCGATCGTATATGCCGAGGGCAACATAGTGGAAGGATCTGACCGTCAGAACATTTGCGGAGAGACATATGCTAAGATGCTCTCCGACATCAGGGCCGACTCCACAATCAAGGCTGTCGTATTCCGCATCAACTCCCCGGGAGGAAGCGTACTCGCATCTGACAAGATCAAACGCGAGGTCGACGAACTCCGCAAATTCAAACCGGTCATCGCATCCTACGGCGGATACGCCGCATCCGGAGGTTACTGGATTTCCAACAGCTGCGACAAGATCTACTCTGACCAGACCACTCTCACCGGTTCCATCGGAGTTTTCAGCATGATACCTGACTTCAGCAAGACCGCGAAGGACATCGCCCACGTCAACGTCCAGTTCATAACCAGCCATAACCACGCCGACATGTATTCCGGACTCCGCCCGCTTTCTGACATGGAGAAAGACTACATGCAAGGCTCTGTAGAGCGCATATATGACGCATTCGTCCAGACTGTGTCCGAGGGCCGTTCCCTCGAACCCGACTTCGTGGACTCAATAGCCCAGGGCCGCGTATGGACCGGCTCCGACGCACTCAAGATCGGTCTCGTGGACGAACTCGGAACCCTCCAGGATGCCCTCCGCTACGCAGCGATGAGCGCCAGTTCTTCATCCGATCCCGACCTGAGCACTTGGCAGATAAAGGAATATCCTTCAGAGCCCTCCTTCATGGACGCCCTCATGTCCCAGCTCGGACAGGACAAGAAGGACTACAACGTGTTCGCAGGCACTCCCCTTGAGAACGCCGGGAGGGCTTTCCTGAACTGGAAAAAGAACTACGCATCCACGGAAAAGGGCACCATGTTCGCCACGATGCCCTTCGATTTCGAAATCAAATAGGTCCAGGACGCCCTAGCGTTTGACCTTCAGGCCCGGTTCAAGGGCTTCGATCAATGAAGAGACCGTCTCCTTCCTGGAGACGGCTTTTTCATATGCCCCCTGCCAGTCATTCTTCTGGTTCCTGATGCCTGAGAGAAGCTGCTCAGCCTTGGCCTTGTCACCCTTGCGGGCATATGCCACGGCAGTCATCCAATCCTGGAGACTGTAATCGATCAATTCATCATATGGCTTTCCGGAACCCAGGTTGTGAGGCCACTCACGGGATTCCTCAAGACGCTTGAGGGCTGTAGATGCGCTTCCCTTGTCGAGTGCCTCGGCTGCAAGATGCAGCTTGACATCGCGGTAGAGGCTGTGGGTGTTGGTCTGGCCCTCGAAAGGAAGGATCTCGATCCCGCGAAGGACCTGGTCGGCTTTCTTGTAATTCCCGATTCCACGGAGACTGCGGACATATGCATCGGTGATGTGGGGATTGGACGGACTGGACTTGTAGAACGGTTCCACAGTCGCCAGGGCATCATTATACCTGCTCTTCGAGAGATAGTACTCCGTCAGGAGATTGCAGTACCTCCACTGCCCGGGATCGATCTGCGACGCCTTTTTAAGGTCATCGGACGGATCTGAGGATATTCCGGCCCTCCAGGCGTAGAACGGGGCATAATCAGCATCCTTGATATCCCTCACAAGACTTGCGGCCTCCGGGGTCCGGCCCAGGAAATCCAGAAGAAGCCCCTGCATCCAGCGGCTCTTCCAGCCTCCTCCGTTACTGCAGGCCCACTTGAGGGGTTCCAGGCTCTCTGTCCTGAAGGGGAAAGCATAGTCAAGCGATTCGGACTCAGCCTTCCTGATGAGGGAAGCATCCTTTTTCAGCCAAGCCCTCCACAAGGACATAAGCACATTTTTCTCAGGGCAGGCTGCGATCAGTTCAGCCCCTTCATCATCCAGTCCAAGGCTGTGAAGCCATATGGCGGTCTCAAGGTACTCCTGCCATCTCATCTCTTCATGGAAAGTCGCACCGAGTGCCTCGGAAGACATCTTCCCTTCAAGGAATCGGGCGAAATCCGGGAAATGGCAGAGCGGATCTATCCTGGAAATCTCCTTCAGGACATCCTCGCTGCTGCCGCCCAGGCGGGCTGCACACAGGGCTTTTATCTCCAGTGCGGAGAGATTCGACGAATTGCCGGAGAGGCTCCTTTCAGCATACTCACAGGCCTTGGCGTACTGGCCGCGGCGGAAATGTAACCTTGCCAGCTGGGTAAGCGCAGCGCTCCTCAGGTCGGAGGGAATTGCCGCAAGCTCGAAGCCGTCAATGGCATCATGCATCTTTCCCAGCGCCTCGGAGGCGA
Organism: Bacteroidales bacterium; assembly: GCA_017443465.1. Taxonomy (GTDB): domain Bacteria; phylum Bacteroidota; class Bacteroidia; order Bacteroidales; family UBA932; genus Cryptobacteroides. The sequence continues at coordinate 38,052 of JAFRXO010000038.1, forward strand.
GTCCATATACGTAATTCGAAGTTGGGTCATATGTATCAATTGCAAGCGCTTCACAGGCCGTGTCCCAGGCTTCTTTGCTAAGGCCCTTGCGCAGTTGCAGGAAAGCCTTCATCCCTATTGCAGGAACGAACTTCCCGTCAGCCTTTAGAGCCTTGTCGGCATGGGCTCCGGCTTCCTCATAGAGGCGCTGTCCGAGACAGTACTTCGCATAGAGATACTGTGCCGAAGCAGTCTCCCAGTCATAATCCGAGGGCGTTGCGTCCGGCCGGGACAAAAGCTGCGGGTCATCGCTCCAGAGCTCGACACCGCCTATGCAGAATCTGTACGCAGAGGCAGGAACGCTGAAACATTCCGGCTGGGACATACCCAGAGACACATCCTCGGAATGAAGCAATTTCCCCTCTTTGTCAAATACTTCCAGCTTTCCTGACAGCTTCTGGAGAGGATAGACATTCAGGAAGAGCCCGCCTGCTCTCCTCTCAGGATTCACCACAGCATATTCTGTCGCGGACTCCGCACCTCCTGTCTCGGCATACGGGAACCAGTATTCTGTCCACTCATCTGTGCCGAATGGCTGGAACAGGAACTGCTTGTAAGGAGTCTTGTGGCTTGAATAATCGTTCTGGTTGAAGAGACGGCCGCTCTGGAGCTCGACGTACTGGGTGCGCCCGTCCGTAAGCAGTTCTCTCCATATGTCTCCCTGGTCGGAAAGGGCCCAGGTAAAATACTTCCTTCCGAGTTTCTGGTCCCTGTCGGCGATGTGCATGACTCCTTCTTCATCATCCGGCCACCAGACCGAGAAGAATCCCTTGCCGGAGCCGGCGACATGCATGGACTTCGACGATCCGTATTTCTGGTTCTCGTAGATGCGCAGGTCACGGCCCTTTTCATCTACAGGCCACGGGTCTATGCCGCCTCCGTGAGCGACACTGTAGGCTCCCGGATAGATCAGGTGCATGTTGTTGGTAGCCTTGACCCCGGAATTCATCCAGGTGTAATAGGGCTGGTAAAGGCCGCTACCGTTGTGCCATATGACCCTGGTGGCCATCACTGCCTTGTCGGCGGGAAGACTGATTTCCACCGTCCAGTGGGTCCTGGTCAGCAGGTCGATAGACCCGATATAACAGCTTACCGTGCCGTCTTCCTTCTTCACAGTCTTGTAATCTACAGGGAAGGCGGTTGACGGAGTGTGTCCGATGATTCCGAAATTGAATTCTATTCCACCGCTGGTCCAGGGGCCGCGCATCGCTATGTCCCTGAATTTCACTGCATCGTTGTCGTAGAAGATTTCCTTGCCGTTGACCTTGTCATAGACCGACCAGACCTTTCCGCCGATCTCCGGCATTATCCTGACACGGAGCTTGTCATTCTCCAGGATCACGGTTTTCCACTCCTTCTTTTCAGCGGCGGAGGTAAAGCCGTCATAGCGGAAATATGGATAGATCTTGGTGGCTTTCGGAATGGGATTCGGGTCCGAAAACGGATATGTTACCATCACTGTGTCTTTCACGGTGACGGACTGGGCTGATGAATCAATGCAGGGAACGAAGGTCGCCGCCAGCAAGGCAGCCATGGCTATAAATCCTGAATGTCTCATTATATGGTCGGTAATTATGTGTCAGACAAATATAGTAAAAAGCTCCTATGACTGGACCGGAGGCTTGTGCCGTACGATTTTGTACCCTATCGCAGCTATGAATATGCTCATCAGCGGAGAGATTATGTTGAAGAAGCAGAACGGAGCATATGTCAGGGTCGGGATGGAAAGGATAGTCGCCTGAGTCATGCCGCAGCTGCTCCACGGGAACAGAGGAGAAGTAACTGTAGCTGAGTCTTCTACGGAACGGCTCAGAAGCCTTCCCTCATATCCTTCGTCCTGGAAGATCTTTCCGTAAATCCCGCTGGTAAGTATGATCGAGAGGTACTGGTCGCACACCAGGCCGTCCATAAGCACTCCGGTGGTGACTGTAGAAGCCACCATTCCGGTCCGCCTGCGGGTAATATGCCGGAGCATTTCCGCGATCCGGGCTATCATCCCGCTCGCCTTCATGCACCCGCCGAAACTCATCGCGCATATGATAAGATAGACCGTGTTGAGCATGCCGAGCATCCCCTTGGAAGTCACCAGTTGGTCAACTTCCGGACTTCCGGTGCTTATGCTTATCGTGTTGTAAACTGTCTCCACTATCCCAACGAAAAGTACCTTGATGGCAGGGCCGCCGGTCACGGCCTCCCCTATCCCGTAGACTACCGGTCTCTGGAAAACCAGGGCCGCGATGGCAGCCAGGAGGGAGGAAAGGCCCAGTACGGCTATTGCAGGCCACCTTCGCCAAATCATGACTCCGGTAAGGACAGGCACTATCATCAGCCAAGGGGTTATGTGGAACCTGGCTGACAGGAGATCCGTGTAAAGAGTGACCTGGGAGGTGTCATTCCCGCCATGGAAGAAACCTATGACGGTGAACAGTATCAGGGCAATGGCCATGGAGGGGACGGTCGTCCCCATCATGTACCTTATATGCTCGAACAGAGGCACTTTATTGATCGACGAGGCCATGACGGTGGTGTCGGAAAGCGGGGAGATCTTGTCTCCGAAATACGCCCCGGAAATGATCGCGCCGGCGATGATTCCGTCACTGAAACCCTCGGCCTTCCCGATTCCCAGAAGAGCGACTCCGATTGTGGCGATCGTGGTCCACGAGCTTCCCGTCATTACAGAGACCAGCGCGCATATGACACACGCCGAAAGCAGGAATACTTTCGGATGGATTATCTTGACTCCGTAGCATATGAATGACGGGACTATGCCGCTGACTGTCCATGTCCCGGAGATCGTACCGATCAGGAAGAGGATCACCAGCGCAGGCGCGACATCGGCTATGTTCTCCGCGATGGCACGTTCGAAAGCCTTCCATGGAGTCTTGAGCAGCCATGACCCGAGCAGCACGCAGACCCCTGCCGAGAAAAGCAGGGAGACCTGGCTGGCTCCGAGGATGGAATCGCTTCCGAAAACACTTATGTCCACGGCGAGAAGTCCCACCAATACTATGAATGGGATAAGGGAAATCACCGCCTTGGACAGCCTGGTCATATGCACTGGAATAACTGGACGGCTATCAGAACTCTATGGTCTGAGAGGGAGCGGTGAAAGAGTTGATGGTAGCTGTGGCGTCCTTTAGGAAATAGACTGCAGTGTTCTCATCTTCAGCGCTGTACATGCGCTTCAGGCTAGGATTGGCATCCAGCATGGCGGCCTTTGTCTCCACCCTCGGATCCTCCACCAGAGTCGCTGCGATACGGATCCACTCGCTGCCGTTGAAGGCACAGATTTCCACTTTGGGATTGACAGCGATCTGCTTAGCCACATTCTTCACGTGACCCGTCTGGATGTAGAGCTTGCCTTCAATGATTTCGAAGGTGCCGAAGGGACGCACGCGAGGCTGGTCGCCCTCTTCCGTAGCAAGAAAATAATTTCCGCAGCCTTTTACGAAGGAGCAGACTTTCTGCATTCCTTCCTGGTTCGGAGAAGCATAACTGCTGATATCCATATCCGTGCTTTTTTTATCGTTCCCTGTTCCGCAGGCAGCCAGCAGCATGGCCGCTGCCATGACAGTTACAAATATTTTTTTCATTTTGTTTGATTATGTTTGTTTTAAGCTATTACAAAGATATAAAAAATCATATCTTTACATATCATATGGATTAATACTATGAGACTGATTTTTTCTATGCTGGCCATATGCGCCGGCATCACTCTCGGAGCGCAGGACAAGGCTGATTCACTGGCATTTGCGGATGCGGACTGGACTGTCACCGACCTTGGGAACGGAGCAGAGGCAAGAACCGCCTCGATTCATATGTTCGAAAGCACCCAGTCAATCAGCATCATAAGCTACCCGGCCAGGGGTTTCAAGACGCAACTGATTGAGGGCGAGGGCGTTTCTGATGAAAAAATAAGCATCAGGAAGGGGCACGCGAATCATTCGGACATAACCTCCAGCCTGGCAGGAGCGGCCGACGCGTCTTTTGCCATAAACGGAAGCTACTTCAACATGAAAGAGCTCACTCCCACCACCTACACCAGGATCGGCAAGACAGTCTGGGGAGCTCCGGGCGGGAAACTCAGCGCCAGGACGAACGGAGTAGTAATGATGAGGGGACACAACCTTGACATCACCACATGCACCGACCCCGAGGCTTACGGGCATATGACCAGAGGATGGAAATATGCACTTGCCTCAGGTCATGTACTCATCGAAGACGAAGCCGTAGTCAAATACCCTGACAACCATGCCCCAGGGTTCTATGACAAAAGGCATCCGCGCTCTATCATAGGCATTTCCAAAAACGGCCGGGGGAAAACTGAGAAAGTCTTCCTCGTCGTCATCGATGGCCGTTTCCCGGGACAGGCTGACGGAGCGACCATTCCGGAATGCGCCGCCATCGCCCGTTTCCTGGGCTGCGACGAGGCCATCAACCTGGACGGGGGCGGTTCCTCAACCCTCTGGAGCGAAAAAGCGGGAGTTCTTAACCATCCATATGACAACCGTGTCTTCGACCATAAAGGCGAGAGACGGGTCCCGAACATAATTATCGCCAAATAACATGAAACGGAACATATACTTCCTGCTCCTCCTGGCCTGTGTATTGCCCTGCGTGGCTTCGCACAGGGGAGCCGGGGAATCTTCCCTGACCAGGCTGGACGAGGCCGGCCATCTATATATCCTCGATTACAAAGAAGATTACAAACTGGACGATGTCATTTCCAGCGGGGTCGTCCCGGTAGATTCCCTGATAGGATTCCTGAGCAAGGCTTTGGCGGGAGGCATGCCGGCGCCGAAGGATATTGATGCCGGCAGCGGATGCGCTTCATTCAGGGCATTCTCCCCGGAAGGCGATGCGATGTTCTGCCGGAATTACGATTACAGGCATGACCCGGTCGCCGCAGTCATCAGGACTGCTCCGAAAACGGCTACAGGTCCCTGGGCATTGCCGACGCCGGCTGGCTGGGAATCAAGCCCGGAGGACTCGAGAATGCCTCCCATATGGCCGCTTTCCTGCCATATGCCACCCTTGACGGGATGAACGAGAAAGGAGTTGCCATCAGCGTCATGGAACTCAACGGGTACTACACTTCCCAGAAGAACCCCTCCAAACCTACCGTGGGGACCTCAGTCGCTATCAGGATGATCCTGGACAGGGCCGCGTCCGTCGATGAGGCAATCTCCCTTCTGGAAGGATGCAATATGCGTTCAGTCAAGGAGAAAAGCGACTTTCATTTCCTCATCGCCGATGCCTCCGGGAAGGCTGTAGTCGTTGAATACGTCGATAATGAAATGAGGGTACTGGATAAGTGCATAGTCGCAAATGACCATCTTACCCCGGGAGTCGGTGATGGTCCGGCTTCTTGCCCGCGATACAGGACTATGCAAGCTGCCCTGACCCATTCGCGTGACACCCTCTCATCCATTGACGCGATGAACCTCCTGTCGCTTGTACGTCAGGGTGGTCACAGGGGAGGAGCCCCGACCCAGTGGTCTGCCGTTTATAACCTTGACCGTCTGGAAATGGATCTGTGCGTAAACATGGATTACTCCGACAAACGGCACTTCAGCTTATAAATAGGATCTCAGTCCTGGAGTTGCGGGACAATCACCTTCCCGGGCATGCTCAATGTGCCGTCCGGCGCGATTATCAATTCCGAGTTTACATATGTCCGCCTCGGGTGTATCAACGTGTCACAGTCGTGTGCGTGGAAAACGTACATGAGCTTCCCGTCAGTGGTCACCAGCGGAGCTCCGTGGCCGATTCCAACCAGATTTCCGGCATTCGGGAATCCCCTCCTGAAAATCGGATTCCCTTCATACTTGGTCCATGGACCGAGGGGAGAAGATGCTGTCGCGTAGCCGACGGCATAGTCCTGGCTTTGATAGTCATTGGCTGAATAGAGAAGATAGTAAGTCTCTCCATCCTTGAACACGGACGGTCCCTCGGCGACTTTGCCCATTATTGTCTCCCAGGGCTCTTCAGCGCTCAGACACTTTGTCAACGTTTCTTCTTTCAGGGACTTAAGATCGTCGTTCATCTCGGCGACCCAGATTACGTTCCCGTCAGTGAAACGGACGAAATAGAGATATGCCTTCCCGTCCCTGTCGATGAAAAGTGAAGCGTCGATTCCCTGCTCCTCGAGGATCGGTTCCACCTCGTCCTGCACGAAAGGCCCCTCAGGGCTCATGGACGTAGCTACGCATATGTGCTCCTCCGCCGAATAGAACATATAGAAAAGATTCCTGGACTCAATGTAATAAACCTCCGGAGCCCAGAACCACTTGGTCCCCCAGCATTTATCGAGGTCCAGGGCTATGCCTTTCGCGGTCCAGTCAACAAGGTCGTCTGAAACATATACGCGGAAACCATCCTCTCCGGTCCCATATGCATAGTACCTGCCCTGATAATTGAGTATGAACGGATCGGCGATCTGAAGCTGCGACTTGCCGTCCCCTTCCACGGAACCGGCCCCCCGGTTGCAATTGCAGGAGCCGGACAGCGTGACTGCCATAAAAACACATATGGGCCATATGATTGCCCTCAGGAGAAAGCGTGGCATATAACGGATTTGATGATTCAAATACGAAGATACTCAAAAAATTACGTATATTCACGCACAATAGACCTGAAAGCATATGAAACATCTCGCAGCCATTCTGTTATGTACCGCAGCCCTGATGTCTGGCGCTGCATGTTCCGGAAGCAAGATAGGATACGAACCCGATACTGAAACCGTACTCCGAAACCCCCTCAACGGCTGGGTGATGTACCTCGGCCGCAGCTGGGATGATTCGTTCTGGGAGAAAAACGGCTACGATGCCATGCCCACCTCGTCCGGAGAGACAGTAATGGTCAGTGATTATGCCAACACGGCATATGTCCGCACCAATTGGGTATCCTTCGAACCCGAAGAAGGGAAATATGCTTGGCTGGATCCGGATTCCAGGTTGAACAAACTCTTCCGCTCCGTCCTGGACAGGGGGATGAAACTCAGCTTCCGAATTGTGGTTGATGGCCGCGACCAGCGCCAGAATACCCCGGACTACGTGTTCGACGCCGGAGCCGGGTATTTCACTTCGATGGTTGGCAGGAACGAAGTCCGTTCCCCTTATCCTGACGATCCGGTGTTCCAGGAAAAATACAGCAAGTTCATCGAGGCGCTTGCCGCCGAATACAACGACATCGACAAGGTTGACTTCATCGATGCCTATGGTTTGGGCAAATGGGGTGAAGGGCACAGCCTTGTCTATAAGGATTCCACCAAGAACAGCGAAGTCATGGAGTGGATTACCAGTCTGTACGCCCGGACCTTTACTGAGATACCTCTCGTCATAAACTACCACCGCCTGCTCGGTGAGCCCTCGAAGGATGGATGGGGCCCCGCTTCTAAAGTGTCGGAAGGACTTATCCGTCAAGCTATTGCAAACGGATATAGCCTGCGTCACGATGCCTTTGGAATGAACGGATACTGTCAGGACTGGGAAAAGGATTTCGCTGCTGAGTGGAAATTCCGCCGCCCCATTATCTTCGAAGGAGGATGGATTACCGCAGCGCACCACCGTTACTGGATCGATCCGAGCGGTGCATACCGCGAAGGGCACTCCGAGGATGTACGGATGGGAGAATTCAAGGCGGCAGAAGAAGCTCATGTAAACATGATGGACCTGCGCGTAAACGATGAGATCCGCTCCTGGTTCGGACAAGAATTCGACTTGGTCAAACGTTTCGTGGCAGAAGGCGGCTACAGGCTTTATCCTGAATGGGTGAAAGCTCCCGCCAGGGCCTCCGGCACCTTGAGTGTCAAGTACTCCTGGAAGAATATGGGCTGGGGTTACTGTCCTGTAAACATCCCACAGTGGAACTGGAGGTACACCGTCGGCATAGCCCTGTTGGACTCTGAGGGACAGCCCGTGAAGAAATGGGCATCAGACGAAACCGACTTGTCTCAGTGGATCAAAGGCAATTCATACCAATATGCTCAGGAGGTGTCTCTCGAAGGCATCGCCCCCGGCCGCTACACCCTGGCAATCGGCCTGGTGGACAGGAAATCCGACCTCTCCCCCGGACTGGATGTGGCTGTGGATCCTTCCCTCAAAACCGGCGGCTGGGTAAAAGTCAGGCAGCTGACAGTGAAATAGGTTATTTCAAAGCTCATTAGCATAATATTCTAATAATAACTATGAAAATAAAGATCATATGCTTTGTGACGGCACTGTGCTGCGCCTGGTCCGCTTCGGCGGTCCGCACCGAAAGCATATATACTCAGAAGCCTGACGATCCGGGGGCCTTGTATTTTACCCCCGAAGCCTTCGGCATATCGGCCGATGGCAAGAGTGATGTGTCTGAAGCCCTCCAGAAAGCCATCAACCAGGTGAAAACGGAGCAGGGCTTCGGCATCCTGTTCATTCCGGAAGGGAAATACCGGATCAGCCGCACAATCTATATCCCAGGCGCCGTCCGGGTCATCGGGTACGGGAAGCAGCGCCCCCAGTTCATATTGTCGAAGAATTCCCCAGGCTTCTCCGAACCACATCCCTCCGACAAGGGCAAAAGCAAGTATATGTTCTGGTTTACCGGAGGCCTCGTCATGGATGAGAACAGGATCGGGGATGCCGGTGCAGGCACTTTCTACAGCTGCATGTCCAATGTGGACATCAAGATCGAAGACGGTAATCCTGAGGCGGTTGCGCTCCGGACCCACTATGCCCAGCATAGCTTCGTGAGCTATATGACAATCGACATCGGAAAGGGAAAGGCCGGATTGTTTGACGTGGGGAATGAGATGGAGAACCTCTCCTTCATCGGAGGCGAGTACGGCATCCTGACCACGAAAGCCTCCCCGGGCTGGCAGGTCATGATGGTCGACTGCCGCTTCGAAAAGCAGCGGAAAGCCGCGATCCGCAGCCAGGAGGGCGGACTTGCAATAGTGAACCTCCAGGCGAAAGACGTCCCCACGGTGTTTGAGATAGAGGAAGGCTTCTGCGACCGCGTGTTCATGGAGAACTGCCGGTTCGAGAATGTCTCAGGTCCTGCCTTCGTAGTTGCGGTGGAGAATAATTCAAATACTGATGTGACGCTCCGGAACGTCATATGCAGCAAGGTGCCGGTACTGGTAAGCTATCCGCGCACCGGTGAAAAGACCATCGTATCCGATAAAATATACTGTGTCAGATCTTTCAACCACGGGCTCCAGATGGCCGGACTGACTGACGAGCCGGCATATCGGACCGACATGGATATCGTCCCGATGGCTTCCCTGCCCCCTGTACTGCAGAATGACCTGCCGCGGCTTCCCGACATGGAAACATGGGTGAATGTCAGGGATTTCGGTGCCAAAGGCAATGGAGAGGCTGATGATACCGAAGCCATCCGCAAGGCGATGGCAACCGGTGACAATGTGTATTTCCCGACAGGCTGGTACGTAGTTTCCGAGACAGTGAAGATGGGGCCACACACAAAATTCATAGGCCTGCATCCTTTCGCCACCCAGCTGAAACTCTTGGAAAGCACCCCGGCCTTCAGCGGATTCGGCTCACCCGCAGCCATCCTGGAATCTTCGGAAGGAGGAGACAACTGCCTCAACGGGATCGGAATAAACACCGGCGCCTTCAACTACCGTGCAGTCGGGGTGAAGTGGATGGCCGGGGAGGCTTCATATATGAATGATGTCAAGTATGTCGGAGGGCACGGCACTATGAGGCGCCCCACTCCCGGACAGGCCGGCGGATACAGGGGCGGCCGGGGCGGCGCACGCGTCAGCACACCTGAGGAACCGGTTCGCCTTCAGGGCTTTGACACCGCATGGGACAACCAGCACTGGAGCCTATGGGTAGATGGCGGCGGTGGCACCTTCAAGGACATATGGACTGCGAACACATATGCCACAAGCGGCTTCCTGGCCACGGACACTTCGGTACCCTCGCGCATATATGCGATGAGCATCGAGCACCATGTCCGCAATGAAGTGCGCCTCAGGAACGTTTCCAACTGGAAGATCTACTGCATGCAGACTGAGGAGGAGAGCGTCGAAAGCAAGGAGTGCCAGCCCATAGAGATGGATGACTGCCACGACATTACCTTCGCCCAGCTGTACATGTTCCGCGTCATCCGGTTCAACTGGCCATATCACAGTTCCGTGCGCCTGCGCGGCTGCCGCGACATCGAATTCCTGAATGTCCACAACTTCGGCCAGGTGAAGTACACCAACGACATCGCCATATATGACCAGGCGAAGGAGATCGAGGTCCGCCCGTGGGAGTTCGCCCGACTGCTTGTGACAGGGAACGAGTCCGCCTCCTTCACGAAAACCAGTAACTCAGGCACGGCAGTCCGTATTGCCGCAGACATGGAATTCTCCGAAGGAATCGCCCATGACAGCAAGGGCAACCTGTATTTCTGCGACCACAGGCTGCGCCGCGTCTGGCAATGGTCTCCGGAAAAAGGCCTGAAGCTTCTGGCAGATTTCCCGTGGAAACCCTGCAACATTGCCGTTGACACTCAGGACAATGTCCTCGTCACCTTCCGCTATGACCGCCAGCCCGGATTCGACGCCGATCCGGCGGATGTGTCAAACCTCCCGGACTCCTACGGCACTTCCTTCAGCGGCTGGGGCAACTCCGGCTTCGCAATCCGTGCATATGCTATCGATCCTGATGACCCCGAGAACAGCATACGCCTGCTCGACCTTGTAGATATGGGACAGGTACCTCATGTGGCCAAGGCGCTGTATCCCTCAAACCGCTGGCGTGATTACCATGACTTTTGGGCAAATGTGGTGTTCCGCCCCCAGAAATGCTTCCTCGCCCCTGACGGCCGCACCATCATCCCGCAGCAGTACGACCTGGCCCGCAGCACTTCGTTGATTGAGGCGGTTCCGGGAAAGAAAGTCTATCTGTCCGACGATTATGACCGGAGGGTGATTACAGCTTCAGTCGCTTCCGACGGTTCTCTGTCCGATGCGAAGATATTCGCGGAAAGGGGCGAATTCGGTGTCGCCGTTGATGCGGCCGGTAACGTGTACATTGCTGATGGTGAAGTGCTTGTGTACGGACCGGACGGCAGCTATAAACGCACCATCAAAGTCCCGGAACGCCCCTCGGCCATGACCATAGTCGGGGACAAACTTTACATAACCGCCCGCAGCGGCTTATATGTACACGGAATCTGATTCCCCCGTCTGACCGCCCTGTCAGTCCGGGAGCCTCCTGACATGATATCTGCCTCTCTTGACGGCAGATATAACGGCGCAGCCTTCATTTTCCGCGACGTCATATGTCATCGTTTTCTTACCATCAGGGAATGTCACTCTCCACTTTCCCGGAGCCAGGTCGGTCAGAAGCATTTTTTCATATGAACCGCGCGGCAGGGTAAATACGAACCCGCCGTCGATGAAGGCGCCATTCCTGCTGAACATCACGACCCGCCCGTCAAAGGCAGCACCGACGACCAGGTCGCCGTCTACCCGGGTAACCTTCCCGGTTTTCGCTCCCCTGTCGGCCACCTGCATGACGTTAAGGAAACAGTCCTCGGCAGCCGCTGCCTGCGGACATATCTCAAGGCGCCAGTGTCCGACATGATCCGGGATGCTCTTTTTCGTAGGGTCCTCGTAGTTCTTCCCGAACACCCAGAACTCTTTTCCGGGGCCACCGACCGTGGAGATTGAAGCATCAGATGGAAGGAGTGTCGTACAGCGCAGCATCCCCTCTCCGGCATATGCCGTGGAGACATTGCCCTTTACTAATGGTTCATCCTGTGTGTGGAGCAAAAAGAATTTCTTGAAATCCGGATTGGTTGACACTACATGGTCATATACCACCAGTGCTGCAGGCCGGGTTTTGTCATGCATGTCCATGTACACGAATGACCGTCTTACGTCCTTGGCTTTCGATGACCTGTATGCCGGCGTAATATCGCATTTCAGCAGGGAGAAATCCCCGTCGTTCCAATGGGAAAGGGTCTTCCCGAAAAGATAATCATCAGTAAGCAGATGCTCGAGGTCAGGGCACTGATGTCCGTAATCGGGGACTCTCTGTCCGCCGTCATTGCCGAATCTTCCTCCGAAATCCTCATCCGGGTCATAGATCAGCAGTCCGTTATGGGCTATGGTGCGCTTGGAGTAACAGGTGTTGTGAGGATCGTTGTAACTGGCATAGAAACCACTGTCCAGGGCCAGAGGCTCTTTATAATAGATATAGAAAGTCCCGGCATCCAGATGTTGGTGATTCCCTACGAACCTCTCTATCATCCTCATCTCGACAACCGCTGCATCCTTGCCCCATCCCGTACGGGAGATCATCGAGCCTGTCGGTGACCCGAAATACCGCGTAAGCGGCAAACTGTCAGGCGCTTTCATCTCCAGGTCATAATCTCTGCACAGCAAATCGAATATGAGCATATGCGCACTTATCTTCGACTTGCGGGCATATTCATATGCGATGTAGGGATCCTTGAAGTAACTGGATGAGAGCATGGAGATATTTGAGTAGTCAGGGTTGTCATAGTTGTAACAATCCCCTGCAGGCAGGATGAGGTCGTTCCCGAAACGCCGGTATATCATGTCATATATCACGGTCCCGAGATGATCATCAAACACCTTCCCGCCCCCTGCTTTCTCCAACAGCCACTGACAGCTGAAATCGCCTATCAGCCTGGGACTGATGTATGCCGTACCCTGATGTGAGCCGCTGCCCTGGAAGACATAGTTCCTGCCCGGGAAGAACTTGCTTTCAAGCAGATCCATTGTTTCGTCGAGCATCTTGGGATACTCATCGTATATGGCAAGTCCGGCTGCGAGGAAGTCCCTCATGATCATTTTCTCGCTGTAATGACCGCATATGTAAAGGCCCTTGCGGAAAGGCCAGCCGCATTCCATCATCTCGGCGCAGCGGACTATCTGCTCGACATATTCTTTCTTTTGGATCTCCGTCAGAAGCGGGAAGCACCAGTCATATACAAGCGCACCGACGAACATCATCTCGCCACAGGGGCGTGTCATGTCATTCTCCGTCCCGAAACGAGCCGTTTTCAATGTGTCAAGCATCGATGCTACCGCCCTCTTCCCCGCTTTGGCATCCCCATACAGGAGGAAGTTCAAAGCATCCAGCTCGGATTGCATCGTCACACCGCGCATCATCATCCAGCTGTCGCTTTTCTTCCAGTTGATCCGCTGCTTTTCCTCAGAGGTCAAAGGGACTGCAATCTGCCTCATGCGCTGAAGTGTCGCTTGGGCTTCCGGCCTTTTCACCCTTTCCCTGACCGCAGGGATATCAGCTTTCTGGACAAGGATACGTGGGTGGTCAGCAGGAGGGGTAAAGCTGCTTAACGCTAAAGACAAGACAGTGAAAAGGAGGCAGAACGAGTTCATGGTTACTAAGTTTGTTTGTAAAAATAATTATTATTAAAAAAAATTGTAAATTTGTAATTACAATTACAATATCACTTATTATGAAAAAAGCACTTAAGACTCTTGTTGTCGCAGCAGCTATGTTGCTCGGCACACAGGCTTTCGGCCAGGTTACTTTTACATTTGGTTATGAGCAGCCTTCGTATTCCGGAGATGAAATTTCATGGAATTATAACGGCTTCTACACTGGCATTTTGACACAGTTCAATATTTCTGATGTAGTTTACTTTGAGCCGGGGTTACTGTTTGATATGGCTTTCAAAGATGGAGATAACATCTCATATCTGCGTCTTCCTCTCCATATCGGTGCTGGCATGGCTCTCGGAAACGGCTTCGACCTTTTCGCTACCGCTGGTCCCGGACTCTCCGTAGGTCTTTTCGGCACGGATGATCCCTTCGATGTTTATAATCGCTTCGATGTCAACTTCGGTCTTGAAGCAGGAATCCGTCTGAACAGCAAATACGAGTTCCGTTTCGGATATGACTGGGGTCTCCTCAAGGCTATTGACGACACTAAAGTCCACAGGAATATTATTCATGCAGGTCTCGCATACTGCTTCTAGGATTTAAAAGACATTACCAATAAAAAGCGGGGAGCTCCGAAATGAAGCTTCCCGCTTTTCTTTTTCCCGTAATAACGGAAATCCGGATTATCACTCGCTGTAATTGTGGTCTATGACGATTGTCACCTGCATATCCGGAGCCAATGGCTGTATTTCTTCGGTCAGTCGCCGGCAAAGGGCCGCATCATCGTGGGACGAGATGTCTGGTACCACATCCACAGACAGCATCCTCTCCTTCTCAGAACAATAGAAAGCGTGTACCTGGACAAGCTCCTTATGGGCAGCTAGTGCCTTCATCACCTTAGCCTGAAGGTCAGTACGCTGGTTGTCTCCTGTAGCTACGGCATATATGCCCACAGTCATGATGATTCCATGCCGGACGGACATCAGAGTGGAGATCTTGCGTGTGAGGCCGTGGATTTCATGTGCGGACAAGGTGTCAAGGACGCTGATATGCAATGAACCGATCATCACGTCCGGGCCATAGTTATGGAGGATGATATCGAACACCCCACGGACACCGTCAAAACCCATGATCTCCTGCTTGATTTCCTTAATGAGTCCGGGTGAGACCCTGGCACCTAGCAGTTCATTTACAGGAGAAGCCAGCATCTCGATACCCGCCTTGATAATCAATATGGAAATCAGGGCACCGAGGATGCCGTCAAGGGATATCCCCCAAATCAGCATGATCCCGGCCGACACTAGCGTAGCCGTAGTGATGATGGCATCGAACAGAGCATCCGATCCGGATGCCGTCAGGGCATCGCTTTTCAGCTGCTCCCCTTTCTTCTTGACATACCATCCCAGCAGGAGTTTGACGACAATGGCGACTATGATGACGATGAGAGTCGGAGTCGTATAGCTCGGCTCCGCAGGATCAATGATTTTCTTCACCGACTCGATGAGAGAGGTGATTCCGGCGGACAGGACTATGACGGAAATAATGATGGCACTGAAGTACTCGATGCGCCCGAAACCAAAAGGATGCTCGCGGTCTGCCGGACGCTGCGACAGCTTAGTGCCTATAATAGTGATAACACTTGAAAGGGCATCACTGAGATTGTTCACCGCATCCATGACTATGGCCACGCTGTTCGCGATAAAGCCAACCGCAGCCTTGAATGCCGCTAATAACACATTGGCGACAATCCCGATGACACTTGTACGAATGATCTGAGAACTCCGGTCCATACACGATTGAGCATATGCTCCTGTTTTGCGTTTCTTATATGCCTTTGAACGATAAAGTTATAAAAAAAACAAAGAAATGCTATATTTGAATCAAAGGGATAATATAAATACTGATATGACACTGAAGGATTTCCTCAACTCCAACGACAGTTTCGCGGCTGGATGCGGGGCGCGGCTCGTAGAAGTCTCTCCAGGGACTGCCGTTGCCATTATGGAAGTGACCCCGGCACATCTAAACGCCGGTGATGTCTGCCAAGGCGGTGCGATTTTTACGCTGGCAGACCTTGTGTTCGCGGCATTGGTGAATCAGGGCGAAAACCTCACCTTCGCCATTAATTCTACTATCTATTACCATATTTCCGCCCACGAGGGGGACACGCTTCGGGCAGAAGGGCGGCTCACCTGCAATCACCATCGTATTCCTTCCGTAGAGGTGGAAGTCACGAATCAGGAAGGCATACGCATAGCCACCTTTACCGGACAAGCCTACACCAGCCGCAATCCGATTTGCATTTCTCCTAAGTAATACCTGGATCTACTTTCTCAGTACTGTCAGTAATAGCCACATGACGGCTAGCCACACAATGACGGCTGTTTTCCGCTACAACTCAGTATTTACCGATCAAATTGATGAAGCGGCTCCACCCGGCCTCACATTAATCATAATATTCTGTGCCTATAACCCGCAAACCTAGACTGAGGGGCATTTTGAAATCATCCCCTCTGTCATATGCATTTTTGAAATAACCTTTGCAGACCAGTGCCCCTTTACCGACAAATTCAACAAACCGGACTGCAAAGTAATATTTACCCGGTTCCAGGATCAATGTCTCCGGCTCGTTGAAGACTAGTTTTTTCCATCCGTCATCAATAGTCAGCACAGCTCTATCTGCTTCATCAAGTTTTGCCTCCAATTCCGCCTTGTCCACACGGGTCGGTTTTCTAATTGAAACCAGGCTGCCCCATTCCTCATCTTTAATTCCACCATAGCTGTTGGAAAGTCCGAAACTGGCTCCAGCCCATCTGACTCCTTTACCCAGAATGGTAGTGGATTTTTCTTTCCTCGGCACCACTACGACTTCCGGCAGCGCATTATACACCATGGAGATAAACAGACTGTCCTTTGCTGAGTAATATCGCCCCGGGGGCAGAGAAACAGTTTCATATGAAACATGGAAGAAACGTATGTCCTCACTTTTGCCTTCAGGGATCCTCAACGAGAAAAAGCCATCGATATCGGAAACGGTGAAAACCGAGTCTTTGGGTATACCTATGCTGACATACTCTATGCCTTCTCCTTTCTCATTTACTACCCGGCCGAAAATAGTATGATAACTTTGGGCGTTGACGATAAATGAGAAAAACAGAAGTGATATGGGAACAAGGTATCGGTTATTCATTTAGTAAGATACTGAGTATCAGAAGATGGGACGTTCATCACAAGAAGAAGTAGCAGAATAGGACTACCTGGACAAGGAGGATGGCGGGAATGCCGAGAATGAACTTCCTTTTTTGCGTTTTGTGCCGGGAGAAGCTCATGCCCACGAGTGCGCCGATGCTTCCGCCGATTATGGACAACCAGATGAGGGTTTCCTCCGATATGCGCCACTTCCTCTTTCGGGCCTTCCGTTTGTCCACCCCGAAGATAATGAAGGTCAGCAGATTGATGCCGATGAGATATATAACTGATTCCCGCAAGGTTATCTCTTTTTAAACCAATCTGCGAGGAACGCAACTATCATGACTACATCGAGTAGCAGGATAAAACAAGCGACGATAATTATCGGTTTGTCATTATCCTCTAAACCGCTCATAAAAAGGCTTACACCTCCAATCGTGCAGAACAGAGGTGCAAGTATCATTAACGCGAGTTTCTTTTTCGTGTCGTTATTCTCGTTTTTCATATATACGATAAAGATATATAAAAAAACTGAAAATCAACCATTTCATCATCGCTGAAAGAGCTATTCAGCACGAATGTCTCATGCTGTTCAAGCATAGACTTCGCTTTCCAGTCATCGCGAAACTTTCATGGAAGGAGGTCGGAAAGAATGGAGTCAAGGTCCGGGTGTGCGTCGTGGACAAGGATTTCTCCGGTCTTGCAATCAATCAGGAATACAGACGGAATGAACTCGACTCCATAATCCCGGCCTGCCTTGTGGTCCTTGGCAAAAACATTGACCCATGTCATCCCATTCTCCGCTACGAAGGTTTTCCATTCCTTGGTTTTAGAATCCAGGGAAACGCTGTATATCTCCAGCCCCTTGTCATGATAACGGTCATACACATCCTTCAGCATGGGAATGGATTGAACGCAGGGGCCGCACCAAGTCGCCCAGAAATCCAGGATTACATAGCGATTTGCCGGATTGGCAACGATTGAACTCAGGCTGACACGATTGTCATCCACATCCGAATCCTATGATAGGCGTCATTCAGGACCGTTCCTGTCGCACCCGTGCACATGTCCGCCTCATCCTCGGCGCGGACATCGACAATAATGGTACCGGGCTCCAGGAAGAAATCCTTCAATTGCCCCCAGTCCAAAGGATTGGCATAGACATCCTTTGGATCCACGGCATACAGGTACACGTGGGTCGGAGCCTTGAAACTGGGATGAAACTCGAAAGTCCCATTTTCGACAGTAGCCGTGGCGACGACCTTAAATTTGTTCCATGCATCCTGCAATTCAAGCTCGGCTCCATCCTTGACACCTTGGATGGAGCCTTTCACAGTGCAATATTCGGGCTGGGGCTTGCAACCGACGAGGCTGATAACCAGGACGGACAGGATTGAAATGATGTGACTTTTCTTCATAAAATCCGACTTAACGGTATAAAGATATGCATTATACGAAATAACACAATACAGATTAAGAACTCTCGGGACAGGTGTCCCAAAGACCGGGACGGAGCGCAAAGCGCGAATAACCTTCCAGCTTATTCGTCTTTCATTATGAGGCGCTCAATGATAGCGTCGCAGGCGCTTAACAGTCGCTTGGCAGAATAATACTCCAGAGCCAATGTCCCCACACATAAAAGAGCAATGATAATGCCCCTTCTCCACATCAGTTCGGTGCTTATATTCATCGAAGTCATATAGAAGGTCGCCAGAATCACGAAAAGAAAGAAAAGAACGCAGATTCCCGTCACCAGAATGACATACCTTTTCTTGAATTCTCGCAGAGATTCTGTCGTTGACAGGATGTCGCCATTGTAAATGTCTTCTTCCCGGATTCCCTTATATACCCAGAATACGCCCGGAATGGTCAGCAAGCCGTAAATGATAAGGGAAAGCGGAACCCACCAGTCAAATCCCTGGACATAACATAGGATGATCGCGATAATGTATAATGCGATTGTCACCGGAATCGATTTCTTTGAAAGGAACAGCCTGCGAACATCCTTTTTCATCGCATTCTGTATCAGTTGCTCGTTGATTATCTGCTGCTTGTCGAACCGTTCCTTCAACGCGGCATAGTCCTGCCGCATCTGCTCCAGTTCATGATTGATATAAAATTCTTCTTTGTTCATGATACTAGTGATTAAAGATTGGACTTTTTGAGTTCTTACTTGATTCGATGTAGCTGTAAAGAAACATTC
>JAFRXO010000006.1 GCA_017443465.1 Bacteroidales bacterium
AGGGCGGAAAAAGCAGATTATCGTTTTGATTGTAAGATTTAAAGACTACCTTTGCCATTGCTGATATATATTCTTTCTTTTTCGCAACTACAAGATAGTAATTATTTATCAGAAAAGCAATAGCTATCCGATTGAATTTCACAAGGATAGCTATTTATTTTAAATGCCCAGCCTTTATCTGGAAGAATTTGTACAAAAAAGAGGATGACCTCAAGTCCTAAGACTTTTTAGTCACCCTCTTATTGTGAGATATAGTCCACTTATTGAGGGGGCGTTCCCCCTCAAGCTCCCCTGAACTCGCTTCGCTCGGACGCAGGCTCTCGGCCTGCTTTTTTTGTGAGATATGCTTCATTCATTGAGGGGCGTACCCCTCAAACTCCCTGAACTCGCTTCGCTCGGATGCGCCCAAGGCCTGGATGAGCCGATTTGGAGACGGCAGGTCCCCGGCATGACGAGTGGAGCCAGCGTCTTGCGACGGCGATTGTGTGAGGAACGTTATACGCCGTCAGGCGGATAAAAGTTCCGAGTCCGCCGTCGAGCCGGCGAAGCGAAATCATGCCCTGCCGTCGACGTATGAGGCGAATCCGGGCCTGGGCGCATTGAGGGGCCCTAGTCCAGCATGAGTCCGTGCCTGACCTGGCGGACGGCTTCTTCCCCTTTCAGTTTCCTCAGGATTTCCAGTCCGAATTCGATCGCGCATCCGGCACCGCGTCCTGTAACCAGGTTCCCGTCAGCTACCGCCTTCTGGCAGAGGTACTGAGCTCCCTTGTCCAGCAAATAACCCTCGAATCCGTCAAAGCAGGTGAATTTCCTCCCCTCCAGTCCGGGCAGCTGGGAGACAACGAGCCCCGGTGCTGCGCATATGGCAGCAACGATCCCTCCCTGGGCGAAATGTTCGCGCATCAGATCGATCAATCCAGAGTGTGCTGCCAGGTTGCGTGTTCCGGGCATGCCTCCGGGGAAGATCATCACATCCTCCGGACCGGTTTCATCCTTCGCTGACGGAAGTTCGGCATATGTCATGTCAGCCGTGACTGTGATACCGTGCGAGGACGTCACCATATAGGAATCCGAAATAGAAACGGTCTTGACATCCAGGGAACCTCTCCTGAGGACGTCGATGGTGCAGATGGCTTCCATGTCTTCGAAACCGTCTGCCAGGAAAATGTGAATGCCTTTCATATTAAATTAATTATCAGTCCCTTCCGCGTCCAAGAGAGATATAGTACAACAGGGTAGCCAGAGAGCCGAGGGCCGAGATGACATATGTGTATGCCGCCCATTTGAGCGCATCGGTGGCAAGGGGCAGGGTAGCAACGTCGGAGACACCTGAGCTCCGCAGCCATGAGACCGCTCTCTGGGAGGCGTTGATCTCTACGGGAAGGGTTACAAGGCTGAATAAGGTGGACATTGCGAACAATGCCACACCGAGCCAGAATATTCCGGGGAAAATGCTGATTACCATCAGTCCGGCCATCAGAACCCACATGACTATGTTGTTGCTGAAAGAGACTACCGGCACCAGGGCTGAACGCATTTTCAGCGGAGCATATCCGGTGGCGTGCTGGATGACATGGCCGCACTCATGCGCTGCAATCGCAGCGGCGGCTATGGATGCCCTTCCGTAAACACCCTCGCTCAGGTTCACCGTCTTGTTGACAGGATTGTAATGGTCCGTGAGCTGCCCGGGAATGGAAACTATCTGCACATCGTATATCCCATTGTCATGGAGCATCTTCTGCGCTACCTGGGCGCCGGTCATGCCATTAGGGGTACGAACCTGAGAGTATTTGTGGAAACGGGAATTCAGGGTTGACTGGATGAGCCAGCTCAGGATCATGACCAGTCCCATGATTATCCATATCGAATAGCCGCTGAGTAATGATGAATCCATAATTGTTCATTTTATGTTATCATCCAAAGATAATAAAAAACGTTATTCCGGCCAATAAGTCAGAATAATTTGGTAATTTTACAAATTATTTGACCATATGGACCATTCCGGTGACGATTTTTCACGGCTGGAGCTCAGGCTCCCCAATGCGCTCGAGAACTACAGGTACTTTCGCTCGCGGCTGGAAGCCACGACGAAACTGTTGGTTCTCGTGAAGGCCAATGCATATGGTCACGGGGCAGTGGAATTCGCGGCTATGATGCAATCGGCTGGCGCTGATTACCTTGCAGTAGCTCTTCCTATCGAAGGGATGGAACTCCGCAAGGCTGGTATCACCCTGCCTATCCTGGTATTGACCGCCGGCACTGACTTCTTCAATGAGATTATAGACCATCGTCTCGAACCCGGAATCCCGAATCTTTACACCCTGAAGGCATTGTGTGACGTACTCACTGCACGTGGAATCAAGGACTATCCTATCCATATCAAGTTGGATACTGGAATGCACAGGCTGGGTTTCATGACTTCGGAACTGCCTGACTTGATTGCTTTCCTTAACGGGACCGACCGCGTCCGTGTGAAATCAGTGTATTCCCATCTGGCAGTTGCCGAGGATCCCGCCTGGGATGAGTTTACCCTAGGGCAGATCGGGATGTTCCGCCGGAATGCCGAAGACCTGGGAGAGGGGATCGGTTACAAGCCTATGTGGCATATCCTGAATTCCGCCGGCATAGAGCGTTTCCCGCAGTACCAGTTCGATATGGTCCGCCTGGGTATAGGCATATATGGGATCAGCTCCCTTCCAGGAGTTTCTCTCGCCCCGGTTGCATCCCTAAAGTGCAAGATATTGCAGATAAAGACCTTGACTGCATCCGACGGTGCGATCGGGTACGGCCAGCACGGGCCCATAGCCCCTGAGGGGACGGTAATCGCCACCATACCTGTAGGTTATGCCGACTGCGTGGACCGCAGGTTCGGCTGCGGCCGCGTTTCGTTCAGCGTGAACGGCCATAGGGTCCCGACTATCGGAAACATATGCATGGATATGTGCATGATTGATGTGACCGGCGTACCGGCTGCGGTAGGGGACACTGTAACTATTTTCGGAGAGGATCCTACTGTATCCGAACTTGCGGACATCCTGGGAACTATCCCATATGAAATCTTCACGTCCGTCCCGCGCCGTATCGAGCGCGTCGTGATCCGCCGCTGAATCAGCGTTTCGAATTGAAGAATCCGCTTATCAGGCCGGAGCATTCCTCGGTGAGGACTCCGGAAGTGACCTTGGTCTTCGGATGGAGGAGGGAAGGGGAGAAAAGGGAATAACCCCTCTTCGGGTCGGCAGCACCATATACCAGATGCCCGAGCTGGGCCCAGTTCATCGCGGCAGCACACATCGGGCATGGCTCGACGGTGACATATAATGTGCAATCATTCAGGTATTTCCCGCCTAGCGCTTCGGTCGCAGCGGTAATTGCGATCATTTCGGCGTGGGCGGTGGGATCGTGGAGTCTCTCGCTCATGTTGTACCCTTTGGCGATTACCCTGTTCCCGCAGACGATAACTGCTCCTACCGGTACTTCATCCTCCTCAGCGGCTGCCTTCGCCTGAAGGATCGCTTCCTTCATGTATTTCTCGTCCGCTGTCATCAGCCTGTTTTTCTTTCTTGTCGGTGTAGAGGAACCTGCGGATCTTATGGGTGGCGGTTTTCTCGAAGGGCTCCTTCATTATTTCCACATCCTTCACCTGGGAAGTCCTGTTCACCCTCTTGTTGATGTACTCCATGATGGCGTTCCGCTTGGCCTCCAGGTTTTCGAAGAATTTGTCTTCCTTCTCCTGGTCCCAGTCCAGAACCTTGTCATCGAGTTTGATGAGGGCTACCAGCCGTCCGTCCCTCTCGACTACGAGGGAGTCATTGACTCCGGAGTAATTGTTGATGACCTGCTCGATTTCCTCAGGATAAATGTTTTCTCCGGAAGGTCCGACTATCATGTTCCCGAGGCGTCCCTTAATATAGTATCGGCCCTTGCTGTCAACTGAAGCCAGGTCATTGGTCCTGAACCATCCGTCCGGGGTGAGGGCGGCACGTGTACGCTGCGGGTCTTTGTAATAGCCTAGCATGACGTTGTTTCCGTTCACCACTATCTCTCCCTCTCCGGTCTTCGGATTGACGTTCTGGAGTTTGACTTCGACTCCATATGCCGGCACTCCGCAGGAGCCGACTACAGTCTTTCCGACACAGGCATTGGTGATCAGAGGTGCGGTCTCGGTCAGGCCGTATCCGATTGCATATGGGAAATGGGCTTTCTTGAGGAAGGATTCGACTTCGGGATCCAGTTTCGCTCCACCTACCCCGAAGAAGCGCAGCCTGCCACCCATAGACTTGTAAAGCCTCCGTCCTACGAGCCAGTAAAGCAGGTGGGGAGTTTTCTTCTCCATCCATGACAGGATGCGGCTCTTGGCAATGGTAGGAACTATGGAAGCCCTGTAGATCTTCTCGATAATCAGCGGGACGGAACACATTATCGTTGGCTTCACCTTCTTGACTGCATCCATGAGGATGGAAGGAGTGGGCGGGCGCTGGATGTAATAGACGCATCCTCCTGCGTAGAGGGGATAGAGGAGGCTGAAGGCCATTTCATATGTGTGCGCCATAGGCAGGATGGAAAGCCACCTGTCCTTCGGCCCCGCTTTCTGGGCATGGGCCGCTGCGATAATGTTCACACAGAGGTTCCGGTGTGACAGCATAACCCCCTTCGCATTTCCGGAAGTGCCTGAGGTATAGAAGATTGCAGCTAGGTCATCCGGCAGGGGATCTTTAACGACCCCGTCACAGGTGAAGGCCTCATCGTCAGCCTTGATTATCTCGAAAGTCTCGATGTCAATCACGAGGGTAAGCTTCTGCTTGCATTCTTCGCTGAGTTTGGGAAGCAGGCGCTTCGAAATGAACAGAGCCTTTGCGCTGGAGTGGGTGAGGATGTTAGTGACTTCGCTTTCGGAGGATTCTGCCAGGATTGGAACAAATATCCTTCCGAAGGGCACCACGGAGAACATCGCAACCGTCCAGTTCGGCATGTTCTGTGACATCAGTGCTACCTTGTCCCCGGCACTGACATTGAACCTGGAGAGAAGGTGCGACAGGTCGAGGCACTTCTTGCGGAATGAAGCATATGTGTGTGCCTGTGTACCGTCTATGTACTGTGAAAGCGGCCTCTTTGCAAAGGCAATGGTGGAGTATTCGAAAAGCTTCGCAAGTGTCGTGATGTAATTCTCGCGATTTGTAGTCAGACGTCTGTAGAAGCTGTTCATAGGTGTTCGGTTAATGGGTTATGAAGCGCTCCGGGTGCTTTCCCTGGATGTGCATGTCCTCGTAGATCTGCTGTATCCTGGTCATGTCCGCGCGGGCGTCGTCCGACAACTCGAATTTCTCACCGCAGCTTATCCTCTTGGTGCCCCAGTCGAAATACGCGAGATAAACGGGAACACCTGCTTCTTTTGCGATGGTGTGGAATCCTGTCTTCCAGCGCTTCACGGGTTTGCGGGTCCCTTCTGGAGCAATGGCGAGGATGAACTCATCCTCTTTTTCCATCTCCGAAATGAGGCTTCTTACGAGTGTCGTTGCGTTGGTCCTGTCAACCGGTATGCCTCCCATCTTTCGAAGCAGCCCTCCGAGGGGCCAGAAGAATAGCTCCTTCTTGACTATGACCCTGGCTTTCTGCTTGCCATATGAAGTGTAGAAAAAGTAGGACACCACGAAGTCCCAGAGGGAAGTGTGAGGAACCCCCAGAAGGACTGCCTTCTTTTCCGGGACAGGTCCTCCGACGCGGGTCCAGCCCATCTTTTTCAGCACCCACCCGCAGAAACGGGCCCATCGTGCTTTGCGCGTACTGTTTCCTTCACTCATATGCAGATCAGATGTTTATGTCCTCCAGTTCGACTTCTGAACGCAGGTTCTTGCGGATGAAGTTCTGGCGCTCGATGGTGTTGTCTCCCATGTAGAACTCCATTATCTGGGATATGGATTCCTCATCGCTGAGTTTCACAAGGTCGAGCCTCATGCCTTCTCCTATGAAGTCGGTGAATTCATTCGAAGAAATCTCTCCCAAGCCTTTGAAGCGGGTTATCTCGGGCTTGTCCTTGATTTCCTTGAGGGCTTTGGCCCTCTCGTCATCATTATAGCAGTAACGTGTTTCCTTCTTGTTGCGGACCCTGAAGAGGGGAGTCTGGAGGATGAAAACGTGGTCACGGCGGATGAGGTCCGGGTAGAACTTCATGAGGAAGGTCAGCACCAGCATGCGGATATGCATTCCGTCATCATCGGCATCGGTCGCTATGATGATGTTGTTGTAACGGAGCCCGTCCATGTCATCCTCTACTCCTAGGGCGGAGATAAGGAGGTTAAGTTCCTCATTCTCAGCAACCCTCTTGCGGCTCTCCTTGAAAGAGTTGATAGGCTTTCCCCTGAGGCTGAACACAGCCTGGTAGTCGGCATTCCTGGCCTTTGTGATGGTCCCTGAAGCGGAGTCACCCTCGGTTATGAATATGCTCGATTTCTCACCCATCTCCTCCTTCCCCTTGGGAAGCTTGTCGCTGAAGTGGAAGCGGCAGTCGCGGAGCTTGCGGTTATAGACGTTGGCTTTCTTGTTGCGCTCGCGGGTCTTCTTCTGGATCCCGGAGATCTCCTCCCTTTCCTTCTGCGACGCCTTGATCTTCTCCTCTATGGTGGGGACGATGTCCATATGCATATGGAGGTAATTGTCCAGATGCTTGGCTATGAAATCGTTGACGAAAGTCCTGATGGTAGGTCCGCGGTCTATAGATGCGGATCCGTCAGCGTTGCGTATCGTCTTTCCGGAGGCGTCAGTCTCCTCTTTTTCCCACATATAGGTGGATCCCAGCTTTGTCTTGGTCTGGCCTTCGAAGTTGGGCTCCTGGATCTTGATGCTTATGGCTCCGACTATTCCCTGGCGGCAGTCCTCAGGAGCGTAGTTCTTCTTGAAGAACTCCTTGAGGGTCTTTGCTATAGCTTCGCGGAAAGCTGCCAGGTGGGTTCCTCCGTCGCGGGTGTTCTGCCCGTTGACGAAGGAGGTGATGTCCTCACCGTAATTGTTGTCATGGGTGAGGACCACTTCTATGTCATCGTCTTCCAGGTGGATAGGCGGATAGAGGGGCGGTTCGGCGAGAGCTTCGTTTACAAGGTCCAGAAGGCCGTTCTGGGACTTGTAGGCAGTTCCGTTCAGGACAAGGGACAGTCCCTTGTTGAGGTAAGAATAGTTCTTTACCATAGTCTGGACGAAATCCATGTTGAAATCGAACGCTCCGAACATCTCGTTGTCCGGAATGAATCTCACCATGGTGCCGTTCTTCTCGGAGACTGACTCCCTTTTGCCGCTGTCCACAAGTTCACCTCTGGAATAGGAGGCCCAGGAACTCTCTCCGTCACGGAAAGATTCCACATAGAACTTGGAGGACAGGGCGTTGACCGCCTTGGAACCGACGCCGTTGAGTCCTACGGATTTCTTGAATACGGCAGTGTCGAATTTCGCTCCGGTCATCAGGACACTGGTAGCGCGAACGACTGAATCCAGCGGGATGCCGCGGCCGAAATCCCTGACAGTTACTTCCTTGTCCTGGATGTCGACCTTGATCTGCTTCCCGAATCCCATGGCGAATTCATCGATGGAATTGTCGATGATCTCCTTGAGAAGGACATATATGCCGTCTCCGGGGTTCGAACCGTTCCCCAGGCGTCCGATGTACATTCCGGGACGTCTGCGGATGTGTTCGATCCCTTCAAGGGTCCGTATGTTGGCGTCAGTATAAAGTGGTTCCGGCATTTCAGAAGCTCTGGGCGATCTGTATGAAACTGTCGGCCTTGAGGGCTGCTCCGCCGATCAGACCACCGTCGATGTCGCTCTGGGCGAAAAGCTCCTTGGCATTGGAAGGCTTGCAGCTGCCTCCATAGAGGATGGAGGTGTCGTCAGCTACCTGTGCTCCGAACTTGCCTGCGAGGACTTTGCGGATGCATGCATGGATTTCCTCAGCCTGCTCGGCAGTCGCGGTCTTTCCGGTGCCGATGGCCCAGACGGGCTCATATGCGACTATGATGTTCTTCATGTCTTCTGCGGTGAAGTTGAAGAGGACATTCTCGATCTGGCTCTTGACTACATCGAAGTGCTGTCCTGCTTCCCTCTGGTCGAGGTTCTCGCCTACGCAGAGGATGACCTTGAGGCCTGCACCGAGTGCGAGGCGGACTTTCTCGACGAGTTTCTCATCGGTCTCGCCGTAGTACTGCCTCCTCTCCGAGTGGCCGAGGATGGTAAGTCCGCATCCTGCGGAAACGAGCATATCCGCAGCAACTTCTCCTGTATAGGCGCCGCTTTCCTTGTCAGCGCAGTTCTGTGCGGAGAGCTGTACTTTCGATCCCTCGAGAGCCTGTGCTACCGGTACGAGATGGGTGAATGGAGGTGCCACCACGAGTTCAACTCCTTCAGGAAGATTCTTTGATGCTTCTACAACGGCCTTGGCGAGGGCCACGCCTTCGGGGACTGTGGTATTCATTTTCCAGTTGCCCGCTACGATGTGTTTTCTCATGTTTTTTCCGGTTATGATAACGTATTTGGCAAATTTACTCAATTCTTCAGATTAATTCAATAAAATGGCTAACTTTGCATTCCAAATTGACATCTGATGAAGAATTTTGTAGAAGAAATCAAATGGAGGGGAATGCTCCAGGACATAATGCCCGGAACAGAGGAACTGCTTGCCAAGGGGCAGGCTTCGGCATATGTAGGAATCGATCCCACAGCTGACTCCCTCCACATAGGCCATTTGGTCAGTATAATGATGCTGAGGCATTTCCAGGCATGCGGGCACAAGCCCTACGCCCTTGTAGGCGGAGCTACCGGCATGATCGGGGATCCTTCGATGAAATCCTCGGAGCGTAACCTCCTGGATGAGGAAACACTTGCCCACAATGTCTCATGTATCCGCGCCCAGCTCAGCCATTTCCTTGACTTCGACTCCGGTGCGGAGAACTCCGCGGTCCTGGTCAACAATTATGACTGGATGAAGGACTGGTCGTTCATCAATTTCATCCGCGATATAGGAAAGCACATCACGGTCAACTACATGATGGCCAAGGACAGCGTGAAGGTCCGCCTCTCACGCGACTCCTCTGTCGGAATGTCTTTCACCGAATTCAGCTACCAGCTGCTCCAGGCATATGATTTCCTGTGGCTCTACGAGCATGAAGGAGTGCACCTGCAGATGGGCGGAAGCGACCAGTGGGGCAACATCACCACCGGAGTGGAGCTGATCCGCCGTATCCTCGGGAAGGATGACGCATATGCCATGACATGCCCTCTGATCAAGAAGGCCGACGGGAAGAAATTCGGAAAGACGGAGAAGGGGAACATATGGCTCGATCCCGCCAAGACGTCCCCATATGAATTCTATCAGTTCTGGCTGAATGTTTCTGATGAGGACGCAGCGCGTTATATCCGCATATTCACGTCTCTGGACAGTGAGACCATTGACTCTGCAATCGCCCAGCACGAGACGGATCCAGGCATGCGCAGCCTCCAGAAACTGCTGGCGAAGGAAGTTACCGTCATGGTACATGGGGAAGAGGAGTATGAGAATGCGGTTTCAGCATCGCAGATGCTTTTCGGGAAATCCACTTCAGAGGACCTGAGGAAACTCGACGAAAGGACATTCCTCCAGGTGTTCTCCGGAGTGCCGACATTCGATGTCGCACGTGAGGACCTGCCTTGCAACATACTCGAGCTCCTTGCTGTCAAGACTTCTGTCTATCCTTCCAAGGGAGAGGCGCGCAAGGCTGTTCAGCAGGGAGGCTTCAGCCTGAACAAGGACCGCGTGACCGACATCTACCGCGACATCACTTCCGAGGATATCGTGGACGGGAAGTACATCCTTGTCCAGAAGGGGAAGAAGAACTATAGTATCATTAACATCAAGTAGTTCCGGCTATGGAAAAGCAGGCTTCGAAGCGGCAGCTCCAGGTCGCCCGCGAGATCCAGAAGGATCTGGCGGAAATCATACGCGGCCAGGGCATGGCGGCATATGGCGGAGCCATGGTGACGGTCAGCGAGGTGCGGATCAGTCCGGACCTTTCCGTGGCCAAGGTGTTCGTAAGCATATTCCCTTCTGCTAAGCAGGAAGAGACCATGTCCATCCTTGAAGAAAAGAAGAGGTCTATCCGCGGGGAACTGGGACACAAGGTTGCCAAGCAGCTGCGTATTGTCCCGGAGATCAATTTCTACCTGGATTCAACCTTGGATTACGTAGATCATCTGGACAGCCTCCTGAAAGGCTAGAGATCCTATCTCCATCAACAGAAAGGACATAAAGCGAGGAACCGGCAACCCTCACGGGCAACCGGTTCCTAAACGTGTACTAAAACCTAAACCTGCAACATAGATGCATTTCAATAAGGAAACGTTGCACGGTTCAGGGATTTTTTTTTCATAGCCTTATTTCTTGGCTTCCTCGACTGATACTTTCCTGAAGTCCTTGAGATCTTTCATGAGTTCGAGGGCGGCCTTGCGGGCACGTGCTCCGGCGGCTTTGTTGCCTTTCTCTACCTGAGCGTCAGCGTTGAGTGCGAAGCTTTCGTACTCGGCTTTGATTTTTTCAACAAGTGCTTTCATGATTTTTAGGTATTAATACGTTAGTAAACAGTAGTTTTCTATTTTCTGAGTGCAATTTAGGAAAAATTAACTCAATTGCAAAATTATTCGTCTTTTTTTCTACCTAATTCATTTTGTAACATGCCATTATCGGCCTTGGGACGGGCTCTGAGGCTGTTCATCGCCTTTTCTGGGCCGATGAGGACGAAATCCTTCGCTCCGGCGATTGTCCTCTCCAGGATATCCGGCAGTGAATCCATTTCTTCACTGCTCAGGCTGCCGAGCACATAATCGACCTGACCGCCCCTTGAGAATTCATTGCCTATACCTACCCTGATCCTGGTATAATCCTGGGATTCAAGCATCTCTTCGATGCTGGCAAGGCCGTTGTGACCTCCGCAGCTGCCCCTACGCCTCATCCTTATGGTTCCGAACGGGAGATTGAGGTCATCGCAGATGACGAGAAGGTTTTCCAGGGGGATTTCCAGATGGTTGACCCAGTACCTGACGGCGTAACCGCTCAGGTTCATGTAGGTGGAAGGCTTCAGCAGGGTGACTTTCCGGCCTTTCAGGGAGAATTCGGCGACATCCCCGTAGCGGGCAGTACGGAAAACAGCGTTGGATGCCTGCGCCCATGCATCCAACGTCATAAATCCCATATTGTGCCGGGTGGAGGCATACTCGTTTCCGATGTTGCCCAATCCGGCTATGAGGTACTCAGCCACTCTGCTCCGGGATTAGTACTACTCGGTAGCTTCAGCAGCTTCAGCGGCTGCGGCAGCAGCGGAGGCGTTGCGGGTAGCCTTGACCATGCAGACGACAGCGTCGGGCTGGGTGACCATGGTAATGCCTTCGTAGCTGAGGTCGCGTGCGCGGATCTTCTTGTCGAGACCCAGGGAAGTGATGTCAACGGGAAGTACATCGGGGAGGTCCTTCTGGAGTCCGCAGACCTTGAGCTTGCGGAGAGCCTGCCTGAATTTACCACCCTGCTGAACGCCGATAGCGTGTCCTGAAATCTGTACGGGAATCTCGATTACGACCGGCTTGTCCTCGGAAACCTTGAGGAAGTCGACATGGAGGCAGTTGTCCTTTACCGGATGGAACTGGAGCTCATGTACGACAGCGGTGTAGCTCTCGCCATTGTCGAGAACGATGTCGATGATGTAGGACCCGGGATCACTCAGGAGTCCGCCAAGCTGTTTTGCAGTGACAGTGAAAAGTACGTTTTCGATTCCCTGACCGTAGAGGTTGCATGGAACGAGCCCCTCTTTGCGGAAGGCCTTGATGACGGCCTTGTTCCCAACTTTACGGACTTTGCCGTCAAGTGTGAAATGTTTCATTGTTTTTTTGTTTAAAATGTGTTACTCAGCCACCGGTCATGCCGGGGCCCCATTGCACCAAAAGCTCTGCGCTTTTATTTTTGGGCGCGCAAATATATGAAAAATATTTCATAATGCAATGAGCCGGTTCACTTTACCAACCCCACCGCCTTGTTCCACTTGGTGTCCCTGTAGGCATTCGTGTACTTCGCCTCTCCCATGGGGATGAATGTGCTCAGGCCGGAGTAGTGGTTGATCCTGAAACCTCCGTAGGTAGGCATGAAAGAGTCCGTGTGCCATGTTGTTTCATATGAGGTTATGACGGCTTTGGAAAGTGCGTTGTGAAGGACGTCGGCTTCAGAGGAAGAGATCCCGGCTTTGAGGAAGTAGTCCTCCAGGTCGAAGAACCAGTGCGAGTTATGACGGTAGTAGCGCTGGACTTTAAATGGATCCACATGCTCGAGGTCTGATGCATGCGCTTCGATGAGCTTTTTGCATACGTCCGCAAGTTCCTGCATATGGGATGAGATCGCTATCGAGACGGTCGCGGACCCCTCGTCCCCGCTTTTGTCCTTGTAATAATCGAAATAGTCCTGGCAGGCACCCTTTATGTCAGGGCTGTCTCCCTTGAAGACCCTTTCTCCAAGTTTTGTATAGTCGAATCCGGTGGAAAGGATCTCGGCAGGGGAGAAGGCTATGAGGTCCACCTTGTCCTTGAGAGAATAAGCCACCTCGACCCCTCCCATCAGGCAGGCGTCGAAGATGATGTAGTCCATATGCATGGGGATCGCCTCCGTGAACTGTTCCAGGGGCATCTCGAAAGGCTTTGGCAGAGTCGTCGGGTACTTTACCTCATCCTGTCCTATGCTTTTTGTCAGCGGACCGGGGAAGACCGGCCAGCTGTACTGTCCTGCCTGGGATGCGGCCATCGGAGCCATCCTGGGACCGGAACCTAGGTCTATGAAGGTTGACGAGGTAAAGTAGCCGGGAGGGAGCCAGCCGGAGGCGTGCGAACTGAAAATCATCCCGTAGCGGTCAGCCCCGAAATTGTCTTTTATGTAGTTCAGGGCGGTGTTCATCGTAAGAGAGGAAGCGGCAATGGCATCCGGGAGTGCGTGGAGGGTGTCCAGCTGCACCTTCCCGTCCATGTCCGTGTACATCCTGATGATGTAGGTCGGAACAGATACTGAGTAGCCTTTTTTCTGGCTGCTGCGGGATATGATGAAAATCCCGTCCTCATAGAAGGAGTCTGTCGGGACATATCCTGAGGCCAGTTCCTGTATGTCCTGGTCAAGGCTGGAGGCAAGGTTGTTGAAACCTGCCGAATAGAGGATCAGGGCATCTCGTCCGATATTCTCATCGCTCCTCTCTTCGGGGCGTGTCCTGGGTGTGGGATCGTCAGGGATTCCGAAATCGTCTTTACCACAGGAGGAGAACAACGCGGTGAGCGCTGAAGCAAGCAGGAATATGTATAATACCCTTTTCATTGCAAAGTACAAATATACTCAAGTTTTCTTATATTTGTCACATGACTAAAATCTTAAGGATGATCATCATCGCCGGTTCCGCCGCTATTGCGGCGGCCTGTGTCCGGGACAAAGCTCCCCAGGACTCTTTCAAGTACACAATCGATTCATTTGCAGACATCAAGGTAATGCGCTTCCGCGTTCCTGGATGGGATGCCCTTTCTCTTCGCCAGAAAGAGTATGCCTATCATCTCAGCGAAGCGGCCAAGTGGGGCAGGGACATCACCTGGGACCAGTATTTCAGGTACAACCTCCCTGTCAGGCATGCTATCGAGGACATCCTGGAGAAATATGCAGGTGCCCGCGAAGGAGAGGATTGGGAAGGTTTCATGACATATGCCAAGAGAGTCTTCTTCTCCAATGGGATCCATCATCACTATGCTGAGGATAAATTCGTTCCCGGCTGTTCCCAGGACTATTTCGCCTCTCTGATGGAGGCCGCCAAGGTGGAGAATTCCGCTGAACTCCTCAATGTAATGTACAATCCGAACATATATCCCCAGAGGCGCTCTACCTCAAAGACCGGGGACATAGTCGAACTCTCTGCCGTGAACTTCTATGACGGAGTGAGCCGTGACGAGGTGGATGCATTCTATGACGCCATGGCTGTCAAGGATGATCCGGAACCGGTTTCATATGGCCTGAACTCGAAGGTCGTCAAGGGCGAGGACGGAGTCATAAAAGAGGAACTGTGGCGCTCCGGAGGGACCTACGGCAAGGCTATAGACAAGATATGCGAAGAGCTGGAAAAGGCTGCGGCAGTGGCCGAAAACGACATCCAGGCCAGGGCCCTGGGCCTTCTCGTCGATTATTACAGGACGGGAGACCTGGAAAAGTGGGATGAATTCAACATCGAATGGGTAAAGGACACCATCGGAGTCGTGGATTTCATCAACGGGTTCATTGAGGACTACGATGATCCACTTGGCCGCAAGGCTACCTGGGAAGGATATGTCCACGTGAAGGATTCCGCGGCCTCCGCCCGCACTGAGACTCTCTCTGCGAATGCACAGTGGTTCGAGGACAATTCTCCAGTGGATCCCCGCTTCAAGAAAAAGACTGTCAAGGGAATATCCGCCAAGGTGGTTAACGCTGTCACCCTTGCCGGAGCGTGCTATCCCTCGACACCCATAGGTATAAACCTTCCCAATGCCGACTGGATCCGCAAGGAGCATGGCTCCAAGTCCGTGACCATAGCAAACATCACCCATGCATATGATGCCGCGGCCCTTGAGGCTCCGGCCAGCACTCTCACCGAGTTCGCATGGTCCCAGGAAGAGATAGACCTCTATAAGAAATACGGTGACTATACAGATGAAGTGCACACCGACCTTCATGAATGTCTCGGACACGGTTCCGGCCAACTCCTTCCCGGGGTTTCCCCGACCGCTCTCGGAGAGTACCAGTCAGCATTGGAAGAAGCCCGCGCCGACCTTTTCGGACTGTATTATATAGCAGATCCCAAGATGATCGAGCTGGGAATAATGAAGGATAAGGAAGCATATAAGGCCCAGTACTCAGGTTACATCCGCAACGGCCTCATGACCCAGTTCACCCGTGTGGAGCTCGGTCGCCAGAACACTGAGGCGCATATGCAGAACCGTCAGCTCATTTCGGCCTGGTGCTATGAGAAGGGAGCCCGGAACAATGTCATCGAGAAGAAGGTACGTAACGGCAAGACCTATTTCGTGGTAAATGACTACGAGGCCCTCCGCGAGCTCTTCGCATCCCTGCTTGCTGAGATCCAGCGCATAAAATCCGAAGGCGATTATGCCGCAGGCCGCGACCTGATCGAGACATATGCGGTAAACATAGATCCGGTTCTCCACAAGGAAGTCCGCGAGCGTTATGCCGCTCTCGGCCTCAAGCCGTACGGAGGTTTCATAAATCCGGACATAGTCCCTGTGGAGTCCGGCGGAAAGGTGACCGACTATCAGGTGGTGTACAAGACCGATTACCTGGAGCAGCAGCTTGAGTACGGCCGTAAATACCGTACACTCTGACGGGTGGATCTCCTGGAAGAATATTCATCCTATCTCAGGATAGAAAAAGGTGTATCTGAGAATACGATAAAATCCTATTGCTCAGATATATCCGCTTTCTTCTCCCATTGCGGCTCCTCTCCTGTGGAGGTTTCGGCCGAAGACATCCTCACCTATCTTGGGCAGAGGATGGACAGTGCCGCCGGGTCCGGGGGCCCGAGAAGCACCGGTGCCGGCAAGTCCCGCAAACTGGAAGGGGGAGTCTCCAAGCGTACCCAGGCCAGGATGATTTCCGCCCTGAATTCGTTCTTCGACTGGATGGTCCTGGAGAAATACCGCGATGACAACCCCTGCGAGAAAGTAGAGTTTCCCAAGATGGGGCGCTGGCTCCCGGATGTCCTCAGCGTGGAGGAAGTCAATGCCATAATCGATTCAGTACGTACTGACACCTGGATGGGGAAGAGGGACCGGGCGCTCCTTGAGATATTGTACGGCTGTGGGCTCCGTGTTTCGGAAGTGTCTTCCCTGAAAGTGTCCGACCTGTTTTTTGGAGAAGGATTCATCAGGGTTATAGGCAAAGGGGACAAGCAGAGGCTGGTCCCTGTAGGGGAACCGGCCCGGGATGCCGTCATCTCGTGCCTGGAGAGCCGGCGCGATCCTGCTCCAGGATGCGACGACTTCATCTTCCTGAACAAGGACGGACGCCCTCTCAGCAGGGTCTCCGTTTTCAATATGATAAAGCGCCAGGCTATGGCCGCCGGCATCCAGAAGGAGATTTCACCTCACACATTCCGCCATTCATTTGCCACGCATATGATCGAGGCGGGGGCGGACCTCCGTGCCGTGCAGGAGATGCTGGGACATGAAAGCATAATGACTACGGAGATATACACCCATATCGATTCGTCCATATGGCAGAAAACGGTGCTTGACCATTTTCCGTACAAAAAATAATTCTTAAATTTGAAGAAACTTAAATCCAGAATAACCGTGTTTGAAGACATCCTCAACTACTACAAGGACTTTCCCAAGGAAGGAATCACTTTCATAGACATCATCCCAACCCTCAGGGACAGGGAGAAGTTCGCCATGCTGATAGACGAGATTGCCGCCTACACCACTGCACCCAATGTGGCGACTGTCGAGGCCCGCGGTTTCCTTTTCGCAGCCCCCCTGCTCATCCGTCCCGGCACCGGAGTAGAGAATGTCATCCCTATCCGCAAGAAGGGAAAACTCCCGTTCAGCGAGGGAGACCTTGTGTCGGTAGAGATCGTAAAGGAGTACGGACACGACAACGTGTTCTTCCGTAAAAGTGACATCGCCGCCGGAAAAGTCGAGGACGGTGTCATGTGGGTTTCAGTCCTGGATGACGTCCTGGCTACCGGAGGCACAGCAAAGGGTATCGCTGATGCATTGAATGCCGTCACGGTCAATAAGGACGGCAAGGAGTATCCCGTACGTGTGAAAGAGTTCGTTTTCCTCTGCGAGATAGACGGCCTCCCCGGAAGGGCCCTTCTGGAATCCATAGCTCCGGTGCATTCAATTATGCACGTCACGGAGTAGCTATCACGCATTTTTCGAGTTTCCTGGCGTCTTCCTCCCGGAGGACGCCAGCTTCTTCCAACCCTTTCACAGTCCACTGTGAGGAGGGATGGTTTTTCCGGTACAGGACTATCCCGTGTGCGGCATAGCGTCTTATGTAAGGGTGCATGGCCAGGCTGTCCTCAGGCAGGGACCAGAGCCTGTATGGCTTTTTTCCGGTGACTGTGATAAGGTCCGAAAGCTTATCGTACTTTTCTTCGTCGAATCGGTAGAGGTCCATCAACTGCTCAGGATAGGAGTAGCTGCCTCCCAGTTCATCGCGGTAGGAGACCATCTTTGAGGCATAGAATGGTCCGATGCCGGGAAGGGTCTCGAAAGTGGCGGAGTCTGCCTGGTTGAGGTCTATCTTGGGGATCTGTATGAAGGGCTCCAGCCTTCTGTACACCGAATCGGCTACTACATATGATTTGGCGAAGTCTTCTTTGCGCGAGAAGTGTCCGCCTTTTTTCCGGTAGTTGTCTATGCTCATGGCCTGTTTTTCACTGAAGCCCAGGCGCTGCAGGTCTTCTACGGAGACTGTGTTGGGATTGAAAGGAAAAGACTCGCAGGTGCGGGGAGCATATGCATTGCGGATGTTCGAGGAGGTGGAACTCCTTGAACTGTAGTTCTTCCTGATGGTTGTGACTGTCCTCTGGGCGGGGGAGTCTGTGTCCTCTGTCCCGGCAGTCCTTGTCTCGATTACATAGACTGTGTCGGGCCGGTCTTTCATCGACTCGATTTTCACTGCTGCCGCCTTGTGAAGGAAAAGTGCTGTCTGGAAACCTGTCGCCATGAAGGCGATGGCTATGACTCCGGTCCGGAATGCAGCCCCGAAGCCTTTCTCATTCTTCTTCCTGTCCATTTCCGTCCCCTCTTTCTTTCTGCACATGGTTTTGTTTTCTTGCCGCCTCTCCGGCGACGGTTATTACTATCTCTCCTTTCGGCTCATGCTCCGAGTACCAGGCATATGCCTCAGCGAGAGTCCCTCTGAAATGTTCTTCGTGTACCTTGGAGATCTCCCTGGCGACCGAGCACCTGCGGTCATCTCCGAAGACCTCCTTGAATTGTCCCAGTGTCTTGACAAGCCGGTAGGGCGACTCGTAGAAGACCATGGTGCGCTTTTCGTCTTTAAGGGCATTCACTGCGCTCTGCCGCCCTTTCTTCTGGGGCAGGAATCCTTCGAAGCAGAACCTGTCGCAGGGGAGACCTGAACTGACAATGGCGGGAATGCATGCGGTCGGTCCCGGAAGCGTTTGTACTTCAATGCCTTCTTCCGCACAGGTCCGGACCAGGAGGAATCCGGGGTCGGATATGCCCGGAGTTCCTGCGTCACTGATCAGGGCCACATTCGCCCCCGAGAGTATTTTCTCCTTTATCAGGCCTGCCGTACCGTGCTCATTGAACTTGTGGTGAGACTTCATCGGGGTGTGTATCCCGTAGTGCTTGAGCAGCACGGAACTGGTCCTGGTATCCTCGGCGAGAATGAGGTCGGCTTCTGTAAGGACCCGGATGGCCCTCATGGTCATATCCTCAAGGTTCCCGACAGGTGTAGGGACTATGAAAAGCTTTCCCTGCGCAGGCATATGCTTAACGGAGTTTCCGGCGTACGGCCATCATGAAGCGGTAAACCAGGTCGGATCCGGTGTTCCAGTCCGGGAAGTTGTCTGATATGTAAGAGACTGCTTCCGGGAAGCTGGTCATGGAGTTCAGTTTCCCGATTGTGTCGAGGAAGGATTGGGCGTCTCCTTTGAAAAGGGTATTTATGAACAGGACCCTGTCGTTGAGGGCGATGCCGCTGATGATGTTGCCTACAGGAGCTCCGGGGATGTCAGTGCGCCAGGTCTCCTTCTTCTCCATCAGGTCATGTACGGCTTTTTTCTTCTTTAGTGCGTGAGCCTCGTTAATGTTCTCTACGGGACCTGTCCAGGTCTCCTCAGGTTCCGGAGCGGCCTCTTTCCTGGGCTTGCGCTGGGCTTTGGGCTTTTCGGGCTCCGGCTCGGGTTCAGGCTTATGCTCGGGCTCAGGGACCGGTTCCGGTTCCGGCTCCGGCAGGGGCTCAGGCTCAGGTTCCGGTTTGGGCTCGGGTTCAGGCATCGGCTTCTCTTCGGGCTTCTGTGCCGGTTCGGGAACGACTTCTGCATCCGGAATCACATCGGGCTCCGTCACGGGCTCTACGACTATGTCTTCGACCTGGGGAAGGTCTATGTTTTCGGAGACATCTATGGAGATGTCAATCGGTTCATCATTCTGCAATCCTTCGAGCCTGGCTTCCAGGGCTTCAAGACGTTCCCTGAGAAAGGCGGCCTCCGCTCTCAATTCGGAAATAATCTCGTTGACGTTGTTCTCCATATGTTCAATTATGACTATATTTGCGTTTGACTTCAACAAAAATAAGGAAATGTTCGCAGAAAACACAAAAAAAACGGGATTGGTGGAAGTGATTTGCGGATCCATGTTTTCGGGTAAGACCGAAGAGCTTATCCGCCGCCTGAAAAGGGCCCAGTTCGCTAATCAGAAGATCATGATTTTCAAGCCGCAGATCGACACCCGCTATTCTGACAAAGATGTGGTTTCTCACGACTTGACAAGTATTCCCTGCACTCCTGTGAAAGACGCCTCGGATATGCTTTCCGTCCCGTCCGACGTCCAGGTAATCGGGATTGACGAGGCCCAGTTCTTCGGGAAGGACCTTGCTGACGTCGCCAGGACCCTTGCAGACAGGGGCAAGAGGGTGATTGTCGCCGGACTGGACATGGACTACCTCGGAAAGCCTTTCGGCCCGATGCCGGCCGTCCTCGCAATCGCGGAGGATGTGACGAAGGTCCATGCCATATGTGTGAAATGCGGTCGTCTCGCCACATTCTCACACCGCCTTACGGCCAGCCACAGGCTCGTTGAACTCGGAGAAAAGGACAAATATGAGCCTCTGTGCCGTGAATGTTTCAACGAGGCAATAGCGCAGGAGCAGAAGTAAAGAACTGACAGATATGGAAATAGTACTCAGCGGAATCAGGCCTACAGGCCAGCTTCATCTCGGAAATTATTATGGCGCACTGCGCAACTTCGTCCGCATACAGGACAAATACGAATGCTATTACTTCATTGCGGATCTCCATTCCCTCACCACACATCCGCATCCCGATGACTTCCATGCCAATGTGAAGAACATCCTCGCGGAATATCTGGCTGCCGGCCTTGATCCTGAGAAATCGGCCCTCTACATCCAGAGTGACGTTCCCGAAGTGAGTGAACTCTACGTACTGCTTAACATGCTGGCATATAAGGGCGAACTCGAGCGTACTGCCGCATTCAAGGACAAAGTGCGCCACAACCCCGAGAATGTAAACGCCGGGCTGCTGACCTATCCGGTCCTGATGGCATCGGACATCCTTATCCAGAGAGCCAACTGGGTTCCTGTCGGAAAGGACCAGGACCAGCATCTGGAAATGTCGCGGGTGTTTGCCAAGAGGTTCAACAATTTCTACGGAGTGGAAGTCTTCCCCGAACCTCATGCTATGGACTTCGGCGGCGGTTCCCTCAAGGTCCCCGGGCTGGACGGGAACGGCAAGATGGGAAAGAGCGAAGGGAACGGAATCTATCTGGCGGATGACGAGAAGACCATTACCAAGAAGGTGATGAGGGCGGTTACCGATTCAGGTCCTACCGTTCCCAATTCTCCGAAGCCGGTGGTGATAGAGAATCTCTTCACCCTCCTCAAGCTCGTTTCCACTCCTGACACCGTCGAGTTCTTCGACGAGAAGTGGAATGACTGCAGCATCCGTTACGGTGACCTGAAGAAACAGCTTGCTGCGGACATATGCAAGGTGACCCTTCCTATCAGGGAGCGGATCATCGAAATCAGCCAGGACAACGATTATCTGGCAAAGGTGGTCAAGTCAGGCTGCGAAAGGGCGCGCGCCAATGCTTCAAAGACACTTGAAGCCGCCCGCAAAGCAGTAGGCTTCAGAAAGTTCTAGGATAGTATCCTTACAGTTTCCCCCGGTATTGCCATATAGCTCCTGCGGCTAAAGCCGCCCTGAACGGGAAAATGTCGCTATATGGCAATACCGGGGGAAACTATGTGCTGGAAGCCTAGTCTTTTACGTTCTTTAGGGCTTCGCGGATCTTGGCCTCGATTTCGGCGGCCAGTTCGGGATTGTCCTCGATGAGTTGCTTAGTAGCTTCACGTCCCTGAGCGAGTTTCTGGTCATTGTAACTGAACCAGGAACCGCTCTTGTTGATTATTCCGAATTCCACTCCCAGGTCGATGATCTCTCCGGTGCGGGAGATACCCTTTCCGTAAACGATATCGAATTCCGCCTTCTTGAACGGGGGAGCCATCTTGTTCTTCACTACCTTCACCCTTGTGCGGCTTCCGAGAGCATCCTCTCCGTCCTTGATCTGGGTGGTGCGGCGAACGTCGATACGCACTGAAGCGTAGAACTTGAGGGCGTTTCCGCCGGTAGTCGTCTCAGGATTTCCGAACATGATGCCGATCTTCTCCCTGAGCTGGTTGATGAAGATGCAGCAAGTGTTTGTCTTGCTGATGTTTGCAGTAAGTTTCCTAAGTGCCTGGCTCATGAGCCTTGCCTGGAGACCCACTTTGTTGTCTCCCATTTCTCCTTCGATCTCGGCCTTCGGGGTCAGTGCCGCAACCGAGTCGATGACTACGATGTCAACGGCTCCTGAACGGATCAGGTTGTCGGCAATCTCCAGAGCCTGCTCTCCATTGTCAGGCTGTGAAATCAGGAGGCTCTCAAGTTTGACTCCGAGGCTCTCGGCATATGCCCTGTCAAAAGCATGCTCGGCATCTATCATAGCTGCGATGCCTCCGGCCTTCTGGGCCTGGGCTATGGCATGGATGGCCAATGTGGTCTTTCCGCTGGATTCAGGACCGTAGATCTCGATGACCCTTCCGCGCGGATAGCCTCCGATGCCCAATGCGTGGTCGAGCGCTATCGACCCGCTTGGAATAACCTGTACATCCCATTGTGGCTGATCTCCCAGCTTCATGATTGTACCTTTCCCGTAATCTTTCTCAATCTTGTCGATCGTCGCCTGAAGCGCTTTCATCTTGGCGGCCTGGACATCAGCACCCTGTACTCTCTCTTCTTTAGCCATAATGTTTGTTGTTTAATTGTTAAATCGGCCGGATAGCCATCCGGCCACACACAAAGTTAGCAAAATAATCGGAATATTTCTGTAATTTTGTACAATTGCCGGCATGTCCGGCAGAGAAGATGCCATATGAAACAGAAACTGCTGGGAATGAGCCCCGCCGAGCTGAAGGAAGCTGCAGTGCGGATAGGGTTGAAGCCATATGCGGGCAAACAGCTTGCAGAGTGGATGTACGTGCGCAGGGTCCGTTCTTTCGAGGCTATGACCAACATCTCGAAAGAGGGTAGGGCGGCACTGGCAGATTCATATGACCTCGGAACCTCCGATCCGGTGGAGGTACATGTCTCTTCCGACGGCACGAAAAAGTACCTTTTCGGTTTCGACGGGAAAAGTTCCATCGAATCGGTAGTGATTCCCGATGAAGACCGCAGGACTCTCTGCGTGTCATCCCAGTCCGGCTGCCGGATGGG
This sequence comes from Bacteroidales bacterium, assembly GCA_017443465.1. Taxonomy (GTDB): domain Bacteria; phylum Bacteroidota; class Bacteroidia; order Bacteroidales; family UBA932; genus Cryptobacteroides. Next base: position 22,542 of record JAFRXO010000006.1, read on the forward strand.
CTGCAAGTTCTGCATGACCGGGAGGCAGGGTTTCCACGGGAACCTGTCCGCCGCTGACATCCTTAACCAGTTCCTCAGCGTAGAGGAGTCGCACGAACTTACCAACGCAGTCTTCATGGGGATGGGAGAACCCTTGGACAATTACGATAATGTACTGAGGGCCATAGAGGTACTTACCTCGGACTGGGGCTTCGCATGGAGTCCGAAACGTGTGACCCTCTCGACTATAGGGGTGCTTCCGAACCTGAAGCGTTTCCTCGACGGAAGCCGATGCCACATAGCCGTAAGCCTGCATAATCCGTTCGCAGAAGAGAGAGCTTCGATGATGCCCGTGCAGAAAGCATGGCCTGCGTCGGAGATCCTAGACCTGCTCCGGTCATATGATTTCAGCGGTCAGAGGAGGGTGAGCTTCGAGTACACCATGTTCGCCGGATTCAACGACGACAAGGTGCATGCGGATGCCCTTGTGCGGCTTCTACGCGGACTGGAATGCCGTGTGAACCTGATACGTTTCCACCGCATCCCCGATTTCCCATATGACCCTTCTCCGCTGCCTGTGATGGAAGCATTCCGCGACCGCTTGTCCCGACAGGGGGTGACATGTACTATCAGGGCGTCGCGCGGAGAAGATATTTTTGCTGCATGCGGCCTCCTGGCCGGAAAGCATGATAAAGATTAAGAATCTCATGATGAGACATTTCGGTTTGATAGGGATCCTCTTTGCCCTGCTCGTGTCCGGGGCTGCGGACTTCAGTGCCCAGGCTTCTCCCGCGCGGGTTAGGCAGGATGACGAGAAGGCCGCTGCATATCTCCCTCCGGGAATGGACCCTCTCCGGGATTCCATTTCCAGGACCGCGTTCCGCGCCAAGATGGACTCTGTAAGGAAACTCCACCCCGTAGTGGCCCTCGTCCTGATGGGAGGCGGAGCCAAGGGAGCTGCCCATGTTGGGGTAATCCGCTATTTGGAAGAGCTTGACATCCCGATCGATATGGTTCTCGGGACCAGCATGGGAGGTCTGGTCGGAGGTCTGCTTGCGGTAGGATACAATTCCAGCCAGATGGATTCGCTTATGCGCAGCATAGACTGGAATGTGGCCCTGACGGACAAGATCCCGCCCAGCTATGTGTCGTACAACGATAGGAAGTACAAGGAAAAATACGCCCTTTCATTCCCGTTCTATTACTCCAAGAAGGATTTCCTGAAGCAGAGGGCCGAGGCTGAGAACTATGAGCGGAAACATGATGATCTCCACCTTGGCAATGAATCAGGGGCGGATGCTTCTTCTGTCGTGAAAGACAACATCCTGGGCAGCCTGCCTTCCGGAATGGTTTTCGGACAGAATGTCAATAACATCTTCTCTTCGGTTACTACGGGTTACCAGGATTCCACCCAGTTCTGGAAACTGCCTGTTCCTTTCGCCTGTGTCGCCACCGAGATGGTTACCGGAAAGGCTAAGGTCTGGTACGAAGGTGAACTTAACACTGCATTGCGTTCCACCATGAGCATTCCCGGGCTGTTCACCCCGGTCAGGGTAGGAGGTATGGTCCTGGTCGATGGCGGCATGAGGGATAATTATCCCACCAAGCTTGCCAAGGAACTCGGGGCTGACATTGTGATAGGAGTGAACATATCATCCGGCTACAGGGATTACAAGCGTCTGAAGAATTTCGGGGACCTCCTGTCCCAGTTCATAGACATGTACGGCAGGGAAGCCATCGAAGAGAACCTGAAGATTCCTGATGTGACTGTCAAGCCTGACATGAAAGGCTACAATATGATGAGCTTCGATGCCGAAAGCATAGACACCCTTGTCCGGCGCGGTTATGAAGCTGCGATGGAACAGACGGAACAGCTTAAGGAAATCAAGGAGAAGATGAATGGTTACGGGATGCGTTTCAATGCTCCTCCTGCAGTGAACCTGGCCACGAAGAAAGTTTCGATTTCCGGCATAAGTATCAACGGGGTAGATGATTCCGAGAGTCTTTTCCTCCAGAAACGTATCTCTCTCGACCCGCTGCAGAAGTTCGGCAGCAAGGAAATAGAGGATGCGGAGTCCATTATCTATGCAACAGGAGCCTTCGATTATGTGACATATGGATTGCTCGGCCGGAGGGAACCTTACCGGCTGGTATTCAACAGCAAGAAGGGACCGGTGAACCATCTTGGCCTCGGTGCCCGTTTTGACTCCGAAGAGATCGTTTCGGCAATTCTGAACCTGGGGATCAATGTTCACAGGATCAATGGATTCCGTTTTGATTTCGAGGGAAAGATCGGTACGAATCCCTTCGTAGGCCTTACGGCAAGCTATATGCTTTCCGACGGTATGTCAGTAAACGCTTCGGCGAGCTGGCATTATACTGACAGGAATCTTTTCACCTTCGGATCCACCCAGTTCAAGCTCAACTACTACAACATCCAGGAGTCATTGTTCCTGTCCAATCTGCGGTGGAGCTGGTTCGACATGAAAATCGGCGTCCGGAACAACTATTTCAACGTCCGGTCCATGCTTTCGGACGAGACCGACGGGGATTATGACCTGAAGGACCTTCGCAGCGACTGCTTCGGCCCGTTCTTGAACATGCGCTGCGACACATATGACAACGGCTATTTCCCGACCAGGGGAGTCAATATCGGAATCGATTACCAGTGGCTGCTTTCTCCCGAGAAAGGTCTGCTGGAGAAGTCCTTCCATACCATCCAGCTCGATGTGGCAGCGGTCGTCCGCTTCGGCAACGCCTTCCATATGATCCCGTCACTCAGGTCCCGTTACCTGATAGGGGATGACATTCCTATAGCCTACACCAATGTGATGGGAGGCAGCATGGCCGGGCGTTATCTGGACCAGCAGATGCCTTTCATTGGGATCAATTATGCTGCCGGTATGCCGAATTTCCTGACTGTGGTCAGGGATGATTTCAGGGTACGCCTGTTCAAGAACAATTACCTTACGGCTATTGCGAATTACGCCATCGCATTCAATGAGATTGACGACATTTCCCAGCCAGGCAGCCAGTTGGATTCTTTCGGCGCCGGTGTCCAGTACTCATATAACACTGTCATCGGTCCTCTCTCAATGAATGTACACTGGTCCGATTACACCCACAGGTGGGGAGTATATGTCGGCATAGGTTTCGATTTCTGATGATTTCCGCTGGGGAGGGATAGCATATGGCTGAAAAAGAAAAGGTGCTTTCGAGATTGCAGAAGCTTTGTGCCGGGCAGGAATGCTGCACGAAGGATGTGTATTCCAAGGCATTGAAGGCTCTTGAGGGAGATGCGCATGCGGCATCGGAGGTAGTTGCGTCTCTGGTCGCCGACGGATATCTGGATGACAGGAGGTATGCAGTGGCATATGCCCGCGACAAGGCGGTCCTGACGGGATGGGGTCCTGTCAAGGTGCGTTTCATGCTCTTGGGGAAAGGTCTTTCAGGTGAAGTCATAGATGCCGCTTTGGAGGAAGTGGACGGCTCGTCCGCATCACGCAAACTGTCTGCTTTGCTTGCCAGGAAGGCATCCGTTCTTTCAGGCGATCCCCAGATGAAACTCAAGCTCCTGAAGTTCGCCTTGGGACGCGGATATGAATATGACACCGTAAAGCCTGTCGTAGAGGAAGTAATCCGTTCTGCCGCTGGTGTTTCGGATGATATTGATTAAATTTGCATGATAAACAGAACAAAATAAGATTATGGTCAAAGTCAATGTAGATGGATGCTCTCCCTTTGTCAAGGAGTCGCAGTACAAAGATTATCTGTCCAAGGCAATGGATGCCTTCGACACCCTCACCAAAGGAAATGGCGCAGGCAATGACTTCCTGGGATGGAAACACCTCCCGTCGGGAACCCCCGAACTGCTCGTTTCAGAATGTGAAGCCGTACGTGACGAGTGGAAGGCCAAGGGAGTGAACCTGGTTGTCGTAATCGGCATCGGCGGTTCTTATCTCGGTGCGCGTTGCGCTATCGACGCCCTCAGCCACAACTTCTCCAAGCTCCTGGGACCCGGAGACGGAAATCCGGACGTGGTCTTTGCCGGGAACAACCTTTCGGAAGAGTATCTGGCTGAGTTGATGGACCTCGTTGCCAAGCGCAACACCGCCTGCATAGTGATTTCGAAGTCAGGTACTACAACCGAACCCGCGGTAGCATTCAGGATCGTCAAGGCATATATCGAGTCGAATTACGAGGACTCTCATGAGCGCATAGTAGCCATTACGGATGCCAAGAAGGGCGCCCTGAAGACCCTTTCCACCCAGAAGGGCTACAGGACATTCGTGGTTCCTGACGATGTGGGAGGCCGCTATTCCGTCCTTACCCCTGTCGGTATCCTTCCGATCATAGTGGCAGGATTCAACATGCGTGCGATGCTTGCCGGTGCTACCAGGATGGAGACAGCCCTCCAGGAGAAGTCCGTGGAAAATCCAGCCGTCCAGTATGCCGCGATGAGGAATCTCCTTTACTCCAAGTACGGCAAGAAGGTCGAGGTCCTCGTGACCTATAATCCTAAGTTCCAGTACCTTGGAGAATGGTGGAAACAGCTTTTCGGTGAGTCCGAAGGAAAGGAAGGCGTAGGCATATTCCCCGCTTCCGTGAACAATACGGCCGACCTCCACTCCATGGGACAGTTCATCCAGGAAGGAGACAGGGTGATGTTCGAGACCGTGGTGAACATCGAGAAGAGCAACCGTACAGTCGTGATAGGGGAGGATCCCCAGAATCTCGACCAGCTCAACTACCTTACAGGCAAGAGGGTAGAGCATTGCAACCATATGGCCCAGCTCGGAACGCGCCTGGCGCACATCGACGGCGGCGTTCCGCAGATAGAAGTGTCAATCGAGAAGATCGACGAGGAGAACCTCGGAGCCCTCTTCTATTTCTTCGAGTTCGCCTGCGGAATCAGTGCATATGTGCTTGGAATCAATCCTTTCAACCAGCCCGGAGTCGAGGCGTACAAAAAGAATATGTTCGCCCTTCTGGACAAGCCAGGATATGAGGCTGAGAGCAAGGCTATCAGGGAGAGACTGTAACTGAGAAGCTTAAGGAAAACGGGGATGGCTTAAAGTCATCCCCGTTTTTTATTGGAAAACACAAAAAAAAGAAGGAGATTGATTCAGAACGAATTCTTCGTCAATCTCCTTCCCCTCCCTCGCAGTGCGGAAGGGACTCGAACCCTCGACCTCCGGCGTGACAGGCCGGCATTCTAACCAGCTGAACTACCGCACTAAGTAAACAGCTTTCGCTATTGTGAGTGCAAATATAAGCATATTTTTTTCGTCTGCAAACTTTTTTGAGGGAAAATTGAGTAACTTTGAACTCTTATCCGAATGATATGCCTGAAGAGGGAAACATCGTCATAAAAGGAGCGAAGGTTAACAACCTGAAAAACATCTCGCTCAATATCCCCAGGGGAAAACTGGTAATCATTACCGGTATATCCGGTTCGGGCAAATCTTCACTTGCCTTCGACACCCTGTTCGCGGAAGGACAGAGGCGGTTTGCCGAGAGTCTTTCATCATATGCCCGGCAATTCCTGGGCAGGATGAGCAAGCCTGACGTGGAATTGATAGAAGGCATTCCTCCCGCTATCGCGATAGAGCAGAGAGTCAATGTGCGCAATCCTAGGTCAACTGTGGCCACTACTACGGAAATATATGATTATCTCAAGCTCATATATGCCCGTATCGGACGTACCTTCTCGCCTGTAAGCGGACAGGAGGTCAAATGTCACAGTGAGACAGACGTAATGTCGTCAATCGTCCGGGGGGATTCCCGCTTGCTTTACATACTCGCGGACCTTGGCTGGGATGACAGGGACGACAAGGTGGAGCTCATGCTTTCGCTGAAGGAGGCCGGGTACACCCGCCTTTTCGGCGAAGACGGTCCCGTCAGGATCGAAGAAGTGATGAAGAAGGCGGAAAGTTCTGATTATCCGCATGGTCTGACGCTCCTGGTGGACCGCCTGAAACTGCCTCTGTTCAAGGACGGCCTGCCATATGACGATGAAGGGGCACCGCTTCCCCAGACGGAATGGGAGGACCTGCAGATGAGGCTCCTGTCTTCCATAGACAATGCTTTTACAATGGGGAAGGGCACTCTGATCCTCAGGAAAGAGGGAGGAGAAGAAAAGTTCAGCAACCGGTATGAACTGGACGGGATTACCTTCCAGAAACCGGACGAGTATCTCTTCAGCTTCAATTCCCCCCTTGGGGCCTGCCCTGTCTGCGGAGGCCTCGGGAAAATAATAGGCATAAGCGAAGACCTGGTCATCCCGGACAAGATGAAAAGCATCTATGACGGGGCCATCGCCTGCTGGAGGGGAGAGAAGATGGGATGGTTCAGGGACCAGGTGGTAAAGGTAGGAGAGAGGTACGGCATAAGGGTTTTCGAACCATATTGCAAGCTGACCGAGAAGGAGAAGGACACATTGTGGAATGCCCGCGGGGTCGAGGGGGACGAGAACACGATGGTCGGTATAAACGAATTCTTCCAGTGGGTTGAGGCCAACAGGTACAAGATCCAGTACAAATACATGCTCAGCCGTTTTTCCGGGAGGACTGTCTGCAATTCATGTCACGGGACCAGGCTCCGGGAAGAGGCCCTGTATGTCAGGATAGGGGGGAAGAACATAGCAGAGATCCTGGCGATGAACGTGGAGGAGTTGACGGACTTCTTCTCGAATCTGGAACTGTCAGGATATGAACGCAATATAGCCGGAAAAGCTATAGAAGAGATCACCTTCCGCCTTTCCCTGATACGTGACGTGGGACTCGGTTACCTCACACTTGACCGTGCCTGCAACACCCTCTCGGGTGGGGAGAGCCAGAGGGTCAATCTCGTGACTGCCCTCGGCAGTTCCCTTGTCGGTTCCATGTACATCCTCGACGAGCCTTCGATCGGGCTTCATCCGAGGGATACCGACAGGCTGATTGGAGTCCTCAGAAGGCTTCGAGACCTGGGTAACACTGTCATCGTAGTGGAGCATGACGAAGAGATGATGAGGGCCGCAGATGTACTCATTGACATGGGCCCGCTGGCCGGAAAGGATGGCGGTGAAGTAGTGTGGATGGGGAACCCCGGAGGGAAAATCCCCCGTAAGGTGATGGACAGGTCCCTGACCCTGCAGTACCTTTCCGGCAAGATAAGCCGTTACGTCAGGGAGAAACGGGGATGGAATTACTCCATTACAGTCAAAGGCGCGAGCGAGCATAACCTCAAGGACATAGATGTAAGGTTCCCTCTGGGGACCCTGACCGTAGTGACGGGAGTGAGCGGGTCCGGAAAGTCATCACTTGTAGGGGACATCCTTTATCCCGCCCTTCACAGGCGTATCAACGAGACCGGAGCCCTTCCGGGGCTTTTCCGCGGCCTGGACGGGAACCTGGACCGGATCACTCGTGTGGAGTATGTGGACCAGAATCCCATAGGAAAGAGCTCCAGGTCGAACGCCGTGACCTACCTGAAGGTTTACGATGACATCAGGAAGCTTCTTGCCATGCAGAAGTTTGCGAAAATCAACGGTTTCACTCCGCAGTTCTTCTCATTCAACCAAGACGGAGGCCGCTGTCCGGAATGCCAGGGAGAGGGCGTTGTCAAGATCGGAATGCAGTTCCTGGCCGACGTGACGATGGTCTGCGAAGCATGCGGCGGAAAGCGCTTCAAACCGGATATCCTTGAGGTCCGTTACAACGGAAAGAACATTGATGACATCCTGAACATGAGCGTTGATGAGGCCATGGGATTCTTCAGTTCCCAAAGTGACGAACTGGCCGGGAGGATAGCCCGTAGGCTGCAGCCTCTCGTGGATGTCGGTCTCTCATACATCAAGCTCGGCCAGAGCAGCAGCACCCTTTCGGGAGGAGAGAGCCAGAGGATAAAGCTGGCGTGGTTCCTTTCGATGAACCTGGACGCCGACAAGAATTCCAGGGAGCGCATAATGTTCATTTTCGACGAGCCGACCACAGGCCTTCATTTCTATGATGTAGAGAAGCTCCTGAAGTCTTTTGACGCCCTCCTTGCCGCAGGTCACAGCATAGTCGTCGTTGAACACAACCTGGATGTGATCGCCTCCGCAGACTGGGTGATAGACCTTGGCCCGGATGCCGGAGACGAGGGTGGAACCGTGGTCTATTCCGGTACGCCGGAAGATCTGGCCGCACACGGTTCAGGCTATACCGCGGAGTATCTCAGGAAGGCCGGACTCAGCCCTCTACCTGGATCCAGCACGCCACTGAATCATTGACCGGCTCTCCGGCTTCAAAGTAAAGGATCCCGCTTCCGCGGCTCTTCAGGTGAAGGGTGACTCCATGCCCGTCTTCATCTATTTCATAGTCATATATCCCCCTTTCCCTGTCGAATTCCAATTCCTCCAGACCTATGTCGAATGGCGCCAGAGGGGGAACCACTTCCGCCCACACGTGTACATCCTCCCCGACTTTCCGCTCCACGTAAGAACCCGGATGAAGGGTTATCGAACCTGATGTGAATGCAGTCAATCCGCTCTTGTCAACTCTCCAGCTGTCTTCCGTCATCAGTCCGTTCCCTTCCGGCCTTACCGTGAAGTGATACTCACAATTCCTCTCTACGTCGTGATTCCCCTTGCCGTCGCCAAGGAAAAACCTGTATATCAAATTCTTGCCGGCACCTGTGTACTCTTTTGCCGACTGGTATTCCAGCTCCATCTCCACATATGAACCTAATCCGTCGCGGTCATCTCCCTGAAGGTTTTCCATAGAGTACAGGCTCACTTCCCGGCTCAGTCCTCCGTCATCTCCGATGTTGAGGTTGTCCGCTCCCGCGAGACTTTTGAAGTAGCCTTTGCTGAATCTCTGGGATTCATTGGCAACCCTGCTCGGGGCAAAGGCCAGGGCCGAATTGGGGCAGTTCCCTATAGTTACCGACGCCACATTCATCTTCACCCCCGCATCCAGTGCCGACCGGTCCATCCGGATGGAAATCTTGGCCATCATCCTGTACAAAGGGATTGATAACGGCTCCTTCCCGCTGCATGAGAAGTTTTCTATCTTTCCGCTCATCGGAATCCCCCTGGAGAATTCATCCGGATAGGCCATATGTTTCCGGTAGGCCATCAGGTCCTCCCAGGTGTTTATCCCGGTCAGGTTGAATCCTGCGTTCGCTACGGCGAAAATGCTGTATTTACAGTCCCTCAGGAGGCTGATGCCGGCCACTGGCAGTCCGTTCTCCCTCCTTATGTCCTTCCCCGCGTAGAATCGCTTCTCACATAGCATAGAGTCTGCCCCGAAAAGGAAGAGATTCACGTCTTCTATCCTGTTCTCGTCCGGATCGGAAGACTTGGTGACTGCCGAGGTGGCCATCGGTCTCAGAATGAAAGGGACGACTATATTATCTTTCTGCGCCCACGGCTGCGGAGTGCATATGAATTTCACTGTGGAACCAGCGACGGGAGTGTCGGGATCAAGCGAGCCTGCACGTGTGATAGTGAGGTCGATCGCATATGTCAAGCCGTTCGACAGACCGTGTTTCCCGGATGTGTAGCCGAAGTCTTCTTGGTTGATATTCAGTGGGTAATAGTACTTCTTCCCGTTGATCCTGCCTTCTATTACGAGGCGCGTGAACGGCTGTCCCAGGCTCTCCTCTTCTATTTCATTGGGGTAGCAGAAAAGGCTGAGATCCGGACTTTGGACCGGCTGGCCTATGTCCGGGAGCCGGCCCTCAAGCATGGAAGGGGTGGAAAGCGACTGCATGTCGTTCTCCCTGAGGCTGCCGTTGTTGATTATATCTTCAGGGACGGTTGTGTCGGGAGGAAGTATCTGGCAGATTCCGTTGACATTAGTAAGGTAAGCTTTTACATCAGTGAGAGAGGCTCCCTGATAGGGCCTTCCGTTGAAGTCGCAGCTGATTGTGCGCAGAAGCACCCTGGCCATGAGGGGGGAGAGCCTCATTGAAACGGGTGTCCCGGCGTTGATCTTCATGCTTGCACTCATCACTGGTCTCTGGGGGTCTTCATCTTTCAGGTGGGAGACGCTTGAGGCCAGGGAGGCATATGAGCTTACAGTGTTCCATTCGAAACTGCCTTGAGGTACATTTGCTATTATAGTCAGGATTTTCCGTCCGCTGCGGGATCCTCCCTGTATCTTTGAGGGAGCCCCTTCAATCCTCTGCCAGGAATCCAGGCGTCCAAGGCTGTCGTCATTGAAGAAGAAGATGTCCAGGGATTCTATGGATGTTCCATCAGCCGCTTTCAGGCTCAGTTCTGTGATTGCCTGGGAAAATTGTTCAGGGGCGATCCTGCCGGAGTCGTTGTCACACGCGTCGAGGAGGGTTGTAAGAGTGATGAATAGCAAGCAGTAAAAATAGATCGGCCAGAACGGCCTGTTTGGCGAACGCCGGGTAGAGTGACGAGAAATGTGCCCCTCCTCTACGCTGTGACTTCTTTTGTTTGTGTCATGGAACAGTTTCCTCATGGCATTTTGTTTTGTCGGATGCAAATCTAGCATATGGAAGGGCGGCTCCAATGAAAAAAAAGAATCGTAAGCAGGAATACTTACGATTCTTCGAAATTGCTTGCACAACTTGTCGTGCAGATACTTTTTTTACTGGATCTCGTTTTTACTGGATCTCGATCTTCTTGTGCCTGTCTTCCGGCTTGACTATTGTCAGTTTCGGGAGGTTGACCTTGAGGATGCCGTTCTCTACCTTTGCTCCGATCTTCTCGCGGTCCACATCGTCGGGGAGGATCAGAGTCTGCTGGAATTTCTCGAAGGAGAATTCGCGGCGGATGTAGTGCCCGTTCTTCTTCTCTTCGTTCTCCCTCTTCTTGTCGAGGTTGATTACGAGGTCTCCGTTCTCGTCCAGGCTGACCTTGAAGTCATCCTTAGACATTCCGGGAGCTGCGACTTCCACGTCATAGCTCTTCTCATTTTCTAATACGTTGACAGCTGGGGTAGTGGAGTGCGTGCGCTCGAGCCAGTTGTTGTCGAAAAAGTCATTGAACACGTCCGGAATCCAATTGTCGTGAAAACGTCTTGCTGGTAACATAATATTGATCTCCTATTTTTAAATGTTCTTTTTATCTGCCCTTCAATTGTGGGCGACTGGATGAAAGGCAATTTGCAGACCACCCCGGTTTTTGGCAGTTCTATTCGCAAAAGGTAGACAAAATGGCAGAAATATGCGCCAAAATGGCGTAAAATACTGTCAAAAAGTCAGATTACTATATCCATGGGGATACAAAATAAAATGCGTATATTTGCGTAATCGTAAAATCGGATCATTCATGGGCTTGTTCCATTTTGCCGGACTGTGCAAAAGTTTGCTTTACAGTACCTCAGCCATATTTCCTACCCCGCTCTACCTGAAGATGCTTTTCCGCGTCATGATGGGGGACAGTCTTGACCTTAAGGATCCGAAGACCTATAACGAGAAGATACAGTGGCTGAAGATCCACGACCGTAAGGAAGAATATGTGCCCATGGTAGACAAGGTTACCGCCAAGGACCATGTGCTGAAGGTCACCGGGGATGATTCCCTGATAATCAAGACCCTCGGGGTGTGGAAACATTTCGCTGACATAGATTTCGACTCACTTCCTGACTCGTTCGTCCTTAAGGCCAACAACTCCGGCGGCAGCAAAGGCGTGGTCATATGTAAGGACAAGTCTTCGCTTGACCGCGTTTCTGCCGGGCGCAAGCTCGAGAAGGCGCTCAGGAGGAATCTCTACCTCCGTTACAGGGAGTGGCCCTACAAGAACATATCTCCCGCCATCCTGGCTGAAGAGTACATAGGAAAGGCTGACGTGGATTTCAGCGAGGTCAAGCTGGTGTGTATCAACGGGAAGGTGAGCTACGCATTCATATGCCTGGACAGACACAGCGGCAAGGGTACGACCTACGATTTCTACGACTGCGAATGGAATATGCTCCCCTTCACCCAGGTGAAAGAGCACAACAGCGGGAAGCCGGCTCCGAGACCTGTCCATTTCGACCGTATGATAGAAGTCGCGGAGCAACTTTCGGCGGGGATGCGTCTGCTTCGTGTGGATTTCTACGACACTCCGGAGCGCCTGCTTTTCGGGGAGATGACATTCTACGACGGAAGCGGGTTCGAGTTGTTCCATCCCGGAGAGTGGGACGGAATCATAGGTTCATGGCTGGACCTCGGAATTACTTCATAAGACAAGATGGCTGAGACTGCGAAATATGATATAGATGCGGTTATCTCCTGGGTTGACGGGGATGATCCCGAGCACAGGGCCAAGAGGCGCCTGTACGGTGACAAATCCGTCCTGGGCGATGATGAGATAGGGGGTGAGATCCGCTACAAGAGTATCGGTGAGATCCGTTACTGCGTAGCATCGCTCTACCGTTTCGCACCATGGCTGCGGAAGATATTCATAATAACCGACAATCAGGACCCATGCCTCGGGGATTTCCTTGCGAAGACCTTCCCGGATTCGTCCATATCCTTGGAAATAGTTGACCATGAGGTGATTTTCCGGGGTCATGAAGATGTCCTCCCGGTCTTCAACGCCAGGTCCATAGAAACTGTGATGTGGAGGATTCCCGGCCTGAGCGAGCATTTCATCTACCTGAATGACGACTTCACTGTAATCAATCCAATCTCTCCGGAGGATTTCTTCATAGGAGACAAGGTAGTGGCATATGGACGATGGTTCAGCGTCAAGTTCTCGAAGTTCCTCAGGAAGCTTAAACCCCGTTCCCACGGACATGTCAAGGCCAGTTTCAGGGACTCGATGGTGAAGGCCGCGGACACTGTGGGGGAGAAGCACTTCTTCCTCAGGCTGAACCACACCCCGCACGCTCTTAAAGTGAGCACATATGCTTCATTCTACAGTTCAAGGCCGGACATTTTCCGTAAGAACCTCTCGTTCCGTTTCAGGAACAAGGAACAGTATAATTCTGCAGAGCTGGCCTTCCTCCTCGAGAAACAGGCCGGAAGGCTCATCAGGCGCAGCGTGAAAGGGAACCTCCTCTACCTCAAGCCTCACGGGGAGGCTTATATGAAGCGTCATATCAAGCGTTTCACCAGTTCTACGAAGGAGAAATTCTGCTGCGCCAATTCCCTCCCATATGCTTCACCGGAGGATCAGCGCGCGGTGCTTGACTGGCTCGAGAGCAGGATAGGAGTTAAAATCGACATTTGATGGATGCCCTGATTACATATGTAGATGGGAACGATCCCGTGTGGCAGGAACAGTATGAGTCCTGCTTCCATCAGAAACCTCTGGCAAAGCGCTACCGAGACTGGGGGACGCTGAGATATCTGCTGAGGGGAGTGGAGACATGCATGCCGTTCATAGACAATGTCTTCCTGGTGGTATCCTCGAAGAGCCAGGTCCCTTCCTGGGTTGATACAGGGAAAGTCCGCGTCGTCCTCCATTCGGATATAATGCCTTTCGGGAGCCTTCCTACCTTTAACAGTACATCCATCGAGATGTTCCTCCACCGTGCTCCGGGACTGGGAGAAGAGTTCATCTATTTCAATGATGACATGTTCCCGGTCTCCAAGTGTGCGCCGGATGACTTTTTCCCGGACGGCCGCCCTGCAATTGCTTTTTCAAAATGCCTTTTCACTGGAGGAATGTACCGTAAGCAGGTCAGGAATTCGGACTTGCTGGCAAGGCGGGCCCTCGGAATGGATGGAGGCCTGATTTACGTGAGGCCCCAGCACATATGCTCTCCTATGCTCAGGAGCGAAAGCGAGGCATGTTTCCAGGCTGTAGAGGATGAGATCCTTTCCCGCCTTTCGCCAACCAGGACGGTCTCTAACGTGAACCAGTACCTCTTCCTGGACTATCTCTACTATCAGGGGAAGGCCGTAAACAGGAAGATTTCCAACCGTCATCTTTCATATGCCGTGCATTCCGTATCGAGGATATGCGACAACATCCTGCATCCTTCCACGAAGCTCATATGCGTCAATGACGTAAGGCTTGCAGACGGGCTGTATGAAAAATATAAGGCCCTGGTAACCAGGGCCTTCTCTGAGAGGTTTCCGATAAAATCCCGTTTCGAGATCTGATCTTCTAACCGAAGTTGTCGAAGTGGAGGTTGGTCTCGAGGTTTACACCGAGTGAGTCCAGCAGGTTCTCCACTGTCTTTACGAGCATTGGCGGACCGCACATGAAGTACTGGATGTCCTCCGGAGCCTCGTGTGTGTTCAGGTAGAGCTGTCCCATGCACGGAGCTACGAATCCAGCCGTGTACTTGACTCCTGCTGCATCTGCAGCGGGATCCGGGCGGTCGAGGGTCAGGTAGAACTTGAAGTTCGGGAACTCTTTCTCGATAGCCCAGTAGTCCTCGAGGTAGAATGCCTCGGAGAGGCTGCGGGCTCCGTAGAAGAAGCTGACCTTGCGGGTGGTCTTCTCGTTGCGGAACAGGTGGATGATGTGGCTGCGCAGTGGAGCCATACCGGCACCTCCTCCGACGAAGATGTACTCGGTCTCTGCAGGCTCGTTCTTGGGCAGGAGGAAGTCTCCGTAAGGACCGGCGATGTTGACCTTGTCTCCCGGATGACGGGTGAAGACATATGACGAAGCGATTCCTGGATTGACCGGGAGAAGCTTGTTGCTGCCCTTGGGGGCCGTCATGTCGAAGGGAGGAGTAGCGATACGCACGTTGAGCTTGATGATGTTGCCCTCTCCGGGATAAGTAGCCATGGAGTAGGCGCGGATCGTATCCTCAGGATTGACGCACTTGAGATCGAAGAAGTTGAATCTCTCCCATGTAGCCCTGTACTCGGGATCCACATCGATGTCCTTGTAGTCGAACGTTCCCTTGGGGATGTCGATCTGGATGTACTGTCCGGATTTGAAATTGAAGTGTACACCATCGGGAACCTTGACTGTGAATTCCTTGATGAAGGAAGCCACATTATGGTTGCTGATGACCTCGCACTCCATCTTCTGGACGTCGAGAGCGGATTCGTCGACCTGGATCTTGAGGTCGGACTTGACCTTGACCTGGCATCCCAGACGCCAGTTGTCCTTTATCTGCCTGCGGGAGAAATGTCCCACTTCGGTAGCGAGGATGTCTCCGCCGCCTTCAAGAACCTGGACCTTGCACTGTCCGCAGTTGCCCTTTCCGCCGCAGGCGGAGGGGAGGAATACTTTCTGGTCGGCCAGGGTGTGGAGCAGGTCATTTCCCTGCGGCACCTCCAGGACCTTCTTGCCGTCGTTCAGGTCGATCTTGACCGTGCCTGACGGAGTGACCTTGGCTTTGACGAAAAGGAGCAGCGTGACCAGGATAAGGGTCACCAGGAATATCATCAGTGCTGCTGCAAGAATGATTTTAGTCATATAGCGTCCTCCCCGTTAAAGTGTGATTCCCATGAAGGTCATGAAGGCCATGGCCATGAGACCTACGGTAATGAAAGTGATACCGATTCCGCGAAGCGGCTTCGGAACGTTGGAGTACTGGAGTTTCTCCCTGATGGCTGCGAGAGCCACTATTGCGATGAACCAGCCCACTCCGGAACCGAGAGCATATACGGTAGCTTCACCGCAGCTTGCAAACTCCCTGTTCTGCATGAAGAGAGAGCCGCCCATGATGGCGCAGTTGACGGCGATGAGCGGGAGGTAGATACCCAGAGCCGAATACAGGCTCGGGGCATATCTTTCCACTACCATTTCCACTATCTGGACCGCGGCTGCGATCACGGCAATGAAGACTATGAAAGTCAGGAAGCTCAGGTCAACCCCGAAGATACCGTCCTCGGCAAGAACGTACTTGTTGAGGAGGTAGTTGATTGGAAGGGTGACGAGAAGCACGAAGATGACGGCAACACCAAGGCCGGCGGCAGTCTTCACGTTCTTGCTTACTGCCAGGTATGAGCACATACCCAGGAAGTAGGCGAAGATCATGTTGTCTACGAAGATAGACTTGACGAATAAGCTTATATAATCCATATTCTGATGCCTCTTTTGATGTTAGTCTTCCTGGAGTTCTTTCTGTACACCCCTCTGGATCCAGATGACGCATCCGATGAGGATAAGCGCCATCGGCGGAAGGATCACCAGGCCGTTGTTGACATAGCCGGCGTCATAGAATGCCTGCGGAATGATCCTGAAGCCCAGGAGGGTTCCTGAACCGAAGAGTTCGCGGAAGATCGCGAGGACGATGAGGATCATGCCGTAGCCGATTCCGTTGAAGAGGCCGTCAAGGAATGAGGGGATCGGCTTGTTGGCAAGCGCGAAAGCCTCGATGCGGCCCATGACGATGCAGTTCGTGATGATGAGTCCGATATAGACTGAAAGCTGCGTATCGATCTGATAAGCATATGCTTTCAGTATCTGGTCGACAAGGATGACCAGCATGGACACCACGACGAGCTGGATGATGATACGGACCCTGTTGGGAATCGAGTTCCTCAGCAGGGAGAGTACCAGGCAGGAGAGGGCTGTTACGATGGTCACGGAAAGGGCCATGACCAGGGCTCCCTTAAGCTCGACTGTAACAGCCAGCGCGGAGCATATGCCGAGCACCAGTACGGTGATCGGGTTGACGCTGAACAGGGGGTTCAGTATGGTTTCTTTGAGTTTTGCGTTCATATGCTATTCCTCCGCTTTTGTCAGGTATGCTTTGTAGAGGTCGAGCCAGTCGGCGATAGCGGCTCCGACACCACGTGATGTCATGGTGGCTCCGGTGATGGCGTCTATTGCGTTGGACTTGTTACCTTCACCTCCCTTGACGATCTCGAAGGCCGGTTTGGCATTCAGGTCGATGGACTTGCCTACGAACCTGGCCCTGAACGACGGGTCGTCCTTGATCTTGGCTCCGAGGCCGGGAGTCTCGCTTTCATGGTTGAAGAAGGCACCTGCAAGGGTCTTCATGTCAGGCTCGAGGGCGAGGTAGCCCCAGATCGGGCCCCAGAGTCCGGCTCCGTAAACAGGGATGACAGTGATGTCCTTTCCGTCCTTGTTGAAGACATAGACGGGAAGTTTCATCTGGTCAGCCTTCCCTCTCTTGAGGATGGAATTCTGGGCCTTGAGTTTGCTTGTAGAGAATATCTCGGATGCGGCTTTGTCCATTTCCGAGACCTTGCTGCCCTTGTTGTCGATTATGAAGGATTCCTTGATGGCCCCTTTGTAAAGGTTGATCATGGCATCGTTGGAGAGGCCTTCTGTATTGAATTGGGCGGCGGTCATCATCTGGCTGATAGTGTCGGCCTTGATGTTGGCGTCCTGCCTGGGTTTGAGGGCCTGGGATGCAAGGGCGAGAATCGCTGCCGACAGAATCACGATTATGCTCGTGTACACTATTGTGTATGCATTGCTGTTTGTGTTCATATCTCAGTGGTGTTAAGCGATTTTTGCCTTTTTCGCCCTCTTGTTGACAGCTGAAGAGGTGACACAGTAATCAATCAGCGGAGCGAAGGTGTTCATCAGCAGGATGGCGAGCATCATGCCTTCAGCGTAGCCCGGGTTGAAGAGCCTGATGGTAACGCAGAGGGCACCGATCAGGAATCCGTAGATCCATTTTCCGGTCTCGGTCTGTGCACTGGTTACGGGGTCTGTGGCCATGAATACCGTACCGAAGGCGAAGCCGCCGAGTACGAGCTGATAGTAGGCCGGGATATCCGTAATGCCGGCGATATTGCCGAGCCAACCGATGCAGAGGGCGCCGATGACGGAAGAAAGCATGGTCTTCCAGCTTCCTACGCCAGTCCAGATGAGGATGAAAGCACCGATCAGGATTGCGATCGTGGAGGTCTCACCGACGGATCCGGGGACAGTACCTGCGAACAGGTTCCAGAAATCATATCCTGCACCGTTGAGGGCGGAAATGCCTGCGTCGGAGTTCTGGAAAGCATATGTCAGCGGAGTTGCGCCGGAAGCCGCGTCAGCGAGGGTCTCGCCATGCTTGAGGGCGAGCCAGTTCGGGGCGTCGAGAGTTCCGGTTCCGGAGAGCTTGGCGGGATAGGAGAAGAAGAGGAATGCCCTGGCGAGGAGTGCCGGGTTCAGGAAGTTGTAACCTGAACCGCCGAAGATCTCTTTGCCGAAGATGACTGCAAATGCCACTGCGAGGGCGAGCATCCACAGGGGAGTGTCCACCGGCACGATGAGCGGAATCAGCATTCCGGTCATGAGATAGCCTTCATTGAGTTCTTCGTTCTTGATCTGGGCTCCTGTGAACTCGATCGCGAGTCCTACGATATAGGAAACGAGATAGAGGGGAAGCACCTTGAGGAAGCCGAACCAGAACTGCTGCCAGAGGTTCCAGTCCGTTCCCATGGTGAGATTGTGCATATGTCCGATGTTCCACATGCCGAAAAGAGCGGCAGGGATTACGGCAAGCACTGCTATGATCATTACTCTCTTGACGTCGACTCCGTCGCGGACATGGGAACCGCGTCCCGTAACGGTAGCGGGTACCCTCAGGAAGGTGTCGAACGCCTCATAGGTCGAATTGAGCCAACCCAGTTTGCCGCCTCTCTCGAAGAGGCCCGGCTTTGGAGTGTTATTGTTGTCTGCCATAATTCGGTCCTTTATGCCATTTCCTTAAGCATCAGGTCGATGCCCTTGGAGATTATGTCCTGGATGTCGTTCTTGGAAGGATCTACGTACTCGCAGAGAGCAAGGTCCCAGGGGAGAACCTCGTAGATTCCGAACTGCTCCATCTTGTCAATGTCGCCGGCGAGGCAGGCCTTGATCAGATAGATGGGATAGATGTCCATCGGGAGCACCTTGGAGTAAACGTCAGACACGACGAATGCCCTCTGGCCTCCGTGGAGATTGGTGTCCATGTCGTACTTCTTCTTGGGGCAGAGCCAGCTGAAAAAGGTGCGGCTGGAAGAGAAGACTCCCGGCCTGAAGGGCTTGGCCCATCCGAGGATCTCCCTTTCGCGGCCTTCACGGAGGATGCTGACCTGGTTGGCGAAGAATCCGCCATAACCTTCGGGCCCGACGTTCTCTCCGGAAAGGATGTCGCCGCTGACGATGCGCAGCTCGCCTTTGTCAGTGTCGAAGAACTCGCTGACTTCCTTCATGTTGAAGCCCGGAAGTGTCTCTACATAAGCAGGATCCTTTGCTGCAGGACCGGTGATGGCCACCTTGCGCATCAGATTGAGCTTTCCTGTCGTGAAGACCTTTCCGATGGCTGCAAGCATGAGCAGGGAAACCGTCCAGACAGTGTCGCCCTTCATTATCGGGGAGATGTGGCTGATCTGGATGCCGACATTGCCGGCTGGATGTTTCCCGCTGAAGGAATGCAGGACTGCTCCCTCGAGTTTGTGGAACGGGGAACTGGATTCGGTTGCGGCATTTATTCCGACATGTACGCCGCCGTCGGTAAGCTTTGCGAGGGCTGTAACCCCGGCCTGGATTGCAGAAAGATCCTCACCAAGTGCGAAATCGTTGTCTGCTGCAAGGGGAGCGGTGTTGAATGCGGAGACGTAGATGGCCTTCGGCTTAAGGTCCGGATCGGCGATGATTCCGTAAGGCCTCTGGACGATTGAAGGCCACAGGCCGCTGTCCATGATGGTCTGACGGACCTGCTCTGCCGAGAGTCCCTCAACATTCTTCACGCCGAAATTGACCCATTTCTGCTCCTCATCACTCTTGACAAGCACTGCAAGCAGTTTTCTCTTTTCGCCCCTGACGATCGCCTGGACAGTCCCGCTGACAGGTGATGTGAGCAGGATGCCGGTATGCGCCTTGTCGGCCATGACCGGAGACCCGGCCATGACTTTGTCACCCTCCTTGACCAGAAGCCTCGGAGTGAAGCCTTTGAAATCGGTGGGTTTGACTGCGACAACATCAGGGATGAAAGTCTTTCTGACTTTGAGGTCTGCAGCGCCCTTTACGGGGACGTCCAGGCCTCTGGACAATTCGATGTTGTTTGACATTATAAAAAGGTTATTATAGTATTTCTAAATACGCGGGTGCGAAGTTACTCAATTTTTCGTAAATTTGCTTAAAATATTAAGAGGAAATGATTCAAGAGAGCGATTTTATGAGGGATCTCAATGATGAGCAGAGATCTGCGGTGGAATGCACTGAGGGGCCGGTACTCATTGTCGCGGGTGCGGGGTCCGGAAAGACCAGGGTCCTGACTTCGAGGATAGCCCTTTTGCTGGAACGCGGATGCGAGCCGGAGAGGATCCTCGCCCTGACTTTCACCAAGAAGGCGGCGGGTGAGATGAAGGAAAGGATAGCGTCCGTCGTCGGCGGGCGGAAAGCCTGGAGACTGTGCATGGGAACCTTCCATTCCGTGTTCGTCCGCTTCCTCAGGGAATTCGCCTCATCCATAGGCTACAGGGCCGATTTCACCATATATGACAAAGGAGACTCCGAAAGCGCCATAAAAGCGTGCATCAGGGAACTTGCCCTCGACGACAAGACCTACAAGCCCAGGGACGTAGCATCCAGGATATCCCTCGCCAAGAACAATCTGGTCACTGCCCAGGCATATGCTGCAAACGACAACGCGGTTCAGGAAGACATACGCCGCAAACGTCCGGCAATCAAGGACATATATGCCCTCTACGAGAAGAAATGCAAGCAGTCGTCGGTAATGGATTTCGACGACATCCTCCTGAACATGAACATCCTCCTGAGGGACGATCCGATGGCGCTTCTGTCCATAGCCGGAAGATTCAGCTACATCCTGGTGGATGAGTACCAGGACACCAATTTCGCCCAGTACCTTATCCTCCGCAAGCTGGCCGACTCCCACAGGAACATATGCGTGGTCGGGGACGACTCCCAGTCCATATACTCATTCCGTGGCGCGCGTATTGAGAACATCCTCAAGTTCCGTTCAGACTTCAAGGATGCCAAGGTTTTCCGCCTGGAAAAGAACTACAGGTCCACAAAGAGCATAGTCAAGGCGGCCAACTCAGTGATAGCCAAGAACTCCCGCAGGATTCCGAAGGTCTGCGTCTCGGTCGGAGAGTCCGGAGAGAAAATCCGCCTCATCCACGCCTGGACGGAAATGGAAGAAGGACTCCTGATAGCCTCTTCAATCATATCCCGGATGGAATCGGACCATTGTACATATGAGGATTTCGCCATATTGTACAGGACCAATTCCCAGTCCAGGGCCCTTGAGGAATGCCTCAGGAAAAGGAACCTGCCCTACAGGATCTATTCAGGCAGGTCTTTCTTTGACAGGGCCGAGGTCAAGGACATGATGGCCTACCTGAAACTTGCGGTCAATCCGGACGATGACGAATCCTTCAAGCGGGCCGTCAACATGCCTCCCCGCGGAATAGGGGAGACATCCATGTCAGCTCTCGCTTCGGCTGCCAGGGAAAAGGAAACATCCCTGTTCAAGGCGGCATATGCCGACGACCTGGAGAACTACGGGCTGAAAAACGCCGCTCAGACCAGGATACGTGCCTTCTGCGAACTGATTTCCCGTGCCGCCGCCAGTGCCGTGGCCGGAGATGCCTTCGAAGTTGCCACCTCCCTGAGTGACGAATCGGGGCTGTACCGCTATTACAAACAGGACGATTCGCTGGAGTCCCAGACACGGGCCGCCAACATAGAGGAACTCATGAACGGCATAGCCTCGTTCAAGGAAGAGAGGCAGGAAGAATATGAGTCTGAATCAGAAGAAGGCACTGGAGAGCCGGTGATGCCGGTAATAACCCTCCAGGAATTCCTCGAGGATTCCTCCCTTCTCAGCAACGCTGACATCGCTGACGGGGACGAGAGTGACAACCGCATATCCATGATGACGATACATTCGGCCAAGGGCCTTGAATTCCCATATGTCTATATCGCCGGAATGGAAGAGAACCTCTTCCCGAATATGATGATGTCCTCCGGAGGAAACGACCTTGAAGAAGAGCGCAGGTTGTTCTATGTGGCCATCACCAGGGCGGAAAAGGCAGTCTCACTGTCCTACTCCGAGACCAGGATGCGGAACGGAAAGCACGAGGAGAACAGACCCAGCCGTTTCATTTCGGAAATCGACCCCGAATTCATAGCCAATCCGCTCCGGAGCAGCGGCCCCGGCCTTCTCGGAGGAATCTCTCTCCCGGGTAGGACATCCGTCTTCGGCAAGCCCCTTGCAACCGACACTCCCTCAAGACCTTCCGTTTCCGGAACTGCTTCACAGCCCATTCGCAAAAACCCGCTTCCGCCTCCTGTGGATGCCGATTTCATCCCTCTTCCAATGACCGCATTCAAGGCCGGACAGCGTGTCGAGCACAACCGTTTCGGTCTCGGCACAGTGAAAGAGGTGACGGGAGAGGCACCGGACCTGAAGGCCCGTGTCAACTTCGACAGATACGGGGAAAAGCTTCTTATGCTCAAGTTCGCGAAGATGCGTTTCCCGAAAGATTCGTAAGCGTTCCGCAGAAAACGTAAATACTTCCCCGGTATTTACGTTTTTTAGCATATGCATATGCCCTGGTACATATTTTTGCCATGTCCGCGTACGTCTCGCGGGCGTAAAACCATATGCATATGTACAAGTCATCTTTTCGCCTTGCGGGCCGTCTGTGGCCCATTATCATCCTGCTGATTCCCCTTTGGTCGTGCGATCTGCTCCAGCAGAAGGAAGACGGGGTACTCCGTTTCCATTTCGTCCGTAACGTCCAGACCCGCTCTTCAGCTATGCCGGTGGATACTAACGATTTCCTCCTGGACATCACTGCTGAAGATGGCAGCATCGTGTATTCCGGAAGGTACGGAGACTCTCCCGAACGCATTATGACAACCCCTGGAACCTATTCGGTTAAAGTCAATTCCGTAGAATTCGAGAGGCCGGCCTTCGATTTCCCGGTGTATGGGGACAGGCAGGTGGCCGTGGTGAGGGCGGGGCAGATTACGGATGTGGAACTGCTGTGCCGCCAGGTGAATTCCGGCCTGAGGTTGAAAGTGGACCCCGGTTTTCCGGCCGCTTTCCCGGACGGAGTCCTGTACGCCCGCTCTGCGGTAGGACAGCTGGCATATGATTATGGCGAGAAGAGGATCGGCTATTTCAATCCAGGTGACATCACTGTAGTCCTCTCGGATGATGGGGAAGACAAAGCGCTCTTCACGCGGGAACTTGAAGCCAGGGAAATCCTTACCGTCGGTCTTAAGGTTCCCTCGTCTGCTACCGGAGGGAACCTGAGCGTGTCGGTCGATACTACCCGCAACTGGAATGATGAAGACTACGAGCTCGGGGGAGAGGGTGAAGCCGGCAGCTCCATGCAGACCGCCCTGGGAGTCGGGGATGCCAGGACTTCAGCCGGTCTCAAGGGCGTCTGGGTCTGCGGATGCATAGCCGGTGGAGACCTTTCATCGTCATCCGAAGGGATCAGTTTCAAGCCTCCGTTCAAATCCAACACCCACATAGCCCTTTCTTCACGTACCTCCGTGACGTCCAAGGCGTTCTGCCTGAGTGTAGAATTGAAAAAGGGCGCCGTCAGGGACGCCCTTAATCTGGTTGACAATCCTCAGGTCCTCGGCCACACTGTCTGGCTGAAAGGAGACCTTGTCGAGTCCTATTATGGAATCCCGGGTCTGAAGAATGTCACTGAGTATGCCTTATGATCAATATCCGAAGATGTCCTCGGAAGTCACTACCTTCACCGGGCCGAGGCTCCTGAGGTAGGGCATGTCGAGGTCGGCTATGTCACCAACGATACCGTAGTGATAGGTGCGTCCCTTGACCCATTTCTCCTGAACTGCCTTGAGGTCTTTCAGCTCCATATCCTGGACCAGCTGGAACACAGCCTTGTCTACCGGTTCGGAGAGACCGAGTTCCTTGCACCTGAGGTAGCTGTTCAGGACTCCAATTCCCGTGGTCCTGTTGGTGCGGAGCCTGGAGAGCAGGCCGGTCTTGGCATTGTCGAAGGCTTTATCCGACTCGGGCATGTCATTGATAATTGAATCGAAAGTCTCGACAGCCTGGTGGAGTTTGTCATTCTGGGATCCGATCGTGGCGGAGAAGGTGTAGGACTCATTCTTGTCTGTCGGTTCAGAAAGCCTGGCCCCCGCACTGTAGGCAAGTGCCCTTGCCTCACGCATTTCCTGGAACACAACTCCTCCCATTCCTCCTCCGAAATACTCGTTGAACAGGCGGATTCCGGCGGCGTTGGATGCGTCGTAGCTCTCACCCCTGTTGGAGAACTGGGTGTAGTTGAACTGGCGGGCATCGTAGGGAGAGACGATGACTTCCGGAGTCGGGGTTTCGACAGGCTTGGCGTACTTCCTGGTCAAAGGCTCGAGCTCTCCGGAGATCTTGTGGTGCTCCTGGAGCATTGCAGTGACTTCTTCGATGCTCTGCGGCCCGTAGTAGAGGATCCTGTGCTGTTTCCCGGCGAGTGACCTGACCTTGGAGAGCAGTTCTTCTGAAGTGATGTCCATCAGGGCCTTGTTGGAGAGTGTTGTAGCCTTTACATAATCAGGCCCGTAGCGGAGGTAATCGCTCATTGCTGAGAAATTCGCCCTCTGGTTCAGTTTGCTGTCCGAACGGTTCTTGAGCATGTCTGCCTTAAGGCCGGCGAGGACTTCTTCATCGGCGGTGGCGTTCTCCACCAGGTCCCAAACCATGTCGAGGGCGCTTCCGATGTTCTCTCCGAGTCCGCTGATCCTGATGGAGGTGGTCCCGTCATTCACTCCCGCGCTGAAGGAACTGGCGAGTCCGTACATAGCCGTAGCGATGTCAGAAGCACTCCTTTCCTTCGTTCCGAGATAGTCGAGGTAATCGAATGCAAGGGGAAGGGCGGCATCGTCCAGGATGCCCGTATCATATGAAAGGACGAGGGTGGCGATGTCGTTGAGCTCGTTCTTCTTGTAGAGGAGTTCCTGTCCGGCATAGGTGCCGGTAGACATGTCTTTGGAGAAATCGGTGAAGACCGGCTCTATCGGCTTGACGTCGGCCGTCCTGATTTCAGCGAGCATGGCGCTTTCCTTGTCGCGGTTGGTGGCGATGGGAGTAATCTTGGGAGCATCTATCTTCTTGATGCTGCTGTCGATGCCAAGATGCTTGTAAACAATCGCATAGCTCTGCGGAGCCAGCCATTTCCCGGCCCATGCGACTACGTCGTCCTTGGTGACCTTCTCCAGGCGGCCGAGCTGGCCTACAGTCTCCTTCCAGCTGCTGCCGTTGATGAAGGAATCCACGAACAGCATGGCCCTGGAGCTGTTGCGCTCAAGCTGGCGCATCTGCTGGAGTTTGTAATTGTTGACTGCTGCGGTGATGAGGGACTCGTCGAAGTCTCCGCGACGGAGTTTGTCAACTTCGGCGAGGAGCACGTCAGCAGCTTCCTGGAGGGTCTGGCCTTCCTTCGGGTAGGCCTCCAGGACCATCATTCCGTAATCGGTCCTGCCGTATCCGAAAGCGGCGGATTCCAGGACTTTCTGCTGCTGGTTCACATCCAGGTCGATGAGGCCTGCCTGCCCGTTGTAGAGGATTGACGAGACTATGGAACCTATCTCGCCTTCGGGAGTGGATTCGCCCGGATATCTCCATGCCAGCATGGCGAATTCAGCCTCGGTACCATATATATCCTTGGTCTTCGGAGTGGTTATCGGGTCCTCAGGAGCATATGTGAAGGCGGGGAGGTTGTCGTTCGGTTTCCAGTCGCCGAAGTATTTCTTGATTATGGCCACGAACTCGTCAGGATCGAAATCTCCGGACACGCATATGGCGCAGTTGTTCGGGACGTACATCGTTGCGAACTGGTGCTTGATGGCGGTGATGGAAGGATTCTTAAGGTGGTCCTGGGTCCCGATGACTGTCTGTGTGCCGTAGGGATGGTTCTTGAAAAGCATGGAGTCGATGGCGTCGATGGTTTTCTCCCCGTCATCGTTAAGGCCCATGTTCTTCTCCTCGTATACAGCTTCAAGCTCAGTGTGGAAGCCCCTGATAACCATATTCTTGAACCTGTCCGACTGGATCTTGGCCCAGTTCTCTATCTGGTTGGAGGGGATGTCTTCCTGGTAGCAGGTGACGTCGTTGGAGGTGAAGGCATTGGAGCCCTGGGAACCGATCATCTGCATCGCCTTGTCGTATTCATTCGGGATGGCATATTTTGATGCGGCGTTGCTGATGGAGTCGATTACATGGTAGATCGCCAGCCTCTCATTCTGGTCTGTCTTGGTCCTGTAGACATTGTACAGGGATTCAATCTCGTCCAGCAGGGGCTTCTCAGCAGCATAGTCGGATGTTCCGAGCTGCTCAGTGCCCTTGAACATGAGGTGCTCGAGATAGTGGGCCAGGCCGGTGTTGTCTGCGGGGTCGTTCTTTCCGCCGCTGCGGACTGCGATATAGGTCTGGAGCCTTGGCTGCTCTTTGTTCACTGTCATGTAAACCTTGAGCCCGTTGTCAAGTGTGTAGATCTTGGTGCCCATCGGGTCACCTTTCACTGTCTCATACTTGCCGCTGCATCCGGCGAGCATGAATGCGGCCAGCGCGGCCGCGAAGATGAGTAAACGCTCTTTCATGAAGTATGTATTATTGAATTATCTGCATATGACCGATTGTGCTGCGCACTGACCCGCGAGGAAACCGGTCGAGAATGCGCACTGCAGGTTGTATCCGCCTGTGTCGGCGTCCACATCCAGCACTTCTCCGCACAAATATAATCCTTTTTGCTTTTTTGACTCAAGTGTCTTGGCCACAACTTCTTCCGGAGGGATTCCGCCAGCAGTCACCACAGCCCTTTCATAGCCCACGAAACCTTCAATGTCCATATGCCAGTCTTTCAGCCGGCGGGCGAGTCCTTCCAGGTCGGCACCTTTTCCCAGGCCGGGATTCCATCCAAGGAAACCGTCTATGAGGCCGTGGGGCAGTACTTTGCCCAGGAGGATCCTGAACATCCGGTCTAGATTGATGCCGCGGCTTCTGGGGTCGGCTTTTATTTCCGCCCAGAGGCGGCGGAGCCTGTCCAGGAGTTCATCCCTGCCGACTGCAGGCTTCATGTCGATAGAAATCCCGGCCTTCCGGCCGTTGACGATTCCCTTGACGCACTCCCGGCTGACCTGGAAGCCCAGCGGGCCCTCAAGCCCTCCGTCAGTGAAATCCAGGTCACCTGTGACGCTCTGGACCTCTCGCCCGTCCAGGAAAAGGGTCAGGCCTGTGTTCTTCAGCGAAATGCCCATGAGCTGCTTACCTGCTGCAGACAAGGGAACGCTGCGGTCGATGTGCCCCCTGAGCTCTCCGCCTGAAGCCCTCTGGACCTTGTAACCGCGGGGAACAATCGCAGTCAGGGATGGGAAAAGGGGAGAGATGCTGTGGCCAAATGAGGAAGCGAAGGAGTAGCCGTCTCCGCTCGATCCGGTAGAAGGGTAGGAGAGGCCTCCGGTGGCGATGATCAGGCACCGGCAGGAGAAAGTCCTTTCCCCTGCCTGGATGTTGAACACCCTGTCTCCGGAGTCATATGCCACCTTTCCGACCTGTACCCCGGACATTATCCTTACTCCGAGAGAAGTCGCCGCCTTTACCAGGCCGTCAACTATGTCAGAAGCCATATGTGAGGCCGGGAAGGCCCTGTCGCCCCTTTCGACTACTGTTGGAATGCCTTGGTTCTCAAAGAATTCAATGGCTTTTGCCGATGGGAAATTGAAGAATGCCGGACGCACGAGGGAGGCTTTCGAACGGATGTGGGAAGAGAAGGACTCCCAGTCCTTGAGATTGGTGAAATTACATCTCCCTTTGCCGGTAATCATGATTTTCCTTCCCGGCCGGGGCATCTTTTCCAGAACTGTGACAGATGCTTCAGAAGATGATTCCGAGATGGTTCTGGCAGCACTGAAAGCAGCCATGAGGCCGGAGGCGCCTCCTCCAATCACGGTTATTTCAGAAAACATAGAGCCACTCAAGAGGCTCGAACTCTCGACCTGCGCGTTACGAATGCGCTGCTCTACCGACTGAGCTAAAGTGGCATACGCTCACCTTTCGTGAACGGACTGCAAATATATAAAAAAAATGGGAATCAATGAAATTTGAGGCTTTCTTTGATGTGCCCTATGGTCTTCTGCTGGATGGCGCTGGGGCAGACCAGGAGCCACAGGCAGAGAAGGCTCAGGCATATGAGCAGGAGGTTTGCCAGGAAACCCCATCCGCACAGGATCGCAGCGAGAAACAAGACGGCGGCGCTGCAGGACAGGAGACCGCGGCGCAGGGGAGTGTTGCTGTTCCCCTCCCTCAGGCTTACGGCATATCTTTCCAGTCCTTCACCGGCAGCATCCTTCCCGGCGTCTTCTACCTTGCAGGAAATGTAGCGGTTCCTCCAGGGAGTGGAGAGGTCCAGGAAGAAATCGGCAGCTTCGACAGAATCAGGCAGGTCTTCCATTTTGACCGTCTGGGAGAATTTTCCTCCGTCTTCGGAGACCTCGTACAGTTTCCCCAATGGAGACAGGACAGTCTTGACCGCCCCGAGGGCGAAACCGAAACCTTCCGAGGTCTTGTAAAACACGGATCCGGCGTCCATCATCTGAGTCTTTTTATCGAAACCAGGCATATGCTTTCATCTCATTTGACGCAAAGATAAGTCAAAAAGTTGTAAATTTGAGGCATGCTCAAACTGAATCATCCTCTCACGTTCCTGGTCCTGACGCTCGCACTCGCGGTGTGCTCGTGCTCGCGTCGTACAGCCGCCGGTTCATCTCCGGAAGGTTACGGCGCCAGATGGTTTGCCCTGGAAGGGGATTCTCTCCTGGTGAGCATTTCTCCGTTTGACGGTTCGCGGGATTCACTCCTCATAGAGCATCCATACGGGAGGATCATATGCATGTCATCCTCCCATGTCGGATTCCTGGAAGCACTTGGGTGTGACTCGGTTGCGGTCGGTGTCTCCGGTGTCGGCTACCTCTGGGGAGAGAAGGTCCGCGCCAGTGCCGCCGAAGTGGGCTATGACGCCGCCCTGGATTATGAGACAGTGCTGAAACTCAATCCGGACCTGGTCCTGGCGTACTCCGTTTCCGCATCAGTCCCTCCATATGTAGCGAAACTGCGTTCACTCGGCGTGCGGGTAATCATAATCAATGAGCATCTGGAATCCCATCCCCTCGCCAGGGCTGAATACCTCCGGTTCATCGGCGCCCTGACCGGCAGGCTCGCCCGGGCCGATTCGCTTTTCGGGGCGATTAAAGAGTCATATCTGTCCCGTACCGTGCACGCGCGCGAACCCAGGAAAGTCATCCTGAACATCCCATATGCCGGGATCTGGTATGTCCCGGGGGAGGATAATTACATGTCCCAGCTCATCCGGGATGCGGGAGGAGTGGTCCTTGGCGCTCAGAAAGGTCTCTCGGGCTCATCAGTAATCAGTCTGGAAGAGGCTCTGGCATATGGGATGCAGGCCGACATCTGGCTGAATCCCGGCGGATGCCGCACGAAGGCACAGCTCTACGGGATTAATGACCTGTTCAGGAAGTTCCCCTCGGAAATCTATAATAATAACCTCCGGACGGTACCATCCGGAGGAAATGATTTCTGGGAGAGCGGGGTAGTGAGGCCCGACCTTGTACTGTCCGACCTCTGCAACATATTCAGCGGAACGGATGCCCCGCTGAACTATCACATCAGGCTGGAATAGCTAGAATATAACCTTGAAATCCATTATCTGTCGCTCGCACCAGGTCGCGCTGACCTGTACGATGCCGTCTTCCCTTTTCACCAGGGGGATGTGCTCGGACAGCTCCAGGGCTACTATGTCCCCGATCCTGATGTAGGTAGTCTGGGTGACTTCGCTTACGGCTTTTTCGAGCTGCTTCTCGGTGAACATGTTGCCTTCGAAGAGCACTTTGTCTCCGCAGCAGAGCTTGAACCAGTTATCTTCCTGGCCAAGGGTGACCTTCTGGAAGAACGGAGTGGGAATGTAGGTGCTGTGGTCCAGACATGAAGCCATGGCGAATCCCTCAGGACTGCCGTCGATGAAATTCTCAGGGTAGAGGAGGGCGCCGAATCCTATTACATCGAAATAGCGTCCGGCAAATCTTCCGGATACGCATTTCCCGGTTTTGCTTACCCTTCCGGTCAGGATAGGGACGCAGCTGAGGCTCTGGACGCTTTCAGGAGGGAAGAAATCCTCGCTCTTCCTGTCCCAAGTGGTGTCCGGCCTGGCAACGGTCTTGCCGCCAAAAGTCCTTACGATTATATTCATTGGAATTTGAATTTATCCTGTAGTTTCCTCAGTGAGTCTTCCGATGGCGGAGTGTGCATGTCAATCTCCTTCTGCTCATTCCGCTCCTTCTCGAACTGTTTCCGGAGCAAGGTGAACTGCCTCTTAGTGTCCAGGGTGAAGTCTCCGCGTTCCACCCATGAGAAATAGGACGGTTCAGTCTTCCAGACCTCCCTGGCGGTCTTTCCCTTATGCTTTCCGAAGTTAATCACTGCCTCATGCCTGTCGTCCCAGACCAGCCTTCCGGCATAGTCCAGGGGCTTGGGGCGAACCATGAAAGATGACAGGAATTCAACGTCATTCTTCAGGGCCTGGGGATGGTCCTCGGTGGGCTCGCTGTACATCTCGAGCTGGCCTTTCAGCACTTCATATGTGGCAATGGTGTCAGCTTCGGCGCTGTGGGCGTTGTCGAAATCCTTTCCTCCGCAGTAAAAGCGGTGTGCGGCCTTCAGGTTGCGGGGCTCCATTACGTGGTAAATGTTCTGGACATCGATCATCCTTTTGTCGTGGAGGTTGATATCCAGGTCTTTCCCTGCGAAGAACCTGGCCCTTTCGATCTCCTCCGCCAGCAGCGGAAGGTCGAATTTGGCGGAGTTGAAGCCGGCCAGGTCGGCATCTTCCAGCCACTTGACCACTTCGTCCGCCACTTCGAAGAAGCGGGGGCAATCCCTCAGGTCTTCATCTTTGATTCCGTTTACTGCTGATGCGCTCGGGGCTATAGGCCTCTGGGCGCCTTTTTCCACAGGGAGCGGGCGGCCCCACTGGTCGCATGCGAAGGCCCATGGCCTTATCCTCCAGGTCTTTATCCGTTGCTCACCGCCTGGAAAGACCTTTACGAAACTGAGTTCGACGATCGAATCGACAGGGATATTGAGGCCGGTGCTCTCTATGTCGAAAAAGAGCAGGGGCCTCTGGAGATTAAGTTCCATATTTTAAGAAATCATTATGGGCATGAGGATGCCGCAGACTTTCTCCTTCTCCGACTCCTCTTCCGTCGGGACTATGAGGGCTGCGCGACGGGCATCTGCGAACTTCATTACGACCTCGCTGCAGGACATGTTGCTGAGGATCTCGATGAGGAATGTGGATTTGAATCCTATCGAGAAGCTGTCTCCGCTGTAGTCGCAGGGGACTTTCTCATATGCCGCGATCGAGAAGCCGAGGTCCTGGGCGGTGATTTCGATCTGACCGGGGGCGAGGGCGAACTTGATGTGGTCGGATGCCTTGTTGGAGCAGACTGCGACACGGCGCACTGTGTTCAGGAGCTGTACGCGGTCTATCTTGAGGATGTTGGAGTTGTTCTTCGGGATGACGTCACGGTAGCGCGGGTACTTTCCTACTATCAGGCGGCAGACCATGAGGGTCTGTCCGAAGGAGAAGACCACAGTGCTGGCGTCGAATTCCACCTTGACCTCACCGTCTTCCTTGCCAAGGATCTGCTTGAGGACTCCTGCGGGCTTTTTGTGGAGGATGAAGGAAGCCTTCTCGGGGGCCTTCACCTGCTTTGTGGTGTAGCATATGAGCTTGTGGGAGTCGGAAGCCACGAGGGTGGTGGACTCGGTGTCGATGTCGAAATAAATACCGTTCATCGCCGGACGGATCTCATCGTCCGCAGTGGCATATACGGTTCCGGAAATCCCTTCGATCAGGTCCGCAGCGTCGAAGCTGACCTTGATGGAATCCTCGCCGGTCATCTTGATTTCCGGGTAGTCTCCTGCCGGGAAATAGGGAAGCTGGGAGTTTCCGCTCATCCAGCGGCATTCGAAAGATGAGTCGCTTACGGTCCTTATATCTATCGGCTGGTCCGGAATCTCCTTGAGCAGGTCGAGGAAATTGCGTGCCGGTACGGCCATCTCGCCTTCTTCATCGCAGGATGTGACTTCTATGGTAGTGCGGAGGGTAAGTTCCGAATCCGAAGCCGTAAGGACCAGTTTCGAATCCTTGAGGCAGAAAAGGAAATTTTCGAGAATCGGAGTAGGGGACTTTACCGGCACAGCCTTGAAGATGTCCATGAGGGCCTTGAGAAGCCCGGCGCTTGAGACTTGGAATTTCATGATATGATGTGGCATTTTTTCATTCCTACAAATATAGGAAATAATCTCGATTTAGGAAATATTCTCGCATCACGAAAACATTTCTTTTACCGCGAGTGGCATGTAATTTGAAAAATTCGTCCCCCGGAAAACAAATGTTAAAATTCGGAAATATGAAAAGATCTATTATTGTAAATGTGCTGGCCTCCGCCATGGTTTGCGGAGCAGCTGCTTGCTGCATGCTTACTGCGTGCGCATCCCAGCCTGCCGGCGATGCAGCGCGTGCTGCCGCTTCCCTGACTCCTGCCGAATCCTCATACAGGCCTACTGTCAATCTGGCAGACACCGATTATCCCGACCTTACATATGCAGCTGAATCTGCAGTGGACGCAGTCGTCTATGTGAAGGTTACGATCCAGTCCAAGGTAGATTACAGCCAGATGGACCCGTGGCTCAGGTATTTCTTCGGTTTCGGAGACCAGATGCCCCGTCAGCGTGAGCAGAGCGGAAGCGGTTCGGGCGTCATCATCCGTCCGGACGGCTACATAGTGACCGCTAACCATGTAGTCGCAAACGCCACCAAGGTAGAGGTCACCCTCAACGACAACAAGACATATGAAGCCCAGATCATTGGAAGCGATTCCGCTACCGATGTCGCCCTTCTGAAAATCGACGCGAGCGGAATCCCTTCAATCCCGATGGCGGATTCCGACGAACTCCGTCTCGGCGAATGGGTCCTGGCTATCGGATCACCTCTTGGAGAGGAACTCCGCGGTACCATCACCGCCGGAATCGTCAGTGCCAAAGGCCGTTCCAATCTCGGACAGAATGACGGCCAGTTCAGGATCGAGTCCTTCATCCAGACTGATGCAGCCGTCAACCCCGGCAACTCCGGTGGAGCCCTTGTGAACAAGAAGGGTGAACTGGTTGGAATCAACACCGCCATCGTCAGCCAGACGGGCGCATATTCCGGTTACTCTTTTGCAGTTCCGACCAACATAGTGAAGAAGGTTGTCGGCGACCTGATCGACTTCGGTTCAGTCAAGCGCGCTAAACTGGGCGTCAGCATGGGTACTGTAAACGATAAAATAGCGAAAGACCTGAAACTTTCTGAAACTAAGGGCGTATATATAGACGAGGTTTCGAAAGGCAGCGCTGCCGACAAGGGCGGACTCAAGCACGAAGACGTGATTTTCGCTATTGATGACACCCCGATCAACACCGCTTCCGAGCTTCAGGCCAAAGTGAATTCCTTCCATCCTGGCGACAAGGCAGTCATCCACTTCATCCGTGAGGGTAAGAGGATGCAGACCGAAGTCACCTTCCAGGGAGAGATGCAAGAGACCGGTACCGTCGATGAGGACGGAACGACCGCTTTCTACGGAGCAAGGCTTAAAGCCGCCGACAAGGAGACACTCAGCAAACTTGGCATCAAGGGCGGAGTGGTCATCGTGGACGCAGGCAACGGCAAGATGTTCCAGGCAGGAGCGAGCGACGGTTTTGTCATCGAATATGTCAACGATGAGCCTGTTGCGAAACCTGAGGACGTGGTCAACATTGCCAAGAAGTCCAAGAGGGCGATTTTCATCGAGGGCGTTACAGCCAATGGTAAATCTTCTTACTTCGGCTTCGGCAAGGACTAGAAGATTAACCATTAGAGTCTTTCGATGAGACAACTTAAGATTACCAAATCGATCACCAACCGCGAGAGCGCTTCTCTTGACAAGTACCTGCAGGAGATTGGACGCGAAGAGTTGGTCACACCTGAAGAAGAAGTCGAACTTGCCCAGCGCATCCGCAAAGGCGACCAGAAGGCCCTGGAAAAACTTACGAGAGCCAATCTGAGATTCGTAGTGTCGGTTGCCAAGCAATACCAGAACCAGGGGCTTTCCCTGCCTGACCTGATCAATGAAGGGAACCTCGGCCTCATAAAGGCCGCCGAAAAGTTCGACGAGACACGCGGTTTCAAGTTCATATCCTATGCGGTGTGGTGGATCCGCCAGTCTATTCTCCAGGCCCTGGCAGAACAGTCCAGGATCGTCAGGTTGCCTCTCAACCAGGTAGGCTCGCTTAACAAAATCAACAAGGCGCTCTCCAAATTCGAACAGGAGAACGAACGCCAGCCATCCAACGAAGAGCTGTCGGAGATGATCGATGTCCCCAAGGACAAGATCTCCGACACTCTCCGTGTTTCAGGCCGTCACGTATCGGTGGACGCTCCTTTCGTGGAAGGAGAGGACAACTCCCTTCTGGACGTCCTTCCGAACGAGGATTCCCCAAATGCTGACAGGGGACTAGAGAACGAGTCTCTCAGCACCGAGATCGACCGTGCCCTCCAGATCCTTACCCTTCGCGAGAGGGAGATAATCAAGTCCTTCTTCGGCATCGGATGCCAGGAGATGACCCTCGAGGAGATAGGGGAGAGGCTTGACCTGACCCGGGAGCGTGTCCGCCAGATCAAGGAAAAGGCTATCCGCAAATTAAAGAAACCCTCTGCGAGCAAGTTGCTCAAGGCTTATCTCGGTTAACAGAAACAGTATGACACCTGAATCTTTCATAGCTTCCAAGGCCTCCGAGGCCTTGAAAGCTTTGTTCAATGTTGAGGCAGACGCCTCATCCCTGCAGGTGCAGGTCACCAGGAAGGAATTCACCGGGGATTTCACCCTTGTGGTCTTCCCTCTTCTCAAACTAGTCCGCAGGGCTCCTGAGGCTCTGGGTACGGCGATCGGCGACTGGTTCCTGGAGAATGTCCCGGAGGTGTCGGCCTACAACTGCATGAAGGGTTTCCTCAACATGTCCCTTTCTCCGCTGTACTGGAGCGAAGCATTCCTCGGCATCGTCGGGGACGCGGATTTCGGGACGCTGCCTTCTTCCGGAAAGAGGGTGATGGTGGAGTTCTCTTCGCCCAATACCAACAAGCCCCTCCACCTCGGACATATCCGCAACAATCTCCTCGGTGACTCTGTCTCCAGGATTCTCAAGGCCAACGGCCACGATGTTGTCAAGGTGACCCTCGTCAACGACAGGGGCATCCACATATGCAAGTCCATGCTGGCATGGCAGATGCGCGGAAACGGGCAGACTCCGGAGTCCTCCGGGAAGAAGGGAGACCATCTGGTCGGAGATTTCTACGTAGAATTCAACAACATCCTCACCGAGCAGGTAGCTGAACTGGTGAAGGGTGGCATGTCACCTGACGAAGCGGCCAAGAAAGCTCCATGCATGGAGCAGGCACATGAGATGCTCCGTAAATGGGAAGCCGGCGATCCCGCCGTCCGCGAGCTCTGGGCCAAGATGAACGGCTGGGTGCTCGAAGGCTTCGACGAGACCTACAAGGCTCTCGGAATCTCCTTTGACAAAGTGGATTACGAGCATGATACATATCTTCTCGGAAAGGAACTGGTCCAGAGGGGACTGGAGATGGGAGTCTTTGAAAAGGAGGCTGACGGAAGCGTATGGTGCGACCTGACCTCCGACGGGCTCGACCGCAAGCTGGTGCTTCGCGGTGACGGCACTTCAGTCTATATCACCCAGGATCTCGGAACTGCTGAGCGCCGCTTCAGGGAGTATCGCCTCGACAGGCACATCTACGTGGTCGGCAATGAGCAGGACTATCATTTCAAGGTCCTGAAGCTCATCCTCTCAAAGCTCGGATTCCAGTGGGCGGACGAAATCTATCACCTGTCATATGGAATGGTGGAGCTTCCCGACGGGAAGATGAAATCCCGCGAGGGGACTGTAGTCGATGCGGACGACCTCCTCGAGAGGATGTATCTCGAAGCGAAGGCTACTTCGGAAGAGAGCGGTAAGCTGGTGGACATCGATGAGGCCCAGAAAGAAGAGCTTCACAGGATGATCGGCCTCGGCGCCCTCAAATATTTCATACTCAAGGTGGATCCCAAGAAGACAATGCTCTTCAATCCCCATGAGTCGATCGATTTCAACGGGAACACCGGCCCGTTCATCCAGTACACCCACGCCAGGATCAGGTCCATCATGAGAAAGGCTGCGGAAAGGGGACTCGACTGCGATCCTTCATCTCTCTCCGGAGAGCTCCCGATGAACGCCAAGGAGCAGAGGATTGTGAAGATCCTGGGCCAGTATCCTTCCGTAGTCGCACAGGCTGGAGGAGAGCTTTCTCCCTCGCTCATCGCGAATTATGCATATGACCTCGCGAAGGAATTCAACCAGTACTATCACGACACGACGGTTCTGGGAGAGACCGACGCACTGGTCCGGAAGGTCAGGCTCGTCCTCGTCGACACTGTGTCTTCCGTTCTCGAAAAGGCCTCCGGCCTGCTCGGTATAGTTCTTCCTGACAGGATGTAGATGGAAGCTTCCGACCAGGCAGCCTACATGTTCCCGACCACGCGTGCTGAGGTCCAGGCGCTTGGGTGGGACTACATAGACATCATCTTCTTTACCGGCGACGCATTCGTCGACCATCCTTCCTTCGGAACCGCCTGCATCGCCAGGTGGCTCCAGAAATTCGGTTACAGGATAGCCATCGTCCCCCAGCCCGGCTGGAAGGACGACCTCAGGGATTTCCGCAAGCTTGGCGCCCCGAGGCTTTATTTCGCAGTGAATTCCGGAGCCATGGATTCCATGGTGAACCATTACACCGCAGCCAAGCGCCTCCGCAGGGACGATGCCTACACTCCCGACGGGAGGGCCGGGAGACGCCCTGATTATGCCCTTAAAACATATGTCCGGATACTCAAGGAACTCTATCCCGACGTTCCGGTCGTGATCGGCGGGGTCGAAGGCTCGCTGAGGCGGCTGACTCATTATGACTACTGGCAGGACGCCCTCAAACCCTCCATCCTCAGCGAGAGCGGGGCAGACTGGCTCTGCTACGGGATGGGGGAGCGTACAATGCTGGAACTCACCCGCGCCATAGACTCGAGGCGGAGCCTCCATGAAATGCGCAGGATCCCCCAGGTAGGATTCTACGCGGACGGAAAGCCCAAGGTCAAAGATCCAGTAATCCTTCATTCATATGAAGAATGCCTCTCCAGCAAAACCGCCTTCGCCGAGAATTTCCACATTATCGAGACGCAGGCCAACATGCTGACTCCCGGCACCCTGGTAGAACCTGTCGGTAATGGATATGTCCAGATAAATCCGCCCCTTCCTCCTGCGACGGAGGATGAGATGGACTCATTCTGGGACCTTCCTTTCACCAGGATGCCCCATCCCAGGTACAGGGGACACCGGATCCCGGCATATGACATGATCAAGGACTCCATAATCACCCACAGGGGCTGTTTCGGAGGATGCGACTTCTGCACCATAGCCGCCCACCAGGGCAAGTTCATCCAGTGCAGGAGCGAGAGATCCATTGTCGACGAGGTCCGCAAGCTGGTCAGGACCCCCGGTTTCTCGGGGAACATTTCGGACCTCGGCGCACCGACTGCGAACATGTACGGAATGCACGGCAAAGACAAGTCCAAATGCGCCATATGCCGCAGGAAGTCCTGTCTTTTCCCCGTGGCTTGTTCCAACCTGGACCGCTCCCATGCCCGTGTCCTGGGCCTCTACCACAAAGTGGATGCGGTGAAGGGAGTCCGCCATTCCTACATCGGCTCCGGCATACGCTACGACCTCTTCCTTACCGAGAAAGGCTTCGTGGACGAGACATCCCAGCCATATCTTAAAGAACTGATTCTCAGGCACACTTCAGGACGTCTGAAGGTCGCTCCCGAGCACACTGAGGACAAAGTGCTCTACTATATGGGAAAGCCGTCCTTCAAGCTCTTCGTCAGGCTGAAGGAAGAATTCGGGAAGATAGTCCGCGCCGCCGGACTCAAAACGGACATAGTGCCATATTTCATATCCTCGCATCCCGGATGCACCATGCATGACATGCAGTCGCTGGCCTCGAATCCTGCCCTGAGGGGAGTCTATATGGACCAGGTACAGGACTTTACCCCGACCCCGATGACCACATCTTCGGTAATGTTCTGGAGCGGAATCGATCCCCGTACTATGAAGCCTGTTTTCGTGGAGCGCGACCCTGAAAGGAAAAAACGTCAGAAATCCTTCTTTTTTTCGCACAAAAGTTTTGACATTTGAAAAAATGTCCTAATATTGTGCCTTAGAAACATGTCCTATTATTAAACGTTGACTTTTAGAAAAAACTAGAATATGGCCTCAGACACCAAAAGACACAGGGTTGTGAGTTACGAGAACATGAACGAGGCACTCGCTGACACCTTCAACGAGAAATATCCTCACGGGTTCAATGACTTTCTCCCGGATCTGGTAAAGTATACCAAGCCTGACGGAACTCCTTTCTATGCAGTTACATTGGAGCTCCCCGACGCAGTGTATCTTGTCAAGATCAAGGTGCAGATCGATGATGCAGACGACGTTAACCGGTGGCTGGAAGGACAGGAGGATGCCGAAAACGAGCAGGTGGCAGGACCTTCAGGCGATGCCCCGACCGACAACGACACTATCCCCGACGATAATATCTCCCAGTACGAACAGTCGGCCGACGATTCTGGGGACTGATCGTGAACGTCAGGGAAATACCGGAGAATCAAAAGCTTCTCATCCTTTCACTCGTAGTAGGAATTCTCTGCGGGCTCGCCGCAGTACTCCTTCACACTCTCATCCGCGTAATCCATAACGCACTGACTTCCTGGCTCGGAGGAGGGGTTGAAACCGTCCTCCTGTTAGTGTATCCCGGAGTGGGCATGCTGCTGGCGATGCTCTTCACCCGCTATGTCATCAAGGACAACATCGGCCACGGAGTCACCAAGGCCCTTGTGGCTGTCTCCCAGAATGAATCCAGGATCAAGCCACACAACATGTGGTCGTCTATCCTCGCCAGCGCAGTGACCATTGGATTCGGCGGCTCCGTCGGAGCCGAGGCCCCGATAGTCTACACAGGCGCGGCCATAGGCTCGAACATCGCCCGCAAGATGCATATGTCTTACAGGAGCATGACGATCCTTCTGGGCTGCGGAGCCGGAGCCGCTATCGCAGGCATATTCAAGGCGCCGCTCGCCGGTGTCCTTTTCACCCTGGAGATCCTGCTGTTCAACATCAGCATGACCTCCATGATGCCTCTCCTTCTTTCGACGGTGTCAGCTACGGTGGTGGCCTACATCTTCATGGGGAATTCCACTCCGTTCAGCTGCGTCATAAACGCTTTCTCGCTCCGGAACATCCCGTTCTACATCCTCCTGGGAGTGTTCTGCGGCTTCATGTCCCTCTATTTCATCCGTACCACCATCAGGCTTGAAGACACTATAGGGAAGATGAAGAATCCGTTCAGGAAATGGGGCATATGCGCTCTTTGCGTCGGTGTCCTCATATTCCTGTTCCCCCCGTTGTTCGGAGAGGGCTACGATGCAGTCGGTGTCCTACTCAACGGTGGTGCGGTGAACTATGACTCGCAGACCTTCCTGGCCGGAATGCTCCATGTCCAGTGGATGGTCCCCCTGTTCTTCCTGATGGTGATGTTCTTAAAGGTCTTCTCCATGACCTTCACCAATGCCGGCGGGGGAGTCGGAGGAACCTTCGGACCCACCCTTTTCGTGGGAGCCATAGGCGGTTTCGTGGTTGCCAGGACCATCAACCTCATCCTTGCGGGGACTTCCTTCACCGTCCCTGAGCAGAATTTCGTAATGGTCGGAATGGCAGGACTCATGGCCGGAGTCATGCAGGCCCCGATGACCGCCATCTTCCTCATAGCCGAGATGACAGGCGGCTATGAACTCTTCATCCCGCTGATCATTACCGCAACCATTTCCTTCGGCACCATACGCATATTCGAGAAGTATTCCATATACTCCAAGCGTATCGCCCACTCGGCCCTCCTGACCCATGACAATGACAAGGCAGTACTTACCCTTCTCAAGGTCAGGGACTTGATAGAGAAGGATTTCAGCCCGGTCTCCATAGATGCTCCGCTCCGCTCATTCGTCGAGGTCATCTCCCATGCCCGCAGGAACATATTCCCTGTTGTGGACTCGCGGGGACGCTTCCACGGCTTCGTCTCGCTGGAGGATGTCAGACACGACATGTTCGAGCAGGATCTGTATGATACAAGGCATGTCTATAATTACATGCATTCTTCGCCTGCATATGTCTATCTCGACGAGCAGATGGACAGCGTCATGGACAAATTCGAGAAAACGGGCGCATGGAACCTCCCGGTAGTGGACAAAGAAAGGAAGTACATAGGCTTCGTCTCAAAATCCCAGATATTCTCCGCCTACAGGGACGAACTCCGCGAACTCTCGCAAGACTGATGTCATTACACATATGAAAGAAATCTACATCAAGCACATATCCGAGCGCCTGGGCGTAAAGGCGTGGCAGGTCGAGAACTGTGTCGGACTCTTTGATGAAGGAGACACCATCCCATTCATCAGCCGCTACCGCAAGGAGCGCACAGGAGGCCTTGAGGATGTCGAGATAGCCGAAATCAAGCATTGGGCTGATGTCTTCGATGCTATGGAGAAGCGCAAAACCTCCATCCTGGAGACTGTCGCCGCCCAGGAAAAACTTACTCCGGAGCTTCAGGCTGCGATAGAGAACTGCCTGGTTTCCACCGAGTTGGAAGATCTCTACCTGCCTTACCGTCCAAAGCGTCGTACAAGGGCCTCGGTAGCTCGCGAGAATGGCCTTGAACCTCTTGCTGACAAGATGTTCACAGTGTCCGTCCGCAACCTGGAGCAGGAAGCTTCCAAGTATCTCTCCGACAAGGTCCAATCCGTCGAGGAAGCCCTTGCTGGGGCACGTGACATCATAGCCGAGAGGATCTCTGAATCCGCCCCCGAGAGGGAAGAGATCAGGCGGATTTTCCGCGGACGAAGGATTGTCTCTTCT
Source organism: Bacteroidales bacterium (assembly GCA_017443465.1). GTDB lineage: Bacteria > Bacteroidota > Bacteroidia > Bacteroidales > UBA932 > Cryptobacteroides. Next base: position 63,476 of record JAFRXO010000006.1, read on the forward strand.
GCATCCAGGAAAGCGGCAGACAGCCCTGAAGCCTCCAAGTACAGGTCTTATTTCGATTTCTCTTATCCCATATCCAAGATCCCGTCCCATAATCTCCTTGCAATGCTCAGGGGGGAGAATGAAGGCTATCTGACAATCCATATAGATGCGGATGTCGAGAAATGCGGCAATAAGCTCTATTACGATTTCTGCCAGGCCCACCGCTATCCCCAGGGAGAACTGGCCGCGCAGATACGTCAGGCCGTGGACGATGCATATGACCGCCTGATGGCTCCCTCGATCGCCAATGAAGTGATCCGGGAGGCGAAAGAAAAGGCTGATGTGGAGTCGGTGAATGTCTTCGGAGAGAATCTCAAGCAGCTCCTTCTTTCCCCTCCTGTCGGACAGAAGAGGACAATGGCTATCGACCCCGGTTTCCGCAACGGCTGCAAGATAGCCTGCCTGGATGCCCAGGGGAATCTGGTCTATCACACCATAATCTATCCTCATCCGCCCCAGAATGAGAAAGTCAAATCCATCATGGCGGTTTCGGATATGGTGGAAAAATATGACATCGAGGTGATTGCGATAGGGAACGGGACCGCTTCAAGGGAGACTGCCGATTTCGTCGCAAGGGTCGGGCTGGACGATTCGGTCCGGGTTTACACTGTCAGCGAGGACGGGGCTTCCATATACTCCGCTTCCGAAGTGGCGCGCGAGGAATTTCCGAACGAGGATGTGACGGTCCGCGGCGCCGTGTCCATAGGCCGCAGGCTGATGGACCCCCTGGCAGAACTGGTGAAGATAGACCCGAAATCTCTGGGGGTAGGGCAGTATCAGTGGGATGTGGACCAGACGCTTCTTAAGGAGAAGCTGGACAATACTGTGGAGATGTGCGTCAATGCGGTAGGAGTCAATCTTAATACCGCGAGCCCATGGCTCCTGAGATATGTCTCCGGAATCGGCCCTTCGCTTGCTGCCGCGATAGTTACCAGGCGCACGGAGAAAGGGCCATATGCTTCGCGAGAGGAATTGAAGGAAGTGCCGAGGCTCGGAGCTAAGGCATATGAGCAATGTGCCGGATTCCTCCGCATCCCCGGGGCAGCGAATCCTCTAGACGATTCCGCGGTTCATCCGGAGGCCTATCACATAGTGGACCGCATGGCCCGCGACCTTGGCATATCCACCCGTGAGCTGGTAGGGAATGCCGGGATGGTGGCCCGTATCAAGGCAGAGGACTACGTCGAGGACAGTTTCGGCCTGCCTACGATCAATGACATCCTGAAAGAGCTGGTGAAGCCTGGCCGTGATCCCCGCGGGGCGGCCCAGGAGTTCTCTTTCTCCGATGACATACACGAGATAGATGACCTTAGGGAGGGGATGGAACTTCCCGGGATCGTCACCAACATCACTGCTTTCGGAGCTTTCGTGGACATTGGTCTCCATGAAAACGGACTGATCCATGTGTCGAACATGGGAAGCCGCTTCCGCGGGTCTCCTTCCAGTGTCCTGAAACTCCACCAGCATGTTACAGTTAGCGTTGTCTCAGTCGATTTGGAACGCAAACGCATCGGCCTCCGCCTGATTGAAAAGAAATGACGTTTTTTTTGGGGAATTGTAAATATTGACTATATTTGCAGTCCTGACATGGGGTATTAGCTCAGTTGGTAGAGCGTTTGAATGGCATTCAAAAGGTCAGGAGTTCGATTCTCCTATGCTCCACACGAAAAAGAGGGTGACTAAAAAGTCTTAGGACTTGAGGTCATCCTCTTTTTTGTACAAATTCTTCCAGATAAAGGCTGGGCATTTAAAATAAATAGCTATCCTTTTGAAATTCAATCGGATAGCTATTGCTTTTCTGATAAAT
>JAFRXO010000007.1 GCA_017443465.1 Bacteroidales bacterium
AAAGCCTGGGTAGACAACCAAAAATAGGAATAATGGCAAGAGTCAACCTACACCAGTAATAAAGTTAAACCAGAGTCAACTTCTTTCAGGGGAAGGCTCCAATCGGAGTCAACCAAAATCAGGAAAGTACACATCGTCCCATTTGATGGACCGTAAGCCACGAAAACACATGATAATCGTGTCTATCGTCCCATTCGCGGGACCTCAGGCCACGCTACGGACAAATATTTTATCGTTTTCTGGAAAAAATTTATTTTTGATAAATCATAAATAGATTTTCATCATGCGCAGGTTAGCTTTATTTATCTCTTTGCTCCTTTGCTTGAAAGTAAGTGCCCAGACCGTTACTGAAATCGAATCCCTTCCCGGGGAAATGTGGTGGGGAGCTGTCGTAAACAAGGGTTACGTACAGCCATTTACTGATTTTGACGTAAGTGACAATCATCTGCATGTAGGGAAAGACGACCCTCGCAACCAGCCTGCCGCTACCCGGGACAATCCTCCATATGACCTTTCATGCCATGGGACTCACGGATTTACCGTGCCGCTTTTCCTTTCCAACAAAGGGCGTTATATCTGGAGCGACCGTCCCTTCGCCTTCCGCTTCCAGGGCGGCAGGCTGATCATATACTCCAAGGAAGGGAAAGTGGAACCTGTCACTGCCGGAAAGACCTTGAAAGACGCCTATATGGCAGCTTCGGCCGCGCATTTTCCATTCGACGGGCGTGAACCCGCAGAACTGCTTTTCACAAGGCCTCAGTTCAACAATTGGATAGAATCCGCCATTTTCGGAATTGACCAGCAGCATGCCGAGGAATATGTCGATGGAATTGCTCAAAGCGGTTTTCCCTGCGGGGTGATTACCATTGACGGAGGCTGGCAGCGTTATCATGGAAGAAGGGATTTCAATCCCGAGACATTCCCGGACGCCATAAAACTGTTCGACAAGATCCATGGATATGGGTACAAGTCCATGTTGTGGTGTTCTTATTTCCTGTCAGCGGACAGCCGGCCGGAATATGTCAATTATAAGCCTACGGCTCAGAATATCCTCGTCAGGAACAGGCAGAAGCCCTGGGAGGCGGCTCTTGTGTGGTGGTGGAACGGGATCAGCGTTACCATGGACCTTACGTCGCCTCCGATCCGCAGGAAATTCAGCGACGAACTCGCCGCATTCGCCGAAAGATTCCACTTCGACGGCTTCAAGTTCGACGGAGGTGACCCGGAGTACTTCCGGAACCAGGCACTTTTCAGCGAGGAATGGATGGAGCCTGCCGATTTCGCGACTGGGTACAACCTTGTAGGAGAGGACTTTCCATATCATGAATACCGGGCCGGCTTCAAGACTGGAGGCCATCCTCTCGTCCTCCGGCTCCATGACATCGGACACACTTGGGAAGAGCTTCACATCATAATTCCCAATATCATCCTTGCCGGCCTCTGCGGTTATCCATATGCTTTCCCTGACATGATCGGAGGAGGGCTCGCGAGCAGTTTCGCTCCAGGAAAGAGCTTTTCCCACAAACTGTTCATCCGCTCCTGCCAGATCCAGGCGCTGATGCCTCTTATGCAGTTCAGCGCCGCCCCGTGGCGGGTCCTGACAGAAGAGGAGTGCGGGATATGCCGTCGGTTCGCCCAGCTCCACACAGACTTTGCTCCTTATATCATGGAGCAGGTGCATCATGCTTCTTCTACCGGTGAACCTATAGTGCGCAGCATGGAATACGAGTTCCCTGGCTGTGGTTATGAGAAAGTGGACGGGCAGTACATGCTGGGCGGGAAGTACCTTGTGGCTCCAGTGCTCGATGAGGATGACTCAAAGACAGTATTCCTGCCTGCGGGGAAATGGCGTGATGACCTCGGGAAGGTTTTCAAGGGCCCGAAGGTCCTGGAACTTAAGGATGTCCCGCTGGACCGCCTGCCTTACTACGAGCGTCTGGACATGCGCCTATCCGGCAAGGGCGTCGGCAAATAGGTCGATGCCCGAGATGGTGTGCTGGATGTGCTTTTCGTTGTCGGTGGGGTCCCATGGAGCCATCATGAAGCCCAGCAGGTGATCTTTTGAAATATGCTCGCGGCAGAACGGAACCAGGCCGCCGATTACATCATCGGCGCCGAGACCTTCAGCCCTGCGCTTTCCGCCTACCCAGTTGGTACTGCACGGAACCTGGTCGAAGCCGGCCTCGTCCAGTTTCAGGAAGCTCTCCAGGCGGATCCTGTCTGAAGTGAAGTTCTTTTCCAGGTCGAATCCGCCATATGCGCTGTCATAGAACCAGTTCTGCTGGATTACGCTTTTCGGGCAGCGTTTGACGAAGTCTTCATGATACCAGAAATGGTCGCTCCACATCCAGGGACGGGCGCCATGTCCTTCGATTGTGTCTACCAGGTGGTAGAGGTCTTTCCACCAGTAATCGTCCTGGCGTATGCATATGTATTTGTAGCCTTGCTTCTGCTGGAAATCAGCTGTTTCTTCATCGCAGCCGATGTGGAAAAAGCGCGGATGCCCGAAAATCTCCATTACGTCGGAAATCACCTCTTCGCACATTCGGTAATATGGTTTAGATGAGACCATATGAGTGTAATCGCCCATCCAGCCGTTGTGCGTGGTGGAGAAATTCAGCTTCGGGATGACTTCGATTCCCAGGCTGTTGAGCCGGTCTATTTCCGTACGCATCTTCTCTATGCTCCACGTCCCTTCGATAGCCAGTTCGGGATGGGAAGGGTAGAACAGGCCTTCTCCAAGGTCTATTACGACCATGTTGATGCCGCGCTCGGCAGCCCTGTCTGTTGCCCTGCGCCAAAGTTCATCAGAACAGATCAGATGGAGGTCCGGCTTCTTCTTCAGGCTCTTTATGGCTTGCTCCATGTCCTCTCCCATCTGGGCCGACGGGTAATCACACCACATGTTGTTTCCCAGGTGGAGTAGCACGGAACGGATGTCTCCGATTCCGGCCTGTGCGGTCTGGGGATGGGTTTTGGGGATGCGGGGTTTTCTCGCGCCTGGTGCGCAGCTGATTCCCATGCCTGCGGCAACAAGTCCGGCCGCGGCGGAGCTGATGAAATTCCTTCTGTCCAAAATATTGATGATTAATTCAGTACAGTATCCTATGTTCAGGCTTTCTGGCTTTTTTTCTTGCGCCCGGTGGGATGGCAGTGGATGTAGATGTCTACTGAATCCAGGTGGTAGCCGGTTATCCTGCGCCGTGCCAGGAGTGAATCGGCCCTCTGCTGCAGTTTCTCATCGGTGACATCGATCAGGGCATCGTTCTTCGTGTCATAGTAATGCGCATGAGGGTCAGGACGGATATCGAAATAAAGTTTTCCGGAGGAGCACATCCTCTTGGCATATATGCCTTTTTCCGAGAGTCCGTTGAGGATGTTGTAAACAGAGGCGGTGGTAACGGAGACCATGCCTTCTTTCTGGATCTCGGCGCAGACGGTGTCTGCAGATGCGTGGATAAGCCGCATCATGGCGCGGTGCACTGCAAGGCGCTGTGATGTCTGCCGGAGTCCGTGCTTTGATAGCATGGACTTGAAAGCGGCGAGATCATTGTATTTCGCGGATGAAGCCATATACAAATATATGAATAAAAATGGTTATCTTTGCCTTTCTAAGCAAATACGGTTATGGAAAAAACAGGATGTCTGATAATCGGAGGCGGCCCGGCGGGCTACACATCTGCCATATACACTTCAAGGGCGGGACTTACGCCGGTTCTGTATGAGGGGATGGAGCCGGGTGGACAGCTTACAACTACCACTATAGTGGAGAACTATCCAGGTTTCGCCGCAGGAGTGGATGCAAATGAACTGATGGCTTCGATGCGCTCCCAGGCCGAGAGGTTCGGGGCAGATATCAGGCATGGGATCGTAACCGCTGTGGACCTTTCTTCCAGGCCCTTCAAGGTGACAGTCGATGACTCCCATGAGATAGAGGCTGAAGCCCTTATCATAGCTACGGGTGCTACTGCCCGCTATCTCGGGCTCCCTTCCGAGCAGAAGTTCCGCGGAATGGGAGTTTCCGCCTGCGCCACATGCGACGGTTTCTTCTACAGGAAGAAGGATGTGGCGGTGGTAGGAGGAGGGGATTCCGCATGCGAAGAGGCTACCTACCTTGCCGGGATGTGCAAAAAAGTGTACATGATAGTCCGCAGGGATGTTTTCAGGGCCTCCAAGGCCATGCAGGACAGGGTGTTCTCAACTCCGAACATCGAGGTCTTGTGGAATTGCAATACACAGGAGGTACTTGGGGATGATTCCGGAGTGACCGGGGTACGTCTCCAGAACAACAAGGATGGCAGGGTTTTTGACATCAAGGTTGACGGTTTTTTCCTGGGCATAGGACATCATCCCAATTCCGAGCTTTTCTCCAAGTGGATCAAGACCGACGACAAGGGCTACATCATCACTGAAGAAGGAACCAGTGCGACCAATGTCGAAGGCGTTTTCGCCGCCGGAGACGTACAGGACCCGCGTTACCGTCAGGCCATTACCGCCGCGGCGTCCGGATGCAGGGCCGCGCTCGATGTTGAGAAATTCCTGCTCGCACACAGGGGATGACCAGGACTGAAGAGAGAAACATATGATTAAGAACAGGTTACTGATTGCCGCTCTTGCGGTGCTGGTTTTTTCAGGATGCTCGTCCAAATTCGACACGATCCTGAACAGTACTGACGTGGACAGCAAATATGCTTCGGCATTCGAATATTTCAACGACGGGAAATTCCAGAAGGCGGCAAAGCTTTTCGAATCCCTTTCGGTCCAGACTAACGGAACGTCCAAGGAGGATACGGTCCAGTATTACTGGGGACTGAGCAACTACCGTTTCAAGGATTTCTATACGGCAGAGACCAACTTCAGCAAGTTCATTACGAATTTCCCGAGGAGCCCCTTCACTCCCGAGGCCTCATTCCTCAGGCTGGACTGTCTCTACAGATCGACTTACAGGTATGAACTGGACCAGATGCCGACCCGTGCCGCAATAGGAAGCATCCACCAGTATCTTGTGGATAATCCCGGCAATGTCCACACCGATGTCTGCAATGAAATGCTCCGGGACCTTAATGACCGCCTCGACAAGAAGGCTTTCGAAGGAGCCCGCCTCTATTACAAGATGGAAGATTACCAGGCTTCCCGTGTCGCTTTCCGCAACATCTTGAAGGATAATGCGGAAAATAATTACAGGGAGCAGATCCTCTACTACATCGCCATGTCTTCCTACAAGTTCGCCCATCTGAGTGTCGCAGCCAAGCAGAGGGACCGCTACCTTACTTTCGTTGACGACTATTTCAACTTTATCGGCGAGTATCCGGAATCCGTTTACAGGCGCGAACTGGACGTTGTTTACAAGCGCGCGCAGAGGGCGATGGGCAACAATTCTGTAGAGGATGAGGATATCGACATGTCCGACCGCCAGTTCCAGAAAGAGCGTAAGGGCAGATTGAAAGAAAATGAAACTTCCTCTGCTGACGGGAAGTAAAACATATGGGGGCCATGGGGCTCCCGAGTGAACAAAGCCAAGAATATGGATCAGAACAAATTGAAGAAAGTCCCCGGAAACACCATTACCCGGGATGTAAAGGACCTGGCAGCACCCACCGGAAACATCTATGAATCCGTGGTTATCATGTACAAGAGGGCCAACCAGATCGCCGCAGCGGAGAAGAAGGAACTTGACAAGAAACTCGAGGACTTCAGGAACGACCGTGACACAATGGAGGAAGTTTTCGAGAACAAGGAGCAGATCGAGATATCCAAGTATTACGAGCGTCAGCCCAAACCCGATCTTATCGCCATCAAGGAATTCCTTGAAGGGGAGCTGACCTACAGGTTCGCAGGGGAAGACGAAAAGCAGCCTCAGGGACAGCCGAAGGAGTAAACACCATGCTCCGCTCCCTTTCCGTCAGGAACTATGTTTTGATAGACTCTCTGGAAATCAGTTTTCCGGAGGGTCTAATCATTATTACCGGTCAGACCGGCGCCGGAAAATCCGTACTGCTCGGAGCGCTCGGTCTGGTGCTGGGTGCCAAGGCTGACGTGTCCGCGATCTCAGGGGATGCCCCTTCTTGTGTGGTGGAGGCATCTTTCTTTACCGATGATCCTGCGGTAAGGGATGCGATAGAAGAATGCGGTGCAGACTGGGATGGAGGGAATCTCATCATCCGCCGGGTGGTCAACCGCAGTGCCCGTTCCAGGGCCTTCGTGAATGATTCTCCTGTCCCGCTTCCGGTTCTTCAGGAGATAGCATCCTCCCTTGTGGATGTTCATTCCCAGAACCAGACCCGGATCCTTTCAGACAAGTCTTTCCAGATGGCCGTTCTCGACCGTTTCGCAGGAGACGGAGAGCTGCTGGAGAAATGTTCGGAATCCTGGAAACGTCTGTCCGCCCTTAAGGGTGAACTGGAAGAAAAACGCTCCTCCCTAGCCAGGGTTATGGAGGAAAGCGATTATATCCGCGCCCGTCTCGAGCAGCTCGAGAATGCCCGCTTGACAGACGGTGAACTGGAAGCGCTTGAGGCTGAAGAAAAACGTCTGGCCAACGCGGAGGAGATCAAGGAATCTCTGCAGGGGGCGGGTGCATTATTGAGTCCCGGGGACGACTCTTCCGGCCAGCCTGTTGACATCCTCCTCAAAGAGGCTTCGAGACTGCTCAGGAAGGTTATCCAGTACGTCCCTTCAATCGAGGGTCTTCCTGAGCGGCTTGAATCGGCAAGGATAGAGATCCGGGACATCATCGACACTTTAGAGGAAGCGGATGAGGGGATAGATGTTTCCCCCCAGAGGCTTCAGGAGGTCGGTGACCGCCTGTCCCTTCTCTATGACCTTATGAAACGCTTCTCATGCAATGACATCGCTTCCCTGATCGCAAAGCGCGATTCCCTCGGAGGGATGCTTTCCGACACGGAGGGACTCGAAGAGAGGTGCCGGGAACTTGAAAAAGAGATAAGCGCAGAGAAACAGAGATACGAAAGCATATGCTCGGCTTTGCATGAAGCCAGGGCTGCTGCGGCTCCTTCATTCGCTTCAGCCATAGAAGGTTCCCTTCGCACCCTGGAATTGGAGAAAGCCGTTTTCGATGTGCTCGTCGTCGAAGGTCCTGCCTCTTCCTCCGGCCAGGATTCCGTACTGTTCCGCTTCTCCTCATCGGGAAAGGACCCTGTCGATGTTGCCAAGTGCGCTTCGGGAGGAGAGATGTCCAGGATCATGTTGAGCCTTAAGGCTATGATGGCGCGCTACTCCGATATGCCTACACTGGTCTTCGACGAGATCGATACCGGAGTCTCGGGAAGCGCTGCAGACAAGATGGGCTCAATGATATGTTCAATGGGCGGCGACATGCAGGTCTTTGCCATAACCCATCTGCCCCAGGTGGCGGCCAAGGGCAGCGCGCATTATCTGGTGGAGAAATCGGGAACCACCACAATCCGCCGGATCGACGGTGAAGACAGGGTGATGGAGATTGCGAGGATGCTCAGCGGATCCAGGATCACTCCTGCCGCCGTTGCCAATGCCAAATCCCTTCTGGGATCCGATTGATTACAGATATTCCTCCAGAACCTTTGACAGAGCGTAGGGCTCATTCGACGGGATCTTGACAGATGCCATCACTCCTGCGTTTTCTCCGGCCATCACATCCCTGTCGTGGTCTCCTATCATGATGGAGCGGGAGAGGTCTATGCCCCAGTCCCCGGCGGCTTTCAGAAGCATCCCGGGAGCGGGTTTCCGGCAATCACAGACTATCTTGTATTCCGGCCTTTCGCCCGGAAAGCCCTTGTCAGGATGATGCGGGCATATGTATATGTCGTTAACGAAGGCGTGCTCCTGTCCGAGAAGTGTCTCCATCCGGGCGTTGATCCTGCCCAGCTCTTCCCAGGAACAATCGCCCCTGGCTATCACCGGCTGGTTAGTCACCACTATGGCCAGCCATCCTGAAGCGTTTATCCTGGCGATTCCCCCGGCTGCGCCTTCGATCAGTTCCATGTCTTCTTCGCGGCTCAGGAATCCCTTCTCCACATTGATGACTCCGTCCCTGTCCAGGAAGACTGCCGGGCGGAGATTTCTGCGGTTCAAAGCTGCGACCCTTCCGCTACGGACGTCTGCGCACACCTCTGCATACCTTTCGGGAGTGCCCATGTCTTTGATGTATTCTGCGGAGGGGTAGCCGAAGAACCTCATCCCCTTGTCCAGGCATGAGGGGAATATGTCTTTTTCCAGGTTCAGCCTGACCGCTTCCGGTATCTCGTCCACAACTTTTGGAGACAGGATGAAGAGTGAGGCGTTGACCTGGTTCCTCGAGATGAATCCTTCTTCATGGGGCTTGAGGCGGAATGCGGTTATCCTGTGGGAAGAGTCGGTTTCGACAATGTCGGAATCATATGGATGGTCGTTCGGATGGACGAAAAGGGTGGCGTCAGAGCGGTTCTCCCTGTGGAAGCGGAGCATATGCTCCATGTCCACGTCCATCACAGTGTCGCCGTAAAAGACGAAGAAGTCCTCAGTGAGGAGTTCCCTGGCCTGGCGGAGGGCACCTGCTGTCCCTAGAGGCTCCTTTTCCTGGCAGTAGGTGATGTTCACCCCCAGGGAAGAACCGTCTTTGAAATAGTCGCGGATAACGTCTCCGAGATGACCGGTGAGGAATATGAAATCCTTGAAACCATATGATGCGGCCATTTCGACCTGCCGCTGGATAACCGGCTTCCCTTCGACGGGTATCATCGCCTTGGGAATCTCAGAAAAGGAGGAGGCGATCCTGGTCCCTTTCCCCCCGGCTATGATTACTGTTTTCATTCGGCGAAGAATTTCTCTTCCAGCATGTTGCAGAGACAGTGATAGACCGGAAGATGCAGTTCCTGTACCAGGTAGGTCTCTGCCTGGGGGACTTTGATGCAGACGTCAGCGAGCCTGGAGAGGGAGCTGTCCCTGTTCCCGGTCAGGGCGATCACCTTCATGCCCCTGGCCTTGGCCGTTACGGCGGCGAAGAGTATGTTACGGCTTTCTCCCGAGGTGCTTATGGCGAAGAAGACGTCCCCCGAACGTCCGTATCCGTTGACTTGCTGGGCATATGCCAGGAGAGGGTCGCAGTCGTTCGCATATGCGCTGGCAAGGGGTGAATCAGAACTCAGAGCTATAGCCGGAAGGGCGCCCTGGAGTTTGCCGGAGAGTATCTTTCCCATATTGGGATCCGCTCCGACGAGGGCCTTTTTCTCTTCTTCAGCCAGCGGGCGCTTTTTGCGGAAGCCTTTCATCAGCTCCGCGCATATGTGCTCTGCATCTGCCGCCGATCCTCCGTTCCCGGCCAGCAGGAGTGTGCCCCCGTTGGAAAAGGACGTGGCAAGGATCTCATATGCCTTGAGGATTGCGCCGCTGCAGTGCGCAAGGACGGGATAGCGTTCTATGAGTTGGTCAATCATATGTTTACAGGTCTTTTACGCTGTCCGTCGGATAGATTTTCCAGGCGTGGGCGCCTCCGTCGGTGAACTGGAATGGCATGACGAAGCCGCTCAGGGCGCCGAGGGCGTCTGTTACCTGTTTTTTCCTGACAGGATCCACCATGAACATGATGAAACCACCTCCGCCCGCTCCTGAGACCTTCCCGGAGATGGCTCCGGAAGCTTTGGCGACATCCATTACTTCCTGTATCCCTGGATTCGTGATCGGCCCTGCCATCTTTTTCTTGTCTTCCCAGGCTTGACCGAGTATCGAGGCGAATTCGTGCATATCCCCTTTCAGAAGGGCGATTTTCATCATGTCGACGCTTTCCCTGATCCTGTGCATGGCCTCGATTGCCTCGGAGTTTCCCTCTTCGGTGTTTTTCTTCTGGAGGTCTATGATGTTGGCGCTTTCACGGGATATTCCGGTGAAGTACAGGACCATCGAGGCTTCCAGCTCGTCGATGATCCACCTCTTGATCTTCAATGGATTGACTATCACGACGCCGCTGCGCATAAACTCCATGTAGTTGAATCCGCCGAAGGATGCGGCATACTGGTCCTGGCGGCCTCCGCTGAGTCCGAGGTCGGTCCTTTCGATCTCATATGCGAGACGTGCTATTTCGTAGTCTCCCAGAGGCAGTGCGAATTTTTCCACGAGGGCTTTCAGGATGCAGACCACCATTGTCGAAGAGGTTCCCAGTCCGGAACCGGCAGGTGCGTCGTTGTAGGTGGTGATCTTCATCGAGGGCAGCTGGATGCCGTAATCCTGCATTATCCTGTTGCACACTCCTTTGACAAGGGATGCCTGCCCGTCAATTTCCAGCCTGGATGTCAGAGGGAAGCTCTTGAAGCACTTCGAATCATATGAATTGATGGTGAGCTTCCCGTCGGAAGTATCCTCCAGGGTGCAGTACGCATAGAGGTTTATGGTGGCGTTGAGGGCAAGTCCGCCGTACAGGTCGCAGTAGGGGGACACGTCCGTGCCGCCTCCTGCAAGTCCGAGCCTGAGCGGTGCTTTGCTTCTGATGATCATCTCCAAATGCTATTTAAGCAGGGTGATGCTGAAATCCGGATTGTAGACTATCCTCCTGACAGCCTGGTTTACACGCGGCTGATCCGAGTTATATCTGAAATCACTCTGGAGCCCCTGCCCGTTGAATTTGGTAAGGGCCTGCTGCCAGTGGTTCCCGTATTTGGATGCCAGGGAAAGGAAGTAGGTCGCGATGTCGTAGCCCTGGAAGGAGAACTGGGACGGTTCAGCCGAGAAGAGTCCCCTGTACTGGAGGACGAAATCCTTGACTTTCTGGCTGTTGTAGTCGATGTAGTAGGAGCATGAGACATGCATGGAGACAGTGTGGAAGTTCTCTACTCCTATGGTGTCGAACGAACGGATCCTGGCCGGAGCGTAGAGGATTATCTTGTACTCCAGGTGAGACATCAGGTTGAGGTTCCTGACAACGTCGGTGATGAAAGCCTCGCTCTCGGACACGATTACTACCCTGTTGATGCCTTCCTTTGTGAACTGGGCTGTCATGGAACCGGTCAGGTTCCTGCCTTCAAGGATTCCGTAGGAAATTGTGGAACTGGGGATTCCGGACTCTTCTATGTCCTTCTGCAGAAGGCTCATAGAAGCGCTGGGAGTGGTCCCTTTCTCGGTGAAGACTATGAACTTGTCGCTTCCTGTCATGTCGCTTCTGATCCAGTCCATCAGGTCAAGGTACTGAACTGCCGCCGGTGCCGGGGCGTGTATCAGGTTGCCGTAGTTCTCCACTATCGCCTCTGCTTTCGGGTCAAGCGGGGAAATGACAGCAGTTGAGCCTATTCCGCTTTCCAGAACCTTTCCGAGGTCGGCAGCGCTGACCGGACCTATCACAAGGTCTTCATTCCCGAGCCTGTCTCCCTGGACGGGCAGGTTTCCTCCGGCAACATCGTAAACGTTGAGGTCGGTCTTGATGCCGTTTGACGCCTTCAGGTCCCTCATCGCCATCATTACTCCCGAGTAGAAATCCATGAACATGGGATCGGGAGTGCCTTTCGAATTGAAGGGGAGGAGCAGCGAAGCGGTAAGTTCCTTTTTCTCCTTGAAGAGGAGCCAGTCGAAGATCCCTCCCAGAGGGGACTTCTGCTGCTCACCGCTGACTGCGGCCGCGGTGTCGGCCGGGGCTTTCACTTCTTTGTCATCAGCCTCGGGCGCCTGGTCCGCAGCGGCTTTCACAACTTCAGCGGCTTTTGTTTCGGCGGCAGCTGTAGCCGTGGAACCGCCCCAGCGTTCGGGATGTTTGGGGATCAGGAGCTTTGTACGTTTCTTTACCTTTACGCTGGTCAGGTTGTTGATCTGCATTATTGTCTTTACATCGCAGCCATATTTCAGGGCGATGTCATCCAGGTCTTCGAACCACTTGACAGTGTGCTTGATGAATTCGTCATCCTGCTGGGAAGAATCCTGCAGCCGTTTTTCCTGGGATGCAGCCGGTTCAGGTGCCTGTTCCGGCTGCTGTCCGGCTTCTTCCCTGGGACTTGACGAAGCTAAGGGAATCTGGAGTATCTGGTTCTTTTTCAGTGACTCTGTCTCAAGGTGGAGTGCAGGATTGGCCTTGCATATGTCATCGACAGTCACTCCATATGCCTTGCTGATGGAGAACAGGGTCTGCCTTTCAAGCACGACGTGCGAGAGGTAGATATTTCCGTCGCTCCCGCGGATCTTGTCCTTGGAGACCGTTACCGGCGTCTGCGTGTAGGTCAGTGCGGGGACGCTCACGGAAGAGGCCAGCAGGAATGCTGAGAAGAATATGTGGAGGGCGTATTTCATTGCGGCATATGTTGTTCTAAAGTGTTTGCGAGAAATCAGTCAATGCCTTGCAGAAAGCGCGCCATGAAAGACGCTCTTTCTCCCGGCGTATGTTTTCCTTGCACTTGCTGCGGATTGCGTCGGAGGAGAAATAGGTCCTGACGGTTTCAGCTACTGCTTCGGCTGTAACGGCTTTGGTAACGAGTCCTGTGCCTGTGTCTCCTATGCTGGCAGGCAGGCCGCCTACCGGAGTCACTACGGAGGGGACTTCGAATTGGAATGAGACCGATGAGATTCCGCTCTGGGTGGCGCTGCGGTAGGGAAGGACGCTCAAGTCTGCTGCGGAGAAATAGACTTTTACCTCCGAGTCCGGGATGTAGTCGGTGAAGACATGTATCCTGTCCCTGGCCGGCGATGAACTGATGATCTTTCCGTAGCTCTCAAAAGATCCGTAAGGCTCTCCTGCTATTACCAGCTGGTAACTGTCATCCAGCATACCGAAAGCGTCCAGAAGGATGTCCAGACCTTTGTAGGCGCGGATGAATCCGAAAAACAGGAGGGTCTTCAGCCCCGGCTTGAGGCCAAGCCGCCTGACGGCTTCTTCCTTGGCGAGCGGTTCGCCGAAATGGGAGTAAAGCGGATGGGGCCGCAGGAGGTATTTCGCTTCGGGCTTCAGGGCGAGAAGGTCGGAAGTCACTTCTTCTGACATGGTGACGAAGCCGTCACATCCTCCGAGGAAGTACTTCGTAAGGACAGTGTCGAAAATCCGTTTCTCGTGGGCTTTGACGTTGTCCAGTATGGGGACAACCTTGCACTGTGGAGCCATATGCCTCGCCACATATCCCAGGGACGGGGCGAACCAGGGCATCCAATACTTCATCAGGAGCAGGTCCGGTCCCCACTTCCTGACAGCCCTCGCTGCCTTCCCGTAGGATAGTGGATTCGCAGTGTCCAGGACAGCTTCTGCGCTGACCTGGACGGCGTTATCCTGTGCGCTTACGTACTGTGTCTTTCCCGGGAAGAGGATCCCGGGATATTGCCTGGAGAAATTGAATGCCTTGACATCGTGTTCCTTTCCCAGCTCTGTGTACAGTGCAGCATTGAACTGGGCGATTCCGCCACGCAGGGGGAAGAAACTCGATAATATGGCAATCTTCAATCTCTCGGGCAGCTGTTACTTGGCGGTGTTGCCTTTGGTAAGGATATATTCGTCGTTGAGTCCTTTGAGGAGCTCGTCGGTCACGTCGAAAGTGCTGTCAGCTGCGTTGATCGGCATGGGAAGGATGTCTCCCTGGACTGCGATGATCATAGCATAGCGCTTTTCGGCGATGAATTTGTCGATATACTGCTTGATGGCGTCAGCGATCTGGTTGGTGAGAACCTGCTGCTCTTCCATTATCTCCTGCTGTTTCTGGTTCGCATAGTTCTGGAACTCCTGCTGGCGCTGTGAAAGCTGCTGTCCGCGAGCCTCGGCATCGCTGCGGAGGAGGAGACCCTTGTTGATCTTGTCCTGGAAATCGTTGACATCCTTCTGGAGCCTGTTTCCCCTGCGGTTTACCTCGTCATTGATTCCGTTCACCTTGGTTTCCACTATGGAGCGGAGGTCATTGGCCTTGTCGTATTCGTTGAGCACCCTGTCGAGATTGTAGTACACGATTGAACCGGCAACTGCACCTGCGGCCGCATTTTCCCCGGCTGCGGGGGCCTGGACCTTCTTTCCGTCCCTTGAAGTCATGGAAAGGATTCCGAAGATGAGCGCCACTGCAAGGGCGATGACGCTGAGAACGAGTGATGTGTTTTTCATATCATATAAAATGTTAAATTAACGAGAGATGAATCAATCCGCAAAGATAGCTAAAATATCTTAACCTTTTCCAGATATGCGGAGATAGTTTTTTCGAGCCCCATGTATAGGGCATCGCATATGATTGCATGGCCTATTGAGACCTCATCGGTCCAGGGGATCGTGCGGATGAAGTATTCTAGGTTCTCCAGGTTAAGGTCATGGCCGGCATTGAGTCCCAGTCCGCATTCGCGTGCACGGATGGCTGCGGCAAGGTAGGGGGCGATGGCCTTTTCCCTGTCAAGGGGATATTCCTCGGCGTATCCGGCCGTGTAGAGTTCGACTCGGTCCGCTCCGCATTTTGCGGCGCCTTCCACCATCTCCGGGTCCGGATTGACGAAGATGGAAACCCGTATCCCGCAGTCCTTGAATTCTTTGCATATGTCCGTAAGGAAGTCCTTGTTGGCTATGGTGTCCCATCCGTTGTTGGATGTGATGGCAGAAAGGGCGTCCGGTACAAGCGTCACCTGGTCGGGGACGACTTCCTTAACCAGGGATACGAATGAGGGGATAGGGTTGCCTTCTATGTTGAATTCCACCTTCAGAGTCGGTCGGATGAGCCTAACATCAGAGTAGCGGATGTGTCTCTCGTCGGGCCTTGGGTGGACGGTTATGCCCTCGGCGCCGAAACGCTCGCAGTCGAGTGCCGCTTTCTCTACATCAGGCATGGAGCCACCCCGCGCATTCCGCAAAGTGGCTATCTTATTAATATTTACGCTAAGTCTGGTCATTTCGAAATAGTTTTCTCGATTTGCAAAAATATGCATTTTGCACAAAAAATACTAAATTTGAAAATTCATACGAAGCGCCATGACTGTTGCCATATATATAAAAAAAGAAGGACTGCGGGAAGACCCCCGCGTCAGCTCTCTTCTTGAAAGGATGCGCCAGGCAGGTATAAGCGTCTATCCTGTCAAGACATATGCAGACCTGAGGGACGGTACTGACCTGGTGATGGCGGTAGGGGGTGACGGAACGTTCCTCTCCGCGGCGAAGCGCGTCCGTGATTCGGGGATCCCCGTGATGGGAGTGAATGTCGGAAGGCTGGGTTTCCTGTCGGAGAACAAGCCGGAGGATGTGGTGGATTCGCTCCTGAGCGGAAACTACACACTCGAGGACCGCACCCTTATCGAGACGAAGGTCTCCGGTTTCGACACTTCGCAGATCGAGGGCTTCTGGCCCATATCCTTCAATGAGGTTTCGGTCCACCGTTTCGGCGCCGGGATGATAGGAATCGATGTCACAGTGGACGGCAGGCCTCTCCCGACATATTGGGCCGACGGCCTTCTAGTAGCGACCAGTTCCGGTTCCACGGCTTATTCCCTGAGCGCGGGAGGACCCATATGCTATCCTGAGTCGAAGGTTCTCCTGATTACCCCTATCGCCCCTCATAACCTGAATGTGAGGCCTTTGGTGGTGCCCGAGAGCTCCCGGATCGGCATAAAACTGCGTTCACGGGACGAGAAGGCGCTTCTGACCATGGACAACCGTACGATGACTGTTCCGTCCGGAGTATCACTTTCCATCTCAGTGGCACAGTTTTCGCTCAGAAGAATCCGCCCGACCGAGTCTAATTTCGAGAAGGCCCTCACCTCGAAACTTTTCTGGGGAGAGGATATAAGGAACCTTTAAGCAGCGGGATCCCATATGGAGGAAAACAGAATCATCCCTACCCACGTTTCCATCATAATGGATGGGAACGGGAGATGGGCGAAGCAGCGGGGCCTGGAGCGCGTCAGCGGCCACAAGGAAGGCCGGGAGAGCGTACGGGCTTGCGTTACATGTGCAGCTAAAACCGGAATCAAGTATCTGTCCCTCTTCGCTTTTTCGGAGGAGAACTGGAACAGGCCGGTGAAGGAGGTCTCCGCGCTTATGGACCTTCTGGTGGATTCCATTGCGGCTGAGCTGGGACGTTTCGTGGAGAACAACATACGGGTCCTGGTCCTCGGTAACCGTAAGAGGCTCAATCCTATTGTGCAGAACTCCATCCGCTCTGCGGAAGAGAAGACGGCTTCATGCACCGGCATGACTCTGATCATATTCCTGAGTTACAGCGGTAAATGGGACATCTTCCAGGCGGCTCAGAGAATGGCCGCTGACATGGCTGCGGATCCGAAGCGGAAGTTCTCCATGGAAGATTTCGACAGTTATCTGGTAACGGCCGGCATTCCTGATCCGGACCTGATCATAAGGACATCGGGCGAACAGCGGATAAGCAACTACCTGCTCTGGCAGGCTGCCTATTCGGAGTTCTACATAACTGACATAATGTGGCCTGATTTCCGCGAAAAAGAGCTGACGGATGCCATCGAAGAGTTCTCGAGGCGTGACCGTCGTTATGGTAAAGTGAAATAATTAGATTATCTTTGCAAGATATTTTTTGTGAATAGAGCCTTGATGAGAGCCATAAAGACAATCCTGCTTGCTTTGACCATGATCCTGCCTGCCGCACTCAGTGCGCAGGAGAAGGCCGGAGTAGAGATTGACTATAACAATCCCCGTAAATATATCGTGAGCGGTGTGTCCGTGGAAGGGAACACCTATTTCAGCTCCTCTCAGATTATCCAGTTGACAGGCCTGATGAAGGGAATGGAAATCACGGTCCCGGGAGACGACATATCCTCCATCATCGACAGGCTCTGGGCCCAGAAGTATTTCGAGGATATTTCCATCAAGATCGACCATCTCAGCGAGAATGCCGACTCCGCCTGGTTCGTCGTCGGAATCAAGGAAAGGGCAAGGGTGTCCACCTGGACTTACACAGGAGTAAAGAGCGGTGAGCGCAAAGACCTTCAGGAAAGGCTCAATCTCAAGAGGGGAGGAGAATATTCCGAGTATGTAGGAAAGACATCCAGCGACATTATCAGGCGTTTCTACGCAGAGAAAGGCTATCTCAACTGCACTGTCACTCCCGAGGTGAGGAAGGATACTGTGATCAAGAACGCCATCAAGGTGAATTTCTCGGTCAACAGGGGCACCAGGGTCAGGATCAAGGAGATCAACTTCATCGGGGACAAGACCCTTTCCGACTTCAAGCTCGAGAAGGCGATGAAGAAGACCAACTCCGCTAAGATCTACAATTTCTTCCAGACGAAGAAATTCAAGGAGAAGGAGTACGCCAATGACAAGAGCGCACTCATCAGTGCTTTCAATGAGGCGGGATTCAGGGATGCGAGGATAATCAAGGACTCGATCTACACCCTTCCCGACAAACCGAACCGCCTTGCCATCGATTTCTATGTCGATGAAGGTAAGAAATATTATTTCAGGAATATCACGTGGACCGGTAACTCCGTCTATCCCACCGATGCCCTCAACGAGATCCTCTCTGTCAAGAAGGGGGATCCGTACGACATCGTAACTATGCAGAAACGCCTTCAGGGTGGCGGTAAGCAGAATGACTATGACGTGTCCAAGCTGTACCGCGACAACGGCTACCTGTTCTTCAACGTGACTCCCGTGGAGATGGCGATCACCCAGGACTCCATAGATGTTGAAATGCGCATATCCGAAGGCAAGCCGGCGACCCTGAACAACATCATAATCAACGGTAACGACCTTACCAGCGAGAAAGTTGTCCGCCGCCAGGTCTTCACCCGTCCGGGGTACCTGTTCAGCCAGACCGATTTCGAGCGTTCCATACGTGAGATCGCTTCACTGGGACAGTTCGATCCGGAGGCTATCGCTGATGCCAGCAAGGGTTACTCCATCCTTCCCAACCAGGCGGATAACACAGTAGATATTGTTTACAATGTGACGGAGAAGCCTTCCAGCCAGCTGGAACTCTCCGGAGGATGGGGTGGAAGGACATTCGTCGTGACTACCGGTGTGTCCTTCAACAATTTCTCTTCCAGGCGCCTGTTTGACAAAACTGCATGGAGACCTGTCCCGCTGGGAGACGCCCAGAACCTGACATTCCATTTCCAGACCAACGGCCGTTACTACACTTCGCTGAGCGCATCATTCACGGAGCCGTGGCTCTTCGGCAAGAAACCTACTTCCCTCAGCATATCGGCCTATTACTCCAGGATGACGAACTCCATCCTCCAGTACAACATCCTTAACAATGACAAGAGTTTCGAGGTGTTCGGATTCCAGGCCGGAATCGGAAACCGCCTGAAGTGGCCGGATAACTATTTCGTCCTCTATAACGGCTTGTCATGGCAGACTTACAAACTGAGAGACTGGTCATCTTCGTCGTTCATCATCAACAACGGAATGTCCCACAACATAAGCTATATCGCCAGCCTTTCACGTAACTCCACTGACCAGCAGATCTATCCGCGCCAGGGATCCAACTTCTCATTGTCCCTTCAGGCGACTCCGCCATATTCCCTTCTCAGGAAAAAGGACTGGGGCAACCTGGACGCAAACGGAAAGCCGACGAAGGTTCACAGTTACAAGGACATAGACTATGATACGTGGACCGGCGAGCACAGGTACAAATGGATCGAGTACTACAAGTTCAAATTCAACGCGGAGACCTACACCAAGCTTTTCGGCAACTTCGTGCTCATGACCAGGGCCCAGTTCGGCTACCTCGGCTATTACAACAGGCGCTGGGGTTATTCACCCTTCGAAGGCTTCTACGTCGGTGGCGACGGTATGTCGGGATATGATTCTTACGGAACCGAGGTCATCGCCCTCAGGGGTTATGAGAACGGCTCGCTCACACCATATGCCAACACTAAATACAACCAGCTGGGATATGCTTCCGCAGGTAATGTGTATGACAAGTACACAGTCGAGCTGAGGTTCCCGGTGGTAATGCAGCCGCAGTCGACCATTTTCGTCCTGGGCTTCGTAGAGGGAGGAAACTGCTGGTCTGACATCAGGGATTTCAACCCGTTTGAAATCAAGCGTTCGGCCGGAGTCGGCGTGAGGGTCTTCCTGCCTGTCGTCGGTCTGCTGGGTATTGACTGGGGCTACGGTTTCGACGACCATACTTCAAATGGAAAGAGCCATTTCCACTTCATGATAGGTCAACAATTCTAGTGTGGTCTGATAATTGCTACATGCACAGTCCGGAATCAAAAACATTTAGTTGAATAACAAATTAAAAAGGATATGAAAAAGTTAGTTTTAATTGCCGCTATGGCTTTTCTCACAGTAGCTGCGGGCGCCCAGACCAAATTCGCGCACGTCAACTTCACTGAACTGATCCAGCTTACCGACGAGGCCGATGCTGCCCGTGCACAGCTCTCCGCAGCACAGAAAGAGGCTCAGCAGACTGACCAGAGCATGATCCAGGAATTCCAGTCAAAGGCTCAGCAGTATCAGCAGAAGGCTTCTACATGGACCCAGGCTATCCGTGAGAGCAAGGAGAAGGAACTTGCTGACATCCAGCAGAGGATCCAGGAGTTTGAGCAGAATGTCCAGCAGGAGCTTGCAAACCAGCAGCAGCAACTCTTCGCCCCCATCCAGAAGAAAGCCCAGGAGACCGTTGACAAACTCGCAAAGGCAGGACACTACATCTATGTCTTCGAAGTCAGCCAGCTTCTCTATATCGATCCTTCACAGAGCACGGACCTCACCCCTGCAGCCCGTAAGGCTCTCGGTATCAAGGAAGGCCGTACCCTTGAAAGTCTCCAGCAGGAACTCCAGGCAGCTGCCCAGACCCAGGCACAGGAATAGAATTTTAATCATATAAAATATTTGACCGGATCGATTATTATTGATCCGGTCTTTTTTTGTTTCATTTTGTCATTAAAAAGACTTACTTTTGCGAAAAATTATAAGAATCATTTGTTCCGACTTTTAAATGAAACACAAAGTTGTTGACGCCAAGGATGTCGTAATCCGCTTTGCGGGAGATTCAGGCGACGGGATGCAGCTTACAGGATCCCTTTTCGCCAACACCTCAGCCATCTACGGCAATGAACTTTCCACCTTCCCCGATTACCCGGCCGAGATCCGCGCCCCCAAGGGCACCGTTTCCGGAGTGTCGGGATTCCAGGTACACATCGGAAGTGAGAATGTCACTACCCCGGGAGACTATTGTGACCTTCTTGTGGCGATGAATCCTGCAGCGCTCATGGCCAATGCCAAGTGGTGCAAACGTAATGCGATGATCCTTGTGGACAGTGATGCCTTTGATGATGCCAGTCTGGAAAAGACCGGGTTCAAGACGGACAATCCGTTCCTCGAACTTAAGGTAGAAGACAGGAACATCATAGCGGCTCCTATCACATCCCTTACTGCGGAAAGCCTTAAGGACAGCGGCCTGGATCCAAAGACAGTCCACAAGTGCAAGAATATGTTCACCCTCGGAATGGCTTGCTTCATTTTCGACAGGCCTCTCGATTACGTGTTCCAGTATCTTGAAGGAAAGTTCGGCAAGAAGCATCCTGAACTGGTTGCTCCTAACCAGAAAGTCCTGAAGGACGGTTTCAATTATGCGTCTAATCTCCAGATGGTTCCGGACACCTATCACATCGCTCCGGCCAATCTGAAGAAGGGCCTCTACAGGAATATCACCGGGAACCAGGCTACCGCATGGGGACTCATGGCCGCTGCGGAGAAAGCTCATCTCCAGCTTTTCTGCGGCTCATATCCCATAACCCCGGCTACTGCGATCCTCGAGGAACTGGCTATCTACAAGAGCCTCGGCGTGAAAACCATGCAGGCCGAAGACGAGATAGCAGGCATATGCACGGCGATCGGTGCCTCATATGCAGGTAGCCTTGCCGTGACGACTACTTCAGGGCCTGGACTCTCACTTAAGTCCGAAGCTCTCGGCCTGGCCGTAATGACTGAGCTTCCCCTGGTGGTGGTTGATGTACAGAGGGCCGGCCCGTCAACGGGAATTCCGACAAAGACTGAACAGACGGACCTGAACCAGGCGCTCTACGGCAGGAACGGAGAATGTCCTATGCCCGTCGTAGCCGCGCATTCTCCTGCACACTGCTTTGATGCTGCATTCTCCGCAGCTAAGATCGCCCTCGAGCATATGACTCCTGTCATGTTGCTTTCCGAGGGATTCCTGGGCAATGGCAGCGAGCCCTGGCTGATCCCTTCCATGAAGGATTATCCTGAGATCAAGCCTCCTTTCGCTACCAAGCTTCCCCCGGACGGGAAATTCAAGCCGTTCGAGCGTGACCCCGAGACCCTGGTGCCCCGCTGGGCGCTTCCTGGCCAGAAAGGCTTCGAGCACCGTGTGGGAGGACTTGAGAAAAACCATGACGGAGTGCTTTCGTCTGCCCCGGAGAACCATCAGCTTATGGTTGATGAAAGGGCTGCCAAGGTTCAGAAGATTGCGGATTACATTCCGGAACTCAAGGTGGACGGACCTCAGGAAGGCAAGCTTCTGGTAGTCGGTTGGGGCGGAACATATGGTCATATCCTCTCTGCTATACATGAGGTCCGCGAGACAGGTGCAGAGGTGTCATATGCCCATTTCGATTACATCCTGCCGGTGCCGAAGAACACCGGGAAGGTTCTCGGAAGTTTCGGGAAAGTGCTCGTATGCGAGTTGAACAGCGGACAGTTCGCCGGATACCTGCGTACACTCTTCCCGGAGATTGAAATAATAAAGTGCAACAAAGTCCAGGGCCAGCCCTTCTTGGTCGGCGAGCTTGTGGACGCAATCAATAAGGCTCTCGAGTAATATGGCAAGTCTATCATTCAAGGATTTCAAATCGGACCAGGAAGTCCGCTGGTGCCCCGGCTGCGGCGACCACGCCGTCCTTGCCGCCCTTCAGAGAGCCCTTCCGATGGTCAGCCAGTCCCTCAATTATGAGAAGGAACGCTATGTTGTGGTTTCCGGTATCGGATGCTCGTCAAGGCTTCCTTATTATATGGATACATATGGATTCCATTCGATCCACGGCCGCGCTACGGCGATTTCCACCGGTATAAAGGTGGCGAATCCCTGGCTTACCGTATGGCAGGCCTGCGGAGACGGCGACGCCCTCGCTATCGGAGGAAACCACTTCATACACGCCATTAGGCGCAACGTGGATATAAACATCATCCTCTTCAATAACCAGATCTACGGCCTGACCAAGGGCCAGTACTCTCCGACCTCGAAGTTCGGCGCCATAACCAAGACTTCGCCATATGGAACCGTTGAACACCCGTTCAACCCCGGAAGCCTGGTGCTCGGTGCGAAGGGTACTTTCTTCGCCCGCAGCCTTGACGTGACCCTGAAACTGACCGAAGAGGTGATGACTGCAGCAGCACTCCACGACGGCTGCTCCGTTATGGAAATGCTTACCAACTGCGTCATATTCAATGACGGGGCCCATAAGAGCATATCCGATCCTTCCGTCCGCGAGGACAGGACCATCGTACTCCGCCACGGAGAGAAGATGGTCTTCGGCAAGAACCATGACAAGGGCTTGGTGCTTAATGGAATGGGCCTTCGCGTAGTCACCATTGGAGAAGGCGGTTTCACCCTCGACGATGTGCTAGTGCATGATGCCCACTGTAAGAACGCAGGCATCCATATGATGCTCGCCGATATGAAATATCCCGATTTCCCGGTGGCTCTCGGTGTCATCAGGGACGTGAAGGACGTTACATATGATGACGGAGTACGCGACCAGGTTAAGGACGTGACCCGCACATCGAACATACATTGCGTCGATGACCTGCTTCGCAGCGGTTCGACGTGGGAGATAAAGTAAAAACTGATCACAAAATATAACATGAATCATGAAAACCAGTGAAATCATGGCAATGCTCCAGGCAAAGCATCCTGGAGAGAACGAGTACCTTCAGGCAGTGCAGGAAGTACTTGAGAGTATTGAAGATGTCTATAATCAGCATCCTGAGTTCGAGCAGGCCAGGATAGTCGAGCGCATGGTCGAACCCGACCGTATCTACACTTTCCGTGTCACCTGGGTTGATGACAGGGGAGAGATACAGACCAATCTGGGATACCGCGTGCAGTTCAACAGCGCCATAGGTCCTTACAAGGGCGGACTCCGTTTCCACAGGGCGGTCACTCCTTCAATGTTGAAATTCCTGGGCTTTGAGCAGACTTTCAAGAATGCGCTTACGACCCTCCCGATGGGTGGTGGCAAAGGAGGTTCCGATTTCGACCCGGTAGGGAAGAGCGACGGTGAGATCATGCGCTTCTGCCAGGCCTTCATGCTGGAGCTTTGGCGTTGCATAGGTCCCGACGAGGATGTTCCTGCAGGGGATGTCGGTGTCGGCGGCCGCGAAATCGGTTTCCTCGACGGAATGTACCGCAAGCTTGCCCGTCAGTACAATACCGGAGTCCTTACAGGTAAAGGTCTTACATGGGGTGGATCCATCCTCCGTCCGGAGGCTACCGGCTATGGTGCGATGTATTTCGCCCACCTGGCACTCGAGAGGATCGGAAAGGACCTTGAGGGGCAGAGGATTTCCCTCTCAGGATTCGGCAATGTCGCTTGGGGAGCAGCCAAGAAGGCCAAACAGCTTGGTGCGAAGGTTGTCGCCATCAGCGGTCCTGACGGAGCCTGCGAGATTCCGGAAGGAATTACAGATGAGATGATCGATTACATGCTCGTCATGCGTGCTTCGAACAGGAACATGGTCGAGGATATGGCTACCAGGTTCCCGGACAAGGCGAAGTTCATCGCAGGCAAGAAGAGCTGGATAGTACCCGTTGACATCGCTTTCACATCTGCATTCCAAAATGAGCTCAGCCTCGAGGATGCAAAACAGCTGAAGGCCAACGGATGCTGGGCCCTTTTCGAAGTTTCCAACATGGGCTGCCAGCCGGATGCCATCCACTGGATGCAGAAAAACGGAATGCTCTTCGCTCCCGGCAAGGCCGTGAATGCGGGCGGTGTTGCTACTTCAGGTCTCGAAATGACCCAGAATGCCGAGCATTTAAGCTGGACAGCTGACGAGGTGGACGAGAGGCTTCATCACATCATGGCGGCTATCCATGAGCAGTGCGTCAAGTATGGCGCGCAGCCGGACGGAAAGATCGACTATGTCAAGGGCGCAAACATCGCAGGTTTCATGAAGGTGGCCCACGCAATGCTTGAGCAGGGAGTCATCTAGCCCTCCTTTTTTTCATACGTTTACGCCCGCGAAGACGAAAAAAGGCAATGAATTCGTCTTCGCGGACTTTTTTTGTTATATTTGAAACTTAAAGCAATATTCGTTAACCTGAAACATTAATTCACGCAGACGATGAATATCATGAAATTCGGGGGGACTTCTGTCGGGTCCCCGGAAAGGATCAAAAAGGTAGCGGAACTGATTTGCCGTGAAAACAGGCCGTTTGTCGTCCTCTCTGCCATGTCCGGAACTACCAACACGCTCCTGGAAGTCGCCGGCTATCTCCTGAACCGCAACCAGGAGGGCGCCATTGACACCCTGACTTCTCTCGAGGCTAAGTATGAGGGGGTCGTCTCCCGCCTGTACGGGACTGATGCCGCAAGGGAAAAGGCCGGGCAGTATGTGAAGGATGTTCTCGACTATCTCAAGACTTTCACCAAGAAACTCTTCACTTCCACCCAGGAAAAGATCCTGGTGGCTCAGGGTGAATTGCTTTCCACTCACCTGATGTATTTCTATCTGGAGGAGAAGGGAGTCAAGGTGGTTTTGCTTCCTGCCCTGGATTTCATGAAATTAAATCAGCAGGGCGAGCCCGATTCGGATTTTATCTCTTCCAGCCTTGCGCCGCTTGTTGCGGGACACCCTGAGGCTGAAGTGTTCCTGACACAGGGATTCATATGCAAAAATGCGCAGGATGAGATAGACAATCTCCAGAGGGGAGGTTCGGACTATACCGCCTCGCTGGTAGGCGCTGCCTTGAATGCGGAGGAAATCCAGATATGGACAGACATAGACGGAATGCATAACGTGGATCCGAGGGTGGTGCGCGACAGCCGTCCTGTCAGGCATCTTCAGTTCGAGGAGGCTGCCGAGCTGGCATATTTCGGGGCGAAAATCCTCCATCCTACCTGCATACAGCCGGCCAAGTTCGCAAATATCCCCGTCCGCCTGCTCAATACAATGAACCCGGATGCCGAGGGAACCCTGATCGACAACAATCCCGATCACGGGGTTATCAAGGCCGTCGCGGCTAAGGACAATATCGTCGCCATCAAGATTAAGTCCTCCAGGATGCTCCTGGCACATGGTTTCCTGCGCCGTGTGTTCGAGATATTCGAAAGCTACCGGACTCCGATAGATATGATCTGTACTTCCGAGGTCGGGGTCTCCATGACAATAGATGACACCACCCATCTCAGCTCCATTATACACGACCTCAAGCGCTACGGTACCGTTTCCGTCGACCTGGACATGTGCATCGTCTGTGTCGTGGGAGATATGGAATGGGAAAATGTTGGCTTCGAGTCCAGGGTCCTGGATGCCATGAAGGACATCCCGGTCCGGATGATATCATATGGTGGAAGCAACTACAACATATCCTTCCTGCTGAAGGAGGAAGACAAGAAACGCGCAATGGAAGCCCTGCGCAGAAACCTCTTTGAAAAATGCTGAAAGGAGCTTTCCCGGTAGACAGCTTCCGGGGCATGAAGACTCCATTCTATTTCTATGATATGGATCTTCTGCAGCGGACACTGGAGGAAGTCAGGCTTCAGGCCGGACGTTTCCCCGGTTTCCAGGTGCATTATGCCGTAAAGGCCAACTCCAATCCGGAAATCCTCAAGGTCATTGCTGAATCCGGACTGGGCGCCGACTGCGTCAGCGGAGGAGAGGTTGCCGCAGCATTTGAGGCGGGCTTCCCTGCAGAGTCAATAGTCTTCGCGGGGGTGGGGAAGTCAGACGAAGAGATCCGACTGGGCCTCCGTCTCGGAATATCCCGTTTCAACGTGGAGTCCGAGGCTGAACTCGAAGTCATAGACTCACTAGCCGCCCAGGCAGGGACAGTAGCGCCTGTAAGCATCAGGGTGAATCCGGACATCGGAGCCCATACTCATGCAAACATCACTACCGGTCTTGCGGAAAACAAGTTCGGCATATATCACGAGGAGCTGGAATCAGTTCTCCGTATGGTTCTCGGGATGAAGCACGTCCGTTTCTGCGGACTGCATTTCCACATAGGTTCGCAGATCCTGGACATGGCCGATTTCGTGGCCCTGTGCAACAGGGTCAATGAAATCACCTCCAGGCTCAAGCGGAGCGCCCTTCCCGTGGGAGACCTAAATGTAGGAGGGGGGCTTGGAATCAATTATCAGCATCCCAACCATCTTTCCATCGCCGATTTCAAAGGCTATTTCGAAACCTTCGCCCGTCATCTCGACCTGGATCCCGGGCAGACAGTCCATTTCGAGCCGGGACGCAGCGTGGTCGCTCCGTGCGGCACACTGATTTCGAGAGTGCTTTACATAAAGGAAGGAGTCACGAGGCAGTTCGCCATCCTTGATGCCGGTATGACAGAACTCATCCGTCCGGCCCTCTATCACGCCTACCACCGCATCGAGAACCTCTCTTCCGACGAAGCAGAGGAACTATATGATGTCGTAGGACCTATCTGTGAGAGCTCCGACGTCTTCGGAAAAGGCCTTTCAATCGACAAGTGCCATCGCGGTGATTTCATGGCTATACGGAGTGTCGGGGCATATGGGGAATCCATGTCTTCCAGATATAATCTCAGGCCTCTCGCCGGGACTCTTTTTTATAGGAAATAGCCAAATAATGATTAAATTTGCAACTTGATTATTCAGGATACATATAGATTGATTATAGTAGTAAAATGTCATCGAAAAAACTGAATGTAAAGTATTCTGTCCTGTTGCCCATCGTGCTCTTTGTCACTATTTTCCTTTGGGCTGTCCCGACGAGTTTCTTTGGTATTGACGGTTTGACTGCAGTTCAGCAGAGAGTTATTGCAATCTTCGCCTTCGCGGCGTTGATGTGGATATTCGAGATTATCCCCAACTGGACCACCTCCCTTGTGGTCATCGCCCTAACCCTCCTTACGGTATCGAACAAGGGCTTGGGATTCATATGCAAGCCGGAGTACGGTCAGCTGGTAGATTACAAGCAGCTGATGGCGGCGTTTGCCGATCCGGTGGTAATGCTCTTCATGGGCGGTTTCGTGCTGGCAATCGTAGCTGAGGAATATGGTCTGGATGTGACAATGGCCAGGGTCCTGCTGAAGCCGTTCGGAACAAATCCGAAAACGGTTCTCCTCGGATTCCTGATCGTGATCTCAGTCTTTTCGATGTTCATGAGCAACACCGCGACCGCAGCCATGATGCTGGCTTTCCTGGCTCCTGTCCTTTCAGTCCTCCCCAATGATGACCGCGGAAAGATAGGCCTGTCGCTTGCCATTCCGGTAGCTGCCAACCTCGGCGGTATCGGAACCCCGATCGGAACACCTCCCAATGCGACGGCAGTGCGTTTCCTCGCTGATGCAGGATATGATATCAGTTTCATGACATGGATGGAGCATATGATTCCGTTCGTGATCATAATGATCGTGTTTGCATGGTTCCTCCTTCAGGTTTTCTTCCCGTTCAAGGCCAAGAGCGTGGTCCTCGAGATTCCGGAGAACAAGCATAGAAAAGACTGGAAATCAACGGTTGTCTGGATAGTCTTCATCGGAACCATCCTCCTGTGGATGACCGAGCAGATCCACAAGGTCAATTCCAACGTGGTTGCCCTCATTCCGCTTGCAGTGCTTACAGCCCTCGGGATATTCACCAAGGACAACATCAAGGAAATCAACTGGAGCGTGCTCTGGCTCGTTGCCGGAGGTTTTGCACTGGGTACTTCCCTTCAGGGCACCGGTCTTGCCAAGGTCCTCATCGAGGCCATTCCTTTCGGATCCATGTCCGTGGTCCTCGTGCTCGTGATCGCCGGCCTGGTCTGCTACTTCCTGTCGAACTTCATCAGCAACTCTGCCACGGCAGCGCTTCTCATTCCGATCCTTATCGTGGTCGCTACCGGAATGGCTGATCCGGCTGCAGCCAACAATGTGTCATTCCTCGCACTGGGCGGCGCCCGTGCCATGATTGTGTTCATCGCGATCTGCGCTTCCATAGCGATGTGCTTCCCGATTTCCACTCCTCCGAATGCGATTGCCGCATCCACCGGCCTTGTCAACACCAAGGATATGGCCAAGGTGGGCATCATCATAGGTGTCGTGGGATTCCTCTTCGGTTTCTTCTGGGTAACCAAGTTATTCCCCTTCGCCTCTTAATTTAACTCATCAAACAAATCATGAAAAAATCGGTAACAGCCCTTGTGGCTTTCCTGATGTCTTTCTCCATGTTTGCAGGAGAAACGACAGAAACCTCTTCCCAGGCATCCCAGGAGAAGGCCCCTGTCGTTACCACAAAGATCAGTGGTTTCGTCATCGGAGAATACAATTACACTTCCCTGGAGGGAGCAAAGCCTGACAATACCCTTTCACTGCGTATCGCCAGGGTCCAGGCTGCAGGCCGGATCCTCGGAGACTTCAACTACCGTCTCCAGATCCAGGTCAACGGTACCAGCAATTCAATCGGTGGTCCCCGCATCGTCGATGCTTTCATCGAGTGGGACAAGTACAAGGCATTCTGTGTCAAGTTCGGACAGTTCAAGAGGGCTTTCACCTTCGAGAACCCCATGAACCCGATAGACCAGGGTTTCTACGGATACAGCCTTTCTACCTCTAAACTGGCCGGTATGAATGACCGCATCGGCGAGCACGCCAGCAACGGCCGTGACCTTGGTCTCCAGTTCCAGGGTGATCTTTTCCAGATTGACAACCATCCGTTCATCCACTACCAGGTAGGCCTCTATAATGGCCAGGGTATCAATGTGAAGGATGCCAACAGTCACAAGGATCTCATCGGCGGCCTGTGGTTCATCCCCGTAAAGGGCGCCCGTATCGGTATGTTCGGCTGGGATGGCCGCTACACTCGCGGTGACGTCACCCTGAAGCGTCAGCGCTATGCCATCTCCGGAGAGTATCTTGTAAGCGACTGGACCTTCCGTTCAGAGTATGTCCACAGCTATGGATATGCTTTCAAATCGGGTTACGGCAGCAGTGACGTCAGCCTCAACGAGGTCCTCGGCGACAAGTCCGATGCATGGTATGCAGCAGTCATCGCCCCGGTGGTCAAGAACGTCTTCCACCTCAAGGCCCGTTACGACGTTTACAGGGACAATGCTTCCTGGGAGCGTTGCTACACCGCATATGACTTCGGTGCTGATTACCAGTTCACCAAAAACCTGGTGATCTCGGGAATCTATTCATTCGTGAATGACCGTCGCCTGGCAGAAGGAAAGCACAACTACAGCACTGCCGACCTGCAGATATCGTTCAGGTTCTAGTCTTTTTTCCTGCGCCAGATTACAGGCGTTATGTCCTCCTTTACGCGGCGTATGGCCGCACTTCCTCCGGCTCCTGCCGAGATGACGGAATGGACATGATAAAGCCTTTGATTAGTGGTCCTCTCGTTGAGAGGACCTTTTTTTTCTACATATGGCCCGAGCTTGACATAGTCGAAGACCTGCCATATGTCATCTTCCACCTGGTTCCGTCCCGAGTACAGGGCGGGAGCGATTCCCGGATATTTTTCGGAGATATACTTTCCTATGCGGACGAGGGCCTGGTGGTCCCGTCCTTCGCCTAGAAGGAGGAAACAATTGACTCCGAAGTTATCGGAGATCAGGGAATCGATCCGTTCAAAGGTAAGTTCCTCTCCTATGTCTTCACGGAGGAAGGGAGAATGGCATCCCGGACAGTTTTCCGGGCAGTTGGTGATGTCAACAGCCACTGAAACCCTGTCCGGGATTTCCTCAAGTACTATCGAGACCCTGTCGGGCAGGTACTTGATCATGCCTCTACTTTAACCTCTGCGGGCTCTTCGGCGTAGAAGCGCTGGTAGGCCTCTTTCTGGCGTATTTCGGCGAAGGAGGAGATGCGTTTGAGGTAGCCGATAACCCTGGTCAGGTAATCCAGATTGTGGCTGTGGCACTTCGGGCACTCCGAAAGGGTGTCCTTGGAAATGTAGCCGCAATCATTGCAGACCGTATTGCGGATGTTGAAGGTGAAGTAGTTCGTTCCGTAATGGGCTGCGACATTGAGGAGCTGGCGGTACTGCTCCTTGGTGAGGTGCTCGTCCAGATTCATATGCAGGGCGCTTCCTCCGTCGAGGTATTTCACATA
Organism: Bacteroidales bacterium; assembly: GCA_017443465.1. Taxonomy (GTDB): domain Bacteria; phylum Bacteroidota; class Bacteroidia; order Bacteroidales; family UBA932; genus Cryptobacteroides. Next base: position 30,138 of record JAFRXO010000007.1, read on the forward strand.
TTCCTCACCGTGGAGCTTGAACTTGTCTATGATCGACAGGCTGCTGTCCTCCGGATTGTAGAAATAGGAAGAATACATGACGTGCTTCGGGGAGACGAAGTAGCCGTCCTTGCGATCCCAGTTGTAGTTCTTGCCTGCAAGGTTCTCGGCCGGGACGAATTCGGTGTTGAACATGGTGTCCTTCGTCCTGTCCTTGCGGTTGGAGATGTTGATGGTCTCCAGCAGCATGTTGACGAAATCCTTGTAATCGTCGTTCGGGGAGATGGTCAGTCCGAGGAACTCTGCCGCATCGGTCATTCCGTTCACTCCGACGGTAAGGTACTGGCGCCTCATGTCGATGAATCCGGCACGATAGACATCCAGCATGTCGGCCTTGAGGAAGTCCTTGATGATTTCATTGAAGGCCGTCTGGTACTTGTGCACGCGCTCGGTCTCTTCGGTCACCTCTTCCTGGATGTAGAGGTAGAGCTTAGCCTTGTCATATGAATTCGGATCCAGGGCCATTCCTGCGGGCAGGTCGATGCGTTTCTCCTTCTTGAAGTACTTGCGGGTGGCGTTCTGGATGAGGCGGTTCAGGTTGATGGTCATCACAGACTTGCTTCCGGTTGACACCGAAGCGGTACCCATGGAGTACTGGTGGGTAGTGTGGTTGTGCTCCTCGTCGTTGTGGTCCAGGTCCTTGAGGGAATTGCGCAGGCGGCAGCAGCTGGAGAGGCTGTCGGGGCTGTTGGAGAGGTAGCAGAAGAAGCTGTGTCCCTTGCTCCACATCTCGGATGTGAAATCCGCATATTCCTTGTCGGCGAAGTCGTCGCCTCCGTCGGTCATGAGGGCCATGGTCTCGACGGGGAAGGTAAGGATGTAGTGATTGCGCTCCTCGTTGAACCAGTTCATGAAGTGTTTCTGGAGCCATGAGAGGGTCTCCCACTTGGGCTGGGTGCCGTCGGGGAAGAAGAAGTCCTTGAAGACCCCGTTGAAATAAGGCTCGTCGAAGTAGCTGATGTTCCAGAACACAGTCTGGTAGCCCCTGTTGCCGGCGGGCATGTTCATGGAATGGACGACCTGCTGGAAACAGTTGTCTATGACCTTCTCCAGGGTGCGCTGCTTGCGGTTGTTCTCCACTACGTCGTTGAGGTGGTAGATGTAGTCGTCCCCGTAGTCCTTGCGGATGAAATAGTCGAGGTACATCAGGAACTCCGGAGTAGCTACCGCGCCCATGAACTGGGAGCTGATGGAGTACACCAGGTTGATGAATTCCCCGCAGAAGGATTTCAGGTCGGTGGGAGCGACTGAGACTCCGCCCAGTTCGCGGAGGCCGTTCACCAGGAACGGATACATGGTGATGGCCACGCAGTAAGGATAACCCGGGGTGCCGCTCTCATCATGCTTGTAAAGGACGTGGGACTCGAGGTCGGCGAGATACTGCTTTGCGAGGGACCTGCCGTACAGAGCCTTGATCTTGTCCGTCATGATGTAACGGTTCTGCTTGATGTTGTTCTCCTTGTAGAGTTCCTGGCCGAGGGTCACAATGTTCTTGCGGGTGACGTTGGCGTTGGCGTCGAATTTGGAACCGGAAGCCGCGTTGGAAGCTTTGATGTAGTCATGGATGAAGTCGCGCTTCTTGCGGAGGTCGAGTCCGGCATCGAAGGTCTCGATGTATTCAAGGGCGACCCTCTTGTTGATGGACATCAGGGAGTCCACTACCTGGCGGCGGATTTCCTGGCTGGAAATCTTGTCGTAGATATAGAGGTTGTCAGTGATTGAAACGACTACTTCTTCGGGGCAGGCCTGTCCTGTGTGTGCATATGCGAGCCTTATGCCTCTTTTAAGTTTCTCGAGGTCGAACTCTTCGTAAGTCCCATTGGTTTTCCTTACATCCATGATGATGACAGTAAAATTTAGCTTGTGGTTAAATCTCTATATTTCAAATACTTCCAAGCCTTTTGGCATTGGTTTCAGTACAGTCTGGTGCTAAAAATTTCGGACTGCTTAGGGCAATCCGAACATGTTTTGGTATCCTTCGCTGGACAAAGTTAACAAAAGGCCAGGCATCTTGTCAAGGGTGGAAGAGGAAAAGTTATCAACACTTCTAGTAACAATCTAGTTAAAAAATTTTCCGTTCCATTCTTTTTGCCTATTTTTGCTGCCCCTTTCCGGATAGGAGAAATACAGATGAGACTTATACCGATTTATTCCTGGACCCGCGGGGTCCGCAATTTCAACAAGAGGAACAGCCGTTTTTCCAAACAGCCCTGGGCCCAGGGCATAATCCTTCTGGCCTGCGTCGCAGTAGCGATGTTGCTGGCAAACCTCCCCGGTACCAGGGACCTTTACCACTCATTCCTTGCCACTGACCTCGGATTCAGCGTGAAGACTCCCTCCGGAAGGGGTTTCATGTTCCCGAGGGACATGACCGTGCTGAATTTCGTCAATGACATCCTCATGGTCATTTTCTTTTTCTCGGTCGGCCTTGAAATCCGCCGCGAGATGGACCATGGAGAACTGAGTACGCCGAAAAAGGCGATCCTTCCCGTGATAGCCGCTTTCGGAGGTGTATTATTCCCCGCAGTAATATACACAGTAATAAATCACGGTACATATGCATCGTCGGGATGGGGGATTCCTACCGCAACCGACATCGCTTTCTCGATCGGTATCCTTTCCATGCTTGGAAAGCGCGTCCCGCTGTCCCTCAAGGTTTTCCTCGCGACCCTTGCAGTCGCGGACGACCTTATCGCAATCCTTGTGGTTGCCATTTTCTACGGAGGCAGTATCAACCTGCTCCTTCTGGGGATCGCCTTCCTTGTAATACTCCTGGTAGTCCTCATCAACCGCCTCGGCGAGAAGCGTCCCTCCTTCTATCTGTTCCACGCCATACTGGTGTGGATACTGTTCTACTACGCCGGAATACACTCTACCATGTGCGGGGTGGTGATGGCCTTCCTCATACCGATGAAGCCCAGGTACAACAGGGCATATTATTACAGGAAGCGCGACCAGTACCGCCGCAGGCTCTCCGAATATGACCTTATCGAAGAGGCCGGAGACTTCCCGAACGGGCCGCAGAGACACTGCCTGCGCAACCTGAGCCATATCAGCAAATACTGCATAGGGATGACCGACAGGATGGAGCATATGCTTTCTCCGTGGGTTACGTTCCTGATCATGCCGCTGTTCGCACTTGCCAATGCCGGCGTGACCATCAGCGACCCGGCATATTTCAACATATTCCAGTTCTCTCCCGTGGAGGGAAGCGTCAGCCTGGGCATATTCCTTGGGCTCGTCCTTGGAAAGCCTGTAGGCATAACCCTGGCCAGTTTCATCGCAATCAAGACAGGGGTTGGCGCCATGCCGTCCAGGGCGACATGGAAGATGCTTTTCGCGGTGGCCTGCCTGGGAGGAATCGGTTTCACCATGTCCATCTTCGTGGACACCCTTTCATTCTCCGACCAGCTGCCGGAAGTGACTGCCAGGCTTCGTGACATGGGCAAGATCGCGGTCCTTCTCGGATCGCTTGTCGCAGGGGTTGTCGGTGCGTTCCTGATCTCCCTGGTGTCCCGGCTGGAGAATAAGGCTACCAGCCTTTCCTGATATTCCCGGCTATTGAAGCTACCAGCCTTTCCCTGGCCTCTACGCTGGCCCAGGCTGTGTGCGGAGTGAAGCGGAACCTCTCGGGGTGCCGTGTGTGGAGAAGCGGACTGTTGGCCGGTAGGGGCTCCTTCTCGAATACATCCAGCGCCGCTCCGCCTATGGCCTCTTCGTCGATCGCGGCGGCAAGTGCGGCTTCGTTGACGATTCCTCCGCGTCCCATGTTCACTATGAAGGCTCCGGGTTTCATCATCTTCAGCTCTTTCTCTCCGATGAGGCCTGCTGTGTGCTCGTTATACGGGGCGTGGACGGATATGACATCCGAATGGCGCATAAGTTCCTCAAGAGGGACCGAGGGGTAGTCTTTGCAGTGGGAAGTCCCTGAGGTAGAATAATATATGACATTCATTCCGAAGGCGGTCCCGATCCGTGCGACCTTCGATCCTATGGTCCCCATGCCGACTATGCCCAGAGTCTTTCCGGTGCTTTCGTAGAACGGCTTTGAAAGGTCGGTGAAAATGTTGCTCGAGGAGTATTCCCCGCTTTTGACTTTCGCGTCAAGGTAAGGGCCGTTCCCCATGAGGGAGAGGATGTGCATGAATGTCTCCTGTACGACGGCATCGGTGGAGTAACCGGCCACGTTCCTGACCGGTATGCCCCTCTTCCTGCATTCTTCCACATCGATGTTGTTGACTCCGGTAGCGGCCTCGCATATGAGCCGGATCCCGGGACCGGCATCCAGCAGGGCGCGGTCGATACGGACCTTGTTGGTGATTACCACCTCGGCATCAACGACTCTTTCCAGGGCCTGGGCCGGGGTCGAGGTTCCGTAGGTGACAAGTTCACCGCATTCTTCTATCGGGGTGAGGGGAGTGTCGCCAAGGGTGGCTGCATCCAGGAAGACTATCTTTGCCATTGTATTGAAATGCTTTATGTCGTAAAATTAGCAAAAAACGCAAAAAATAACCGTGCCTTTCATTGGAAATGAGTAAATTTGTAAATTATTTTTGAAACAGACTCCAATGCAAGAAATCAGGAATATCGCACTTATCGCACATGTCGACCACGGTAAGACCACTATGGTAGACAGGATGATCTACCAGGCCAATCTGGTGCGCCGGCCGGAGAATCTCGGGAATCTCATTCTCGACAATAACGACATCGAAAGGGAGAGGGGAATCACCATCCTGGCCAAGAATGTCTCGGTCACTTACAAGGGAGTGAAGATCAATATCATCGACACCCCGGGCCACGCCGATTTCGGCGGGGAGGTCGAGAGGGTCCTCAATATGGCTGACGGAGTGCTCCTTCTTGTGGATGCCTTCGAGGGATGCATGCCCCAGACCCGTTTCGTGCTCCAGAAGGCTCTCAGCATGGGAAAGAAACCCATCGTGGTCATTAACAAGGTCGACAAACCGAACTGCAATCCGGACGAGGTCCAGGAGCAGGTGTTCGACCTGATGTTCGACCTGAACGCCACCGAGGAGCAGCTGGATTTCAAGACCATTTTCGGAAGCGCCAAGCAAGGCTGGATGTCAACGGACTGGCGACGTCCTACCAAGGACATCACCGCTCTTCTGGACACCATCCTCGAGGAAATCCCGGCGCCCAAGGTTGTAGAAGGAACGCCACAGCTCCTGATATCTTCACTGGAGTATTCCCCATATGTCGGACGTATCGCAGTCGGCAAGCTTACCCGAGGCACTCTCAAGACCGGCCAGCAGGTGAGCCTCTGCAAGCGTTACGAGGAGATCCAGAAATCCAAGATCAAGCAGCTGATGATTTTCGACGGACTGAGCAAGTCCAACGTCGAGGAAGTGGAATGCGGAGACATATGCGCGGTAGTCGGGATCGAAGGTTTCGAGATCGGAGACACCATTTCCGATTATGAGAATCCCGAGGCCCTTCCTCCCATCGCTGTTGACGAGCCGACCATGAGCATGATGTTCATGATCAACAATTCCCCCTTCTTCGGACGTGACGGGAAATACGTAACTTCCAGGCATATAAAGGAGCGCCTTGACAAGGAGCTCGAGAAGAATCTGGCCTTGAGGGTGAAGCCAGGACTGAATGCTGATTCTTTTGTGGTCTACGGCCGCGGTGTGCTTCATCTCTCAGTGCTTATCGAGGAAATGCGCCGCGAGGGATTCGAACTCCAGATCGGCCAGCCGAAGGTCCTGGACAAGACGATCGACGGACGCAGGTGCGAACCTATAGAGGAAATGACCATAGAGGTTCCGGAGGAATTCGTCGGGACCGCTATCGAACTCTCTACACGCCGCAAGGGAGCCCTCGTACGTATGGAACCGCGCGGTGACCGTACACTTCTGGACTTTGAGATCCCGACCAGGGGAATCATGGGCCTGAGGAGCAACCTGCTGACCGCCACCCAGGGAGAGGCTGTCATGGCGCACCGTTACAAGGAGTATCAGCCCTACAAGGGGGATATCGACGCCAGGGTGAACGGCTCCCTCGTTTCGATAGAGACCGGACAGGCGATAGCCTATTCGATGAACAAGCTTCTCGACAGGGGACGTTTCTTCGTGGATCCGGGAGAGGACATCTACGGAGGACAGGTTGTCGGCGAGCACACCCGTGAGAGGGACCTGAATGTAAACATATGCAAGACCAAGAAGCTCACCAACGTGCGTGCTGCAGGTTCGGACGAAAAGATCATACTGCCCCCTCCGGTCAAATTCACCCTTGAGGAGGCGCTGGAGTACATCCGTGAGGACGAGCTGGTAGAGGTGACCCCTCATTATATGCGTATCCGCAAGATATTCCTCGATCCGCTTGAGCGTAAGCGCCGCGGTGACACCGCTGATTCCGCAGAATAATTCTGAGTGAAAATTGCCGCATGAGGCTTGCATTCAGAAAAAAAATGCTTACCTTTGCATCCCCTAAAATCTTTTGAAGGCATATGCATGAAAACTACATTATTCCTTTGAATGGATTGGACAGGGAGTGGAAGAAATTCCCCTGGCATGTAGGCAAAGAGTTCTTTACAGATTTTGGTAATTCAGAAATCCGCGATTGTGACGTTCAGGTTGAGGCTGAGGCGGCAAAAAGGGGGAGCAGGATCGACATTGACTGCCATATGGGCGGCTCAGTCGTGACAGTATGCGACCGCTGTCTCGGGGATCTGGAAATGGCAATCGATACTGACCTTCACCTTGCAGTGAGATTCGGGAACGAACCTGAGTCCTCACCTGAGGAAGAGGATGGACGCGAAGTGGTTTATGTCGGGATGGACAGCGACTCCATCGAGATGGATCAGATTATCTACGATTACATATGCCTTTCCGTTCCGCTTCACAAGGTTCATGAGGACGGAGGCTGTGATCCGGAAGTTCTGAAGTTTATCAAGACAGATGGCGGGAGTGAGGAGAAGAAGGCTGCGGCCAATAATCCTTTCTCCGTCCTTAAAGGACTGTTGGACAAGAAATTATGATAATTAAAAATATTTAACAATGGCACATCCGAAACATAAACATTCGAAGCAGAGAAGGGATTTGCGGAGGACTCATGACTTCGCAGTTGTTCCGACCCTGAGCGTATGCCCCAATTGCGGTGCGACCGTGATATACCACAGGGTTTGCCCTCAGTGCGGTTATTATCGCGGACGTCAGATTATCGCCAAGGAGGCTGAATAAAACCTTTCCGGAAAGGCTTCCGGTTGATGGCCCTATAGTTCAACGGATAGAACGGAGGTTTCCTAAACCTTAAATATAGGTTCGATTCCTATTGGGGCTACAAAAAACCCTCGCAAGTGACTATAAATCAGCGCTTCGCGAGGGTTTTTCGTGTTTTTAGTGGAACATTAGTGGAACAAATCTTCAAGATGTTCGTCAATCTTCTCCTTCGTCTCCGGAACCGACGGCCTCAAATGCTCCCCAAAATCCACAATCACACCCTCTTTGTCAATTAAGATATAGAACGGGATACCCCGGCCCAAATGTAGGATAGGATCAAGGCCGGAGCGCTGGGCGTCGGTAAGGTGGAAAGTCTCAATCCCCAGCAAAGCGGATTCCATATCATCGGCCCCATTGTCCATATAGAAATTGACAATGCGGAGCGGCTTCCTCTGATAGTCTGCCGCCATACGCTTTTGGAAGGGAGTCTCATGCATCACCCCGGGGCACCAGGTGGCCCCAATGGTGATATACACAACCTTTCCCTCTTCCTTGGCAATGATGGACCGCAGCAACTTAAGCCCCTCATTCTCCTTCAGGACGATGGACTGGCCGTCACGGGGCTGGTCGGCCTTCAAAATGGCGTCAGACAAGGTCTTGGGATTCTCCTGATAGGCCTTCTTGAGTACATACCGGTCCCGAATGGAGAGTTTCAGCAGCGGATAGGTTACATTCTCATTGAAATTGTCAAAGTACTCTTCAAACTTAGCCACGTCATTGGCCTCCAGCAGCTGGTTATAGAAGTGACTGATGAGCATCTGCCGCAGCAGTTCGTTCTTGGTGGACTTTTTCAGGAAGTCTACAAGGGCCGGATAATCATTGACGAATCGAAGGACTTCCTCTTTATCAAGACCGCGCAGCAGCCAATAGCAGATATTGGATGAAAGTTCAAACAAATTGCTGCTCAGGCAGTCTGCATTGAACAGGGGTTCCGCATCCTTAACCTTGAAGCATGTGTGTCCGGTAAAAGTTCCGGACGGTTTATATAAAGTTTAACAATCAAACAAAGTCGGTTCGGTAGAACCATCAAGTTCATTGACAATATTGTAGTTAGGTTTTCCAAAGAGCTGTTGGAGCGGTGTTTTCTCTGTT
>JAFRXO010000039.1 GCA_017443465.1 Bacteroidales bacterium
CGGCCTTTTTTGTGGACGAACTACCGAAAATATGAAACTCGTCCACAAATCCAGCCTTTTCCGTGGACGAGATTGATCAAATGGCCTTGGGCCTGAAAATAGAAAAAGAGAGTGACCAATAATCACTTATTAGTCACCCTCCTCTATATTAACCCCTACCGGCTTCGCCGGAGCCCCCTGTCCGGGGGCATGCCGGGATCTGTCTCCGCTTCGCTTCGCAGAACCCGGGTGCCTTTTTTGCGTAAAACCCTTTCCTCTCGGCCTCCACGGCACTCCGCTCCTCAAGCCGCTCAAGCGCTGGCACCTTTGTCACCGTCACGGTTGCGGATTTCGGGAATAATGGTTAACTTTGTCAAAGTTAACTCATTGTTCCCCGACGTCTGAAAAGATTGATTTACCTCTCGATGGCTGCGCTTCTGGTGTTTTGTACCCTGTCTTGCAATAAAAACGACAGTCAAGCAAAACCCGGTTCTATTGACAGGCCATATACAACCGAAGAAGCAGTAAAAGTTGCCAGCAAACTCACCTGGGTCAGTAATACTGAATATGAAACCACTGATGTTGTATATGTCAGGGGCAAGATTACCAAAGTCGCTGGAGCTTTCAAGGATAGCGGCACATTCGGCAACGCCACATTCTATATCGCATCTGATGAAACGCCGGCTTATGTATTAATGTGTTACAGAATTCTCTATCTAAAAAACCAAAAATATACCGACGGCCCTGATATCCAGGAGGGCGATACAGTAATAGTCTGCGGCAAATTATTGAATTATCAACAAAAAACTCCGGAGACAGAGGCTCTCAACGCCTACCTGTTCGCGCTGAATTAAAGGAAGGCAAAGAGGCCGCAGGCCAAGTCCCGCGTCAGCGGGCTCGAGTCTCGTTTTCCGCCCTTAAGTCAAACGACGGTCCTTGTGGCCGTCGTTTTGGCTTAAAAGGAGCAGTTAGCTTATTAACGCCTTTTGCAACAGAATGGCTATTGAGGGCCAAATTCTCATTCTGTCGCAATTCTTCCGGGTTATAGTGGTGTTTCCGTGCGACAGAATGGCTCTGGCACCCTAAATTCTCATTCTGTGGACACGGGCCAGCGCGATCCTCTTCATGCCACTCCCTGGGACCGGTGCGGTTGCAGCGATTTGAGCGGATGCGACTTATGAGCTGCAACCGTAGCGGTCCCAGGAAAGCTGTCTCGCTTTATCCGACCCTACCGAGTGTTCTTCACACTATGAGAACGGGGAAAGCTCAGGAGTAAGCACGACATCGACAAGAGTCCCAATACATCGGTGTCGCGAACGGGGCGATCCCTGTGTGGAGGTGGTTAATGGACCTGCTTGAACTGTTTGTGGCCTTTACAACCGGGGCATCCCTTATTGAGATTCGGAAGCACATATTTGTAGTAGCATCCGTTGCAAACGGTCAATGAGCAATTTTCATTGGGGCATCTGTAGAACACGGTACAATTGCATACTCCGCTTTTGGTGGCTTTCGGACATGCGGTTCCATGACACAGCTGGCATGTGAGCCTTGCATGGGAATGCGTATCGGAACAATCCGGGTGAGCGGGAACAATCGCCGATGTGAGGAACAGCGTCGCAATTGCGCCGACAAGGATTAATAATCTTTTCATCTTGTTATGATGTTACGAATTATTACAATTATACTGGAAATTCCGAAGCAAAGTAGTCCCCTCGTTCTCTTGTAAGTGGAACCCCCTGTTCCGATGCAAAGTATCCCCCTGGTCATAAGAACGAAATCATAAAGAGAATGCAGGCTAGTACGGTTTTTCTTCCCTACAGCCTGCATTCTTAATTTCGATGAAAAGAAAAGATAAAGGGGGTTACTTAGGTGCGGAATTGAGGTTACTTTACAGCGGATTCTCCATCTTTTACTAAATATTTTCTATTTTTGAATAATTCCGGCTAAGGCTCTATATGTGATTTATATAAAGGAAATTAAACCTCTTTCTTAAATAATATGAAAAAATACTACTTCATTTTTCTGGCCGTGGCCATCTCAGGCATCGCCGGCGCATGCAGCAACAAGGGAAGCGATACCTCATATCTGGGTTACGACCCTGATGCGCAGCAGCTTCAGATCGGTGAAAACATTGCCGTTGTAAAAACCCAATATGGCACTGTGAAAGGCTTTATCTATCAGAATGTGAACACCTTCCTTGGTATTCCATACGGTGACGACACTGGCGGTGAGAACCGGTTCATGCCTCCGAAACCCCCGAAACCTTGGGACGGAGTGCTTCCCACCGTGTGGTATCCCACCTCAGCTCCTCAGAGACCCTACACGGAAGGCGCATCACCATATGCCCAGTTCCGGGACCGCTGGAACTACGACGGTTTCGGTGAAGACTGTCTTAAGCTTAACGTCTGGACTCCGGCACTCGATGCCGCAAGACGTCCCGTGCTGGTCTGGCTTCATGGTGGCGGATTTTCGGCAGGCAACGGCGTTGAGCAGGACGGCTACATGGGCGGCAACTTCGCCCGCAGGCACGATGTTGTGTTCGTATCCCTCAACCACAGGCTGAACTCTTTCGGATACAGCGACTTCGCAGGTGTCGCCGGAGAGAAATACAAACACTCCGGTAACGTAGGTATACTCGATATCATCCTTGCCCTTCAGTGGGTGCATGACAATATAGCGGCATTCGGCGGCGACCCTGGCAACGTGACCATTATGGGCCAGAGCGGCGGCGGCTCCAAAGTTACGATAGTTGCAGCAATGCCGGCAGCGAAAGGCTTGGTACACAAGGCTGTAGCTCTGAGCGGTGGCTCCACCAGGGCTTCCGACAAAGTCTCAGCCGAAGCTCTTGGAGCGCAGATACTCAAAACTGCCGGCCTGAAACCTTCCGAAATCGACAAACTTCAGCAGATGCCATGGCAGGAATACTTCGCCCTTGCCAATAAGGCATCAGCTGAGCTCGCAAGAGAGAGCGGAGATCGCCGGTATCGCGGTTTCAGCCCTGTTGCCGACGACGTTGACATCCCTGCCGGAGACTTCTACACTTCAGGCCGCGATGACGTTCCCTGCGTACCGATGCTCCTGTGTACTACGACCAACGAGTTCGTTTCCGACCGCGACACGCCTGAGCAGGAAAAACTCACCAAAGAAGATATCGTAAAGATGATGGAGCCCCGCTTTGGAAAGAATTCCGCCGCGATATATGACGAGTTCGACAGGATATTCCCCGGCAACTCTCCATTCGGAGTATATTCAATCGCAAGTTCTTCGCGCAAGAACGTAGTGCAGATCGCTGACAACAAGCTCAAGCAGGGACAGAAAGTGTATATGGCTCTGTTCAACTGGTATCCGCCCATCTTCGACGGTCTTCCCAGGGCATTCCATTGTCTTGACATCAGTTTCTGGTTCAACAACACCGACCTTATGTACTCTCACTCCGGGGGCGGGAAGGAGCCCCGCGTCCTTTCCGACAAGATGTCCGATGCCCTTGAAGCCTTCATGCGTACCGGCAACCCGAACTCAGGCAAGAAAAACTCCCTGCCGCATTGGCCCGAATATAACTCCGAAGAGGGTCCGGTAATGATACTCAACAACGTCTCCCGCGTGGAGAACGACCCGGACCGCAAGGCAAGGGAACTGATGTAAGACAATTTATTTTGGAAAATTGTTATCTTGCACTGTTTAAGTCAAACCAGTAGAAAGCAGAACTCATGAAAAAATTGTTTCCCCTTTTTTTAGCGGCGATAATGATTGCCTTGGCCAGTGCTACGGGTTGTTCCAAGGCTGATGATGACGGCTCTGTCAAACGCTCAATGGTTGCCGCAGCTTACTATTCCATGGAAGCCGATGATGGAGTGAAATTCACGTTCTATCTTGTCGATAATAAAAATAACCTTGTCCAGAAACAGAACGAACCAAACGCAATGGAAGTCACCAAGTATGTAATGGTTGAGGTTATGTCTTCATCGGAAACTCCTCAGGGAACATACTCTTTGGCGAATGTTTTTTCCGATCTGGATCCCGGTTCTGCCGTTGCCTTTGATAATTGCGGCAAGAGCCAAATTGGATATATTAAAAATGGAACCGTGACAATCGGTAGCAACACGATTTCCATTAACGGTTCCACTGAAAAAGGTCAAGATTATAGTCTTTCCTTCTCCGGGTCTTTCCAAAAGACCGGTTACATTACCACATTCGTCAAATAGGACGTCCCAGAGTCCTATGGCCCCTATTTCTTGATGAATTCGACGCGGCGGTTCTTGGCGCGTCCTTCTTCGGTCTTGTTGTCGGCCACGGGCTCATGTGCACCCTTACCTACGGCTCGGAGGTTGAACGGGTCCACACCTTTTCCCTCGAGGGCCTTGACGACAGCCTCGGCTCTCTGCTGGCTGAGCGGGTCGTTGATCTTGTCGGAACCCTGGCTGTCCGTGTGACCCTGTACCTCGAAGCGGGCGTTCGGGTTCTTCTTCATATACTCGGCGACCTTCTCGATCTCCTCCATGGACTCGGGCTTCAGCGTCGCCTTTCCGGTCTCGAAGAGGATGTTGTTCGTTACGAACTTGCCGGTCTCGGCGATGGCTTTCTCGACGGCTGCGGCAGCAGCGGACAGGTCCGTAGCCTGACGCTCATAGAGATCCTTGGCTCCAGCGGCAAGAACTACATTGGTGAATCCTCTGTATTTGTAGTCACCGCCACAGATGAATACGATACGCTCCGGTGCTTTCGCGTTAGGAAGATTGATAACCCTGTTATCATTGATATAGAATTTGAAAGCACGCTTGTTAAAAGACACTGCAAAGTGATTCCATTGACCTATTTTGATGAAATCTTTAATCTGATCCCAGTCCAGACTGCCATTTACTGCGTCTGTAGAGCCAACGCCTTTCTCAAATCTATAGCCTCCATAAGCATCAGGACCCGATGGCCGGTATATTAAAGCAATATTACCCGCCTGGTCACTCCAAGACCCTGTTTTCAGGAAATGCACGTCTAATTCAGACTGACCGAAATCGCCGGATTTGCTATAGAAGACATCCCACTCAAGTGTGAACACATCAGGCAGATAGGAATCCATATCCGTCATCAGAGGGGCCACGGAGTTCCAATCACCTGTAAAGTTGAGATACTTCTTGCCGTTGATAGAGGCTGTTTCTGCACTGCCGTCATTAACATCCCACTTGGACGGAAACTCACCCATCTGTTCATTGGCGAAGTCATCCTCGAAGAGAATTACGCTACCGCGGACGAAATCGCTCTTTACGTTCTGGCCTACTGCATCGGGAGTCGTGTCTTCAACCGTAGACTCCGCTGCCGATACCGGTTCGGAGACTTCCGAGTTCTCTTCCTTGTTTTTCTTATCCTTATCTTTCTTCTTCCCGTCAAGGATGTCATTCACACCCTTCTCGACTTTGTTCCCGATATTGTTCTCCACGGCCTGTTTGGCGCGTTCGCCGAGGCGTCCAAGGATGTTCTGTGCGGAGGCGATGTCGCATATGAGTGCGAGGACCGCTAAAGTGAGGATATACTTTTTCATGTCATATGATGTTTGTCGTAGCTACAAATGTCACTTTTCTAAAGGGCAAAAACACCACCCCAAAGGGTGGAAATCATCGGCTTTTCACCGTTTTTCCTCCCCTCCGCCGCATTTTTTCCTAACTTTGTGTCCATGAGACATCTCGCCGTCACACTCGCTCTTCTCGCCTGGGCTTTGCTCCCTGCCGGAGCATATGTCGACCATCGCGGCCACAACGTGGATTCGCTGGAGCGGGTCGTCGCACCATGGACACCCGAAGCCATCGACAATGCCACGGAAGAGGAACTCATAGGCCTGAACCGTGCCTACCGGGACCTTATGCTAGGCTACGAGGTGATCAACGGAGAGAAGGCTGTTTTTTACGCCCGGAAAGCGATTGCCATAAGCAGGCGTAAGGGATGGACCGAGGCCACGGGCGACGCCGCCCGGCACCTCGGACAGTGTTTCTATGCTCAGGAGCAATATGACAGCGCGATGGTTTGGTTCCGGGAATCCCTTGCGTGCGTGGAAAAGATGGCAGGCGGGGCTACCTCCCCAAGCCATCCGGAAGGATACGCCGAGGTGGATATCGATGACAGCCGTTCCTCATTGTACGGAGCCATCGGCAATCTGTACAATGTGATGGGTGATATCCCGACTGCGATGGACTACTATGGGAAGGCGGGAGAGATTTTCGACAAGCATGGCTGGAACGAAAGCAATTCCGTCCTGTACTACAATATCGGCGAGACCTGGGCCGATGAAAAGGATTATGCCCAGGCGCTCCCTGCATATGAAAAATCGTTGTCATATGCCCGGATAGCCGGCGATTCCCTGCTGGTGGCGAATGCCCTGAAGGGCCTGGGCGGCCTGTACATGGACACAGGAAAGACCTGGAAGGCTCTGCGTTGCCTGCAGGAAGCGGACAAGTATTATTCCCTTCATGACGACCAGGAGTTCCGCTTCCGGATGGAGAACCTGGATTTCATGAGCAAGGTCCTCCAGGCACAGAAAAAGAGTATGGCCTGGTGGCTCGCAATCCTGGTTGCACTGATTGTCCTTTCAGTCGGTATGATGCTGGTTGTCAAGCGACTGCGCCGCCTCCGCCGGGAACAGGCCGAAGCGGCGGTCGTCATGGACGAAGCCCTGGAGGAACTTCGTCCGGACTCCGCGGAAACTGCCTTCGAAAAAGACTCCGTCCCGAAACTGTCCGACCGTGACCGGCAGATCCTCGCCCTCATCGCCGCGGGTAAGACCAATCCACAGATCGCTGAGGCCATTTTCCTCAGTCCCGAAACGATCAAATGGTACCGGAAGAAGCTCCTCGCGAAATTCGATGTCCCCACCTCCGCCGCCCTCGTCTCCAAAGCGAAGGACATGGGACTGGTTTAAACCAGGGACATGGCCATCAACGCTGCCGCGGATTTTGTAAAGGAAAGATTTAATGCTATCTTGTGACGTATAATGAGGATTTTTATCTATGACCAGATTCCATATTTTCAAGAAAGTCCTGGTATCTGCGGTCCTGGTTTTCTTGTTCTCAGCTCTTTCCCCGGGGAAGGTCCATCTGCCACAAGGGAAAACCACCTTGCTGCGTATAACCCCCGAGGAACCTTCATCGATCATATTGAGGGTTTTTGAGAGCAGTGACAAGAATGATTTTTCCGATGTGGGAGCAGTAAGCGATCCGGATTCATTTGCTCCCCGGATCCCCTTCCCGAAGGATATGCACAGGTTCTGGAACAAGCAGCTCCGGGAGTGGCAGCTCTCAGTCGATCGCGTACGGATCCGGTTCATGGAAGATTACCTCGCCCCCGCAAAAGCAAATTGATTATTTATGACTCCAAAACTTATGCATATGAAAAAGATCCTTCTTTATACGCTTGTTGCTTTCGCCGCTGTTTCCTGCGCTTCCCGCTCCGACAAGGTAGACTTGACGGTCCCGGATGATCTCGATCCGGAGTATGCAGTGAATCTTATCAAAGCCGGGGAAAAGGCGCCTGACTTCGTCCTGACCGACCTTGAAGGGAAAAACTATTCGCTTAAAGATTTCAAAGGGAAGACCCTTGTAGTGGATTTCTGGGCAACCTGGTGCCCTGACTGCCGTGAAGAGATAGATGACCTGGTGCGGATCCACAAAGAGCACCCCGAGGTCGAATTCGTCGGCATCTCCTTCGACACCGATCCGGAAAAGCTGCGGACCTTTACTGCTGAACACGGCATGGACTGGCTCCAGCTTTCCGAAGGCTTCAAGAAATGGAAGGAGACCCAGGTGTCCGAAGCTTACGGAGTGAAATGGATCCCCACGAAATACGTCATCAGCCCCCGTGGAAAGGTGCTTCTTTCCACTGTGATGACAGAAAAGGTTGAAAAGTTCCTGAACCGGTAGCCTCTTTACAGGCCCTTGTACGCGGTGTTGTTTTCCAGTTTCTGCTGGCTCAAAGTAGGCTCCACCGGCTGGATAGTGCCGTCGGGGTTGTAATAAAGCCTGTCGACGCAGACTGACCGGTGGTAGCTGCGCATGCTGGGATTGTCCGGCCAGTTGTATCCAGCCAGGTCGCCTGTGTGGTAGAACAGGAACCAGTCGTCTCCGAACCGGACGATGCTGTGGTGATTGGTGCCGCTGCTTACAGGTCCCAGGATCCTTCCTTTGTATTCATATGGCCCAAGGGGATTGTCTGCCATAGCATATACGATTTCCGGCTGGTGGCCAGTGAATGGGCTGTTGCTGTAGGAGAGGTAGTATTTCCCGTTGTATTTGTGGATCCATGATGCCTCGAAGAACTCCACAAGTCCCTCGATGATATGGACCTCCCCGTCATATGAGACCATATCCTCGTTGAGCTTGATGCAGCAGCAGGTGTTCTGTCCCACGAACATATAGGCCTGTCCGTCGTCATCCACGAGGATGGTGGGGTCGATGAAGTCACGGTCGCATATAACTCCGGGGGAGTCAATGGTCAGGAGAGGATGTCCCAGCGGATCCATGAACGGTCCTGTCGGGGAGTCGGAAACGGCCACGCCGATATTCTTCTTGTCGGTCGGGAAGTAGAAGTAATACTTCCCGTTCCGCTCCACGCAGTCGGGCGCCCAGGCCATGGCCTTTGCCCAGCTTGTCTGCTCGAAAGGCTTGAAAATCACGCCCCTGTCCTCGAAGTTGACCATGTCCCCTGTCACATAGACATGATAGTCATCCATGTCGAATCCCTGAGCCATGTCCCTGTCGTGGCTAGGATAGAGGTACAACGAGTCCCCGAACACCCTTGCCGACGGGTCGGCGGAATACATATGCGTGATGATGGGATTACCGCCCAGTTCATAGTGGCGGGGCTGATGTGAGCAGTCTGAGAAGATGAGTAGGAAGGCGATGCAGGGGAGGAAGAAAGATTTCATATGATTAGCATTTACACAAAAATAATCAATTATCGTTATATTTGACGAAGTATAAACCTCATCCACTTCCCGGAATCATGAAGAAAGTCGTCTTTATCCTCCTGTCCCTGACCCTGGCGCAGGTAGCGTTCAGCCAGGGAGCCTACAAGGTAGAAAAGGATATCCCCTACCACGCCGGGGCCGGCGGATATGCCTCCGAACGCTGCATGCTGGACTTCTATTATCCTACTGACATCAAGGACTTTCCAACAGTCGTGTGGTTCCATGGAGGTGGCCTTGACCATGGCAGCAAGTCAATCCCTGACGGCTTGAAAGATTCAGGCATAGGCATTATCGCTGTGAATTACAGGCTGCTCCCCAAGGCAAGCATCCAGGAATGCATCGACGATGCGGCTGCGGCTGTAGCCTGGGCATTCAGGGAGGTCTCTAAACGCGGCGGAAGCACGGAGAAGATATTCGTAGCCGGGCATTCTGCCGGAGGTTACCTGACCGACATGATAGTACTTGACAAGCATTGGCTTGCAGCATATGGGATAGATTCAGACAAGATAGCCGGTGCCTTCCCGTACAGCGCCCAGAAAATCACACATTTCAATGTCCGGGCAAAACAGGGGATAGGCGCCCTGCAGCCGACCATTGACTCGCTCGCTCCGCTCTTCCATGTCCGCAAGCTTCCGATGCCTATGCTGGTGCTTTCGGGAGACCGCGAGCTGGAGATGAACGGGCGTTATGAGGAGCAGGCCTATTTCTGGAGGATGATGAAGCTCAACGGAAACGAGGACGTCTTCCTATATGAATTCGACGGATATAACCACAGCCAGATGCCATTTCCGGCACACAATGTAGTCAAGAGGTACATAAACGCAATTAGCAAAGGCGAAAAGCTTCCGGTCAGGTAAGGTCTTTATTTCCAGGCAAATATGAGAATAACGAAGTCAATCACATGTATTTTGGCGGCAGCGCTGGCGGCACTTTCGCTGCCGATGGTGCAGAGCTGCTCAGGCAGACAGGATTCCGCGGGAAGCATTGTCCTCGAAACCGAATCATTCACCCTTACTGTGGGGGAAGATGCCGTAGTGCGGTCTCTTAAGGTCAAGAAGACCAATGAGGAAATGCTTGTGAGGGGTACTGACATTCCTCTGTTTTCGGTCACTCAGATCAGACCGTTTAACAATGAGATTAAGCTCGAGCACCCGAATACCAGGACGACTTACAAGGCGAACTCGCTCATATGGGATGGAGAGAAACTGACAGTCGGTTTTGACACTGCTCCATATGAGGCGGTGGTAAAAGTCGATGAGGGGCCCGGTTATCTGCGTTTCACCCTGGAGGATTTCATATGCGAGCCGGAAGACTATGGTGGTCTTGCCTTGGATGTTCCCCCTGTGGCCGAATTCAGGATCCTGCAACTGCCTGTCAGGGAGCGTAAGAATTTCGGAGAATGGCTGAACTGCATGTGGGATGATGCATCTGCTGTCGGCGTCGTGGGATGCGATCCCTGGTCACAGATATGGCATGAAGACCGTAACGGCGGCAGGATCCTCACGGCCGATCTTTTTTCCGGGAAGAAACTCTGCGGCGGTTCGGCTGCGATAATAGCGGCTGACGGCCGGGAGCCTTTCCTTGAGGCAATGGACAGGTTCGAAGTTGACCTCGGCCTCCCCAGGGGCGTCCAGAGCCGGCGTTCGCCTATGCTTAACCGCTCCATCTATTGGACATCAGACGCGACTCCGCTCAACATCGACAAGCATATAGCCATTGCCCGGCAGGCCGGCCTGAAGATGATGCTGTTCTACTACACATGCTTCGTCAAGTCCAGCGGCTACCGTTATATGGGCGATTATGACCTTAGGGATGAGTATCCCGGAGGATATGATGACATAAAGAAAATGCTGGACAAGGTCAGGGAGGCGGGTATAACTCCCGGATTCCACACCCTCCAGACCCATATAGGCATTGAAAGCCGTTATGTCAGGCCTTCCATCGATCCGCGCCTGAACCGCAAGCGCCTTTTCACTCTCAAAGAGGCTATCCCCGCCTCGGGCGACATCGCAGAAATATATGTCGAAGAGAATCCTGTTGATTCTCCGCTTCACGACTACACCCGTGTCATTGCGTTCGGCGGGGAAGGCTTTGCATATGAAGGCTATACCACTGAACCTCCCTACAAGTTCACCGGCGTGAAGCGCGGGGCATATGGCACAGACGCGGCCTCCCACCGGAAAGGCGAGATAGGCGGCGTTCTCGACATCTGTGAATATGGGAGGGGAACCTCGATCTACCTCAACCAGGACACCGACCTCCAGGACGAAATCGCTGAAAAGATAGCACGCATATATGACTGCGGCTTTGAGTTCCTCTATCTTGACGGATCGGAGGGAGTCAATCCGCCGTGCGGAATAAATGTCGCCCTGGCCCAATACAGGGTTACCTCGAAGTTCAGTAAGATGCCGGTTTTCACTGAAGGCGCCGCCAAGACCCATTTCAGCTGGCATTTCCAGGCCGGAGCGAACGCATTCGACGTGTTCCCTCCCGAGGTCTTCAAAGAGAAGATAGTGGAATTCCCATACGCTGAGGCCCCGAATATGGCCAAGAATATGACTCGGGTCGATTTCGGCTGGTGGAACATCAGGCCTGAGACCACCCCGGATATGTGGAACTTTGCGGACAGCCTGGCCGCCGAATGGCACTGCCCGGTCACTATCCAGTTCTCCCTCAAGGCCCTTGATGCCAATCCCCACGCCGATGAACTCCTCGCCGTCCTCAAGAAATGGGAGGAGTACCGCGAGGCGGAGAATTAGATCTTTTCGAAGGCCTGGTCGAGGTCGGCGATGATGTCGTCGATGTGCTCCGTTCCGATGGACAGGCGGATGGTAGACTGGTAGATGCCCTGGTCGGTGAGTTCGGCCTCCGTCAGCTGGGAATGGGTGGTGGTGGCAGGATGGATGACAAGGGATTTGACATCGGCCACGTTCGCAAGCAGGGAGAATATCTCCAGGGAGTCAATGAACAGGAAGGCATCCTCCTTCCCTCCCTTGATTTCAAATGTGAAGATCGAGCCTCCTCCGTTCGGGAAATAACGCTGGTAGAGGGCGTGGTCAGGATGTGATGGAAGTGACGGATGGTTTACCTTGGCGACCTTTGGATGATTGGCCAGATAGTCCACCACCTTCAGGGCGTTCGCCACGTGCCTTTCCACGCGGAGGGATAGGGTTTCCAAGCCCTGAAGGAAAATAAAGGCGCTGACAGGTGAGAGGGTGGAGCCGGTGTCCCTGAGCAGGATAGCCCTTGCTCTGGTAATGTAGGCAGCGGGCCCCACCGCATCGGCAAAGACGATACCATGATAACTGTAGTCCGGCTCAGTGAACTGGGGGAATTTGCCGGACGCCTTCCAGTCGAAGTTCCCCGAATCGATGATTACACCGCCTATGGCCGTTCCGTGTCCGCCGATGAACTTGGTAGCGGAATGGACCACTATGTCGGCCCCGTACTCGATCGGGCGGAGAAGGAACGGAGTGGCGAAGGTGTTGTCTATGATAAGGGGAATGTTGTGTGAATGGGCGATGGCTGCCACCGCCTGGATATCTATTAGGTTAGAATTGGGGTTGCCGAAGCTCTCGATGAACAGCGCCTTGGTCTCCGGACGGATTGCATTCTCGAAGTTGGAAAGTTCTGAAGGATCCACGAATGTGGTGGTGATGCCATATGGCACAAGCGTATGCTGAAGGAGATCATATGTCCCGCCATATATGGTTTTGGCCGAGACGATGTGGTCTCCCGCGCGGGCGATATTCAGGATGGAATAGGTGATTGCTGCTGCGCCCGATGCCACTGCAAGTGCACCGACTCCGCCTTCAAGGGCGGCGATGCGCTGCTCCAGTACGTCCTGGGTGGAATTCGTCAGGCGGCTGTAGATGTTCCCGGGGTCGGAGAGCCCAAAACGGGCGGCGGCGTGCTCTGAATTATGGAACACATATGAAGTAGTCTGATAGATGGGGACTGCGCGTGAATCGGTTGCGGGATCGGCCTTTTCCTGGCCCACATGGAGCTGCAGGGTCTCGAAGTGTAGTTTGTTGGTAGCCATATGTCGTATTAGTTAAAATTGCTGTTGCAAAGTTAGATTCCCTGGATTTTTCGTACAAGAAGAACGAAAAATTTGGTGGAATCATCCATATAATGCTATATTTGTAGGTGTAAAGAATAAATCAGGGCCCGAAAAGCCTCAATTTCAGAAGATTCCTCCGATGGACACACTCGACAAGACCGACATCCTCATCCTGAAAGCCTTACAGGAAAACGGCCGAATAACGGTTAAAGACCTCGCTCTTAAGGTCCACCTTTCCCCCACTCCCGTCTTTGAACGTATGCACAGGCTGGAAAAGGAAGGCTACATCCAGCGCTATACCGCCGTTCTTAGCCCGTCCAAACTCGGGCGAGGCTTCGTAGTTTTCTGCAGCGTAAAGCTTCGTCGCATGGGCAAGGAGATCGCCCACGATTTCGTATCAAGGGTGAAAGGCATCCCGGAGGTAGCGGAATGCTACAACATATCCGGAGATTCCGACTATCTGCTGAAGATATATGCTCCGGACATGAAGTACTACAACGACTTCCTGATCAATACCTTGGGCACCATCGACAGCCTCGGCTCCATACAGAGCTGGTTCGTGATGGATGAGATAAAGAACAGTTACGGCCTGCCCGAGAGCCTTCTCTGACGGCCCGTCGGGAAAAGTCTCAGTTCACAGTGAAATTGCGGATATAGCAGCCGCTTCGTTCCCCCTTCAGGACCTTGAGCCGGAGGGTGTGATGCCCGTCCTCCAGATCATTTGCAAGCATATGCACCCATGGGATGTGGAGGTTCTTGCTCCACTGGGTGTAGGTGTCCAGAAGTGGATACACCTTTCCGTCAATCGTATATGACAGTACTCCGGCGTTCGGCCCGCATGTGCAGTACAGGCCTACGGCAGTGCCGTCGAACTCCAGGACCAGCGATCCGCCATCCTCGCAGACGAGTGTCGGTACATGGACATATTGCTTGCGTGTACCAGCCTTGTCTGTAGGAACCCAGTCCTTCTCTAGACGGAACCCTTTCATCTTGACCGGTGAGTCGGGAGAAAGCAGCCTCCCTCTTTGGTAGCAGTCTTCCTCCAGAAGATCTTCCGGGACCGGATGAGCGGAGCGGACATATGCTCCGGCAGGTTTGACGGCGTTGTCGAAGACCTCCCCTATGGCCGCTGCATAGTACTTGTGCCCGAAGGGCGAGGGATGAGTCCCGCCGAAGGTCTTCCAGTCGAATTCCCCCTGTCTCATCCTCCTGCCGATCTCCTGTGCGAGGTCGATGGAAGTCAGGTGATAGTGGTTGGCTACCCTTTCATGGTTGAGGATTACATCCGGGATCTCACCCGCATCGAGGAGGGGGATGAACGGATCATATATGAAGTGAAGGAAGATAATGTCCATATGCGGATTGACCCTCAGGGCGTGGCGGACTATTCCCTCCATCCCCAGGACCTGCTCCCTCGGCCCGAATCCGTTGGTGTGGTCGTTCACCGCAGCCTCCACGAAAAGAAGGTCCGGGACTCCGTGCTCCAGCACGTCTGTTTCAAAGCGGAAGGCGTGCGGAGTAGAGCCTAGGGAGGAGATCCCGGCGGTGATGAATTTGAACTCCGTCTGCGGGAAGCGTTCTTGCAAGTCCTTCATGACAAGATCCTTCCATCCGGTCATCTCCGTGATCGACCCTCCGAAGAAAGCCACTGTTGCCTTCTTCTCCACTGTCATGGCCGAGAAGGAATTGTCAAGGTTCCCGCGAAGGTGGATGACGTGTCCGCCGGCAACCTTCTGCTGGAGCACACAACGCCTTGATACCATCTTTCCGGCCAGGACGTCTTCCTCGGTGAATGACGCCATCAGGATCTCCTGTGCGCCCAGACGGTCATAATCGTATATGATATGGATGGTTCCGTCCTGCGTCTGCTGCCCGTCCGGATAGGAAATGCCCTTCCGCCCATCCAGCAGCAGGCCACCCTGCCAGGTGCGGCCCTCGTCCAGAGAGACATATGCTGTCAGTTCAGTGCGTCCGACAGCTTTGTCAAGCGGCCCGTGTTTTACCATCAGCCAGTGGCCTGAGGCCAGGCGGGTTATGAAGACCCGAGCCGAGGTGTGCTTTACCTCGAAGGGCAGAAGTTCGCTCCAGGTCTTTCCTCCATCAGTGGACGAAGCTCTGAGCAGCCCGTCCTGGGATTGGACGGCACGGGAGAAGCAGACGATCTCCCCGTTTGAACGCTCCAGAAACATATGCTCGTCGAAGCTCCTGCGCTCCTTTGTCATTCCGGCTCCTCCGCGAAGGGAGAATGTCTGCCCACCGTCGGTCGAGACCACCATTCCGGAGCTGTGGTCGTCCTGCCAACGGGCCACCGGCAACGCCCATGTGCCGTCAGACAGGAACGTCGGCTTACACATCATAACTCCGGTAGCGATGACGCGAGGCTGTGGAAGGGTTTCAGGGACGGTCTCAGGATCGTCCAGTGTCAGCATCCAGAGCTGGTCGTCTTCCGGCGGGCTCTTCACGGTCCCGATCCGGTCCGTCCAGGTTATGTGCAGGCATCCGTCCGGGGCCATCCAGATTTCCGGGTCGAAAGCCCTCCTGGGTCCGGAGAAATCCGGTTCGATGACAAAGGCCGTCTTCCATGTCTGTCCTCCGTCCCCACTGGTCACAACGGTTACGAAATTGTTCTCGTCTTCCCCGAAAGCATGTTGTTTAGAGTAGGTTACGCTGCTGTACCAGCATGCCCACATCCGTCCGCCCGGCGAGATCGCCAGGCTGGGTATCCCCAGCATCATGGCCTTTGACGGGTCGTGCAACGGAAGAGGTGCCCCGATATATTCCGGCAGGACGGTTTCCCTTTGCGATTCCACCAGCGCGGAACCTTTCAAACCGGCTCCCTTTGTCTGTCCGTGGGATAAGATCTGTGCAAGGGTCAGCGCAATCAGGACGAAAGCGCACCATATGCATCGGTTGGGGGAAAGAGGTTTCATGGCATCGACATATGAATTGATATCTTCAAAAATACACATTTTCCCGGCGTTTTGGGCAAAGTCGGAAAAAAGTGCTATCCTTGCACCGTGATTAGAAAGACAGTCATTCTCCTGATAGCAGCCGTCCTGCTTTCCGCCTGCAATTGGGGCGGCAACCGGAGGGCACGGACAGATGAAGCCACTCCACCGCAGGCCCTTCTTCAGAAGGGGCCTGACACCGCATATGCAGAGCCTGACACCGTATTTATCTCTGCGGAAGTCCCTCAGGAAGTGGCAGATAGGATGATCGGGAAGTCACGTCCCTCCTCTGGCGCAGTCGTCCCGTTGGAGGATCTCCGCTATCTGAGGATTTCATATGTAGATTTCTCCGACAGCGTCCGGACCGGCGAGATGGTCTGCAACAAGGCAATCGCCGGGGACCTTCTGGACATCTTCCGGCAACTTTACCGCATAAGGTACCAGATTGCCAGCATAAGGCTTGTGGATGATTTCGGCGGGGATGACGAGGCTTCGATGCAGGCCAACAATTCCTCCTGCTACAACAACCGCATCGTGCGCGGCACCACCAACATCTCAAAGCACGCACTCGGAATGGCAGTGGACATCAATCCACTTCAGAATCCCCAGGTAAGGACTTACCGGATCTCTCCCTCCACCGCCGCTGAATATGCCGACAGGACGAAGGAGTTTCCCCACAAGATCAGTCATGAAGATCCCTGCTACGCCATTTTCACCGCCCACGGTTTCGCATGGGGAGGAGACTGGCCCTCGGGAAAGGACTACCAGCATTTTGTCCGCTACCGGTAATTACCTATTTTTGTGAAAACCATATTAACCTGAAATACATGAAAAAGATACTTGCCTTCGCCATCGCAGCCCTCGTGCTTAGCGCGTCGCTTGATGCCCAGACATATGATGTTCTTGACAAGGTCCGCGCGGACTGGCGCCTGCGCAGCGGCATGGAAGGCCCACATCGCCTCGGTCCCGGAGACCTGGGACAGATGAGCAAGGCGCCGCGAGGCTACAAGCCCTTCTATATCAGCCATTACGGCCGTCATGGTTCCCGCACCGCGTGGAATTCCGGGACATATGAACTCATCCACAAGGTCTTCTCCCAGGCTCATGAAGAAGGAAAACTGACCTCGAAAGGCGAAGAATTCTACAGAAAATACGAGGACTTCTACCTTGTGCCTTTCGTCAATTCAGGGGACCTTGTTCCGCTGGGTTACCAGCAGCACAAGGTGATCGGAGAATGGACATATGACCAGTTCCCCTCTGTCTTCAAGGGCTCGAAAAAGGTAGATGCCGTAGTGTCCACATCCCAGCGGAGCATAGTCAGCATGGGCTCTTTCTGCCTCAGTCTCAAGGGGAGGAATCCCAAGCTGGACATATACATGGAGTCCAGCCATACGAACATGACTGTCGCTGCTCCGACCAGCGCCCCCAAGCAGTTCATCCGCTATTTCAAAGGTCAGTTCGATTCTCCGGTGGGTGAGAGCAGGTCGGCTTTCTCTTCCAGGATAGTGGATTACGACAGGGTCCTCGGGAACTTCTTCAACGATGTTTCTTTCCTGGATCAGTTTGACGGTGGCAAGGCTAAGTTCTGCAGTGAACTCAACATGCTGCTGGGCGGCTACCAGAACTACACCGAGAAACACATATTCGATGGCTATATTTCCGATGAGGATATGTTAAAACTCTGGGAATCCAGCAATTACTCGTCCTATTGCAACGATCAGGTCAACAGGTACGGAAACATTCCCCTGCTGGAGGACGTCATCGAGAAGGCTGAGGCCGCGTTCCGGAATCCTGGCATGGCCGCTAACCTTCGCTTCGGGCATGACTACGTGGTCGAGGCTTTCCTTACCCTGATCAATGCTAACGGCTGCGGAACGATAGTGGACAAGGCTGAAGACGCCAAGTATTGGTTCCAGAACTACACCATTCCGATGGCTACCACTGTCCTGTTCGTGTTCTACAAGAACAACCGGAATGACATCCTCTTCAAGCTGGTCTGGAATGAGCATGAAGCAACCCTGCCCCAGATCACTCCGGTGCAGGGTAACTATTACCGTTGGTCCGATTTCAAGGCCTGGGCGAAGAGGCTGATGGAGCAGCATCCTGAGATCCAGCGTCCTGCGGCCGAAGCCAAAGCTGCTTAGCGCAAGTAATTCCGACCTTTCGGCGGGCTATATGCCCCTGAAAACCCGTAGCCGCCCTCGGCTTCGTTGAGAGGGAGGGGCCCAACCGCAGGTTGGGAGGGATGAGCGAAGCGAACGGTTTTCAGGGGCATATAGCCCGCCGAAAGCCAGTCTTAGTCTTCCAGTTTCCAGCTGTCCTGCCATTCGACGACAGGAGTCCCGTCTTTCTTGAAAGTGATAGGAAGCCATATGTAGCGGGCATCAATCGGATGCCTGGGCCTCCATATGTCCGCCATGAATATGAACTGCGGTTCTTTGCCTTTACGCTCGACCTTGAGGATGTAGGTGCTCTGTCCTCCGAACGTGATGTCCTGGTCCGGGCCAACGCAGGGAGAATCGTATTCGACCCAGGGGCCGTGGATGTCCGTAGCTGAATACATCCTCGCTTTGTTGGGAGCCCAACCGGTGCAGCCGCTGCATATGAGCCAGTACCTTCCGTCACGGCGGAATATGGCCGGAGCTTCGT
This sequence comes from Bacteroidales bacterium, assembly GCA_017443465.1. GTDB lineage: Bacteria > Bacteroidota > Bacteroidia > Bacteroidales > UBA932 > Cryptobacteroides. The sequence continues at coordinate 18,584 of JAFRXO010000039.1, forward strand.
TCTGGCGGGCCGGAGCCACCCTCCAGTACTTCCCGTCATGCTGGGTGTAGTCGTCGGTCAGCGATGCGAACTGAAGTGTCATGTTCTCCTCTGAGGCGAAGATGTGGTAAGCCTTTCCGTCATCATCCACGAAGACCGTCTGGTCGCGGGCCATCTGCCCCTCCTCGAAATCCCTCTTGAGATAGAAGCCGTCACGGATCGCGGCTATCCATTCGGGAGTCCATGATTTTTCCGGGAGGGGCTCGTCGCTAATGCTCTTGGGATCAATTCCTTCCGGCCATATGCCCGGATTTGCCCTGCCCGAACGGAGGAAGGTGTAAGGGCCTTCGGGCTTGTCGCTGACAGCGACTCCGTAACGGGCGGCCTTGTATCCCTGGCCTTTCAATTCGAGGTGGAACCACATCACGAACTTCCCGGTCTTCTGGTTGTAAACGACCTTCGGCCTTTCGATAATGCACCCCTTCTCGATGTCGCTTCCCGGCTCCTCGCTTACGCTGAGGGCCACTCCGAGATTCTCCCAGGTGCTGAGGTCCTTCGAACGGTAGCAGGTGACTCCAACAAGGGCGTTGCTTGTGTGCTCGCTCTTGTACTCTCCGAACCAGTACCAGGCATCTTTGTACTGTAGGATTCCGCCTCCGTGGGCGTTGACATGCACTCCCTGGGTGTCAGGCCATATGGCTCCGCTGACTATCTCTCCCGCGGGAGTGGGTGCGTTGCTGCATGCGCAGAAAATTGCCGCCGCGAAGGCAGCGGAAAGCAATCTTTTCATATGACTGTGGTCTAGAACAGTTTCTGTGCGAACACGGAGAGATAGATTCTCCAGTTACGCCATATGTGTCCTTCGGGAGACTCATAGTACTCATATGGGTATCCCTTTGAATCGAAATAGCCGCGTATCTCTTTGTTGCCGTTGTATAGGAAGTCGGTTTCACCGATTCCTATCCAATAGAGCTTGGGCTTGGCGGCGAAGAGGGCTGCGAGCTGAGCCTCCGTCTGGGGATCATATTCCTCAAGGTTGACCCTTCTGCCGTCCCTCATCTCGGTCTTGTGGAGGTTGGCAGCGGCGGAGAACAGGCCGATATAGTCGAACATTGTAGGATACTCCTTGGAAATCATGAAGGTGTGTCCGCCTCCCATCGACAGTCCGCATATGGCCCTGCCGCTCTTCTTGGCGATTGTCCTGTAGTTCTTGTCGATGTAGTTGACCACATCCGGGAAGCTCTCCTGCATGGATGCTACGGGCTGTCCGCCGGGAGTTCCGCTCATTCCGGGCTTGTACATACCGGCCTGCCACTCTCCGGGAGCCGCGGGAATCGCGGGATAGCCGTTGGTCATCACAACGATCATCGGTTTGGCCTTTCCGGTAGCGATGAGGTTGTCCATTATCTGTGCTGCGCGGCCGAGGGTCGGCCATGCCTCTTCGTCACCGCCAGCCCCGTGGAGGAGGTACATTACAGGATATTTGTCCTTTCCGCCGACATATCCGGCAGGAGTGTAAACGGTCATCCTGCGTTTCATCTTCAGGGTAGGGCTGTCATACCAGACCTTGGAGACGTTGCCGTGAGGGACGTCATTCGCCTGGTAGAGCCATCCCTTGTCTCCCTTCTCCTTGGAGACTATGAAGATGTTGAACACTGAGGCCACGTCCCTGTTGACATATACGTTGGAGGGATCTACGGTGGTGAGTCCGTCAACTATGAAGTTGTACTTGTAAAGCTCAGGCTCAAGTACTTCCGTAGTGTATTCCCATATGCCTCCCTTGCCTTCTTTCATATTGGCGCGGTTGAGGGTGACTTCCTTGCCTTCGGCGTTGGTGCCCCTGACTGCGATGCAGTCTCCGGTAACCTGTACGCTCATGGCCTTGGGTGCGAAATAGCGGAACGTCACGGTTCCGTCCTGGTTGACTTCTGGTGAAGTGATCGCGGTCCTGCTCCAGAGGGCTTCCTGCGCGTTTGCAGTACCGCACAGGAACAGTGCAGCGGCTGCTAAGATGAAGAGTCGTTTCATTGTCGATGTGTGTTAGTGCTCTAAAATAAGCCAAAATTTCGTAAATTGCACCATAATCCTCTATTAAAATGAAAAATAGACTGTTAGCTATCCTGTCAGTTGTCGCAGCGGCGCTGCTGCTTTCCTCATGCGGCAACGGAGTCCCGAAAGGATTCCAGGAAGAGGCAGATGACACCTCGGCCGATGTCGTCGCAACCTTCGATTATGGAGCCATGGCGGCCCTCGGACATCCCCGCGTAATGATTACAGCGGACGGATTCAAGGACCTGTCCCGCAAACTGAAGAAAGGCGGTCCGGAATATTCTACCCTCCGGAAAATCAGCGACATATTAATAAACTTCGCTGACGCGCGCATCGAAAAGAACGACGTACCCGAGTACAAGCTTGATGATTCCAACACCCGCCTCCTCGGCCAGTCGCGCAAAACCCTCGAGCGTGTCACCTCTTTCGCATATGCCTACAGGATCACGAAGGATCCGAAATATCTCGAGGCGGCTAAGAAAGACATGTCTATAGTCTGTGCTTTCAAGGACTGGCATCCTTCGCACTTCCTTGATGTCGGAGAGATGGCCCTTGCGGTGGCGATCGGATATGACTGGCTTTACTATGACCTTCCGCTGGACCTGAGGACGGCCGCCCACAGATGCATGGCGGATTATGCATTGAAGATATGCAGCGACCACTGGTATGTGCCCGCCGTAAACAACTGGAACCAGGTCTGCAACGCCGGAATGGTAGCTTCTGCAATTGCCATCTACGAGAAGGACAAGGCTCTCAGCACCAGGATCATAGAGGAGGCCATCCCCAGCAACAAGCACGCCCAGGAGGGCATGTATTCTCCGGACGGCAACTATCCTGAGGGCTATGGCTACTGGAACTACGGAACCGGTTTCGAGACCCTTCTGCTCCAGATGCTGGACACCGCATTCGGCAACGATGCCGGACTTTCCGCGGTCCCCGGTTTCATGGACACAGGCAAATATATGCTTTACATGGCATCCCCGAACGACGGGTGCTTCTCATATGCTGACGGAGCCAGTGAGACCGAAAGTCCACGTTCCGGAATGTTCTGGTTCGCTGCGAAGACCGGCGACCAGTCCCTGCTGATGAATGAACTCCGTCTCCTTGACGAGGGCAGGTACACGGGCGGTGACATTGTGGCGGCATCCGTTCCCTGCTTCATCAAGGATTTCCCGATCGATTTGACAAAGACCGTCAAGCCTGAGAAAGACATATGGTACGGCAAGGGTCTGATTCCGGTCGTGATGGTACACACCGGATGGAACTTCGATGAAGGCGATGTCTATCTCGGCGCCATGGCCAGCGGAGCAGGTCACAGCCACGGACATCTGGATGCCGGAGCCTTTGTCTTCGAATCACAGGGCGTGCGCTGGTCAGAAGACCTCAAGTGCCCTGCATATGCGACCATGGAGAATGCCCTGAGCGCTGCCGGAGGCGGCTTCTGGGATATGTCCCAGAACAGCCTGCGCTGGGATATCCTCCGTCTGAACAACGTCAACCACAGCACTTTACTGTTCGAGAACACCGACGGAAGCGTCAAGGACAGGCTGCATCCTACCGACCAGCTCGTAGCCCTCACCAGCATGGAGGAGGTCTATGACAAGCCGGAGTGCATGGGCGCGAAATTCGACCTTACCCCTGCATATGCAGACCAGGTGGCCTCCGTCCACAGGACGGCCCAGGTGATCGACGGCAAGACCCTCCGCATCACGGATGAGGTTACGGCCAAGCCTAGGATGGCCGCCAGGATGCAGTGGAGGATGATGACTGCGGCCAAGGTCGAAGTCGCCGCCGACGGAGAGACCCTCACCCGGAACGGCAAGTCCCTTCTTCTGACCGCAGAGAGCTCGGATGCAGCCGTGAAGCCGGTTTATGCTTCCTGGTCCGCCGACCGTCCGGCTGGATGGACTCCACGTACATGGGATCCCTCCAACGCCGACTACACCATCGCCGGCTATTTTGCCGTGATTCCCGCCGGAAAGACCGTTAAATTCGTAACCACATTATCAGCCAAATGAAAAAGATAGTTTTAACAATCCTGTCAATTGCCGCTGCGGCCCTGTTGCTGTGTTCTTGCGGCAATGGTATCCCGAAAGGATTCCAGGAAGAGGCAGATGACACCTCGGCCGATGTTGTCGCAACTTTCGACTACGGGGCGATGGCAGCCCTCGGGCATCCCCGCATCATGATTACCGCGGACGGATTCAAGGACCTGTCCCGCAAACTGAAAAAAGGCGGTCCGGAATATTCGACCCTCCGAAAATTCAACGACATAATCATCAAGCGGGCCGATGAAATCATAGAAAAGAAAATCGTACCCGAGTACAAACTTGATGAATCCAACACGCGCCTTCTGGGTCAGTCCCGCAGAGCCCTCGAAGGCCTGTCATCCTTCGCATATGCCTACAGGATCACGAAGGACCCCAAGTACATCGAAGCAGCCAAGGAATATCTTTCCATAGTATGCGTTTTCAAGGACTGGCATCCGCAGCACTACCTTGACACCGGCGAGATGTCCCTCGCAGTCGCAATTGCATATGACTGGCTTTACTATGAGCTTCCTCTCGACGTGAGGACGCTGGCTCATGAGAAAATGGTGGAATATGCATTGAACATATGCGACAAACAGTGGTATGTCACCGGACTGAACAACTGGAATCAGGTCTGCAACGCGGGAATGGTAGCCGCCGCGATAGCCATTTACGAGAAGGACAAGGTCCTCAGCACCCGTATCATTGAGGATGCCATTCCGAGCAACAGGCGTGCACAGGAGGCCATTTATGCTCCGGATGGTGCCTATCCTGAAGGTTATGGATACTGGGACTACGGTACCGGTTTCGAGACCCTTCTTTTAAAGATGCTGGACACCGCATTCGGAAACGATGCGGGCCTTTCCCAGACCCCGGGTTTCATGGGCACAGCCAAATATATGCTTTATATGGCATCTCCGAACGACGGTTGCTTCTCATATGCCGACGGAGGCAGCAGCAGGGAGGTTCCCCATGGTGGAATGTGGTGGTTCGCCGCCAAGACCGGTGACCAGTCCCTGCTCGTGAACGAGTTGCGTCTCCTGAATGAAGACAAGTACACAGGAGGAGAAATGCAGCGAATCACCGCTGCGATTCCCTGTTTCATCAAGGATTTCCCGATCGATGCGTCCAAAACCGTCAAGCCGGACAAGGAGATGTGGTCCGGACAGGGTATAGTGCCGGTCGTTCTGGTGCACACCGGATGGAATTTCGATGAAGGAGATGTTTATCTGGGTGCGATGGGCGGCGGAGCATACCACAGCCACGGACATATGGATGCCGGGGCATTCGTCTTCGAATCCCAGGGAGTACGCTGGTCTGAGGACCGCCCACGTCCTTCATATGCACTGATGGAGAATGCCCTGCGCGAAGCCGGTGGAAGCTTCTGGGACATGGCCCAGAACGCCCTGCGCTGGGATATCCTGCTGATGAACAACATATGCCACAGCACTTTGCTGTTCGAGAACACCGACGGAAGCGTCAAAAACAGGCTGCATGCTACCGACCAGCTCGTTGCTCTCACCACGATGGAGGAGACATATGACAAGCCGGAGTGCATGGGAGCGAAATTCGACCTGACCCCGGCATATGCCGACCAGGTGGCGTCCGTCCACAGGACGGCCCAGATTATCGACGGCAAGGTCCTCCGGATTACGGACGAGGTTACCGCCAAACCCAGGATGGCCGCCAGGATGCAGTGGAGGATGATGACAGGCGCGAAGGTTGAGGTCTCGCCTGCCGGAGAAACCCTTTCCAAGGACGGCAAGTCCATAGTCCTGACCGCAGAGAGCTCTGACGCGTCGGTCAAGCCCGTTTATGCTTCCTGGTCCGCAGAGCGCCCGGCAGGATGGACTCCGCGCACTTGGGATCCTTCCAATGCCGACTTCACAATCGCCGGTTATTCGGCGGTGGTACCTGCCGGAAAGACTGTTAAATTCGTTACTACTTTATCAGCCAAATGAAAAAGACTCTTGTGATCATCGCGGCCCTGTGCATGTCTTTTGCGGGCCGGGCCGACTCTCTCAAAGAGCTCAGGGAGGTGAGGAACGCATACGTAAAAGTAGAGCTCTCAGACTGGTCGGTCAACTCGAAGACAGCCGAAAACTTCCTCAAGTACTCTGATTACGGCAACCAGAACAACTGTGAGATCAGGGAGCTGTACATCGAAGTCGCAATGCCTGACAAGGAGAGAGAGAGGCTGGTCTCTCTGTTCGACAAGTCCAAGAGGCAGTGGAAGGACCTGAATTATGCCGATCAGTCCAGGGGCAGCTGGAATACGGGTGTCCATATGGCCCGTGTCCAGGCCCTTTCAAAGCTATATGCCTCGGGTGGTTACAAGTCGAAAGAACTTCATGACATAGTCCATGCCGCCCTGGATTGGTGGATTGAGGAGCACCCCATCAATCCTAACTGGTGGCACAACAACATCGGAATCCCCAGGAAGATGGCGTCGACTATGCTCATGCTGCAGAAAGAATTGTCCCAAAAAGAGATAGAGGGATGTCTCGCTGTCCTCGACCATGCCAAGTTCGGGATGACGGGCCAGAACCGTGTCTGGCTTGCAGGCATCAACATCATGAGGGGACTGTTCATGGAAGATGAAGATCTCGTGCGTAAGGCAATCGCCGAGATCGACGATGAAATAAAGGTTACTACCGAAGAGGGAATCCAGGAAGACTGGTCGTTCCATCAGCACGGCCCGCAGATCCAGCTCGGCAATTACGGCCTCGCTTTCGCCGACAACGTGTCGTTCTGGATGAGGGTGTTCAAAGGCACGAGCTATCAGTTCTCCAAGGAGAAGATCCAGATCATTGAGAATTACGTCCGCAAGGGTCTTTCATGGGCCTTCTGGCGCGGAGTGATGGATCATAATTACAGGGGGAGGCAGCCATTCTACGAAAGCGGTCCCGGTAAGGCATATGCTTTCGCCGTAGTGGCGGAGAACCTGGCCGAGGCGCTTAACGACTCGTTCTTCAAGAAGCTGGCTATGACCAATCTGGAGCCTGAGAAATACGAGAATACCCTTATTGGTTCGAAGTTCTTCCCGCGTTCCGACTGCGGAATCTACCGTGCACAGGACTGGTATGCTTCCATCAGGATGCATTCCGAAAGGACCATCGGATTCGAGAGGACCAATGCGGAAAACACCCTGAGCAACTTCTCTGCCGACGGTGCCCTTCTGATCATGAGGGACGGCCCTGAGTATGACGACATTCCTCCTATCTGGGATTGGCGCAAGATCCCTGGGACGACTACATATGAGGACGGACTGCCCCTGAAGATGGATAATTCCAGGGAAGGGAGGCAGAACAACTCCAAGCATGTCGGCGGCCTTGCCTGGGATGATGTGATGGCTTCGACAATGGAACTGGAAAGGGACGGCCTTCATGCCATGAAGTCCCAGTTCTTCTTCCCGGGTTTCGTGCTGAATCTCGGAGCCGGCATCACTTCTTCCCGTGCCGAAATCAGCGATGTTACCACCGCTTTGGAGCAGAACCACCTCAAGGGGTCTGTCCGCCAGGGCAAGGGTTGGGCTTGGCACAACGGGAATGCATATGTCTCCCTTGACAAGCAGCCGCTGATTGTCACCACCGATGAGCAGGAAGGATCCTGGACTCCTATCTCCCCGACATATGACGGGCCCATCGTCAAGGGAAAGGTCTTCAAGTGCTGGATCGACCACGGGGCTCTCAGGAGCGGAGAAGGGAAATATGCATATGCAGTGATTCCCGGAGGAAATCCGAGCGTGGCGACTAGCTGGGCGCGTTCCCCGAAGGTGAAAATCTTGTCGAATACTGCTGACTGCCAGGCGGTTCGCTACGGCTCGACCATATGCGCTGTCTTCCACCGTCCTGGTTCCATACGGGTGAAAGGCAAGACTGTAAGTTCGGCGACTCCCGGCATCGTCATCGTCAAGGGCAACGCCTCGAAAGAGTACCCGCTGGATGCGCCGGTAAAGTAGGCAGTTTCTCCCTGCAAACGTTTGCTGGAAAGGGAAATAATGTTTATATTTGTATTGGAAGCCGTGCTGCTTCCAATACTTGTTTTAAAATGTCTGCAACAACAATCCGGGATATAGCCGTAGCTCTGGGAGTAACCCCTTCGACAGTGTCGAGGGCGCTTTCCGGCAATCCATATGTTAAGGAAAGCACCAGGGCTGCAATCCTCAAGAAGGCGCGCGAACTGGGCTATGAGCGCAACGTCATGGCCTCAAACCTCCGCAAGGGGACTACCAACATCGTCGGAATCATAGTACCGCGTATCAACCGCGAATTCTTCGGCAATGTGATCAGCGGGGCCGAAGCGGTTTTCAGCGAGGCCGGCTATTCCGTAGTCATATGCCAGACACACGAGCGCCTGGAAGATGAGAAGGCCGCGCTGAAGGTGCTGGCCGGGGAGCAGGTCGCCGGTATCATGATTTCCCATTCATCGGAGACGGTCTCCGGTGAGCATATCCTGGATGCCATCGGGGAGAGCGTCAAGCTGGTGCAGTTCGACAGGGTGATCGAGGGCCTTCCCGGTTCGATTGTTATAAATGACGATTTCAAGGGAGCTTACACTGCCACGAAACATTTGATTGATAACGGCTACAAGCGTATCGGAGCCCTCGTGGGATTCATGGATACCATCCTCTTCAAGAGGCGTTATGAGGGCTATGCGGCCGCACTTGCCGATGCAGGTATGCCTCTTGATCCGGACATAGTGTACGAGAATACGATTCTCCGCGAGAATGGATATGAGAGCACTGTGAAGGCCATCGCTGCGGGATGTGATGCCATTTATTCTTCAGGCGACTTCTCGGCCCTTGGAGCGCTGGAGTGCGCTTTGAAACACGGACTGAAGGTCCCCGAAGATTTCGGAATCGTCGGAACCGCAAATGAAACCTTCACATCCCTGGTCTCGCCCAGAATGAGTTCAGTGGACCAGCATCCTTTCGAGATGGGGCGCTCCTCTGCCAGTGCCATGATCCGTCTCCTCAGCGGAGAGACCCAAGGGGAGGAGATCCTGATAGGCACCACCCTTGTGACAAGACAGTCTTCTACACGTTAACATATGGGATTCCTTACACCTCCATCATTCCTGCCTGAGCAGATAGGTCCGGAAGCGGACAAGCGTTACAAACGCCTCCGCATGCAGGTTTTCCTCGGCGTTTTCATCGGTTATGCCGGGTTCTACATCGTCCGCAAGAATTTCTCCATGGCCATCCCCCTGCTCGAACCGTTCGGTTTCGACAAGGGTGAGCTGGGAGTGGTCCTGTCGATGAATGCTATCGCCTACGGCTTTTCCAAGTTCCTCATGGCGAGCATCTCGGACAGGAGCAATGCCAGGCGTTTCCTGCCTCTTGGCCTCATCCTGGCTGCGCTGTCCATGGCCTTCATGGTGGTCCCGATCCAGTGGATTGGGGCTGCTCACAAGGGCCTTGCGATCGCTCTGATGGCCGCCATCAATTTCCTGGTCGGCTGGTTCAACGGTATGGGCTGGCCTCCATGCGGAAGGGTGATGACCCACTGGTTCTCGATACGTGAGCGCGGGACGTGGATGAGCATATGGAATTGCGCCCACAATGTGGGCGGGGCCCTCGTCGGGCCTATGGCGGCATATGGCGCCGTGTGGTTCGGAAGCTGGTTCTACGGGGCGAACGAGCAGATGTATTTCCTCGTCGGAACCTTCCTCTTCCCGGCCGCAGTGGCCATCCTCATCGCGATTATCGCATATGCCCTGATCCGTGACACGCCGCAGAGTTGCGGACTGCCTTCGATAGAGAAGTGGAGCGGGAATTACGCCCAGAACTACAGCGAGAAGGACGAGGAAGCCATATCCACCAAGCAGATTTTCAAGACTGTCCTTTCCAACAAGCTCCTGTGGTACATCGCTTTCGCGAACGCCTTCGTGTACATGGTGCGCTACGGATGCCTGGACTGGGCGCCGACCATCCTCACGGAGAATGGAATCGACATCAAAAGCGCCGGTTGGGCGTATTTCGCATATGAATTCGCAGCTATTCCGGGGACCCTTTTCTGCGGCTGGGTGAGCGACCATGTCTTCAAGGGACGCCGTGCTATGCCTATGATCATCTTCATGCTCCTTGTCGGAGTTGCAATCGTCGTCTATTGGCAGAACCTGGACAACCTGAATGTGGTCATATGGTGCCTGATCGCAATCGGTTTCCTGATCTACGGGCCCGTGATGCTGATCGGTGTGCAGGCTCTCGACCTGGCTCCGAAGAATGCTGCGGGCACTGCCGCCGGACTGACTGGATTCATGGGATATGTGCTCGGTACGGCTATCCTCGCCAATGTGGTGATGGGTTATGCTTCGCAGAACTGGGGATGGGGTTCCACCTTCATCCTGCTGATTGGGGCATGTGTCCTCTGCATTCTCCTCATGGCTATGACCTGGCGCGCCGAGCAGTATCTGGTCCACTCCGGCCACAGCAAATAAGTTTCTTCAGTTCTGGCTATCGTTTCAGTGTCTCCCGGCCATGTACCGGAAGCCCGTAGCCACCCTCGGCTCGTAAGAGGGGGGACCGTGGCGTGAAACGCTCACGGTGGGGTCGAGCGAAGCGAGACGGCTTCCGGTACATGGCCGGGAGAACAGTCCGGGAAACAAAAAAAAGGAGGCTGATCAGTCGATTGACTTTTCAGCCTCCTTCTGTCGTGCTTTGTCGGGGTGACTGGACTCGAACCAGCGACCTCACGCCCCCCAGACGCGTACGCTAACCAACTGCGCTACACCCCGATTGCACTAAGCGGGTGCAAATATAGTAATTTTCCTGTTCTTTACCATAACCAAATTCAACAAAATATTGCTACATTTGAAAACAGACTATAACACAAACGAAATGAAAAAAGTATTTTCAGTTTTGCTTGCAGTGGTTGTAGCGGCCTCTGCAATATCATGTGGAACGAAAAACTCACAGAAAATGACAAACGAAAGCGGGAAATTCATATTCGAGGCCAGCACGCCTTGGCAGGATGCCGGCGGTGGGGCCGAGCGCCAGATCCTTGGCTACAACGACAACATCATGATGGTAAAGGTCAGCTTCGATGCCGGTGAGGTCGGAGCAGTCCATGCCCATCCCCACACCCAGGTGACGTACGTGGCTGAGGGTAAATTCGAATTCACCATCGGCGGCGAAACCAAGATCGTTTCCAAGGGTGACGCCCTCTACATGGAACCCGACGTCGAGCATGGCTGCACCTGCCTTGAGACAGGTATCCTGATCGACTGCTTCAACCCCATGCGTGACACATTCATCGGGAAGTAAGGGCCTGCCGGCGCCTTTAAAGTCCAGGCGATGAATATATTCGGTATTATTCTGCTGTCCGTTTCACTCGGGGTCGTCCCTGCTCCCAGGGAAGTCCATATGGGAGAGCAGAAGATGGAAGAGCGATATGCTTCCAAGGTCCGTTATGTGCGTTCCGGCAAACTCGGTCCTGAAGCATATGAACTTAAAATCGGGAAGAAGGGAGTTGTCATCAAATCCTCTTCGGATGCCGGGCGCTTCTATGCTGAAAAGACCCTCGGTCAGCTTGTCCGTTGCGATCAGCTTTATCTTGGCACTATAAAAGATTCTCCGCGGTTTACGTGGAGGGGCTTCATGCTTGATGAGGCACGTCACTTCTTCGGCACGGAGAAGGTGAAAGAACTGTTGGACATGATGGCTGAGTACAAGCTCAACCGCTTTCACTGGCATCTGAGCGACAATCAGGGATGGAGGGTTGAGATCAAGGCTTTCCCGCAGCTCACCCAGATCGGTGCGATAGGTTGTGAAACGGACAGGAATGCCCCTGCGAGATTCTATACCCAGGACGAAATCCGCGAGATTGTGCGATACGCCGCTGAAAGGCATATAGAGGTCATCCCGGAAATCGATATGCCCGGGCATGCGCGTGCGCTGGTCCGTTCCATTCCGGAAATCGATGGCTTTAACAGTACAGTCAATCCGGGAAGCGAAAAGACATATGAGATTATCCGGACTATCCTGACTGAATTGTCGGGACTGTTTCCGGGCAGGTATCTCCATATAGGAGGGGACGAAGTCCAGAACAAAAAATGGATGGATCTGCCCGAAGTCGGAGCGCTTGTGAAAAAGGAAGGATATACTGCGGTCCAGGAGGTCCAGAATTACTTCGGACGTAGAGTAGGGGCTATAGTGGCTTCCCTCGGAAAGGAAGTCCTTGCATGGGATGACCTGGTCGTAAGCGGCATTCCTTCTGATTCTGCCGTTTTGCTGTGGTGGCATACAGATAAACCTGAAGTGCTCAAAGATGCACAGGCCTCAGGCTTCAGGACGGTCGTGTGCCCTAGCCGGCCGATGTATCTGGACAACTGCCAGGAGCTAAACCATAAATACGGCCATAAGGGGAGGATCCAATACTTCAATACTATCCAGAAGCTTTACGAATATGAGATCGAGGAAACTCCGCTTGTGCTGGGTGTCCAGGCTAATCTCTGGACGGAGCATGTGCATAATTCCAACCGGGTGGATTTCATGGTTTATCCCCGTATCTTCGCCCTCGCGGAGCAAGCCTGGTCAGTGAACCGGGATTTTGACGATTTCCTCCGCAGGTTGGAATATGTCTATTCCTGGATGGACACCAAGGGATTCTACTACTACGATGCAAGGAATCCGGACCGTCATCCCGAACCCAGCTGCCCCAACATCAAGTGACGTGGGTGCGGCTGTATCTTAGTGTGAACGCGGCTGTATCTTAGAAAGTGTAACCGATAGCCCCCAGGACTGAGTATTGGAACCGGACGGGGGTCTCGGTGACTATGGCGTCTCCATCGCCTGTGGAATTTCCTGAAGATGTGACGCTTACGAAATTCTTGGTCAGGAAATAATGGACGGACGGGACGATTCCGAGATTGACCCGTCCGATACGGAATGACATCGAGAATCCTACGTCGGCCGTGATGGAGAACCGGTTGTCCAACCTCAGGGTCTTCTGGCTGGTCACCGATCCGGAATAGGATTCCTTGACAGGAGTATTAGTTCCTGCGATGTAGCCTGGCGTGAGGCCGGCGAAAAATTCTGCACGGTTGAGAAGTCCCAGGAGGAAATCCCCGATGATGCTTTGAGCCGTGGGTTCATAGCCATAGATGGCGTCACGGACAGCTCCGGCAGCGGCGGCCTCAACTCCGGTTACTACCGACTCAGAGAAACTGCGGTCACGCGTCCGCACCGAAAAGGCCACCGGCACTCCGAAATATGAATCAATTTCCATATTCTGGGGCATATACTCGGCACCGACCCGATATCCGATGCCTCTCATTCCGTAACGGGCATATGTCAGACTGAATATTTCAGAGGATCCCCATCCGAGCGAACGGCCCACCGGGCCGCGTACACCTATGCCCAGGCGGAGCTCTTTCATATTCTGTGACGGGCCTTGTGCGCACAGAGCCATGCATGTCCCCAGGGCCATCGCAAAGCACAGAAGAAATCTTTTCATATTCATAAGGTATGTATGTTGATTCACAGGACAAAGTTACATACATCCGGCCTCAGTTACAAGTGCAGGAACCGGCTTAAATGCTCCTGAGTACAACCGGGAACCCTTGACAGAATTCTCCGAAGGTAAACTTGATCATCCTCGCCCATCTCATGAAATCTGTAATCGCAAAAGTCCAGTTTTGAAGAAAGAGTCGCACGGAGCATTCTGAGATAAACAGAATAATCCTCCCAAGGTTCGGACAAATCGTTCTCGGCTCCTGTTGAAGCATTCATGGCCGTGACAGCTTTTTCATATGATTCAAAACGCCTGATGACGGCATACTTGTCTACCGGATAGAATATGTTGACAATATAGTCTACCGCCTGTTTCTTTTCTGCTCCTGTCAGACTTTGGAAGATCCTTTTCTGGATAGCATAATTCAAATAAAGCCCTTGCTTGAAACTGAGATCGACAACCCCCAGGGCCCTTCTCATCCTTGAACTGCACCTTCTCTTGACAATCTTTTCAGAATAAGGATTTGCGCTGGCGGTGTATGCCAGCAGGTTCCATTTGTAGTCAGGCGCGTTTCGTGTTATCTTTCCGGCAACCGGATTGTTGAATATGTAGACAAGACAGGACAGAATGCTTTTGTGGGAAGACTTGGGAGCATACCCCGCTTCCATCATAAGTGGCCCGCTCCGGCGGTACTCTTTGCTGTATTCTTTAGCGAATATGCTTTGCAGGTCGCGGCAGAAATCGGTGAAGACCTCCCTGGGCACAGGTTTGACAAAGGCGTGGAAATGATTGAACATAATGCAGAAAGCTTCCAGCCCTATCCCATGACGTCTAGTCAGGACGTAACATAGTGTAAGGAAAAAAATATAATCTTCCGTTCTATAAAACAAGACATTCCCTTCCAGCGCTTTGAGATAAAGATGATGTGCGCATCCCTCACGATAGACTCTGTTTCTCCGTCCCCTCATACATCAACAATTATATCATTGCAATGCTACAAAGAACTATCCGTTTAAACAAATCTTTTTTGACCGTGTTTTGTATTTCCTTGATTCACAGGGTATTCCTTGAAGTCCCTCCCCCGAATTTAGGGGAGGAACTTCAAGGAAATGACGGTAGATCAACTAGTTACAAAACACGGTCAATCGGAGTGCTCGGGGGGAATCAGGGGAATCGGGGAGCCTCAGGGGAATCAGGGGAACCTCAGGGAATCGGTCAATCGGGGGGGGGGCAGGGGGAAGAAAAAACAGAAGATGACCCGGTCCGAGCCATCTTCTGTTTTCATATGCATGTCCAGTTTACAGCCAGCGGGGATCTCCGGCGCCCGCAGCCTTGACCGAAGCGTCAGTGACCTTGAGGTTGTAGGCAGCCGAGTCGGTGCAGGGATCTGCAGAGAGGACTGCTCCGCCATTTCCGGTGGCAACTTCCTGGCTGATAGCGCTGGTGCCCTCCTTGAAGAAGGACTCTCCAACGTTGAAGAAGAAGTTGTTGTCCATTACCGGAACGGTAGCCCCAGTCTTAGCGAGCTTGGAAGAGCCGCCGATGTTCACGAACAGGTTCTTGGACACGGTGTACTTGGAAGGAGTGTCTGCGCAGCTGCGTACCCAGAGAAGACCGTTGCCTGCGTCGACTGAACATCCGGCGAAGGTGTTGTTCTTGATGGCGACGCTTCCTGCGATTCCGGCATCACAACGGAGGAAATCACGTCCTCCGTTGTAGAATGTGGAATTGGACACTATGAGGGTGCCGATGGTTCCTTTGCGGATATCGAGCATTCCCTGACCTGTACCCATGTCATGCACCAGGTTCTTGTCAAATGTGACTGTCCCGAGGGCCGTTCCTTCCTGGCTGGCGTAGAAGACGCTCTTGGTGAAGCCGCTGAACTCGCAACCGCTTACCAGCACCTTCTCTGCGCTTACTGCGGAAGCCAGGTTGATAGCGTTTCCGATGGCGTTGGATCCATTGAAATACAGGTTCTGGAGCACCAGGGTGCTGATTCCGGTCTTGAGCTGCAGGTTACCCAGGATTTCCGGGCCCTTGCCACCCCTGGTCTGGCCCACAATGGTGATGCCGGCCTCAAGGGCGATGTCACCGGTAGAGTTGTCGGTGGTACGGAAATCATATGTCCCGTACTTCAGGGTGACTGCGGTCTTTCCGGCGCTCACCGCGTTGAGGAACTCCTCTACGTTGGAAACGGTGATGTCGGTGATGACCTTGCCTGCATTCGGGTTCCAGTCGGGGTCACCGACGTTGCTTCCGAGCGCGAGGGCGTCAGTAAGAGTGTAGTTTCCGCCGGTGATATCCTTCACCGGGCTGGATGTCAGGACCACGCCGCCGCCTGCGAGAGCGTCCTCCTTGGGAATGCCGCCTCCGACATATGTCACGCCATCCGTGTCAAGATGCTTGAAATAGTCGTCGGTCACATTGTAGAAGAAGTTTGCGCTCATGGCGGGAACGGTGACTCCGGACTTGCCGAGGGTCTTCGTAGCCGTTTCCGAGAACATGATGAGGTTGTTCTTCACCACATATGACTCAGGAGTCGAACGGACGTAAAGGATACCGTTGCTGTTGCCGGTGCAGGCATCGACTATGGTGTTGTTGTTGATTGCCGCGGAACCGGTAATGGTATTTGCGTCCGAGCGGATGAGGTCACGTCCGCCGGTGATTGTGCTGTTCTCGATGGTTACCGAGGTGTAGCTTCCCTTGCGGATGTCGACCGTACCCTGGCCGGCGCCCAGTTCACTGAGGTTCACATTGCTGATAGTCAATGCAGAGACGGTAGATCCCACATTGTCATACCATATGCTCTTGGCCACACCCTTGATCGAGCTGTTGCGGATTATCACCTTGTCGATCGTACCGGCGGTCTTCACATTGAAGAGGTTGCCGTTCGGACCGGTGATGTCCAGGTTCTCGACTATGATGCTTCCCATGTCGCCCTCGAGATCGATCTGAGGCAGGGTGACGGCGGGAGTTCCGCCGGACTCGCCGCTGAGGCGGACGTCAGCCACCACGATGACGGGAGACGCAGTCAGGTCATATGGAGAGCCGGAATTTGCGAAGGTGATCTCCTTCTTGCCGGCTGCTATGGCTGCATCGAACTCTTCGACGCTCTTGACGAGGAAGCTGTCTGTAGCGCCGCCGTCATATGAAGGATTCCACCTCGGGTCACCGACTTTGCTGCTCATTGCGAGTCCGCTGGTGAGGGTGAAGTCTCCGCTCGCGGCATTCTTGACAGGATCGGCAGTCATGACGACTCCGCCACCGGCGGTGGCAATCTCCTGGGTGATAATGCCGGTGAAGACATTC
This sequence comes from Bacteroidales bacterium, assembly GCA_017443465.1. Taxonomy (GTDB): domain Bacteria; phylum Bacteroidota; class Bacteroidia; order Bacteroidales; family UBA932; genus Cryptobacteroides. The sequence continues at coordinate 35,406 of JAFRXO010000039.1, forward strand.
TCTCCCATTCCATAGTAGAAGTTATTCGACATGGAAGGCACCTTCACCCCTTCCTTCTTGGCCAGGAGGGCGGTAAGGGTGTGGAAGAGGTTGTCCGTCACAGTGTAGGTGTTGTTGCTGGTAGACCTTACGTAAAGGACTCCGTTGCCGTTGTTGCCCGGATTGAGCGAGTAGAGGGTGTTCTTGCTGATGTCGATGACACCGTTTACCACACCGCCGTCAACGCGGATGAAATCACGTCCGCCCGAGATGGTGCTCTCGGTGATCTGGATGGTGCTGTACTCTCCCTTGCGGAAGTCGAACATACCCTGGCCGGTGCCGTGGTTCGTGACAGTGATGCCCTTGAAGACCACTTCGCCGACATTGTTGCTCTCGGAGTTTCCGTAGATTACGCTCTTGGAATAACCGTCGATAGCGACGCCGGTGACCTTGAGGGAAGTCATTGCCGCGCCGTCAGCGGAGAACTCGATGAAGTTGCTCTGGCCGCCGGCCACGAACTTGATGTTCTCGAGAGCTACTTCTTCAGAAGCGCTGGTGAGAGAGAAGTTCGCTCCGGTAACCGTTGCCCCGTCCTGTCCGATGAGCTTCACGGAAGCCATCGGGGAAAGGGATTTGGTCTCAGCGGCGGAGAAGTCGAACGTACCGTCGCCCGCGAGGATGATCTCCTCCTTGCTGGCGGCGAGGGCAGCATTGAGCTGGTCCACATCGCGTACGATAGTTCCGGTCTCTCCACCGGAGTCAGCCTTCGGCAGGATGGCGAATGCGGCCGTTCCGGCAGCGGACTCGGTGTTGTAGATGTCATCCTCACCAGGATTGGCGAAGACCTGGACAGTGTAGCTGCCCGGATCGAGCATTCCGACCGTAGTACCGGAGAGGGTGTAGCTCAGTGCTCCTTCTTCCACAGCATATGTCTTGCCGTTGAACATGACACTGTAGCCTCCGGCGTTCTCGACTGCCTCCCAGGAGATTACGATGTCGGTGGCTTCACCGGCGGTAACGCTTCCGGGTTCGGCCTTGGGAGCCGGTGCGGGCAGAGAAGTGTTGACAGGGCTTACGTCAGTGCTCCAGGCCAGCTTGCTGATAGCGGCGGGACCTGATACCCAGACATATACATATGATTCTTCGGTAATGGTGGTGATGGGGATCTTGACCGGAGTCGAAGACTCTGCGATAGCGGCAGCGCCGCCCTTTACGGTCACTGTGGAGCCGTCAAGCGGGCCTGTTCCTACTATTACGTGGCTGTTGGCGCCGGCGGGATCCTCGGCCTTGACTATGACAGAGCCGGGGCCTGCTACCTTGAATGCGAAGTAGCCTTCAACCGGAACTCCCTTCTTGGAGGTGACGGTGGCTGCGGTGAAGTTCATCACTCCGCCGTCAACTGTGATGGCGTTGTCTCCGGATGCGTTGATGTAGAGAAGGTCGCGGACCATCTCCTTGCTTATGGTACCGGAGAACAGCTTGGCGTCGGAGAAGTTCCAGGTGTGGGAACCTTCCACGGTGCCGAGGGTAAGGTCCTCGGGAGACTCTACATATGCAGTCCACCACCTCGGGTCTCCGACCTTGGCTTCTACGAGCTTGCTGTTGGTCAGGTTGAACATTCCGCCGGCCGCGTTGAAGCAGGGATCAGCAGAAAGGGCGGTAGCGCTCGAGAGCGGGAAACGGGCATTGAAGAAGTTGTGGTCCGTGTCGCTGCTGGTTTCGGTCCTGTCGGGATCGTAGACTACATCATAGTACCAGTTGTTGTCATATGAAACTCCGTTCCAGTATTTGAAGCCGTCGAATCCGCCGGAAGAAACCGTGGTGACGCCGTTTCCGAGCCTGGAGTACTTGCTCATCGACAGGATGAGGTTGTTCTTGAACGACATCTCTGTCGGAGCGGTCTGCAGCGAGATGATACCGCTGTTGTTGCTGTTGTTGGACAGGCATATGTTGTAGAGAGTGTTGCCGTCGAACTTGATGGCACCCAGTGACTGGGGGAAGTCGAGGCGGAGGAATGCACGTCCGCCGTTGGAGATGGTGTTGTTGACCAGCTGGATCTCACCGATAATGGAAAGCGGAGCGCTGGCCGTGCCGCGGAAGTCGATCACATCGCCGCCGCCGAGACCGTTCTCATTGACCTTGTCGATGATACAGCCGTCCCATATGAGCTTGCCAAGGTTGAAGGGCTGTCCCCATTCGTAGATGAGACCCTTGGTGTACTCGGTGATGACGCAGTTGCGGAAGGTGAGTTCGCTGATTGCGACAGGATCGCTGATCTTTGCGTTCTCCTTGAGCTGGAAGGTGAAGCCGCGCTTGCCGTAACCGTTGAGCTCGACGCTCTCGAATATGATCGCGCCGGTGGTGGTAGCGATGGCGTTGAATTCACCCTTTATGACGGGCTTGGAACCGTCAGCGCCTTCCTCACCGACCATAGTCATCTCACCGACTATGTCCAGGACCTCTCCCTCTTCCATCTGGTAGGGAGAACCTTCCTGGAGAAGCTGGATCTTGACGCCCGGAGTCTTGAGGGCGGTGCGGAGCTCATCCATGCTCTTGACGATGGTGAAGCCCTCGGTGTTGGCTGCAGTGTAGGCGTTGATCTCGCCGCGGGGAGCCGAACTGAAGTAAAGGGTGACCACGTACTGGGTGAAAGGAGTGAGGTCGCTGATGGTTGCGCATGCGTTTTCGATGTCTTCCGGGGTCAGGGTGTAGGTGACCTTATCGCCGTCACCGGTGAGGACTCCGTACTCGATGTGGTCCACGTCCTTGTAGTCGGAAACTTCTTTGGACCAGGCCACAGAGATGGAGGTAGAGGTCTTGTCAGTTACCTCCAGGAAGAGGTTGTCGCGCTCTGCATATGTCTTGACCGAGCTTTTGGCCACGGCCCATTTAGACTCGAGCAGTCCGGCGGCGGCGTTGGTCGCCTGGACACGCCACCAGTAGACTTCGTCAGCATCAAGCTGGATGGTGTAGGGAACGTCGGAAGCGTTGATGGTCTTGGAGAAGACCGATGAGGTCATCGCTTCGTCCGAGAAGACTTCAAGGTTGTACTGGGCGGCGTCCTTTGTGACCTTCCAGTCGAAAATCACCTTGTCCCCGCCTTTGATGTCGGCGGAGAGTCCCAGGGGTTCGAGGCACCTGGTAAGACCGAGGACCCCGTTCTCTTCCTCAATGGAGGAGCAGGCCGCTGCGAAGAGGCCGGCCACAGCCAGGGCGAGGAAACTTATTCTATTCATTATTTTCATATCGTCTAGGATTCAGGGTAATCAATAACCGTAGTCGTTGACCAGGTAACCCTGGCTGTTGTCAAGGATGAACTGGAAGATGGGCCAGAACTGCTTGGTGTCAGGATCGTTGGCGTAGTAGCTGTCCAGTTTTCCGTCCTTTGAGAAGGCCTCGGGGCTGACGTATTTCTTCAGTTCGGTCCAGTCGGATCCGGGAGAAGAAGTCTCGTCCTTGGAGAGTCCCTTGAACTCGATTCCGTCACCGTTCTCGTTCTCCCTCCACCAGAGGTTTCCGGAGAATCCGGCGTAGTTTCCTGTCATGTTTCCAAGGTCTTCAAGGTCTGCTTTCGTCTCCCTGATCTTGCTGCCGAGGAGGTTCCAGCGGATGAGGTCCGCCTTGCGGAGGAACTCGCCGCAGAATTCGAAGGCGCGCTCGTCCACTATTGCATTGAAGAAAGCATCCTTGTCGGAAAGGCCGTTCACGTAATCCTCGGCCATGCTCTCGTTACCCTTGAAAGCGCGTTCGCGCACAGGCAGGAGGTACTGCTTTGCCTGAGAAGGACCGTTGAGTTCGTTCTCGATCTCTGCGGCCATCAGGAGGATGTCACTGTAGCGCATTACGATGGGCTTGATTCCGTCGTTGTCACCGCCATTGTAAGGCATGGTCTCCATCCAGTCGAAGCGGTATTTTCCGAAGTACCAGGTGGCGATTGTCTTGTTGGCGACCGGGGCGGCTTTCTCGTCGAAATTGAAGTTGGCGCAGGTAATGTCGCGGCGGACATCGTTCGGGTCGAACTTGAACCAGAAGTTCGGGGTCGGGCCGGCGTCACCACCCTTACCTCCGACGGGAGAATAAGCGGCGTCGATTGCGAAATGGTAGTTCCAGCGGCCACGCGGGTCACCGGTGAGTTTCTTGGGATCGGGACCGAAGGGGATGCTGAAGAGCACCTCTTTGCCTGCGGTCAGGTCCATATTGTTGAAGTTCCTCCAAAGGGTCTCGTAATCCTCGTACAGGGAAGCCGTACCGGATGTGATGGCATCCTTGAGGTAGGCCAGGGCCTTGGGATAGAGGACGGACTTGGAGAGGTTCTCGTCAGAGCTCAGGCGTATTGAACCTGCGTCGCCGGTACCTTCCTTGCCGTCCGCAGGACGGAGGGCATATCCGGATGCCAGCAGGGCGATCCTTGCGTAGAGGCCCTCGGCAAACACCTTGTTGACCCTGTCGGTAGTCATTGTCGCAGCGTTCTTTCCGGGATAGTAGAGCAGCGGAATGGCCGTGTCAAGATCGGAAAGGATCTGCTCGAAGACCACGTCGCGGCTGGACTTGGGAACGTACATGGTCTCGGAAGTGAGGGAAGAGAAACGGGCGGGAACATCACCCCAGGCCTTGATCAGGTCGTAGTAGATCATGGCCCTCAGGGTGAGAGCCTCACCGTAGAGGTAAGCCATCTCCGGCTTGTTCTGGATGTCTCCATATGCCAGGAGACCCTCGATGGCGAGGTTGGCCCTTTCGATTCCGCTGTACATGTCCGCCCAGCAGTTCTTCTCACCGGTGTTGAGCTGGCCGTCATTGACGGAGATGCTGTAGTTGACTATCTCTGTCTTGACGTTGTTGGCCTTACCGTCCACGAACCATTCGATGTCGGTGTTGAAGCCGTACCAGGGAAGGAAACGTCCGCGATAGCTGTTCTGGTTGCAGAAAGTCTGGTGTATCGAGTATATGGCCTGTTCGGCATATGTGTAATTGGAGTACACTACCGATGCTTCCTGGGTGGAAGGAGAGTCGGTGTCGAGCAGGTTGTTGCAGGAAGCGAGGGTAAAGGTCGCAGCCGCAATCAGAAGGATGGATTTGAATGTATTTTTCATATGCCTGCGTCAATTAAAAGGTAAGATTGACTCCGAATACGCATCCGATGCTCTTCGGATATGCAGAACAGTCCACTCCCGGGGTAAGCGGGGTGTCGCGCCTTGTGTCGACCTCGGGGTCGTAACCGCTGTATCCGGTCAGGAGGAAGAGGTTCGTACCGGTCGCATAGACGCGGAGTTTCTTGATGTGCACCTTCTGGGTCACCTTCTCGGGGATGGTGTAGCCTATGGTCGCGCTCTGGAGGCGGAGGAAAGATCCGTCCTCTACAGCCCAGTCGCTGAATGTAGCGTTCTGGATGAAAGGCGACCACAGGGTCTTGCCGGCATTGATGGCTTCGAGGGTCGCAGCGTCATTGATGAGCTCACCGGTGTTCCAGTCGATGTTGGTCCAGCGGTTCTCGACATCCATCATGTTGGAAAGGTTGCGCAGGGTGGTGTACTTGCGGGAAGAGTTGAACTCTATCTTGTTGGCATTGTAGACATCATTGCCGATCATGTAGGTGAAGTTGGCGCTGAAGTCGAAGCCCTTGAAGTAACCGTTGAATGCGAAACCGCCCTGGAAATCAGGAGCAGCGTTTCCGATGACGGTCCTGTCGGGAGTGGTGTCACCGTCAAGGCTCTTGTACTTGGGAGCTCCGGGACGCAGGAAGGTGGAGGTCAGCATCGAGGTGCAGTCCACGACTCCTTCGTTGAGGACCCACTTGCTGCCGTTCCAGGTCATGTCATTGGTGGTGTAGAAACCGTCGCTGATGTAGCCGTACATGTTGCCGAGGGGCTCGCCCTTCTCTACCAGGTAGTCTATACCGACTTCAGTGGACGGCCAGTTTGTCTGTCCGGGGATGGAGGGAACTCCGCCCAGGTCGGTGACCCTGTTCACATTGTAGGCGACGTTGCCCGTGATGTTGAGAGAGAAGTCCTCTTTGGTCACGATGGGCATGTTGAGGGAGAGTTCGACACCCCTGTTGCGCACCGAACCGATGTTGCGGTACTGGTACAGGTAACCTGCGCCGCTGATCGGGTAGCGGATAAGGAGGTCCTTGGTGTCGTTCTGGTAAACCTCGAGAGAACCTGTCACCTTGCTCCTGAAGAAGCTGAAGTCCACACCGATATTGTGGGTGTAGGTGGTCTCCCAGGTCAGGTCCGGATTGTCCATTATGGTACCGACGGTCATGTAAACATCACTGCTGGAGATCGAGTGCTCCTTGCTTATGGCTGCCTGCGGGGTGTAAACCTTTGCCATCAGGCCCGAGGGGATGTTGTTGTTACCGGCGGTTCCGAAGGAATAACGCAGTTTCAGCATGTCGATCCAGCTCTTGTCCTGGAGCCAGGGCTCGTTGGACATGGTCCAGGAAGCTGCGGCCGAGGGGAAGAAGCCCCAGCGGTTGCCCCTGGAGAATTTGGAGGAACCGTCGGCGCGGAGGGTGAGTCCTGCTGAATACTTATGCTTGTAGTCGTAGTTGGCACGTCCGAAGAAGGACACCAGGTTGTCGTCCGGATAATAGTAGTTGGAGATAGTGGTCGGAGTTCCCGATGTCATGAAGTGACGGGCCATGTCGAAATCGTAGAATGACGGCAGGCCATCGGCCTCAAGGCTGAGTTTGGTGGTCTTGGTGAGGGTCATCTCCTCTCCCAGGAGAACGTCCAGGCTGTGGTCCTTGTTGGGGATGAGCTCCTCGAAATTGTAGCTCACCGTGTTGGTGTTGCGCCAGCGGTGACGGCTGTCTTCAATGAGCTTCTCATTCGGGCCGTCGAAATTGGTCTGGCGCACATCATATGTACTCATTCCGTAGAACTTGTCCTCTTTCTGGCCATATACCTCCAGACCGCCTTCGGTCTTGAGTTTGAGGTTGTTGATGGGCTCCCATGTGAAGGCCGCGTTGGCATTCCAGGTCTCGCGGTCCTTGCGGCTGTCGTTGTCCCTGACAGCCTGGAGAGGATTGACTGCATCGCCATAATCTTCCTCGTCGTCCTCGCCAACGAAGTTGGTCGCTACGGGAATCGGCTGGTAGATGATGGAGTGTTTCAGTCGGCCGCTGCTTGAAGTTGATCTGGAAGCGTCATTGAGTGAATTGGCTCCGGCGCCGCGTACTACAGTGTGGGCGTACCTGACATTGACATCGACTGTGGTGCGCTCCCAGGGATTGAACTGACCCTTGAAGTTCAGGTTGTTCCTCCTGTAGTTGGAGTTCATCATGATGGCCTTCTCATCCAGGTGGGCATATCCCAGGGTCCAGCGGAACTTGTCCCCGTTGCCCGAGATCGAAACGTCGGTGGAGAAAGTAGTTCCGGTGTTGCCGAAGATCATTCCGACATAGTCGTTGGTCGGCAGTCCGATGTACTGGTCAATGTCGTCGAAAGATCCGAAATAGGAGTTATAGACGCTGGAAATGTTGCCTCTCAGCATTCCGAGCTCGTACTGGAACTTGGTGAAGTTCTCGGAATCCATCGGGACGATGGCGTTCTTGTTGGCCATCTTCTTGAATCCGTAGTAGGAGTTCAGGTTGACAGTGGTCTTTGCTCCCTTGGCAGCACCCTTGGTGGTGACGATGACGACTCCGTTAGCACCCCTCGATCCGTAGATTGCGGTCGAGAAAGCGTCCTTCAAGACGTCGATCGACTGGATCTCGGATGAGGAAATGTCGTTGATGGATTCAACCGGGAAACCGTCCACGATGTAGAGCGGGGAAGAGTCCTGGGTGATGGAACCGCCACCACGGACACGTACCTTGATGTCTGCGTCGGGATCACCTTCGGTGGTGATCACGGAGACACCGGCCATTTTTCCTGCAAGTGCCTGGCTAACAGATGTTACCGGTTGCTCGGCTATCTTGTCTGCTCCGACTGATGAAACTGAACCGAGAAGATCGCGTCTCTTGACTGTGGCGTATCCCACGACGACTGTCTCGTCCAGGACATTGACGTCATCCTCGAGGACTACGTCAATAGTGGACTTGCCGTTTACGGGCACGGAAACGGTCTTCATTCCGATAAGGGAGAACTGGAGAACAGCGGTTGCCGGGTCCGGGACTGTAATGCTGTAGTCTCCGTCAATTCCCGTACTCGCTCCCGTGCTGGTGCCTTCGATAAGCACGAAGGCTCCGATCACAGGTTCCCCGTTCGCGTCTTTGACTATACCGGTAACTGTCTTCGGCTGTGCCTGGAGCGACAGTGCGCATCCAAGGGCCACGAGGCAGACGGCAAGTCTGTAAATGATACCTCTCATAGGGATAATAAGTGAAAAGTGATTAAACTGTGGTATTGTTGTTTATTATTTCGTATATGTCGCTCCTGCAACCTGGGCGGCCGTGATGTCACGGACTATCCATGCAAGATACATTTCCAGATTGGTGTAGCGTCCGTTCCTGTCGAGGGTGATGGTCTTGCCGTCCGAAGGATTCTTCTTGTCCAGTCCGAACTCGTCCTCGAAAGAGTCGCTCATCCCGTCGCGGTCAGTGTCTGTGACGGTTCCGTTCTTGTACTCCGGCCATCCGCCCACTGCGGCAGTGTTGTCAATGATTCCGCCGGTGCTTCCGTTTCCTCCTTCATTGAAAGTAGGGGCTCCGCTCTTGGCATCCGTAACCGCCCTTATGTCCACCGCGTCGCGCACCAGAGAGGCCCCTGCATAGTCACAGACCACCTTGAATGCGTCTGCTGCGCTGTGTGTTGAGACATATGCCATTGCACCGTCTTTACCCGTGATGACATAGGGAGAAGACACTACATGGCCGTCTTTTGAAATAGTCTCACCGGTGGTCGGATTGGTGCTGATGTCCCAGTCTATTCCGGCAGCGTTGTCCTTTGTAATGGTCTCATTACCGGTGTGGACGTTGCCGCTGATGTAGATGTAGGGATACTGGTAGGTTGCATATGCCCCGTTATCCTGCTTGTAGAGCCCCTGGGCCAGGATGAACTTCCTGTTTGCGGACGCCTTTCCGGGCTTGTAGTAATTGTTGACCATGTTGATGTAGGATCCGTTGCCGCCGTAGCAGCCGTCGCCTGAGCCCCAGTTGTAGTTCACGCAGTTACGGTAGTCCACATAGCCCCTGCGGGCAGGGTTGGAAGGATTCTCGTATATCTGCGGATGGTCGAAGCGGGGAGTGCGGTTGTTGTGGTTGGCCAGCAGGTTGTGGTGGAACGAAGCGTTCTTGCCACCCCATATGCCACCGTAGCCATGGTTCCCCTTAGGATGGGAAGACTTGTTGAGGCTCTCCGAGAGAATGCACCACTGCATCGTAAAGAACTCGTTCTCGTAGAATGAGGCGCACTCGTCGATGGACCAGCTCATCGAGCAGTGGTCCAGGATTATGTTGTCGTGACGGCGTCCCCAGCATGCATCCTCGGCCTTGGACTGGTCACCGCCTTCACCCAGGCGGAAACGCAGATACCTGATTATGACGTTGTCAGCATCGACGAAAGTGGTGTAGTTCTTAAGGCATATGCCGTCGCCGGGAGCTGTCTGTCCTGCAATGGTAACGTCACCGTTGGTGATCTTCAGGTCGCTCTTGAGCTCGATGATGCCGGCTACGTCGAACACGATCGTCCTCTTGCCGCTCTTTCCGACAGCCCATCTCAACGATCCTTCACCGCTGTCCTCAAGGTTGGTCACATGATAGACATCGCCTCCGCGGCCGCCTGTAGTGTACATTCCGCCGCCCTCGGCGCCCGGGAAAGCCCTGGCCACGTTATCCTCCTCATGTGCCGGGATCTTGAATTTGTCGTAATAGATCGACGGGGGATTGCCCTGGGTCATAGCCTCGACACTCTCACTCCATTCGGAAAGCAGCCCGAAGGCCACGGTACGGAGCTGGAGAGTGTGCCTGGTCCCGGGATAAAGCCCTTCGATGGTCACATCATTGGTCATCGTAGAACCGCTTTTGGCCCCTCCGAGTCCGGAAATGGGGTCGGTATAGGAAAGGTGCCACTCATATGACGAAGCATCCTTTACACTACTCCACTGGAACGTCAGGGATGTCTCGGTAGCCGAAGCCAGGGTAATGTTGACGGGAGCTTTCGGGGTCGGGATGGTCTTGATCTTGCCACAGGCTCCGCCGACGAATACCAATGTGCTGACAATCAGCAGAAAAATTTTGAAGTTTTTCATTTTTCCATTTCAAGTGAGGCCCAGATAAGGGGACCGATCCCCTTAGGGTCATTGTCACATATTCTTTCGTGTATATAATAATCGTAGTTGCCGCTGCGGTTGTCTTTTCCGCCCAATCCTGCCACTGCGCAGCACCGGATCAGGTCCACGTTCCCGTCAGCGTCCCTGCGGATGAACTCCGAGATCACCTTGTCATATGTTTTCTTCGCGAGGCGGCGCATGTCCGCGGGCAGATAGCCCAGGCGCGTCCCTTTCAGCAGGGCATATGCGAACATCGCGTTGCAGGTTGCCTCAGTGTAGTTGCCCTCGCGGCCCGGCTGGTCGAGCACCTGGAACCACATTCCCGTGGCCGGGTCGGCGAACTCCGGAAGGGTCTTGAAAATGTCCTGGAGGATACCGATTACCTCCTCGCGTCCCTGGGTCCCCTCCGGAATGTAGGGGAGGGTCTCCACTATAGCCATCACGTACCAGCCCAGTGCCCGTCCCCATGCATGTTCGGACTGACCGGTGACGCTGTCGCACCAGAACATCTGCTTCGACTCATCCCACGCATGGCGGTACAGCCCGGTGGAAGGATCGAAAGTGTGGTGCGCCACCACCAGGAAATGGTTCATTATGTCGCGGAAAGAACTGTCCCTCTGTGCCCCGCTCTCATAGCGGCTGGCGTACTCCGCGTAGAACGGCTGGGCCATGTAGAGACCATCCAGCCACATCTGGTGAGGGTATATGGCCTTATGCCAGAAACCTCCTTCGCTGGTGCGCGGGTGCCCGGCAAGCTGCTTGCGAAGGGTGTCCATCGCCATGCGGTACTTCTGCTTCCCGGTCCTGTCCAGGAGCTGGAACAGCGTCTTTCCCGGGCATATGTGGTCGGTGGAATAATTGCTCAGCTTGTAGGTAGCGATCTTCCCGTCCTCCGAGATGATGTCATCATACCACTTCTCGACATAATTGAATATGTCATCCCTTCCGTAGCGCTCAGCAACGTCCAGGAAAGCCTTCAGCTCCAGGCCGGTAGTGTAGTTCCACTTCAGTTTGCCCTGCAGGCCGTCCAGGTAGCTCGCCTCGGGGCAGCGGGCCATTTCGCTCCTGACCACCTGCTCTGAAAACGGCTTGTTCCCGCAGGCCTGAAGGACTGCGAGAACCGCCGTAAGATATAAGATGTAACAGAATTTCCTCATTTCACTGTCAGGTTTTCGACGTCATTGCGTATTATGCTGTCGCCCTCCGGAGTAATGACCTTGACCCCTGTCAGGCTGATGTCCCTGGCGTGGTTTATCTCAATCCCCTTCGAGGCTTTGAATATGCAGTCCGTGAAATCCATCCCGCTGACCGGCATCTCCGGCAGGCCGTTTAGGTATATCGCGCTGGCCGCCCCGTTGCATATCACCCGACTGACGTGGATGTCCCTGAACTGGGGAGTGGTCTCATCCACCTTCGGGATATCCCCCGTACCTCCGGCCGCGACGCCTTCCGCCTTCATCTCGCTGACCGACTTCCCGCCGTAATAGAGGTTGAAGATAACCGCGTCATTAATGATGTCTTTCATCCGGATGTCTTCAATCCATATGTCTTTTACGACTCCTCCGCGTCCGCGGGTGCTCTTGAAGCGCAGCCCTACGTCGGTGCCGTTGAAGACGCAGTCGCTTACCTTGATGTTCTCCACTCCTCCGCTCATCTCGCTTCCTACCACGAATCCGCCGTGTCCGCTATAAACGGTGCAATTGCTTATGAGAAGGTTCCTGCACTTAACCGCGTGCCTCCTGCCGTCCTCGTCCTTGCCGGACTTTATGCATATGGCATCGTCTCCCACATCGAATGATGTCCCGGTGAGGATCACGTTCTCGCAGGCGTCGATGTCCAGGCCGTCACCGTTCACCGACCAGGCCGGGTTCCTCACGGTGACATCCTTGATGATGATGTTCTTGCTGAACAGCGGATGGAGGTTCCATGCGGGGGAGTTCTGGAATGTGCATCCCTCGAGGAGCACGTTCTCGCATTCCCTGATGGAGACCAGGACCGGACGGAGGAAACGCTTGATAAACTGAAGGTCGAGCCCGTCGTTGGGCTTGTTGAAGCCGTTGGAGTTCTCCCTGGCGAGCTTGTAGCCCTCATCCGGGAACCACACGTCTCCCTTGTCGCTCAGCACTCCGCCTCCCGCCACGCGGGAATCGAAAAGCTTGGGCGGGCAGTTGAACCTCTTCAGCTCCCTCCAGGCCTGGCCGTTCCCGTCGATGATTCCTTCGCCTGTGATCGCGATGTCCTTGACCTGATACGCGTTGATAGGGGATATGCACCTCTTCATGTCCTGACCTTCGAAGTTGGTTTCGATGATAGGATAGAGGTCCATATCCGGGTCGAACATCAGGACGGCGTTCTTCTCCAGGTGGAGCTCGATGCCGCTTTTCATGGTAATCGGGCCGCTGAGCCACATGCCGGCAGGCACTGTGATACGGCCTCCGCCGAGGGAGACGAGCTTGTCGATGGCATCAGCGAAAGCCTTCGTGTTGAGGGTCAGTCCGTCACCGACTCCGCCGAAGTCCGTAATGCATACGCTCCTTGAAGGAATCCGGGGCCTTTCCACGCGGGGCATATCGAACTGGAGCCCCTCATAGAGGGAGGCGAATTCATATGTCTTTCCGCCCGTGCAGGAGACGGCTATGGTGGCGAGAGCTGCGGCAAGAATGGTTTGTATGAAGTGTTTCATCCGTTATCGTATGATAAGTCAATGTGGTATCCGGGTGCAAATATACTAATTTTTTCAGTTTTGCAAACGTTTGCAGAAATTATTTTCAACGTTTTTGCCTATATTTGATGATAACGCGCATAATTAATCCCATTACAATATCTTTTTGACATGAAAAACAGAATCGAAACATTGCTGCGCATGGTGGCCTCAGCCGTCATCCTCGGACTTTCAGTCCCTGAGGCGGCAAATGCCCAGTTTACGTCATCTGCCGCCCCCTCTGCTCCGTCCCAGGGCTCTGCGGTAGCATTTACCATGCGTCCCGTAGATTTTTCCCAAGTCAAGGTAAATGACTCGTTCTGGTCCCCGATCCTGGACCGCGTGGCGAACACCACGCTCGACGTATGCATCGACCAGTGTGCCGTCAAGACCCACAGGATAGACAACTTCGCGATTGCGGCCGGCTTGAAGGAAGGGAAATTCGAAGGTATATTTTTCGACGACTCAGATGTTTACAAGATGCTTGAAGGCATTGCCTATTCACTTGTGAACCATCCGGACAAGGCCCTCGAGGCCCGTGCCGACAGCATAATCAATTTCATCGCCGCGGCCCAGCACGACGACGGCTATCTCAATTCCTATTACACGCTCGTCACACCCGAGAAAAAATGGACGGACATGGACAAGCACGAAATGTACTGTGCCGGGCATATGATCGAGGGCGCCATCGCCTATTATCATGCCACAGGAAAGGACAAGTTCCTGAACACTGCCCGCCGTTTTGCGGATTACCTCTGCCTGAATTTCGGAAAGGGTAAGCGCAACTGGGTCCCGGGACACGAGGAGATCGAACTGGCCCTGGTAAAGCTCTACCATGAGACCGGGGAAGTGAAATACCTCGACTTGGCGGAGACCCTCATTGACAGGCGCGGACATGGTTACGGGACATGGAAGAAACCGGAGTATTACCAGGATTTGGTTCCTGTCTCTGAGCTTACCGAAATCACCGGGCACGCGGTGCGTGCCATGTATCTGTTTTCGGGAATGGCTGACGTGGCTGTCCTCCGCGGACGCGCAGACTACACACAGGCCCTCGACAGGGTATGGAACGATGTCATACTCAGGAAGATGTACCTGACGGGAGGTATAGGGTCCTCCAGCCACAACGAGGGCTTCACAGTACCGTATGACCTTCCCAACAAGCAGGCATATGCAGAGACTTGCGCGTCGATAGGGATGGCGCTGTGGAACTCCCGTATGAACCGCCTTCATGGAGACGGGAAGTATTTCGACGTCGCGGAACGTAGCATCTACAACGGAACCCTTTCCGGCATATCCTACACAGGGGACCATTTCTTCTATGTCAATCCTCTCGAGTCGGCCGGCGACCACCATCGCCAGGAGTGGTTCGGCTGCGCCTGCTGCCCGAGCAACCTGGACCGTTTCCTGCCTTCCGTGGGAGGATATGCATATGCGGTGTCTGACAATGCCCTGTGGGTTAACATGTACATGGGGAGCAGCGCGAATGTGTCCGTCGGCGGAAGTGACGTCGGAGTAAAGGTGGAGACCAGGTACCCATGGGAGGGAGAGGTCAGGCTCACCCTCAATCCCTCAAAGTCCCGTGAATTCGAGGTGCGCCTCCGCATTCCCGGATGGTGCAGGGACTGGTCGTACAAGACATCCGGCAAAATTTCCGGATCCCGTGTAGAAAGAGGCTACCTTGTCCTTAACGGCAAATGGAAAAAGGGCGACGTAGTCACCCTGAACATGGATATGCCTGTCGAGGTGGTGGAAGCCGATCCCCGCGTCGAGGCGGACAAGGGACTTCGCGCAATCCAGCGTGGTCCGATCGTCTATTGCCTGGAAGAAATTGATAATCCGGGGATTGCCTCCGCATCCCTGTCGTCCGGTACCACATTTACTGCTGCATATGAACCTTCTTTCCTTGGAGGAGCCACACTCATCACTGCCCGGGGAGCCGACGGCAAGGAACTCCGTTTCATCCCGTACTTTGACTGGGACAACCGCACACCCGGCCGCATGATAGTCTGGGTGCCCTGGAAATAATTTTTGGTTATTACGAAATTTTTTATATATAGCAGATACAATTACCAAACCATCAAAAAAATGACCCGGATCAAGAAATAACTCCCACTGTTCTTTGCGTTCCTGCTTCTTCTGCCGGCAGGCAGCCTTATGGCGCAGGAGCCTTACCGTGACGCCCGCACCGGCACTGTGGGCCTCCGTCTTGAAGGTGGAACTTCATGGTCGTTCGGTTCTTCATTCGAGAACGTCGGCGCCAACGAGGTCAACCTGATCCAGCCCTATGCAGGGGCAGGGTTGTTCGTGAACATCCGTCCATGGGTCCGCGTAGGAGCGGACTACAGTTACACACAGATGGTCCGCGAACAGCTGTTCACTTCTCTCCCCGCCCTTACAGGCGATGGTATTCTCGCGGGAAGCGCGGAAGGCTCCATATACCGCGATTTCAAGACCCGTTTCCACGGTGCATCGCTCACCGGTGAATTCAACCTGATGGAGATCGGCAAGAACAAAGGGGCCGGTCGTTTCGGGATGTGGCTCGGTACCGGGCTCGGCTGCCTTTTCTCACAGGGGAACACCTGGGACATCATAGTGTCGAACGTACTCAACGCAGACAAGCAGGTTGTCCGTTTCGGTGGTCACAACGAGCCTCATGATTACAATGCCCTGTTCATTCCGGTAACCTTGTCCCTGGAGTATGCCTTCCTTCCCCAGGTTGCCCTGAGCGTCGGAGGAGGCTACCGTTTCCTTCCCGGGAAGCAGGACCTCGCTCCCAAGAGCCAGGCATATGCCAAGGTGGGCCTCGTGTTCAACCTGACAGGGAAACGCTATCGTGCGAAACAGGCAAGACCGGTGGTTGATCCCGGCTATGCGGCTCCTATCCATGACACTGTCTATGTGGAGAAGATCGTAGAGAAGCCGGTCGAGAAACTGGTCGAAGTGCCCGCACAGAACGAAGTGACCGATGACATGCTGCCGTTCGTGACCTTCGTGCGCGGTTCCTCGGTACTTGACGAAAGCGTCAATGCATCAGCGCTTTCATCTCTCGTCTCAGTCCTGAAGGCCAATCCTTCAGTGCGTTTCGACATCCTCGGCTGGACCGACCACACTGGCACAGACGAAATCAACGCACCTCTGTCCACCAGGCGTGCTGAAGCCCTTCGCGACTATCTTGTCGGCCAGGGAATAGACGCTTCGAGGATTGTTACGGTGGAAGGTCGCGGCAAATCTCTTCTCACAGGCGAGGAGGCTTTCAGCGCCATTGCACGCAAGGCCCAGGCCGTTATCGTTAAATAGTTTTCATTCGTCAAGCAAAAGAGATTTAATCATGAAACAGTTCAAGTTAAGATCAATTCCCTGCTGCCTGCTGTGCGCAATACTGTGGCTCGGCATGGCTGCTCCGTTGGCCTTCACTTCCTGCGAGAACGAGCATCCGGAGCTCAACGTCACTCTGACCTCTGACTACAGCACGATTATCAATGCGATCAAAAATGTCAACTCTACCCTTTTGGACAAGCTTGCCCTGATCGAGGAAGCGATCAAGAATGGCACTGTGGCGAGCGGTGAGGCAAATGATCTGATCAAGCAGGCCCTTGAGACCATGAACGGCACCCTTGAGGATAAACTGGCGGCGATCGAAGAGGCGATCAAGAGCCAGACAACAAGCCTTGA
>JAFRXO010000040.1 GCA_017443465.1 Bacteroidales bacterium
GTATAAAATCCTTTTATCCTCTTATCCTTTATTTCCGATAATCCTGTAATCCGCTATTCCTTTAATCCTTTTGTCCATTTATCCGATTTGTGGGATTTAAGGATATCCTGTTATCCCATAATTCTGCCACAAAAATAGCGCAATTTGGTTAGTATTGCAAATTATAGAGGTGTTTCACTTGTATTGCGGTTGATTGTGCTTACTTTTGTGGCGGGTTTGACAAGATGCATCTGCATCGTCCCGGGGTCCGTTAGTTTGACCCGTTAGGGGCAAATTGCAAGATGTGCGTTTGTGTCACAAACGCTGCGCCCTGCGGGCACATCTTGTACGCCTGCGGCGGACGGAAAGGCTCCGGAGTCGCCTTTCTGAAGGCCTGCGGCCTTTAGAGTGAAAAAGGAAAATAGGATTTTCGGAAAAAAGGATGACCAAGCGTACAGTCCACATCACCTTCCGAATCACGGAAGAAGATTCCATCAAGTTGAAAGCATTGATGTCTATGATGGGATACAGGAACCGCTCCACGTTTTTGAGGGAGCAGGTGCTGAATAGGCGCGTCCAGCGCCGTAATCTCCGCAGGACGGAGGCGAACCTGTCGCGGCAGGTGGAACAGCTGCGGATTGAAATCAAGCGCATCGGCGTGAACTACAACCAGGTAGTGAAGGCGGTGAATACGCTGTCGAAGCTCAGGGACAAGCACGGAAATGCTGCGGTGTCGGCGGCGTCCATAGACGGAAACCTGACGGATATGAAGATGATGATGGAGGCGCTACTGGAGCGGGTGAAATTCATTGCCGGGGAGGTGGATGCGATGAAAGATGACGGTTTTGAAACTGATGAATCGTCCGGGGAACCGGGCACTATGTATAACCCATAACCTTTATTATTATGCAAACACTGTTTCTTACAGGGAACCTCGCCGCAGATTGCGAGATCGTCAAAGGCAAGGATGAGGCCGAATTCATCCGTTTCACCGTAGCTGCCAATGAACCCGGCGCAGACAGGGAGGAGAAACCCACGTACTACAACTGCCGGATGCGCAAGACCGGCGTGGCTGACCGTCTGAAGAAGGGACGCTACGTGGCGCTGGTGGGGAACCTCCGGGTCTGGGAGAATATCAAAGACGGCAAGACCTACGTAAACCACGATGTCTGGGTCCAGACGTTGGACGTGCCGGCGCTTGCCGGCAGCGAGTGACTCATCAGACGTTATTCTGTAGACCTCACCATTCTCGATGGTTGTAAAGATTTATGCAGCGGCGCCGAGCTGTAGTTCGGCTGTCCAGTACAACGAGCGGAAGGTCACCGAGGGACATGCCTCGGTGCTCTTCTCCTCGGGTATGGATAACCCGTCCCGGCCGATGGACACGTTCAGTGTCTATGAGCGGGGCAGCTTGCGCTGCCAGAATATGTCTTTCCATGCATCCGTCAATCCCGGGAAGGATGACGGGATGACCGATGAGAAGGTGAAGAACTTTGTGAAGGACTATATGGAGAGGATGGGTTATGGAAACCAGCCCTGGATCCTGTACAAGCATACCGACCTGGAGCGCATTCACTACCATATAGTATCAGTTCGGGTGGACAAGGAAGGAAAGAAAATCTCCGATTCCTACGAGCGGAAGAAGAGCCAGGAGGCGCTGAAGGAACTGGCGGAAGCGTATGGTTATACTGTCGGAAAGAAGAAGGATATGGATGCCGTTCCTGGACTGGAGGATGAGAAGAAAAGCGACCTGGCCGAGGATTTCAACCCGTATGACGGGTTTAATCCCGAGAAGGGGGATAGCGGAGAGCAGATGGAGGCTATCATCGACCTGGTGATGAGCTACCACTTCACCCAGCCGGAGCACTTTGACCTAATCATGGAAGACTTGGGCGTGCGGGTTGTTCGCGGCAACTTCGAGGGACACGAGTGGATCCAGCTGCAGGGGCTTGACCCTAAAACCAAGGAGCCTTGCACGCCGCTGATGAGCCCGCCGGATGAGTATTATGACCTGCCAGACATGGTTGCCATCCACGCGAATCAATGCAAGGGGCAGATTAAGACCAGGGAGAAAGAGAAGGTCTCCAACATCGCCCGGGCGGCACTGAAGGTGTCCAAGTCCCAGAAACACTTCGAGAATTACCTCAAGAAGAGCGGCATCAAGGTAGTCATATCCCGAAATGTCAATAACCATATTTTCGGCGCAGTTTTCATTGACCACAAGAACAAATGCGTCTTCAAGGCCAGCGAACTGCCGAAATTCAGAGCAAAGATGATAGAGGACGCCCGTCAGAACAAGTGGTATGGCGAGGATAACGAGAAGGAGCGGAATGACCAATCGAGGACCGCAGCCGAAGAAGCGGCGGACCTGCTGATTTCCGCCCTGGGCGCGGAGAAGAGCCGCCGGCACGAGGATGAAGAAATCATGAGAAGAGGCCGCAAAGGCCCTAATTAAAGCAGTACTTGATATGGATTCAAGAACCAAACCGATGTTTTCGATGTTCCTGATGCTTTCGGGGGCATTGCTGCTGGTGATACTATACTATTA
>JAFRXO010000041.1 GCA_017443465.1 Bacteroidales bacterium
CTTTTGCGGTAACTTTCGTTTCCCTAAAATGCCGTAGAATGCCATAAAATGCCATCGGGCACGGTCTGTAAAAACCGTACCCGATGCGCTTAAATTGCTTATTTTCAGGTAGTTAAGCCCCTAATATTCTTCCTCGTTAAAGAAAAAGTCGTCTTTAGTCGGATAGTCGGGCCATATGTCCTCTATGCTCTCATAGACATCGCCTTCGTCATCCAGTTCCTGAAGGTTCTCGATAACAGCCTCGGGTGCGCCCGAGCGGTTGGCATAATCTATGAGTTCTTCTTTAGTTGCGGGCCATGGAGCATCGTCCAGGCTGCTTGCAAGTTCGAGTGTCCAATACATTTTCTAGTAGGTTAAATGTCTAATAATCAATTACTCTGATACCTATCACAGGCACACCTGCCTGTCGTCAGCGCAAATATAGATAAAAAAACAGTTTCATCAACTTTTTTTGTCTAAATTTGCATAGAGATAAAAAATTGGCGTTATGTCATATGTGAAAGAAGAAAGATACGACGAGAAGACTACCAAGGAAATCGCCGCCCACGTGAAAGAGGTCCTCAGGCTATTGGGAGAAGACCCACAGAGAGAGGGGCTGGTCAAAACTCCCGAGAGGGTCGCCAAGTCGCTCCAGTTCCTCACCCAGGGATATGCACAGGATGGGGCCCAGATGATCAAGCAGGCAGTCTTCGATGAGAAATACAGCCAGATGGTCCTCGTACGGGACATCAATGTCTATTCCATGTGCGAACACCATATGCTCCCGTTTATCGGGAAAGCACACGTCGCCTACATACCCAACGGCAAGATCACCGGCCTGAGCAAGATCGCAAGAGTGGTAGAAGCTTATGCAAGAAGGCTCCAGGTACAGGAACGCCTGACAGAGCAGATTCGCGACTGCATACAGGAAGCGCTCCATCCACTGGGAGTCGCAGTCGTCATAGAAGCTGAGCACACATGCATGAGCGTACGAGGAGTACAGAAGCTCAATGCGATAACCACCACTTCCGCATTCTCCGGGGCCTTCCTGAATTCTGCAAGGACCCGCAATGAGTTCCTGAATCTAATACGGTAATTCCTCATGCGGAGGATATTGTGCATATTCCTCGCTGTCCTGGCGTGCCTGCAGGCATATTCACAGACCACCAGAATCAAGGGAAGGGTAACAGACGCCTCGGACGGAGAGGGCGTCCCATTCGCCGGGGTCTATTTCAAAGGCACGACAACCGGAGTCAGCACAGACATCGACGGCTATTTCACCCTTGAAACCAGGAATCCGGGAACCGATGTTCTCTGCGCATCCATCCTTGGATATGAGCAACAGGAGAAGACAGTACATCTGAATTCGTTCAATGAAATCAATTTCAGCCTGGTTCCGTTGAAAAACGAGATCATGGGAGCCGTCATAAAGCCGGACAACTCATATATGAAATGGATCCTCTCGAGGATCCAGGCCCGTAAGCCCAAAAATGACCCGGAGCAGATAAACGACTATTCATGTGATACTTACACCAAACTGGAACTCGACCTGCTGAATGCCGAGAAACTGTCCGTCAAAGCCATAAAAAAGAACTTCGGCTTCGTCTTCGATTATATGGACACTTCTGTGGTCAGCGGCAAGCCCTATCTTCCGGTGATGATTTCCGAGACGGTCTCGCGTTACGTACACGGGAACAACCCGAGAGTGGAAAAAGAGGAGATCCAGGCCACAAAGATCTCCGGAATCGACAACAACTACTCCCTGTCCCAGTTCGCCGGAAGCATGCACGTCAAACCAAATCTCTACAGGGAGTACCTTGACGTCTTCAATGTAGTTATCCCCTCCCCCCTGTCTGAGAACGGTACCCTTTACTACAATTACTACCTGATAGACAGTCTCGACATCGCCGGCCGGAAGACCTACAAGATACGCTTCCACCCGAAGAAGCTCGTATCCGCCACTGTACTCGACGGTGAAATAAACATAGACTCCGAGGAATTCGCTCTCCAGTCCGCCCACGTAAAGATGGAGAAGAGCGCGAATGTCAACTGGATACGCGACCTTGTCATTGACATCGAGAACCAACGCCTGAATGACTCGACGTGGTTCTACAAGGATGAGAAGATGTACGCCGATTTCTCGATCCAGAAAAAGGATTCTTCGGGGCTGCTCTCCTTTATCGGCAACAGGCAGGTCAATTACAGCAACCCGGTTTTCGGCGAGTCCGGTAAAGAAGGACAGTCAAAGGTAGTCATAAACAAGGATGTACTGAGGCGGGACGAAGATTACTGGGCCAATGTCAGGCCATATGAACTTTCCGAAAAGGAAAAAGGCATCTACAAGATGGTCGATGAGGTCAAGAACGTCCCGATGTACAACAACATCTACGACATCCTCAACATGGTGTTCACCGGCTATTACGACTTCAAATATTTCGGCCTGGGTCCTGTCTCGAAGCTTTACAGTTTCAACAGCACTGAGGGGAACCGCGTACAGCTCGGCATGCGCACCACGAAATCGCTCAGCCGCACATGGAGGATGACTACATATGCGGCATATGGCTTCAAGGATGCAGCCTGGAAGGGCGGACTGAAGATGGAATATGTCTTCAACACTATCCCGACCCGCAAATTCACCGCCTCTTTCCGGCGCGACATGCTGCAGCTCGGAATGTCCGAAGGCTCTATCTCAGAGAACAGTTTCTTCAACTCGCTGTTCTCAAAGAACGGAGGCAACAAGAGATCTCCTGTAAATGAGTACAAGCTCAGGTACGACCACGAATTCACCCCCGGCTTCAATGCTGCCGCAGAGCTTAAGACCGACCGCATATTCAGCAATGTCTTCGTACCTATGATAAAGCCCAACGGAGATGTTGTAAATTCAATCGGAAGGAACCAGGCGGAGCTCATGCTCCGTTTCTCCCGTGAAGAGACAGTCAACCGCGGCGACTTCACAAAGGAATACATCCTGACGGACTACCCGGTAGTAACCTTGGATTTCAGCGGAGCGATTAAGGGATTCGGGCGCAATGAGTGCTCATATTTCCGCCCTGAATTCTCCATCCACTACAGGAAGCATATGCCTCCGATAGGGACATCATGGTTCGACCTGAAAGGCGGAATCATATTCGGAAAGGTCCCCTATCCCCTTCTGAAACTTCATGAAGGCAACGGAACGTACTTCCTGGACAAGAACGCCTTCTCCTGCATGGATTTCTACGAATTCGCATCAGACAGGTGGGTTACATTCTCATGGGAACATGACTTCAGGGGCTTCTTCCTCGGAAAGATCCCGATGCTTAGACGCGCACAGCTCAGGGAGAACTTCACCCTGAAAGCTGCATATGGCAGCCTCACCCCGAAAAATGACGGTTCCTGGGGCAACGGAATAGCTCCGGAAGATTCCCAGGCCATCCTGCTCTTCCCCAATGGCATGGGGTCGCTCCGCAAACCATATATGGAGGTCGGAGTAGGCATTTCAAATATACTCAGGGTGCTTCGTGTCGATGCCTTCTGGAGGGTCACCCACCGCTGGCACGAAGTTGACGGAGTACGCGAAAAAGTACAAAATCGATTTGCTCTCAACTTAGGAATGGAATTCAAATTCTAATTGAGAAAAATCAATATATTTGTATTCAGACTTATGAAGCTGTTCTGAGTATGGAAGCGAAAAGATTGTTGCTGGGCGATGAGGCCGTGGCCCTCGCCGCCATTGACAGCGGGCTCTCAGGGGTCTATGCATATCCCGGGACGCCATCCACTGAGATAACCGAATTTATCCAGAAAGACCACTCCGCCAGGGAACGCGGAGTCCACAGCCGCTGGTGCACTAACGAAAAGACTGCAATGGAGGCGGCACTCGGCATGTCATATGCCGGAAAGAGGGCTCTGGTTTGCATGAAGCACGTAGGAATGAATGTCTGCGCCGATCCTTTCATAAACAGCGCGGTGACAGGAGTCAACGGTGGGCTCATAGTTTTGGCTGCCGACGACCCTTCGATGCACTCCTCACAAAACGAACAGGATTCCAGGTTTTATGGCAACTTTGCCATGATTCCCATATTCGAGCCATCCAATCAGCAGGAAGCATATGACATGGTCGGCCGTGCATTCGACCTTTCAGAGGCGCTCCACGTGCCGGTTATGATGAGGATGGTTACTCGCCTGGCACATTCACGAGCTGAAGTAAGCCGCAGGGCCCCAAGGGCGGAGAATCCGCTGGATCCTTCGGACGACCGCGGCTGGATCCTTCTGCCGGCAATTGCCAGGAGGCAGTACCTCAAACTCATTGACAAACAGCCGGAGATGCTCCGCGAAAGTGATTCTTCCACTTTCAACACCCTGACCCTCACAGGGAAAAAAGGTGTCGGCATCATAGCTTGCGGAATAGCATATAATTATGTCCAGGAAGCTTCCCCAGAGGTCAGCGGCATCCTGAAACTGTCACAGTACCCGATTCCTGCGGATAAAGTCCGCGCCCTGGCATCTGTCAGCGAGAAGATTCTGGTAATCGAGGACGGACAGCCGTTCACAGAACATGAAGTCAAGGCCATCCTGGGCGACGGCTATCCCGTTGAAGGCAGGCTGACCGGAATACTTCCACGCACCGGTGAACTGACTCCCGACAGTGTAGGAATGGCTGTCGGCAAGCCCACATACCGTCATTTCCCGGATGCGCTCAACATGGCGCCGCGTCCCCCGCAGCTCTGCCCCGGATGCGGACACAGAGATGTGTACACCGCCTTGAACGAAGTACTTGTGGATTATCCCGACGCCCGCGTTTTCGGAGACATAGGCTGTTACACACTTGGAGCCCTCCCGCCGTTCCGCACACTGTCAAGTTGTGTTGACATGGGAGCATCCATCACGATGGCCAAGGGAGCCTCAGACGCCGGCGTCCACCCGGCGATCGCCGTTATCGGAGACTCGACTTTCACCCATAGCGGAATGACCGGCCTGCTGGATGCAGTGAACGAAAGCGCCGACATAACTGTGCTGATTTCCGACAACCTTACCACTGCGATGACAGGAGGACAGGACTCTGCCGGCACAAGCAAATATGAAGGCATATGCATCGGCCTGGGAGTGGATCCCGCCCATGTGAAGGTGGTCGTTCCCCTGCCGGCGAAGATGGCTGAAATAAAAGAGACAATCCGAAGCGAAATAGCCTACAAAGGCGTTTCCGTTATAATCGCAAGGCGTGAATGTATCCAGTCCCTGAAAAGGCACAGCGCAAAGAAATCATGAAAAAAGACATCATACTCTGCGGTGTGGGAGGACAGGGAATCCTCTCGATCGCTACCGTAATAGGAGAAGCCGCCACCGCTGCCGGACTGCATCTCAAACAGGCTGAAGTCCATGGAATGAGCCAGAGGGGCGGCGATGTGGAAAGCGACCTGCGCCTGTCCACGGAGCCTGTACACAGCGACCTGATTGCAAACGGGACGGCAGACATAATCCTCTCTATGGAACCTATGGAGGCCCTCCGCTACCTCAAATACCTGGCCCCGGACGGAGCCGTCATCACAGCATCGGAGCCTTTGGTCAACATCCCGGATTATCCTGATCATGAAGCACTTCTGGCAGAGATAAAAGCTCTTCCGGATGTCACGATGTGTGACATAGCCTCCCTGGCGAAAGAAAGCGGCAACCCCAGGGGCGCCAACATGGTCCTGCTGGGCATGGCCGCATCACGTATAGGACTTGTGTCTCCTGCAGGACTCCGTGACGCGATTGCCAGGGTCTTCGCCTCAAAAGGCGAACAGGTAATCCTGGCCAACCAGGCGGCCTTCGACCTGGGAATGGCCGCAGCTGAAAGGAGGAAGGCATGAAAATCTTTTCCGAAGAAGCTGTCGCAAGGGCATGCAAGGAGAGGGCTGTAGCCGATCTCTCGCACGCCACCATCGGGGAGACCCTTCTGGTCGCCCAGTTCCTTGAGGAAGAAACGGGTATCCCCTTCATCCGGATGGACCAAGGCTCTCCCGGACTGCCAGCGAACCGCTACGGGATAGAGGCTGAAAAGAAAGCCCTCGATAAAGGAGTCGGCAGCCAATATCCAGCCGCGGCAGGTGTTCCTGAACTCAAGAAGGCCGCCAGCGAATTCATCAAGGCATTCATAGACATTGACATCCCTCCCCTCAACTGTGTACCGACAACCGGTTCAGTAGCAGCTTCTTTCGCGAGCTTCATCGCATGTACGCAACGCATACCCGGAAAGGACAAAGTCATATTCATCGATCCAGGATTCCCAATCCAGAAGTCGCAGCTGCGGGTCCTTGGCATAGAGTGGAAGCAGTTTGACATCCACTCCTATCGCGGAGCTGCTCCGCTGAAGGGTAAACTCGAAGAAATGATGGCAGACGGAGACGTAGCCGCCATCATCTATTCGAACCCCAACAATCCGGCATGGATATCCCTCGAGGAAGAAGAACTCCGTGTCATCGGAGAAGTCGCCACCCGATGGGATGTCATTGTGCTGGAAGACCTGGCTTACTTTGGAATGGATTACCGTCACGACTTCGGGCATCCGTTCTCTCCCCCGTACATCAGGACTGTAGCCCGCTATACCGACCGCTACATCCTCATGCTGTCCTCTTCCAAGATCTTCAGCTATGCCGGCCAGCGCATAGCCCTGTGCTGCATCAGCGATCCCCTCTTCCACACTTACTACCCGGCGCTGGCATCACGTTACCAGGATGCCGGGATCTTCGGACAGACACTGACAGCTTCGATCCTGTACATGATTACCAGCGGATGCACCGCGACCACTCAATACGGCTATGCCGAAATGCTGCGCCGGTCCGTGGACGGAACCATCAATTTCGTGGAAGACACCCGGGAATATGAGCGCCGGGCCAAAAGGATGAAGGACATTTTCTGCAGGCACGGTTTCCACATCGTTTACGACAGGGATGTCACTGAAAACATCGGGGACGGTTTTTTCTTTACCATCGGCTACGGAGACATGACCGGGGAACAGCTGATGGTCGAGCTCATGTACTACGGAATCAGCAGTATATCGCTAGGCACCACTGGCAGTCTCCAAAGCGGAGTCAGGGCCTGTGTCAGCCGGATGCGCGAAGAATTGTTCCCCGTTCTGGAAGAACGTGCGGAAGCATTTAATAAAGACCATTCTAACCTATGATTTGGAACGAACACAAAGAGACCATGTCTCGCGACCAGATGAGCGAGATGCAGGGTCACCGTCTGCACAAAATGGTAGATTATGTCTATCATAATGTGCCCTTCTACCGGAAGAAACTCCAGGAGATGGACCTCATCCCTGACGATATCCGGACTATTGATGACATAGTGAAACTGCCTTTCACTACCAAGCAGGACCTGAGGGACAACTACCCGTATGGCCTCCAGGCTGCTCCGAAGAGCGAAATCATCCGCGTGCATGCCTCCTCAGGGACTACCGGTAATCCGACCATAGTAGGCTACACCCGCCGCGACATAGAGATATGGGCGGAATGTATGGCCCGCTGCCTGACGGCATACGGTATGACACGTGACGACACATTCTCAGTGTCATATGGTTACGGCCTGTTCACCGGAGGACTCGGCGCCCACTACGGAGTTGAGAAGGTTGGAGGCGCGGTCGTGCCAGCATCAACGGGAAACACCGAAAAGCATATAAGGCTCATCCGTGACTTGGGGATCGACGGGATCGCATGCACCCCGTCATATGCATTGCATCTGGCAGAGGTAATGGAGAAGCTGGGCATCGACAAGAAAGACATCCGCCTCAGGATCGGAGCCTTCGGGGCTGAGCCCTGGACCGAGAACATGCGTCAGGAAATCGAGAGCAGGCTGGGTCTGAAGGGCTACAACCTGTACGGCCTGAGCGAGATAATGGGACCCTGCGTCAGTTTCGAGTGTTCCTGCCAGAATGGTTCACACATCAATGAGGACCACTTCTACCCGGAAATCATCAATCCTCAGACCCTCGAACCTTTGGGAAGGGGAAAACAGGGAGAACTGGTCTTCACCACCCTCACCAAACAGGGAATGCCCCTGCTGAGGTACCGCACCAGGGACCTCTGCAGCCTTTACGAAGAAGATGACTGTCCATGCGGACGCACCCTTGTACGCATGAGTCCGGTCATGGGAAGGAGCGACGACATGCTTATCATACGTGGTATCAACGTGTTCCCGTCACAGGTCGAGAGTGTCATACTGGACATCCCGGAATGCGCGCCCCGCTATCTGCTTGTCGTGGACAGGGTGGACAACCTGGACACCCTTACTGTCCAGGTGGAGATGCGCCCGGAGTATTTCTCCGGCGCCGACACCATCGACGCCATTACCGGACTTGCCAAGAAAGTGGCGAACAGGCTCCGCAGCGTCCTGAGCATCAATGCCCTTGTACAGATACGCCAGCCTGGTTCCCTGGAACGCAGCGTCGGAAAGGGAAAATATGTAATCGACAACCGAGTTCTGAAATAATATGGCATACAGTAATTTTTTCAATCCAGAAGAAACACTTGACCGGGAAGGAATCGAAAAGCTGCAGACAGAGCGTCTACGCAGCACCATCGCACATTGCATGGATTCCGCTTTTTACAGGAAACGCTTCAGTGACATAGGTTTGTCTCCGAATGACATCAAAACGCTGGACGACCTTAAGAAAATTCCTTTCACTACAAAGCAGGACCTGCGCGACACTTATCCATTCGGTTTGGCTTCAGTTCCGCTGTCAAAGTGCACCCGCCTGCATTCTTCAAGCGGGACTACCGGGAATCCCACTGTCATCCTCCACACGCAGAAGGATCTGGAACAATGGGCGAATGCGGTAGCAAGATGCCTCTGGATGGTAGGCTGCAGGCCTGAGGACGTATTCCAGAACACATCCGGTTACGGAATGTTCACCGGAGGACTCGGTTTCCAGTACGGAGCCGAGCGTCTCGGGATGCTCACAGTTCCGGCAGCGGCCGGAAACACCCTCCGCCAGATCAAGTTCTTTACCGATTTCGGGACCACTGTAGTACATGCCATCCCGTCATATGCTTCAAGGCTTTATGAAGTGATGTGCGAAAGAGGTGTGGATCCGCGCAAGGACACTAAACTCCGTACCCTGGTCATCGGTGCCGAGCCCCACAGCGAGGAAACCCGCAGGCGCATCGAAAATATGCTTGGAGTCAAGGCCTACAACTCCTTCGGAATGTCGGAAATGTGCGGTCCGGGCGTCGCCTTCGAATGTCCAGAGCAGAACGGAATGCACATATGGGAAGACTACTACATTGTCGAGATCATCGATCCGGTTACACTGGAGCCGGTCCCGGATGGAGAGGTCGGCGAACTGGTACTCACCACCATCAACCGTGAAGCCATGCCTCTGCTGCGCTACAGGACAAGGGACCTGACCCGTATCCTTCCGGGAGAATGCCCCTGTGGACGCCACCACAAGCGCATCGACCGCATCAAAGGCCGCAGTGACGACATGATCATCCTCAAGGGAGTCAACATCTTCCCAATCCAGGTGGAACAGGTGCTCGGACAGTTCAAGGAACTGGCTTCCGACTACCTCATCACCCTGGACACCGCAGACGGAAGCGATTACATGACAGTTGAGGTAGAACTTATTGACCGCCATATAGATGACTACGCCGCACTCCAGACGCTGGAAAGGAATATCACCAGGATGCTCAGGGACGAGATACTGGTAACCCCGAAGGTGAAACTGCTCCCGAAAGGCAGCATTCCCCAGAGTGAAGGCAAGGCAGTGAGGGTCAAAGACAACAGAAAACAATATCAATAACCTATAACATCATGACCATACATCAACTTTCCATTTTCATAGAAAACAAAGCCGGAACCCTCGTCGTAATACTCCGGCAACTTAAGGAAGCCGGTATCCAGCTGATCGCTTCCACTATTTCAGACACAGTAGACTACGGGATCTGCCGAATCATATGCAGCGAACCCGTCAGGGCATATGAAACCCTCAGGGACGCCGGAGTAGCCGTCTCCCTGTGTGAAGTCATTGCAGTGGCACTCGACGATGAACCCGGCCGTGCTGCCGACGCAATCGGGATCCTTTCCGACGAAGGGATCAGCATAGCATATCTGTACTCATTCCTGCTGGGAGGAAAGGGAGTCCTGGTGTTCCGCACTGACAACAATGAGCGTGCACTGGATGCACTCCAGCGCGGAGGATTGGATATTATCCGCGAGAAAGACCTCTCGAAACTGGCTATCTGAAAATCTGCTTCATGGGACGCCCGACCCATGAAGCTGGAATCTTAAGTCCGAAGATGTAGGCGATCGTGGATGTCACGTCGTACTGCATCATAGGATCCGTAATCTCGTATCCCTTCTTGACGTTCTTTCCGAACACGATGAAGGGAGATTCGAGTTCTTGGAGCGTAAAGCCTCCATGTCCCTTGTTCTTTCCGCCGTGGTCCCCTGTCATGACGATGATGGTGTCATCATAGATACCGGCGTCTTTCAGGGCCTGGATAACCATGCCTACACATTTGTCGATCTCTGACTGGCATGCATAATAACCGGGCGAATCCCAGCCCTTGTTGTGTCCGGCCTCATCAAGGTCACCGATGTAGAAAGTGAAGAAATAAGGCTTCTTGGCAAGGATGTAATCAACTGCTTCCTTCTTTGTGTAATCCAGCACGGAATAGGGCTTGCTCTTGTCGTGATAACCGGGATTGTAGACATGATGGCTGATGGCCATGGTATCTATGACATAACCCACTCCGTTCCAGTTATATACGCACCCTGTCTCTGCATCGGGCTTCTGCTCCCTGATCAATGAGAAGATCGTGGGGTAGATCCCTCGCTCGTTAACGGCTGCAGAAGGGATGTCTGGAACCTGGGAATTCCACTTGTAGTAGCCGTGCAACTCTGTCGGAGCTCCCATGAAGATGGAAGCCCAGTTGATAGCAGATGCCGAAGGCATGACCGCACGCTTCCTGTATGTGTAGCTGCCGTTCTCGATCAGGTATCTGATGTTCGGGACATTCTCAGACTTCTCCAGGCAGTATGAAGCCCATCCGTCGATTCCGATGAATACGACGTGCTTGGCCTGCCTGCTGCGGGCTGAAGCCCCGAAGCAACATACGGTCAGAAGAATGGAAGCAATTAACGCAATCTTTTTCATAACAGGCTTATTTATTGATCTTTTCATCCAACACAGCCTGCTTGTCAGGTCCCCAGTAACCGCAGTCCAACTCGAAGAAAGCCGTAGTGTACGGAACGGTAAGAGGGGTCTTGATTATTACGACCGTGTACAGTTTTCCGGCCTCATCCAGCCGCTTGATGAGATCCTCATGCATCACGCTTACGGCATCAGGACCGCATATATCTTTGATTTTCTTTTTCAAGGCATCCACTCCCGGAACCATGTCCTCGGAAATGAATTCGAGTTCCTTGTCACGATATAAATGGGCGAAAACATGAGGAGCCTTCTTTACCATCCCCACAGTCTTCGCGAGGACATCAGTGTAGGGTTCATCCGCATATAGGGTAACTATCCCCTCTCCGGACTGCAGGGGATAAGCCATGTCAGTGATTACGATCCAATTCCGGTGTCCCAGAAGCGGAAGCATCTCCTCCAGGCGCTCCTGCCAGGAAACACTGCCAGCCCCGGAAGGGGTTTGTGCACAACCTGTAAACATAAGCATTAACGGGAATAATAATGTAACTGCAAATTTTTTCATATGACGACTGAAACTACTGAGCGGGCCGGGAACGAGACCGTGACAGGACGACGGCCAGCACGGAGTGCTACGGTACGGTCCTCTTGGGTGGAATTGAGGGCGATCACGGCGATGCTGCCATCGGTATTGCGGAAAGCGAGATAGGTAATCCCTTCTTCCTCAAATCCTTCCGTCCCGATACGCACAGCACCGGGCTTAACTGCGATAGAGCAATGGAGCACATCGTACCAATGGGAGTTGCGTACCACGCTTTCAAGGGTCCACTTCGATGAATCTATCGAGGCACCGCCGAGGCATGTGCCGCATCCGCCGGCTTCACCACGGTTCGGCTTGCCTTCATAGTCGAGTATCAGGTTCCAGAGGACGACTCCCTTGCAGTAACGGCTCAGCGTTCCAAGGAATATATCCCTCATCTCCTGGCTGAAACGCCTTCCGAACGCGTTCTCACCGCGGTAGTTCCAGATTCCTATTGACGCTTCGGTAAAATATATGTCCTTGTCAGGTGCTGCGGCATGTATATCATCAAGCTCCGCCACATTTCCGCGGTAATTGTGCCATGCACTTCCGGCGACATATGCAGAAGCCTCCGGATTGGCATATATCCTCAGAGGATACTGCGCCTGGTCCTCATGTCCGTCATAGTCATAATTGTGGTCGAACACAAGGATCTTGGTGTTGAGTCCGGCCTCCTTGAACTTGGGGCCGAGTACTTTCACGAAGTCCCTCTCATCATCCCAGGGCATGTACAGAGACATCGAATTGCCACGGTGGAGAGGTTCGTTCTGCGGGGTGACGGCCATAACATGGTAGCCTCTGGCTTCCATCTCCTTGACCCACATGACGAAGAGGTCAGCATAATCTCCATAGTACTCCGGATTCAGGCGCCCTGATGTCCAGCTGTCCAAAGGTTTGGAAGGATCATCCGGATCCACCTTCATCCATTTCGGACAGCTCCACGGCGATCCTATTATCTGAAGGTCAGGATTCAAGGCATATATCTCGTCAAGGATCGGGAACAGGTACTTGAATTCGCTCTCATCGACCTTCAGGTTTTCCTTCCCCGGTGTGTCCCACCATGTGTACTCATCCATCGAGAAGTCGGAACCACCGATACAGACCCTTACCAACGAAGAACCTGCGCCTTCCACGGGTGAAAACATCTCAGCCAAAAGGGCGTGCCTCTCCTCCGGTTTCATTTGGAGAAGGACATAGCAGGAGGCCTGGGTTATGGCAAGGCCGAAGCCATCAACGCTTTGGAAGGTCTCATCGGTAAAGCTGATGGAAGGAAGTTCCGAATCCCCTCTTTTTGCGCCAGGGTGTACGACTGTTTTTTCGAAATCCTTTGACTTGTCGAAAGTGGTCGTCCACACGGTCGCATCTCCGCTGGAGCATGAAAAGAGCAGTGAAAGGCTGGATATCAGCGCTGACGACTGGAGAAAGACGGATTTGAACATATGCGTCATTTTTTATTATCATTTTCCTGCGTTGATCACTGCGAAGAACTCACCTCGCTTGACCAGGCGATAGAGGTCCCCTCCCGGATACTCGAACAGAAGATACTGCAGAGTGGCTTCCTTGAAAGAATTTACGTGCCAGCTTCCATATGTGAATACGTGTCCCTGGTCATCCGCGGCCATGGACATTATCATCCTCGCCGCACGGCCGTCCTGGTCTATAATTGGACCATAGTCTGTAATACGGTTGTGGTCAGCACCTTCGCTCAGGTCGATGCTCCTCAAGTGCAGTTTCCTGTCCACATATGCGGGACTGTCGGGATCCACCTCCCTCTCGTCCTCCGAGAACAGGGTCCTGGCATCCTGGAGATCTTCATACTGGACAAAATAGAACCTGTTCCCTCCGATAGCGGACTCGAAATACGTAGAGCCTACATATGCGACCTCTTCGAATGCCTCGCCGGAGCGGACATCCTTGGAAGGATCGAAAAGCCAGAGACGCTCGTCCCCACCTCCAAGGCAGCCCATTGTGAAATAGCATTTCTCCCTGCCCGGAAGAGGTGAAAGCCAGGTCCATGCCCTCTGCTTCAGCAGGGTCTCGTCTGTGACAGGAGACCCGTCAATCAGCTTGCCCTTGGGCAGTACATCAACATATGTCTCTATGCGGCCTTCCGAGGGCCTGTAAACATATAGATTACCTTCATCGTTCTCATAATCATATGCCTTCTTCCACAACGAGAACCATACATTGCCTCCGTTGTCGATGAAGAACCAGAAAGCGGCCCCCTTCCTTCCCTTGACTACAAGTCCGAGGTCTTCTTTCTCCCCTGACTCGATATCGATGCTGTATAGATGGCAGCCGTCGGACTCATAGAGTTCTTCCAGGAACGGAACGACGAAGACGTAGAGTTTCTTTCGCTGGGGATCTACTCCTATCGCGGAATAAATAGAGTACCTGGGCTTTACGATGCCGAAATCACGGAAAGTCCCGTCCGAGAGACGGTACCCGAAGACATGGGCGCCGGTGTAGTTAGCGATGCCCTCAGGCCAGTAGTTTGACAGGTGGGTCGTAAAATAAAGCCACCCGTCGCATTCAACTATGGGACTGTGGATCTTGCCCTGCTGGGATGGTGTGTCCTGTTCTCCGCAGACATATGTCATGTCCTCGGCAATCATGGTGTGCTGCCACGTCTTCGGATCGAACCTGTGGAATCCGGCCCCATGCCCCTTGGAATGGGTGGAAGACCCGAAATAACACATTCCGTCAGATGCTACGGTCATTCCCTGCCACTGTCCATCCCATTCCTTGCATATCTTGTTCATGGAAACCGACCATACCTTGCTGTCTTTTCCAGCAGGAGTGCCAGCTGTCTCCCCTGCATTCCTGCTAGTACAGGAGACCGCAGCTAAAGCCATCATCGCGGCCATTATCTTGTAAACTCTCATGTTGATCTGCTTATCTTTGGGTTATCAGGTTCCTCTCCCTGAGGGCATCGACCCCGTTGTTCCATATGGATCCCTCCGCCCACATGTAATAGGAGAAATAGGATATGTTTTCCGTATAAAGCGGGAGCCACGGCTGCAGCTCACAGTAAGAATAATGCGCATCGCGGTTATGCGGGAGATTCATCCACATATGCAGGTAATAGGGTCTCCTGACAGGGAACGCGCCCACGAAAGAGACATTCTCTTTGGTATCATATGCAGCGTTCCATCCTTCTACCGGATAGAGGATCTTCCCATAGAAAGAGACAGGATCCATTATATATGAAGTGATTCCGTCCGGTTCAGGGATAATGAACCTGTCCTCGAGGCCGTGCTTCTTTCCAATTTCAATGATGGGCTGGGGTCCCAGCACATTCATCTCGGGATGCTTGATGTCCAGGGCGAACCTCACTCCCAGCAGAGGTGACCCTCCGTACAGGGAGAACGTCTTCTCGATTATGGTGCCGTAGTAGTCGGCACGCATCCTGACTTCGGCATATTCTCCTCCTGCCTTGATGACCTCGGCATCATATAGCTTGTGGGTCTCTACGCTGGCCTGGCCGAGGAAATCCTCGAAGCCTCCATAAGGATAATATCCCCACTCCCTGTTGGGCCTGTCGTGATCGGAAGCCTTCTCCGGCCACAATTTAAAGAGGACATTGTCATCCTTGGACTTGACATAGTATTCAATTACCCTGGCCCCGGTCCGCAGGAGGGTAACCCTGACTTTGTCGTTCTCGAGGACATACTCGTTGACTCCGTCCCCGTTCAGGTCCTTTTCCTCCAATTTTACTTCTCCGGGTTCTGTCCCTATCCCGAGCTGGGTCTCCGCAGTGACTCCCATAGCCTCTGTGCAGACCGTGTATCCTCCCGCAGGCAGGACCAGATTGAACTCATGGGTCTGGTAGTCACCCTTCCGGACTTCGAACACTTTCTCCTCGGAAAAGATTTCTTTCCTGGGAGAATCCTTCGTAAAGACGCTTACCTTGACAGGCACCGAAGCATTGGCAGTGATATTATGCACGGAGACAGGGAATCTGCATCCCGATGAAGGACCGTACAAGAGCTGATGGACAGATACTGCAGGCGGCAAGTTGAAGGATGCCATTACGGACTTGGAAGAACGCCCCCAGTCATATGTGCACATCACGGCATTCATCCGTCCCATGGCAGCTGCAGACGGGATAAGTTCCACCTTGAATTTCCTGGATGCCCCGGCAGGAAGACTGAGGTCAAGTTCAGTTTTTCCGCTGGCCACTATCTGCTCGGGGAGAGTCAGGGTGACTTTACCGCTCACCTGAGAGGATTGCAGGTTGGTTACCTTGACATTGAGGGTGTGTCCCTCTATGAAGGACTCCATATTGATCCTGTCCCCGAAATAATCCTCGAGATAGACCCTGTCCAGAGCCAGCAGCTGGGCTGATTTGCGGAACATGTCGGGGCCCATGATAACTCCCTGGTCAGCTATGGCGACGGAATTGCAGGACATTATCGCCTCCCACATCTTCTCCTTGTCAAACCTTTCCCCTTTCTTGACGAAAAGGACCATGCTGTTGGTGAGTCCGCCGAGGACTGATCCGGTCCTTATCGCAAACGGCTTGCCCCATGTATTGATCTGCCGGGCATTCCCTGGCGCCGCAAAAAAAGCGTCACAATCAGGACCGGTTCCAAGACCGCCTTCAGGCACGTCACGGAAAATGTAACCGCCATATGCTTTCCGGAAATTGGTCCAGTCCTCTGCAGTCTTCATCATCTGCACCTGCATGCTGCTCCAGTCATTGCAACCGAAAATAGGAGCATATCCCACATCGGTCACCACCGGGTCCCCGATCTCCTTAACCCATCCTGCAAGCTTGTCTCTCATCAAAAAGTCACAATACCCGCTGAAGATGAACCAGGAATTGCCTTCATTCATGCCGAGTCCCATCACATCCACCGGGTCGCCGGGAGTACAGGTGACACTTTGGATGAGTGTCTCCGCCCCGAACCAACCTTTTTTCATGTCATATTTTCCTACGACCTCGAGGGCATCTGTCAGGATTCCCTTGAATGATTTCAGACTCTCCGCATCCCCGAGCACCACATTGAGGACTTTCTTTCCGTGTTTGAGCACGAAAGCGTCAAGCGACATCACAGGGCTGCCCATCGGATCTTTCTTCTCCAGCAGTCCGGCAACGTCAGAGTCCTTTTCAACGAAAGCAAGGATAGAAGAAGAAGACTTGAGAGCCTCGGATATCTCCGTTTCCGATGGATTCACGATGACAGAAGGATTGCCGGCGACTACCGATGCGAAGAAGCCCTCCTGGACTCTCATCCCCGGAATCCCGAGCGCCTGGGCGATATCCTTCCTGGACTGGGCGATCGTCTTCCCCACGTCTTTGACATTCAAACGGTAGAAGTTGCCATAACGGTAACGGTTCTCATAGACATTCTCCCAATGGTTGGTGTAACCATTGAAAGACATATGGTTTTCGACAACGGCCTGCTCAGATACCCCCTGACTGGACTTGAAGCCCGATAGCCCTTCTGAGCTACAGCCGTAAGACAGGATCACGGCCGCCACCAATGCACAGTATAACTTATTCATGACTATTTTTTGATTTCGAACTTGTCAACTGTCTTTCCGTCCATGCCCAGGACTTCAACCTTCATAGTCTTCCCATCCACTACAGCTTTCAAGACAGTGTCGTTGGAATTGACCACAATGGGGAATGAAGCGCTCTCCCCTGCCTTCTTGTGGACGTACTTGTGAAGGTGGGCGGAAAGCATTATGTCTACTCCTGCCTCTTCCAGGATGGGGATGAACTTCTTAGCCACCTCGTCATTACCGTGCCATCCGCCGAACGGAGGGATATGGCAGGTAACGATCTTGAACGGGGCCGAGCGGAACTCCTCCGATTTAACAATCTGCTTGAGCCATTCGACCTGCTCGTCGCGATAGTTGTCGTACATTGTCAGTCCGTAGTACTCAAGGTCGGAATCCGGTTTATCCTCGCCGGAATCCAGGGCTACGAAACAGACCGGCCCCTGCCTGTACATGTAATAGATATGCTCCGAGAAGGGAGAGAAATAATTCTGGAAGGCCCATGCACTGCGGCCGCGCGTCTCATGGTTGCCCCTGGTATAATACATCGGAGTCTCTTTGGCGAAGAGATCCACAGCTGCATCCATGAAACCTCCGAAAACCTGCTCTTCGCTCTCAAACACTGAGACCATGTCTCCGACAAAGAGGACCATATCCGTCTTGGAGAGATCTGTGTGCCCTATTAGGGTCTGAAGTTTCGGGACGTCACCGTGGATGTCGTTCAGCATGGTGAAGCTGACACTCCCTGCCCTGGAATCCAGCGTACGGAACTTCAATGGCTGTTTCCTGTAGACATCCGTAGCTGCGGTCTGCCCGTAGGCCACATAATTGCCCCTGTGTTCAGTCACCTCCTTTGCATAGACGCGGTAACGGTAATTAGTTCCAGGATCCAGACCACGGATACATACGGAATGGATGCGCGACTCATTCTTGATGCCGTTGGCGCAGTCAAAATACTGGGGCCGTTCAGTCACATAGAAATGGGTCCCGTCATCGGGTGCGATCTCAACCCAGCCGAGGCTGACAGAGTCGGATATCCATACGAAAGTGGCCTCGGTAGCAGTGACATTCTGGAGATAAGGGCCATGGATAATCTTGACCGCATGTAGATTCGATGCCGCAATCAGAAGGACGGCGAGAAGGGTGACAATTCTTTTCATCGTTCATTACCAAGTTGGAACGATAAAGTTACAATTTTCAATTGAAAAATCCTATCTTGCAGAAAACACTATAAACTGAAAGCCCAAAATGTCATTGCTTTCCATACTTCTCTGTCTTTTGACAGCCAGCCTCCAGAACGAATGGACGCCCTCACAGTGGCCGGTCCTCAAAGAATATGACAAAGACCACCTCAAAGAAATAGCCCTTCCCCTGGGCGGCATAGGAACAGGGACAGTCTCACTGGGAGGAAGGGGTGAACTCCGGGACTGGGAGATAATGAACATTCCAGCAAAGGGTTATTCCACAGTGACTCCGGGAAACAACGCTCCGTTTTTTGCCATCCACGTGCAGAAGGCTAACGGAGATGGGATCACCCGCATGCTGGCTGGCAACCTTTATCAGGACGAATACCTCCACTATGAAGGCCGGCCGGTCGACAACTACGGTCTCCCGAGGTTCAGCGAAGCCTCTTTCAAGGCAGCATATCCCTTCGGACAGGTCCTCCTCTCCGACCCGGACCTCCCCGTAAAGGTCACAGTCAAAGGCTTCAATCCCCTGATTCCCGCATCAACCGAAGACAGCAGCCTGCCAATCGCAGTCCTGTCATATGCAGTAACCAACACCTCCGGCAGTCCTCTGAAAGTGTCAGTCTGCGGATCTATACGCAATTTCATCGGGAAAGACGGGCACTTGTACGACATCAACTGGAAAGGAGACCAGGTGTACAAAGGCTCCGACAGGAACAAGAATGAATTCCGGACCTCTGACAGGCTCTCAGGCATATATTTCTATTCCGAAGGCGTAGATCCGAAAGACCCCGCATGGGGCAACATGTCCCTTACCACAGCCAGTTCTGGAAAGATATCCTACAGGACTTCGAGTGTAAAGGACAATTGGAACAATGCCATCCTGAACTTCTGGGATGACTTCTCGGATAACGGGATGCTGACCGAGTTGCCTCCTTCGGGAGAAAGCGACCCGATGGCATCCCTTTCAGTCCGCAAAGAAATCGCCCCCGGTGAGACCGCGTATTTCACCTTCTTCCTCACATGGAATTTCCCCAATAGGAAGGCATGGTCCCAAACCGTCGTCGGCAACTGGTACAGCCAAAAGTACCCCAACTCGTGGGAGACTGCATGTCAGATAGTTCCGAGGCTCCCTGAACTGGAGGCAGGCACCCTGCTCTTCGTCAATTCCTTCCTGTCTTCGACATATCCGGACGAAGTCAAGGAGGCCGCCCTCTTCAACCTCAACGTTCTTCGGAGCCAGACAGTCTTCCGCCTCCCGAGCGGACATATGATGGGCTGGGAAGGGATCTTCGACCGCTTCGGTTCCTGCCAGGGCAGTTGCACCCATGTCTGGAACTACGAGACAGCCACCGCCTTCCTGTTCGGAGACCTGGCCAGGACCATGAGGGACGTGGAATTCAATTACGCGCTCAAGGACAACGGACTGATGAATTTCCGCGCCGCCCTGCCCCTTTCGGAAGCTTCCAAGGGGAACAGCCCGGCAGCGGACGGTCAGCTCGGATGCATCATGAAGATCTACAGGGAATGGCAGCTGTCCGGGGACATGGCCTTCCTGCAATCGAACTGGAAAAAGGTCAAACTGGCCCTTTCATATGCATGGGTCGAAAAAGGATGGGACGGCAATCGCGACGGCGTCATGGAGGGCTCTCAGCACAACACGATGGATGTCAATTATTTCGGTCCCAATCCGCAGATGCAGTTCTGGTATCTTGGGGCCCTGAAGGCAGCCAGCGCCATGGCGACGGCCATGAAAGACAAAGCCTTTGCCAAAGAGTGTGACAGGATCTTCGCCTCAGGATCCGCATGGACGGATGCGAATCTGTTCAACGGTGAATACTACGAGCACAGGATCACCGATCCCGAAACCTTCGCCTTCCTGGACGAAAACGAAACCATGATACCGGACTTCCAACTCGGGAAAGGCTGCCTTGTAGACCAGCTCGTCGGGCAGTACATGGCGCATATCTGCGGCCTTGGCTATCTCGCTGACAAGGAGAAGATACGCACAACCCTCCGCAGCATTATGAAATACAACTTCGTAGAAGACATCCACGGCCATTTCAATAACATGCGCTCATATGTCTTCGACGGAGAATCAGCCCTCCTGATGGCATCATGGCCGAAAGGCAGGCTCAAGGTCCCCTTTCCCTACTTCGCGGAGGCCATGACCGGATTCGAGTACACCGCTGCCGTAGGAATGATCTACGAAGGCATGACGGACGATGCGTTCAAATGCATCAAGGCCATCAGGGACCGTTTCGACGGACGGAAGCGCAATCCGTTCAGCGAACCGGAATGCGGACATCATTATGCGAGGTCAATGGCCAGCTGGTCAGCCATTCCGGCTCTCAGCGGATTCCATTTCTCTGCCGTAGAACGCAGTATTGGATTTACTTCCGTGCCCGGATGCTATTTCTGGAGCAATGGCCATGCATGGGGATTGTGCACAGTCACAGAGAAAGACTTCACGTTGGAAGTCCTCAAGGGTTGCCTGGATCTTGACACAATCAGTATCGGCGACAGGACGTTACGGAGGAAGGGCTTGAAAATCAGCGAAGGAGGGTCTTTTACCGCTCTCCTTTGACGTCAGAAACGACGAATACGTACAGCACGGCGGCGTCAGTTATGAATAAACGCGCCTTGTACGCATTGGAAGGAGCTTCGCCTACAGGATAGACCTTTTCGCCGGATTCGCAGGATATGCTTATCCCTGAACCGGTATTCTTGAAAAGGACCCTCATGGCAGCATTCCCGTCCTTGCCTCCGATGTAGAGATATCTGGTGTCCCCTGCCTGGATTCCGCTTATGTCCATCACATAGTTGCATTCAGGCTGGTGGATTCCGGAGATTACATATGCTTCTCCTGGAGTCTCCGGGACGAGGGCCTCATCCACCTGGACCAGCTTCGATGAGCCGAAGGCGGGATACATGTTGGAGTTCTTTATAAGGACCTCGCCCTTCAGGTTGATCTCAGAGAGTTTTATGTCATATGCAAACATATTGTTCCATGAGCTCTTGCGCTGGAAATGCAGGTCTGTCGGCCCATATACTTCTTTGATGTTTGCGGGGATCCGCACTCCGTCACGTACTATGTCGAATTCCGTTCCGGGATTGGTCTCCTTTGAATAATAAAGATGAAGCCGGCCATATGTCCACACGCTCTCGTCAGTGGACTGTCCCCTGTCGAACGCCAGGAAGACATACCTCGTATTGAGTCCCTCAGGGAACGGGGTCACGTTGTTCCAGCCCCTGAAACCACCGTCGGTGATGTCGATGTCAAGGTTTCCGACCTTCTTCAGTTCCGGGAAAGCGAAGACAGGATAGTTGTTGTGCCCGTCCGAGGCAGCATCCCCTGAGAAGACATATCTCTTCCCTCCTACCTTTGAACTTGTGACTCCTGTAGAGTTCACATCAGTGAAATAGCTGTAGTCCCTGAAACCTCCGTCCGGCCTGTCACTTGTCTGGAGACGGAGCATATAGGTACCGCGGCTCCCGTCAGGACGACGGTTCGAAGCATATATCATCACCCACTTGCCCATGTCGCTGTCATAAAAGACCTGGGCGTCTTCGTCCCCCTGAAGCGGTTTCTCGTAATCCATTTCCTCGAAATTGAGCCTGGTCACCCCGAAACGCACGTCAGAAAAGGATTTCTGGACCAGGATGATATGGACAGGTTTGTCCGTGAACGGGTCCGTGCCATGCCTGGGGATGGTTATCTGCCATATCCCGCTCTTGCGGTCATACATTATATGCGCCGCGGCCCCATGCCATAGGACGTTCTTGTAGGCAGTCAGAATCTGCCCCGTCATCCTGATTTCGGCTGAACCGAGATCCAGTTCGAGGATAGCCGGACCACCGCCGCCGGTTCTGGTGGAAACGCTGTAATAGAGCTTGTTGTTTTCAATAAGCGGCGAGCCGTCTTCATATGTCAGGGTACGGATATCCGCGATTGCGGCTCCGTTGGAAAGGGTCTGGAGCGCCCCGAGGATAGCAGTCTTCCCGGCACTGATAACACCGCTTCCCCAATACAGGGAGTTCTCCTGGAACCAGGGAGCGTCTTTTTCAAGCTTGACCTTCCCGGCCATGACATAATTGTCTGCATATGAAGTGAAAAGCGCGGCACAAAGTGCGGCGAAAGCAGTCAGTATGGTTCTCTTCATATCGGTTGTTTTATAAAAATGTGGTTCTGGATGCGCTAAGATAAAGAAAATCCGGATTATTTACTATC
This sequence comes from Bacteroidales bacterium, assembly GCA_017443465.1. Lineage (GTDB taxonomy): Bacteria > Bacteroidota > Bacteroidia > Bacteroidales > UBA932 > Cryptobacteroides. Next base: position 22,599 of record JAFRXO010000041.1, read on the forward strand.
TTTGAATACATAGTTAAAAACACTTTCTGACATGAAAAGGACCTGGTTCTGCATGATTCTGTGCTGTCTCGGCACTTTGGCCTGTTTTGCCCAAACGCACACCACCTTCGAGATGCGTTACTTTTCCAAAGACGCCAAAGCGAATGGAGAGACCGATTTCCATGGCGACACCGAAGTCATGAGCATTGAGGAACGAGTGAAGGCTCTTGGGAAATATGCCGCATATTCCTCGAAATTCTGGGGTGACCCTCAGTTCAACACCCCGCTTTTCACCGACGACGATGTCAGGGAACGGCTCGGAACCATTAAGGAGCAGCCATCGACAAGCGTGCGCAACACCATCCTGCTGGACGGATGGAAAGCATATGGCTACAAAGAAGGGAAGGAATCCCTTCAGGCCTCCCGTTGGGCGGCATGGACGCGTCAGGGTGCCACGATAAATGAAGGGAAAATGCATCTGGACGGGGTCGGAGTATCCTCGCCGCTTGCCAGGATGAACTGGCGGTTCCGTCTTAAAACCAGCCTTTCAGACATCACATCCGGAGTGAATGTCTCTTTCGGAGACGGCAGTCACACAGTAGTTTCCGTAAATCCGGGCAAATACAGCCGTACAGTTTCCTCCCCGAAGGCACTTGAAATCTACGGAGACCTTGAGAATCACCGCTGCTTCGTCACCCTGGACGGGAAAACTGTCGATGAGATCCAGCTCTCCAGGGAAGACACTGTTATCACCTCGATGAAAATCGACGCGACCTCAGGAAAGGCTTCACTCGAGAACCTGTCGCTGTTCTCTTTCATCAGGGACAAGGATAACGCCCGGACTCCCTACCATTCCGAAATGCTTATCAATGAGGATTTCGAAGATGTACCGCGAATGGCCGGATGGCAGCAGAAAGCATATGACGACTCGGCATGGGGCACTGTCCACCTGCCGTCACCGCTTGGAGGCCACCAGGCCGAGGGAGAAAGCTATTACCTGCGCAAAAAAGTCAATGTAGGAGATTTCAAATATGCCGGTCTCAAGCTCGAGACCCTGGATCCGGGCGGTGAAGTGTGGATCAACGGCGAAGTCGCCGCAGTCCTGAATGGCAGGCAGCCCTGGGATCTGGACGTGACCAGTTACCTGATTCCAAATCAGGAAAACATCATTGCCGTAAGGGTCAAGCCTTATGTTGCCAAACTGCGCTCCATCCATGCGCCTTCCGACCCGAACATAGGCTGGTTCCTGGGACGCGCACAGCTGGTCCTGACTGCAGAAAACCACATAGACCAGGTCCTGGTACACACCAGTTCACTGGAAGGAGGAAAGGCGGTCCAGCGCCACAAAATCTATGTCAGCAAGGAGTCGGTCAATTACGACAAGGCTAAGGTAGAAATCCGCTACTACCCCTGGTTCCCTACGGAAGGGGGTTGCGCTGCCTCGGTTGAACGCGAAATCGAGCTTTGCCCCGGAATCGACAACATATGCGATATAGACCTGGAAGTGGATTCTCCAAATCTATGGAGCACAGGTGATCCGAATCTCTACAAGGTAGAGGTAATCCTCAAGGATGAAAAAGGAAATCCTGTCGATGACTTTGTAACAACTACCGGAATCCGCCTCATCGAACAGATCAAAGGCACGCTGTACGTCAACCACAAGCCGGAGATGCTCAACGGAGCCCAGAATTTCGGCTTCAGGGGTCCCATCGAAGACATATCCATCCACGTGCGCTGTGCCACCGACGATATGGTCATGAGGGACCTGATGATGATAGAGAAAATGGATGCCAACCTGCTTCGCATCCACGTTCATGCCGAGAAGGACAAGGTCGAAGGCATAAACGACCCGCGTTTCGCGGAATATGCAGACCAGATGGGTATCTACCTCATATGGCAGACTTCCGGATGGATACGCGAGGGAGAGGCCTCCAATATTGATTACAAGCATTATCCGGAGTACATGAGGCAGGTGTACAACCATCCGTCCATTGTGCTCTGGGAGGCCAGCAACCACCCGAACCGCTTCAAAAGGCACGGGCTGAACAACACCCAGGAATTCCTGAACACCATTATCCCGACCATTGAAGGGACCGACACGAGCCGCCTGATCTCCCCGACTTCGTTCTGGCAGCATACCCACATCGGAAACTACGATGGATCAAAGGATTATCAGGGTAATGACATTGAGCCCAACCCGCTGATCCGGCACAAAATGCTCACACGCGGAAGCCAGGACGCCTACTCGGGATACGGCCGTACATGGACATCCATTCGGCAGATGCCATCTCCCTGGGCCAAATCCTGCCTCGAAGCCGAAGAGCTCTGCTACTTCAATTTCGAGCATGAGGAATCCGCGGCCCAGCCAAACTGGGAACTTGCGCGGAAGGAACCCTGGTACGAGGTGCAATCATATGAATGGCCTTATGAACAAGGCAGCATAGGGCGCTTCCTCCAGGCCGGAGAGTGGAGGGAAAGCCAGGCATACCAGGCATTCTCCGCATGGGAGTCCATGAAACGCCAGACCCTCATCGGGGTTGACGGTTTCTCCTGGTGCTCCCTGGAATCCGGCCCGAACATGTTCACCTACCAGAAGCCGCTCGTAGATCCGTTCTACGTCCCGAAACTGGCCTACCACGCCAACCGTATGGTATTCCAGAGGATGTGGGCCGGAAGCGATGACGTAGATGTGGTTTACGGTCCCGCGGACATGGTTAAACCGGTAATCTTCAACCTCGGCGAGGGACGCACAGTGAACCTCACTGTAGAATTGCAGAATGAGAAGGGAAAGGTCCTCGAGAGGAAGGTCTTTAAATCAGTGGAAGTACCACAGGGGCGCAGCGTTACGAGGCTGGAGCCATTCCGCTTCCGCAGCAACGGCGAAGGCTGCCGCTTCATAGTCTATAAGATTTATTGAAATTAACAGCTCAAACATATGGTCAACAACATCCATCACATTTCAGCACGCAGGTTCATCCTCTGCCTGTGCATGGCTCTTATCACCATTTCAGCATTCTCTGCGCCTCCGAAAGGGAAATACGATGTCTTCCCGGGTGCCCTGGGATTCACTGATGCGGAGAACGCACTCTACAAGTATCTCACGCAGGAGGCATATGACCTTCTGGATGCCCGCGCGGAAAAGGTTGCGTCCATCTCCGGAAAGGCAGGATGGGAGGAAAGGCAGGCATATGTCCGGAAGGCCCTTCTGGATTGTGTCGGCGGATTCCCGGAGCGCACTCCTCTCAATGCCAAAGTAACACGGATCATTAAAAAAGACGGGTACAGGGTCGAACAGGTCATATATGAGTCGCTTCCCGGCTACTACGTGACTGCATCTCTCTTCGTCCCGGACAAGACGAAGAAGAATCACAAGACGCCCGCAATACTCTATTGCTCAGGACATTCAGTGGACGGGCGCATGTCCCCGACCTACATCAAACAGATGCAGAATTTCGTCCTGAAGGGTTTCATCGTCCTGGCATTCGACCCAATCGGCCAGGGGGAAAGGATCCAGTATCTTAAAGAGGACGGAATCACTCCGTCCTTAGGTCCCACGAACCAGCACTCTTATCCTGGCACCCAGATGATCCTCAACGGAATGACTGCCACCCGGTACGCAATCTGGGACGGGATCCGTTCAATCGATTACCTCCTCTCCCGCAGCGAAGTTGATCCCAACCGGATCGGAGTCACCGGACGCTCCGGAGGCGGCACGCAGACCGCGATGATCTCTGCCATGGACGAAAGGGTTGCGGCATGTTCCCCTGAAAATTACCTGACCACCTACAAACGCCTTCTCCAGACCAAAGGCCCCCAGGATGCAGAACAGAACTTCTACCGGTACATAGATCACGGCCTTGACCAGACAGACCTGGTGCTTTCCTTCGCCCCGAAGCCACTGATGATGATAACCACCACCAATGACATTTTCAACGTACAGGGTGTCAAGGAGATACAGAAAGAAATGGAGAGGGCGTACAAAGAAATGGGCTCGCCTTCGAACTACAGGCGCATTGAGGATTACGCCGGACATGCGTACACCAAGAAAAACAACGAAGCCAACTATGCCTTCTTCAGCAAGAACCTCGGTTTACCATGCGACACTACGCTCTTGGAGACCGAGCCTCTCACCCATGAGGAGATGTTTGCCACCGAGACAGGGAATGTCTATACTTCCATCGGAGGCGAAACCCTTTTCTCCCTCAACCTGAAGGTAGCAGAAGAAAACATGAAGAACATCGCCAGGGAGAGAAACAGGGGTGATGCCTACTTCAGTACCGTTCCCCAGAAAGCGAGGACGCTGTCCGGATACCGCGAATGCAAGGCAGCCGAACCTGTCCAGATAGGAGCTGTAAGGGAAGAGGCCTACACAGTAGAAAAATACTTGACAGAAGGAGAAGGTGACTACAGTTTCCCATATATCATTTTCCGTCCGAAACAGCCTAAAGGTGAATATGCCGTTTACATCAACGCTGCGGGGAAGAGCGATCCGGACGCAATCAGCACCGAGATAGAGCCCATGGTCGCGAAGGGAGTGACAGTCCTCGCACCTGACCTGGTAGGATATGGGGAAATGGGACCTGGTGCGCTGAAAGGCGATGCCTGGATAGACGGAGTCTCCCACAACATGCTCTACCTTTCGAACCTGATCGGACGAAGCCTGGTCGCAGTAAAGGCTGCAGACCTGGTTTCCCTCGTCAAAATGCTGAAGGCCACCGAGAAAGCATCTAAGATAACCGGAGTCGCAAACGGTGAGATGGCAGCAGTCATCCTGCACGCCGCAGCATTCTGCAACGACATTGACAAGGTCGTTCTCACAGGAGACATATGTTCTTATTACTCAATGGTTTCCCAAGAGACCTACGACACTCATGCCGCTCTGAACATTGTCCCCGGAGCCCTGAAAGCATATGACCTGCCTGACCTGGCGGCGTCTCTCGCACCCAGGGCGATATCAATCATTCCGCCTGCAGGCGGTTACACCAAGAGCACGGACAGCCAGCTCACGAAAGAAGCTGCCGTCATCCAGAAAGCTTTTGCCGATAAAGGGGTATCCGACAAGTTGCAGATAGCAAAGGATCTGTCCTCCTGTTTCTAGTACAGGGGGACAGGGAATCCCTGTCAATCTACGCTGCCTCCCAACAGGATGACCAGATGGTCACCCGGATAGAGTTTCAGGGAACCGTGAGGAACGATGAACTCCTCTCCCCTCTTGATCATCATTACCCTGGTGCCATGAGGCATATGCAGGTCCCTTAATGTGGATCCGCTTTCAAGGTCAGAGGCTTCCAGGGTGTAATCCGTCAGTTTTCCCATCTCATCAGGGAGTTCCATTCCGAAAGTCTGGGGAGGAGCTTCCTCTACGTCATTGAGTTTCAGTAGTTTCGCCGAGGATGTCAGGGTCATTCCCTGTACGAGGAGGGAAAGGAGGGTAATCACGAAGACCACATTGAATATGGATTCGCTGCCCTCAAGCCCTGCGACGACCGGTGCGATGGAGAAAAGGATGGGGCCTGCGCCTTTCAGTCCGACCCATGAAGTGAAAAGTTTTGCCCGATAGGACATTTTCCTGAAGGGTGCAAGGCATATGAACACACTCAAAGGTCTTGCAACCAGCATCATGAATCCTCCGATCAAGAGAGCGGGGATGAATGCCGACGGCAGGTCTGTCGGGTTTGCAAGGAGGCCCAGCATCAAGAACATCATCAACTGGGCGATCCAGGTGACTCCGTCCAGGAATTTCAGGATCTCCTTCCTGTAAGGCATCCTCTTCTCATTGCCCATCGTCACAGCGACAACGTATAGGGCAAGAAGGCCGTTCCCCCCGATCATCGAAGAGAAACCATTGGTGAAGAAGCCTATGGTGAGGATCATTATCGAATAAAGAGGACTGCCGTTCAACTCCACACGGCGAAGCAACCATATGGCCGCACGTCCGATCAGGTAACCTGCCGCAAAGCCTATCGTAATCTGCATGAACAGCATCCCTACGCCATGCCAGACCATGGCTCCTGTGGAAATTGAAGATGGATCCATGCCTCCTTTACTCAGATTGGATATCATGGAGACCATCATTATGGTCATCACATATGCCATAGGGTCGTTACTTCCAGACTCTAGTTCCAGGACGGGGCCCAGGTTCTCTTTCAGCCGTATCTTGCTGTCCCTGAGGATGGAGAACACTGAAGCCGAATCAGTTGAGGCCATCACCGAAGCCAACAATATGCATCCCAGGACGGATGCTGTTGCAGAACCGACCATCTGCCTTGAGGCGAAATAAATGAAGGCCGCGGTGAATGCGATAGTCAGGAGAACTCCGAGAGTGGACAGGAGGACACCCTGTACCATGACAGGACGGATCCGCTTGATGTCAGTCTCCAGACCGCCTGTCAGGAGGATTATAGTTATTGCGAACTGTCCTATGGACTGAGCCGTCTCAAAATTGTCGAACTTCAGCCCAAGGACATCCTCCCCGGCCAGCATTCCGACTATCAGGAACAGCAGCAACAAAGGCATCCCGAACTTGTATCCGATCTTGGTTATAAGAAGGGAAACGAAAACAAGTAAAGACAACAACAGCAGCATGTTGTCTGAGAAGACAGAAACGGAAATGAATGACAGCGGAATCATCAAGAAAGCCTATTAGTCCTGTTAGTTTTCTCAAAGTTACTCATTAAATCAAAAATTGAAGGAATTTTATGTAAATTTGTAAATATTGTTTTTTGGAGAGTATATGGGTAATAATCACTTGGATACCACATTATTCGACAGGGCTGTCCAATTCGCGGTCAAAGCGCATGCGGGCACAGAGCGCAGAGGGAAGAGTTTTCCTTACATAGTCCATCCAATGGAGGCGGCTTCCATTGTTGCAACCATGACTTCGGACCAGGAGATGCTTTCCGCAGCCATCCTGCACGATACTGTGGAAGACACTGATGTAGATATCAATGATATCCGGAAGGAATTCGGAGAAAGGATTGCCATGCTGGTAGAAGCCGAATCCGACAAATACATAGAAGGAGTGCGCGACGAGGACAGCTGGTACGAGCGTAAGCAAGCCGCGATAACCAGGATCGCCTCGGCTCCTTTCGATGTAAAGATAGTCGCGCTCGGAGACAAGCTCTCCAACGCCAGAGCTATCTACAGGGACTACATGACACAGGGAGACGAATTGTGGAAAATCTTCCACATCAAGGAAAAGGCCGCCCACAAATGGCATTATGAAGGACTTGCAGACAGCCTTAAGGAACTGTCGGACACCTTTGCCTACCGGGAATTCGAATATTTGGTCCACAAGATTTTCGACTGAGATGACGCCTACGAGGATCAATCTGGATGATTACGTTCACTCAGGTGAAGGGGCAAACGGGGAGAGTTTTTTCCACCGTGATGACCCGTCCATAATGCTGAAACTCTACAACCCCTCTACCCCCGCCGAGAGTGCGGTAAAGGAGTTCGAGACGTCGCTTAAGGCATATAAAGCCGGACTGCCTGTCCCGAAACCCGGGAACCTTGTAACCGACGGGCAGAGAATGGGTATACGCTTTGAACGCATTCCTGGAAAGATCTCATTTTCCAGGGCTGTCGGGGACAACCCGGAAAAAGTAGAGGAATATGCACGACGTTTCGCGAGGCTCTGCCTCAGACTGCACTCGGTCCACCTGGATACCACACAGTTCAGCAATATCAAAGACATTGACCGCGACCTGCTAAGCGAGAATCCCTTCTTCTCGGAGGAAGAGAAAATCCGTATCAACGCATTCATTGATGCCTCTCCCGATGCTGACACTCCATGCCATGGAGATCTCCAGTTCAGCAATGCCGTCCTCTCCTCAGACGGCAAAGAGTACTTCATCGACCTCGGGGACATGGCATACGGCCATCCCTGGTTCGATCTGGGGATGGTCCTTCTCACCTGCATCTATGACCCCGAAGACTTCATAATGGAGACCTTCCATATGAATAAACAGACCGCAGGACAATTCTGGCTCTATTTCGTCAAGGAATATTTCGGGGAGGATGCCGATCCTGCAGAAACCGAGGCCCTGCTCAGGCCATATGCCGGTCTGAAGGTACTGCTTATAGAACATTACGCCGGAACATACTTCCCGCACTTTCATAAACTATTGGACTGCATACTTAAATGAAAAAGATATCCTGGCAAAAAATCAAAGGCACGCTCCGTGGACTCGGAGTGCTTATCGTTGCAGCGCTTCTGCTCCAACTGGTTTCAGGAATCCAATACTATTACTCCAAGACAAGTATTGAAGACGAAGCCAGGAAACTGGCGGAAATCAGGCTGAAGAATGCAAACCTGCTGGTTGAAGCCGGCATGAACAGCGTTGAAGTCGCCGTTGAGAATGTCACCAACTACATTAAAGACAACCTCGACGCCCCCGACCGGATGTTCGACATCTCACGCGGACTCATAGAAGTCAACAGTACGCTGGCAGAATGCGGCCTTCTATTCGTACCTGACTATTACCTGAACAAGGCACATTCCTTCCATCCCTACTCCTACAGGACTGACGACGGGTCTATCCTGACAAATGACCACAACCTGGATGGATTCAACTACTACAACAGGCCCTGGTACACTGACGTTATCGAGAAAGACGTCCCGAAATGGACGGATCCATATTTCTCACATATTGACAATAATCTCATATGCACTTACTCTACCCCGATCAAAGATAAAGGAGGGAAAGTCGTAGCCGTATTGTATGCAGACATCTCCCTGGAGTGGCTCAGGCAACTGATCGAGGAAGGAGCCGGTGAATACAACAATGCCTACAGTGTCATCCTGAACAAGCTGGGAGAACCGGTCATCGACACCCGTGACGGAGACATCCCGCTCGGATTCTATTCTATTGAGGAGCCCATGGTCTCCCAGGAAAGAGGAGAAAGGAAAATCACCTACAGTGACACTGTCAGCTACGCATTCTACGGTCCTATCGGGAAACACGGATGGTCCATGGCGATCGTATGTCCTGAGAAAGAGATCTTCGCCGATTTCCGCAGGATATCCAACTTGCTCAACCTCCTGGCACTCCTGGGTTTGGGAATTCTCGGTTTCATATTGTACCAGACAGGAAGAGGACTAGCGAAACTACGCAAAGAGGAAGGTATCCGCCAGCGAATGGAAAATGAGCTGAACATCGCCCACGGCATCCAGATGGGTATGGTACCAAAGACCTTCCCGCCTTTCCCGGAACGGGACGACATAGAAATCTATGCATCACTGGATGCAGCGAGGGAAGTGGGAGGTGACCTTTACGATTATTTCATCTCTAACGGGAAACTATGGTTCTGCATCGGTGACGTCAGCGGGAAAGGGGTACCGGCTTCGCTTGTAATGGCAGTTACCCGCAGCCTGTTCCGTTCGGAAGCCATGCACCAGAACAAGCCTGAAGTAGTAATGAAGGCTATCAACGAATCCATGGGTGAGATGAATGACACGAACATGTTCGTGACTATGTTCATAGGCTGCCTGGACCTTAAAACCGGAAAATTGTCCTTCTGCAATGCAGGGCACAATCCCCCTGTCATATGCGCTGAAGACTCGGCTACGAAGGTCCAGCTGAAGCCGAACCTTCCCCTGAGCCTCCTCAATGGCTACAACTACGTCGGAGAATCCATGACGATATCCGATGGCAACACCCTGTTCCTCTACACAGACGGACTGACCGAAGCGGAGAACCCCCATAAAGAGCTCTTTGGAGAAGACAGGATGATGGAAGTACTTCACAGGAGCACCCTGCCGTCGAAAATCATAAGCGAGATGTCCGCGGCAGTGTCCGTACACACCGCCGGCGCACAGCAGAACGATGACCTCACTATGCTTGCCATCCGCTTCTGGGGCACTAAGACGAAACATCTGGAAATCAAGAACGAGATATCCCAGATCAGCGAAGTTCCGGCTTTCATAGAAGAATTCTGTACGGATCCAAAAGTCCTCTCCGAGGTAAACCTCGCGCTAGAAGAAGCCCTGGTCAACATAGTGGACTATGCATATGAAAAACCCGGAGAAGGCATGATCCAGTTAGATGCCTCCCGCCACAAGGACACCCTGAAAATGGTGCTTACCGACTCCGGAAAGCCATTCGATCCCACCGCCACTACAGTTCCGGACATAAACCTTCCTCCTGAAGAACGTCCGGTAGGGGGACTTGGCATCCTTCTTGTCCGCAAGCTGATGGACACGCTGGAATATGAACGGAAAGATGATAAGAACATACTTACAATGACTAAAAAAATAGCTTGATATGGAAATTAAATCGGAAAAGAAAGACACCTGTCTCTCCATCTGCGTCAATGGACGCCTGGACACCTTGGCCTCCAGGGAATTCATGAAATGGACAGAGGAGAACCTCGGAGATGACATTACAGATGTCGTCATTGAATGCTCGGACCTCACCTATATCAGCAGTTCCGGCCTGCGCGTCCTGATGACCATTTACAAGAAAATCACCCCGAAACACGGTAAACTCTCACTCAAGGATCTCACTCCCCAAGTTGGAGAAGTACTTAACATTACCGGAATGGCCAGCCTTTTCAGCATCGAATAATGGAAGTCAAAGATTACGGCCTGGACCTTCACTGCACAATGATTCTCGAGGAATACAGGAGCCTGCTGCCTGTCTTCGGGAAGATGAAGGAAGTGGTCCTGGAGGAATGCAAGAGAGTCATAGGGGAAACCGGTCTCTTTGTCGCTACGACGGAGGCCCGCGTAAAAACTGAGACATCTCTTGCAGGCAAACTTGAGCTTAAAGGGGCAAAATACCGTACGCTAAGTGACGTCACCGACATCCTGGGTGCCAGGATCGTTACCTTCTACTCTGAAGAAGTCGACAAGGTGGCTTCATTGATGGAGAAGACTTTCGAAGTGGACTGGCAGCAATCCGTAGATAAACGGAAACTGCATGCACTCGACAGTTTCGGCTACGATTCCCTCCATTACATATGCCGGATTCCCAAAAATCTCTTCCACGACCCCAAGATGCCGGAGCTGAATTCGATACCCTTCGAAATCCAGATGCGAACCACCCTCCAGCACGCATGGGCCACTATCTATCATGACATAGGCTACAAATCCGGAGTCGAAGTCCCTAAAGAGTACATCAGGAATCTAAACCGCCTGGCCGGGGTGCTTGAACTGGCTGATGAGCAGTTCAGTTCCATCCGCTCGACCATTACAGACTACCGCCGCAAGGTCCAGTCACTGGTAGAAAGCGGCAAGTTCGAGGAGGTCGAACTCAACGGCGACACCTTCCGAAGCTATCTGGAACTGGATCCGTTCGGGATCCTGACACGGAAGATCGCCCTCATAAACCAGGCTGAAATCCAGAAGACATCATCACTTCCCTACCTCAAGGTTCTCAAAGGGATGGGATTCACGACCCTGGCCGACGTAGAAAGTCTGCTTAAAGACTATAGTGACGATGCTTACCAGCTTGCCCTGAGCCAGCTGGGCGGAACCGACATCGATATCATCGCCTCCTCGGTCGCTCTTCACGACCTGATCACAGTCTATATCCTCCGCAACGGAGGCGGAGAGAAAGGGTTGGAACTGCTTTACACTGAATTGAACGGTCCGACATCCTACAATGCGGTCCGGGCAAAGCAGGTTTACAAAAGCGCCTCGAAGCTTTCTTTCATGAAGGACCTGGGACAGGTCTGATTCAGAGTCAGCACTACGTATTCTGAACGGGTTCCTATCCGGAACTTGCCTCCCCATATGCCCAGGCCGGAGGTTACATAATACCTCGTGCGTCCTTTCTGCATATGACCGTACGGGTCTTCGAATATGAAACCGGTAACCCAGGAAACAGGCCAGACCTGTCCGCGGTGAGTGTGGCCGCTGAACTGGAAATCAATCCCGCAGCGCTGCGCTTCTGACAGGTCATTCGGCTGGTGGTCAAGCAGCAGTTTGAAACCGCCTTCTGAAGGGACGATTTCGGAAAGAGGTGCCCGGTTCCTGTCAGTAGCGTCGTTCCTTCCTATAACAGTCAGTTCTCCCAGCCTTACAGCCTCATCTCTCAGCAGGCGTATCCCCGCCCGGGCATAGAATTCCCTGGACTTCGGTTCCTGCGCATAATACTCATGATTACCCAGGCAGGCAATTACCGGAGCTTTCAGACGACGGAGTTCGGAAGCATAATCCCATTCGATAAGCGGACGTACGCTTATATCTATAAGGTCTCCTGCAAACAGCACATAATCAGGATTTTCCGAATTGATCATATCTACCCATCGCCTCAACTCAGCCCTGCGGTTGTGATATCCGAGATGCAGGTCACTGGCCAGGACTATCTTCATTGGAGCAGAAATGCCGGGTGCTTCCATGTTTATTTCTTCCCTGTACTTGTGATGGTAATGAAAACCTCCATATGCCAGAAGAAGCATAATCCCACCGAAAACGGCAACCGAACCTGCAGCAGAATCTTTCAGCAGGTTTCCGCTGACCAGATGAAGGACTCTCGCAACATCCAGAAGCAGGAATGCTATCAGAGCGTACAGGAAAAAGATAAGCACCGAATTGCCATACTCATATGCAATGGCAGCCCAGACGAGCGGAAGCTTCTCCAGCATACCACCGAAACCGGCAAAAACTATAAACGCCCCGATAAGGAAAAGGACAGCGGCGATAGTCTTTCCTGCAACGGAGAACGGCAGGATCTGCCATATCCTCCAGCAGACATACAGATCAGCAGCCAGAAAGCAAAGAAAGACTATTTTCATTCCGCTAAATAATGATGCCGAAGCTGAAGTTCGTAAACTGCGGTCCCCTTGCCTCCTTGATAAGAGGAGTCGGACTGTACTTGAAGTAGAAACCACTGCTTCCGTTGGGGAAGGTGAGCATAAGCCTCAGGTCGCAGGTAACGGGGTTGAGAAGACCAGTTTCCCTGCTTTTGTCCTTCTGCTTGTCACCGTCAATCCTGTATTTGGTCTTGAGGCGGCTGACAACGGGGACACCGAGGATAGGAGTGAAAGCGAGTCCGAGTCCGTTTCCAAGGTCATAACGGAGTCCGGCGGCAACATTGATACTGTATGCAGCAAATGCAGAGAACTTTGGCTTAGCCATTTCGGGATAAGGCACGAATGTGAGTATTCCGTCTTCGACCATGAACTGCTCATCCCCCTTGATACGGAATGCCTTCTCTTCCACTCCAAGGGAAGTGTCTAAATACAGGCTTGGCCCCAGTTCATACTGGAATGAAAAGAAATCGAGACAGAAATCCAGGCCATGGGCAGACTTCATCTGCTCGGGGCCGCCTGCAGCGTAAACCATTCCGAGGCCCAGATGGTTTACCAGGAACAGCTTGCTCCTCTCGGAAATAACGATCGCCTGGCCATTGTCATAATCACCGGCAGAAACCGAGAATACGCTCGCAAAGAAGGCGGCAGAAATCAACAGGATCCTTTTCATATGCACTTAATACATTTGCACGGCGAAAATAGCAATTTCTGCTCTTTAAGCCAAAACAGGTGGAATGATATTTGCGGCAAAAAGCGTCCGGCAAACTGAAAAAACTGAAGGATAATAATGAATTTCGGAGGTATCGCACTCGGCGCGGCTGTATTCCTCATCATAGGGATATGCCATCCGGTTGTAATCAAGATGGAGTATTATTGGGGTAGGCGCAGCTGGTGGCTGCTGCTGGTCGTCGGACTGGCCTTTGCCGCCGCCTCACTTTTCATCGGGAACGCCCTGTGGGCCTCTGTAGCGGGGGCAGCCGCATTCTCATGTTTCTGGGGAATCCATGAGATCCTTGCCCAGGAAATGAGAGTCCTCCGCGGCTGGTTCCCTGAGAATCCAGCGCGGAGTGACTACTACCGTAAACGTCGTGAAGAACTTGCCTCTTATCTCAAAGAACATCCTTCACATAAACACCTTGGGAAAAAGCTAGGAAGATAATCCCGATCCCCTGCAGATATACTGCCCTGCGAGATAGCAGACAGCCGCCACCGCCATTCCGTTGATTGCCGGGAATCCCCAGTGGACAAGATTGGCTACGACTGCACCGAGAACTACACCGGCTATCGCCCACGGATTGACTCCCTTGCTGGGGCTCACTCCTTCAAGATAAGCCTTGCGATGCATGAAATAGCTGAGTATCAGAATAATACCGACAGGAGGCAGAGTGCAGTTCAGGACATTGAGCCAGCCGCAGAAATTCCAGTAAAGCCACACAGCGGCGACCGTACCGATCAGGCCGGAGACGAGAACCATTATCTTCTTGTCAAAGCCGAAGATGTTCGACAGGCCAAGGCCGGCAGTATAAAGGGCATTGTCATTAGTAGTCCATATGTTCAAGCCGAGGACAAGCACTGCGACATAGAAGAGGTTAAGGTTGAGCATCACCTCGAAAATGTCATTTCCGCCTGCATATATGCTCGAAACGGCACCGAAGAGGAACATCAGGCTGTTACCGACGAAGAAAGCGATCACAGTTGTAATAAGGCCGACCTTCGCATTCTTGGCAAAACGGGTGAAGTTCGGAGTTGCGGTACCTCCCGAGACAAAACTGCCCACTACCAGTCCGGCACCGGCTATCACTCCCAGGTCCTTTGCACCCTTTGAGAATTGCTCCACAAGACCGGCATCACCGCGGTTGATCGCCATGATCATGGCAACCGTACCGAGGATAGCTACAGCAGGAACGGCTATGTAACTTACTATTGTCAGGCTCTTTATCCCGTAATAAGCACTGGCAGTCATCAGGATGCCGGCAATGGCGACAAGCATATAACCCTGCCAGGGCATATGGTCAGGAGTAACCTCGAGCCCCATGAGTTCCTTGGCAACCGGGATTGCAAACATCGCAAGTCCGACACCGAACCAGCCGATCTGCGTAAAGCTGATCATGGCGCTGGGAAGATAACTTCCCTTCTCTCCGAAACTGCGCCTTGCCAGCATATCCAGGGACAGGCCGCTCTCCGCACCGATGTACCCGAGAGTTCCGGTATATGCGGCAAGGATGAGTCCTCCGAGGACGAGAGCCCATATGAAGCCCCACCAATCCAGTCCAGCAGCGAGGTTCTGACCGACCCACATACTTGCGGAGAAGAAAGTGAATCCGAGCATGATCATGAACATGCTCAGGGTGGATTTGCGACCAGCGCGGTCTACCGGCCTGTCGATGTAATCTGCATCAGTCTTTGACATAATGTTTTTTGATTTGGTTGAGTTTTTCTATCCTGCGAATTGCCAACGCTTTCAGATCAGGCGCCTTCAAAGACAGCTCATCACGCCAGAGCTGCTCCAGGCCGTCATCTGTAAGCTCATTATAATGAAGTATTTCCTTCCATTGCTCAAACGAAGGATTCCCCTCATATCCGAGCTTCTCATGAAGCATCGCCTCTGCATCTATGACATCCGCCCTTCCCAGGATCCCCTCCCAGTACTCCATGACCTCCTCGAAATGAAGAGGGATTTCATAGCGGCGGGCACCTCCGTCATAAATGATGCATTTTTCCATGAGGGCGTCCCCGTCATCCACTATGAAACGGCGGAACTCCGGTGAGATGGCTCCCCCCTTCATGCCGAAGTCGATTCTGGGAACATTGATCCCGCTTGCCCCTTTGTCGGAATAGACTGTAAAAGCCCCTTCATAGAAGAAACAGTCGAAACCTTCGAAGCCCGGGAAATATGAGCGGAATTCCTCCGCAAGTTCTTCCATCAGGGTAAACGCCCTGGTACCGCCTACGGTAAAGAATATGATGCGGCGAAGCGACCCTCCGCCATTGCGGAATTCCTCGGCGAAATGCTTGATTACCAAGCCAAGGGTATCCCCGGTGGCAAGGATGTCTCCTATGGCCAGGACACACCCGGGCCTGGGAGCGACTTTCTCGTATTTCATTGCCAGCCCCTTGATGCAATGGTCTTCGATTATCCTCTCGCATGAGACGAAATGCATCTCCGAGACCGGGATCCCGACCTGGAAGCATGCCTCTTCGATTGGATAGTTGAGACCCCCGCGAAGGATTGTCAGGATATCGATATCGCCGCCCGGACCATATGGAAACAGGTGACGGAAGGCGGCGACAGTCTCATCGAGAAGAGCTGAGTAGCAAGAGAATCCGATGACTTCGGGATAAGAGAGCAGACGGCGGCTTCCAGGTCCGCTCAAGATGAAGAACCGATTGGTGAACCGGGGGGTGTCCAGTTCATATACACTTGTTCCGTTATACAGGCCTGCTCTGCGCAAGCTTGTAACATCAGATAATGAGGACATGAAAAATCCAGATTAGATGAATCCGGGTTACAAATATCGAATAAAATTTTGAAAACCTGCTATATTTTAGATAAATTTCGAGGTCAAAAACGATATTCATATGAACCTTAAAAACATATGCCTCTCATCCGCAGCCGCGCTGCTTTTCTTCCCTTCCTTCCTGACCGCACAGAACGTCCGGAAAACCGCTGATGTCTTCAATCCCCTTCCACCAGGACAGGTTAAACTGAACGGAGGCTTCGACAAGGACATAGCCCTGTGCAATGAAGTATGGCAGAAAGAGACCCTGCCATATGAGAAACTGGTGCAGTTCTTCCGGACCGGGCGTCCGCAGTTCGCACTCGGGGAGATGTGGGGCAAAGCTGTCCGCAGCGGGTCTATGCTCTACCGCTACAACCATGATCCCGAGCTGAAGGCCATTCTACGCAGGACAATGGATGACTTCCTGACCACAGCCCGTCCAAACGGCCTGTTCAGCTGCCTCCCTCCGGAAATGCAGCCAGACAAGAACAATACGGGAGATATGTGGGAAAGGGCTTACACCCTGAGAGGCCTCACATATTATTACACTGAGATAGAAGCTGATCCCAGGGTGATGGAAGCCATGAAGACACAGGCACAGGGCATAATCGACCAGGTGGGGCCGGCGCCGAAGGTGGACATCAACACCATGGGCTGGAGCCGCAACAAAATCGAATCCAATTCCCTCCTTGAGCCATTCATGACAGTCTATTTCCTGACTGGGGAAAAACGGTTCCTGGAATTCGCGGATTACCTCGTTGAATCAGGCGGCTGCCATGGCAGCAATCTCTTCCAGGAAGCAATCGACAACGTCTATCCGAGGGCAATGGGGAACGTCTATCCCAAAGCATATGAAATGCTCGCAGTTTTCGAAGGCCTGGCCGAGTATTACAGGGCTACAGGAGAGGCAAAATGGCTGAAGAGCCTCACTAATATGTTCCACAACGTCTGGGACAGGGAAATCACAATAATCGGGAACGCAGGTGCTGACCAGCCCTATTTCCCGCATTGGAGGGGAGAAGCATGGAGCGACACCCGTTTCGAGCAGACCAACCCCAACCAGACCAGGATGATGGAAACATGCATCGGAGTCACATGGATGAAATTCTGTTCCCAGATCCTGCGTCTTACCGGAGATCCTCTGGCGATGGATGCGATAGAACGCTACATCTATAACGGCCTGATCGGCGCGATGAAACACACCGGAGACGGGTTCAGCTACTGTAACCTGCTTAACGGCAGTAAAACTACCAATGAGGGATGGGGATGGAAATTCGACGGACTTCCGGTCACATGCTGCAACCTCAACGGCCCGACGGGCCTGGCCTACATCCCATTCATAGCCGCCATGCAAGCCAAGGAAGGCCCAGTAATCAATTTGTACAATGACGCTTCTATCACAGCATCGAGCGCAGCCGGGAACAAGGTCACTATGGAAATTACTGGTGGGTTCCCATGGAACGGAGAAGTCACGGTGTCCGTAAACCCGTCAAAGAAGGAAAAATTCACAGTAAGGTTCAGGATTCCTGCCTGGAGTGAAGACACCAGGGTCACTGTTAACGGGACTCAAGTATCCGCTGTCAAGGCAGGAGAATATCTCTGCATCAGAAGGGCATGGAAAGAGGGTGACAAGGTCGTGCTCAGCTTCGACATGAAAGGCCGCCTACATGACGCCCCTCACGGAAGCAACCCTGCCGGAGATTCATTCCAGGCCGTAACATATGGACCTATAGTCCTTTCCAGGGACGAGAACACCGACTCCGGATATAAAGGTACGGTTAAGGTAGCCGCTAAAGACGGAATAGTCGCATTGGAGAAAGTCTCCCCTCTGCTTCCCTCCACCAGACTCCAGTTCAGGGTGCCTGTAGAAGGCCCTGAAGGTTCGATAATGATGTGTGATTACGCCTCAGTCGACAACTGGAACGGAACCCACATCTGCACCTGGCTGCCCACCAGGTAACAGGCCGGGGACATCAACTGTCCCCTGGACGTCATCCAGGACGACAGGCCTCCTTCCGTCAGGATTCTCTACACGCAGGGAGCATCCCGATATCTTTACACCTTTGACATGCCTGAACCAGAACCCGGAAGCCGGAAGGTCTCCGAGGTCCTTGACATTATAGCGTCCGACTCCGAGTTCCGGAGGATCGGCCTTCCCGAAGTCCCTGTCATGGCCACCTTTGAAGACCATGCTGACATCCTCGAAAGAGACATCTTCGACATATCCGGTATGCCGCCCGTCAGGAAGCATGAAACCCAATCCACCGTCAACATTCCAGGGGTCCGGGAGCTTATAGCCCGCAATTATGGCCGGAGCCTCTCCCTGGGTCCCGTCCCACTGCTTCCAGCGCTCTCCCCTGAATGAACTGCCGGCATATGTTTCGAGGGCATCGACTCCTTTGATGTGGACTCCGCTGATGCGGCCAATAGGCGAATTGGTAATCAGAAGTTCACGGCGGTTGACTCCGCTCTCTCTGAATGAATACATCTTCGCCCGCGCCCCGAGAGTACGGCCGCGGTTGGATATGGAAATGAAGAACGGGGTCCTGGAACGCATGATGACCGAACGTGAGTGGACGCTTCCTGTCCGTCCGGAATTCAACCATATGTTGCTGATGCATCCGCCATCGTTGGCTGAAATAGAAAAACCGGCCTTGTTGGCCCCCAGGACATAGATATTGTCCACATAGACATCAGATATGTCGTCTGCAGTCTCCGAACCAATCTGGAAGAGATTGCAGTTAGTGTCCCCCACTATGTTCCGCACCATGTAACGTGAAGCAGTCCTGGTAAAACCGAGAGAACAGTCGGACCCCAGTTTCACTATGTCATCCGAGCAGACACGGGCATATACATTCTTCATAGTGACATCATTGCATCCCATGAAATCATATATATCCCTCGCATTGCGCTCATCATGCCGTGACAGGTAGGTATCATGCACATATATGCCGTCCGTCCCGGTTGCAAGCAGTACGAAATGACCGCCACGGTCGATATCCAGCATATCTGAGCACCCGTAGCGCTGCGTTCCCATGAAATAATATGGCTCATCCGTCCCTGGATCGTACCACATATCCATCCCGCTGTCCAGACCGCCGATCTCGATGTCACGGCAGAGCTTGAAACAGAAGAGCTTATCGCCGTGCTGGCCGACAGGATTGCTCATCACACGGTCGCTGGTAGTCAGGTTCCCGGCGCCGGTAATCCTCCCGCTGCCGAGGATCTTCACATTCGAGACCCGTTCCCCGAAAAAGGCGGAATTGTGGAAATAGGTGTGACCGTCGTCCTGCTTGGTGAGATAGTTCTCCGGTTCCCTGTAAGGGCCGTCATCAGTCGGGGAAAGCCCGTGACGGTAATCGGCACCTGAGAAAAACGTCTCTTCAGGCTCATCAGTCCCCGGCAGGACCGAAAGGACAGCATCAGGATCCAGGAGAAGCCACACATTGTCCCTCATATGCAAAGTCCTGAAACAGAAAGTTCCCAGGCTGAACCGGATGCTTCCGCCCCCGTCGCTGCAGACCCTGTCTATCAAAGCGTTCAGGCAATCCGTATCGTCCGCAACGCCATCACCCGCAGCCCCTCCATCGATACGGGCATCATATTCCCCCGAACGGAAAGCGGCGTGGTCGGAATATCCCGCGTGCCTGCCGCCCCTTACCTTAAGGCGGAAAAGGATGTCCCGGCCGGGTTCAAGCCTGCGGACCGCAGCTTTCCCGGCATTGACATCAATTTCATAATCACATAATGACCAGTTATTTCCGCGGTCATATGAAACCTCTACGCTTACTGAACGAGTCCCTGGCACGGGAGTCCATCCAAGGGTAGTACAGGTATAATCATGTTCCCTCTCATATGTAGTTTCAGGGATGCGGTGAAGGTCCGAGACAGTCTTCACTACAGGTATCCTGACCAGTATCTTTTCGTCCGGAACACCGCTTCTCCCGGAAAAAGCTATTCCGAAATCCAAGGATTCCTGCCGCGGGACCCTCACTCCAGCCAGGCGTAGCCTGACATCCGGCCCGTTGGATGGCCTCAGGTCCAAGCCTTTAAGCAGGATGCAACGTCCCTGCCCGGGAATAACTTCAAGAGATGCCTCCCCTACCTTCATCCTCGGGTAACCATATGCCACCTTCCCGACACGCTGGGCCGGGAGGTCCCTGAGACTAACTTCTCCCCTGCCGATAACATTCACGTAAACATTGTCCAAGTCCACGGATCCGAGGCCCCCAGGCAATAAAACACGAAGGTCGGCATATTCCATCCTGCGCCCGGAACTGATGTCCAGGACGACATCCGTCTCAGTCTCTTCCGTCACGCAGGAAGTCACAGCAGTAACCGTCTGGGCACCAAGATATTGAGCCGCAAGCAGCGCTACTATGGACAATAATGATGTGACGAGGTAATGCAGGATCAGTTTCATACCAGCCTATTATCTATCAACGTCCGCAACTGTTGTATGCCCTGATGGTTATTGTCGAGAGCTTCCACTTCGGAAAGATATTTCAGTGCATGCGATGTATCCCCAAGGCCAAAATACCCGAGCGCGAGCATGTACTTGCAATGGATAAGGGTCTTCGTGTCAAGCGATTCCTCCCATATGAGAAGATCGGGCAAAGATACTGCGAAGTAATCCATAGCCTGCTTCTCATAGATATGCTGCTTTCCATAATTGATGAGGCGGTTGAAGCGTCCGCGGGCCTCGCCTTCACGTCCCAGTCTGATCAAGGCCAGTCCCTGATAGAATATCTTGTCTGGCTTCGAGTCATTGTAATACATGGCTGCAGCTGGCTCCTGAGGGCCTTTCGTGGCTTCTTCCCAGCATTCCCTGGCCTTTGAATCATCTCCGAGAGCATCATATGCCACGCCGAGAAGATAATTGAAGTCGTTCTCCTGAGCACCGTAGAGTTTCCCCTCGCCAAGGTGATGCGGATATTCCAGGCATTCGCGGAGAAGCCTCACAGCCTTGTCATATTTCTTGCCGGCAAGGGCTTCCTTAGCCAGTTCTACCCGGCATATCTGATATTGGGCCGGCACCTTGCCTTCGCCTCCCTCCCATGGATGAAAGACATGGGAATCAAGGATATGCATGGCTTCTTCATATTTTCCGGTTTCATTGAGAAGGGTTATTTCCTCCAACACCAGGTCATCTCGGCGCTCGACGAGCCTGGGATATTTCCGCAGGAAGGCCAGACGTTCTTCATGTGGTCTGTGAAGACGTTTGTAAAGCTGGTCAAGCTCCATGAAAACCCGTTCGTCGTCCTCGTCAAGGCTGAATGCCCTTTCCATATATTCGAGCGCTTCCTGGGACCGTCCCTGCTTGTTGAACCTGACCAGAGCGAGATTCCTCCAGACTGTCGGAAAAGACGGATCGAGTCTGGCTGACATCTCCCAGTTCTCCGCGGCAAGGTCATATTGCCTTTTGTCGTAATAAAGACAGCCGAGGTAATATGGAGCCATGGCGCCCTCAGGATTGAATTTCTTTGCCAGGCCCAATACAATGACATCAACGAGCCTGTTCGGGAAGCAGCAGCAGCTGTCCGCTTTTTCCGCCCTTTCGAAACAAGCGGAGGCTTCCCGGATCATTCCCTGATTGACCTTGAACCAGCCGAGATAATACAGGGTCAGAGGCGAGTCTTTAACCAATGATTCTGCAACGGCAGGGATGGTGAGTACTTTTTCAGCCTCTTTCCAGAGACCGGCCTTCGCGTAGTCAAGGGCCAGTTCGTGATAGTTATTTACATTCCCGTGCATAAGCCCGATCATCTCTTCCAGCACCCCATTGTCATTGGTTTCCTGATACTTCTCGAAAAGGCAACCGTAATTGAAGGCATCCAGCTTCAGTGACTCCTCACAACACCTCAGCATCTCATCAGAGCGCTTCATCATGCGCAGGACGCTGGCCTTCAATGCACGCGCCTTATGGTTGAGATTATTGAAAACGAGACAACGGCCCAGCTCATCCAGGGCATCGTCCAAGCGTCCTTGGGACACACTGATACATGCTGCTTCGAAATAGCCGGCATCAGCCCATGCCTTATTCCATGTGGACTTCCAGAACAAATCATATGCTTCCTGTGGCCGGGACAAGTATTTCAGGGAGAGAGCCAGATTGAAGATCGCCTCGCCGTCATATGGATTAGGATTGCGCTTCTGCCATACCTTCACGGCTTTCCTGAGATAGGGTTCTGCTTTTTCGAAACGGCCACGGCGAAGATACCAGAGTCCTGTCTGGTTGAGGCACCTCACGTCATCCGGATCACGCCGGAGGGCTTCCTCGTAGTAGTCGAGGGCTGACCACGTTGCGTGACGGTACTGCTCCAGATGGAGGCCGGTGAGATAGAGCTGGTCATTGGTCTTTGTCTCTGCGGGTGGCAACGCTGCCTGGGCGGCATCCGGGACAGGGCGTATTTCATCCGGCTCGGCATGCCACACCAGCAATGGCTGACCTGCGAAAAGGCAGTGACCGTCAGACTGTTCCATATGCTGCGGACTGCATATTGCGAATGTCAGCCTGTCGATTGCAGTGCCTTTCACATCTATAATCTTATCGAATATCTCTTCCGGGGACAACGTAACCAATTCATCGTAATACTTTTCGCCCCCGTCACTGCACAGCACAAGACGGACCTCTTTCATGCTGGTAGAATATACCTGCAGCCTGACCGTCTGCTGTGCGGTCTGATGGATATTCATCACGAAATCCTTCGAAGCCTGTTTGACTATACCAAGATCACGGTAAGGCATGAAATATTGTACGAACTGTTTCTCTTCATATGGCATAAGCCATGAGAAGTCGGGCTGATTCTCTGTATAGACGCCTGCCATCAGCTCGATATATGGGCGGAATCCCTTGCGGTGGATATGCCATTTCCGGGCTTCTTCCGATGTAGTCTCATCGGTAAGGTTCCGGTCCCAGGCGCGGCCGAAGTCTCCGTTGCCCCAGGTCCACTGTTTTTTCCCGGGAGAGTAATGGTGGGAGGCGACATGGAGCATGCCGCCTTTCGTGTCATTCTCATATCCGCCCTCGAAATCGTACTTCGAATTCACGGCCATATAACTTGTCGGCACGTAGATGTTCTTATAGTTCGAGATGTCCACTCCTGCCGAATAGTCCATTTTATAATAGGTCCCTGTGGCAATAGGGAATGAAGAAACGGCACGTTTTCCATGGTCAAATACCGCATTCACGTCCGGCGGGAACACGCTTTGGTAATTGTCATCCACCTCCACGGCTGGATTAGCCCACCAGAGGAAGGTCTGCGGAAGGGAGGTCGGGTTTGAGACACGGCCCTGAATCTCAAGGTATGCACAGCCAGGGCGCAATGTGAAGCCTGCAGCGCCTTTCTGGTGGAACATCCTCTCCATCTCATTGACCCATACCGTCACACTGCCATCTTCGTTTTCAACTATCTTGGAATCTACAGGCATATATGTCGAGGGACGGTGGTGCTGGGGCCAGTTGAACTCTATGCCGCCGCTTATCCATGGACCAGCCAGCCCCACCAGAGCCGGCTTTATCACATGGTTATAGTAAACGAAATGACGTTCCTTTATCTTGTCATATGCCATCTGAACGCGGCCTCCGAGTTCGGGCAGTATCATCACCTTGATGTACTCGTTCTCCAGCCATATGGCATCATAATCCTTGTCAGTCTTCTCGTCCGAGATCGACTCTATGACAGGATAGGGATATACAACTCCGCTCGACCCCTGATACACCCGTTTCTCCAGGAATAACGGGTTCTTCTCAGGCTTGCCGACCTCATATGTCGGTATGGTAACTACTTCTCTCCAAGCTCTTACCATGCTTCTCAGTATTAATTGTTTCTCCTAATGTTCACTTCCCTGCCAGTTCCTCTTCCAACTGTTCGAGACTCTTCCCCTTTGTCTCCGGACAGCGGCCCAGCAGGAACACGAAAGCTGCGATACAGATAGTGCTGTAAATCCAGAAAGTACCGCTGCTGCCCAAAGCTGCATTCATTGATGGGAATGAGAATGTAAGGGTGCAGCAGCCCACCCAGAGGGCGAAGGTACATGTGGCCATAGCTATTCCCCGAATGCGGTTGGGGAACAATTCGGCAAGGAGAGTCCATGTCACAGGGCCAAGTGTCATGGCATATATGGAAATAGCGGCCACAACGAGTACTACCATCATTATTCCCTTGACCTCGAGGAAATAACATGTCCCGAGCGTCAGGTATATAAGGCCCAGCCCTCCTGCACCAAGAAGCATGAGGGTGCGCCGGCCCCACCTTTCTATAGTGTAGAGCGCCACTATGGTAAACAGTACATTTGCGATTCCGGTGATGACTATGTTGATGAACATGTCATCAACGTCAAAGCCTGCACCCTCGAAAATCTCCTGCGCATAATTGAATATCACGTTCGTACCGCACCATTGCTGGAACACTGCGATGACCAGCCCCAGCAACAGCACCCTCTTGTATCTGGGGTGGAGAAGTTCCCTGAGCCCGGCTTCCCCGGCCCCATGCTGAGACTGTTCCGCTTCATTCCTTTTCATCCGAAGGTACACAGGACTCTCCGGGATGAAGAAACTCATGAATAAAAACAGGGCAGCCGGAAATGCTTCAGCCCAGAACATCCACCTCCAGCCCCACGCCAGGTTCCAAGCCTGGTTCCCGGCTACAGACGTATCGCGTGCAAGCAGCATATTCACTACCTGTGCGGCTAGGATACCTATTACAATGGTCATCTGGTTAAGCGAAACCATACGCCCGCGGATCTCTGCCGGACTTACCTCTGCGATATACATCGGAGACAATGCTGATGCGACACCGATTCCGACTCCTCCCACGAAACGGGATATGTTGAACAGGGTAAAATCATTGAACAGCCCTGTTCCGACAGCAGATGCAGTGAAAAGTATCGCAGCTACCGTCAACAAGGGCTTCCGGCCATATCTGTCAGCTGACGCACCCGCCAGCATGGCTCCGATCAGACAACCTATCAATGCCGTCGACATCGCCACTCCTTGAAGCAACGGCGACCCAGAAATGCCGAAATAAAGCTCATAAAACGGCTTTGCACCGCCTATCACCACCCAGTCGTAGCCGAATAGCAGGCCACCCATGGACGACACCAGGCATATGAAAAAGATGTTTCTCATTGAAGTATCTTCTGAATGTCCTTAAGATCCACCTCGACTGAAGGATTGCAAGCGGAGGATTTGACATAGTCTGACAGACTGAGCAGCAATTGCCTGGACGATAGCCTGTTGTCGATGTTATGAATCAAATCCACCCCGGAGACTACAAGTACTCCCCTGCCGACCCTGACTTCGAATATCAGAGCCAGAGGACGGGCAGTGAACCAGTCATCGATAATCCTGACTATCGGTTTGATATCTTTATCGACCTTGTCATAACGGATTGCCGCCGCATTTTTCATGGGATCCTGCCATTGGAAATCGCTGTAGTACTCCGTCGGGAAACTTCTCAGAGCAGGATGGTTGGGATCGCACAATATCCCGAGAGTATGAGGCGGACAGTTATTCGTCCAAAGCGTGTTCCAAAAGATACTGGAGAAACCGGCCTCCACTTCACCCCCGAATCCCTTTTTCACTTTATCCCGGCCCAACGACAGCAGGACCTTGCCTCCAGACCTCAGGTAACCGGCAACTTCCGGAGACAAGGCGTCCGTAATCATTATCTCCCCGCCACCTGCAGTCCTCTGTACCGGAATCGTCTGGGTAGGATACACCCAGAAATTCCAGTCATTGACAAACTCCCCGATCCTGACTTCGAGGGTATATCTGCCCAGTCCAGGCATTTCGGCAAGGGGGAAAACAATCTGCCCGATTTTCTGGCAATTACCTATTTCCAATTGTTTTTTAGGGAAACGGCCACTCTTTATGACCTTCCCGCCACTGTTTTTGACAGACCAGGTACATACATCATTGCAAGGCCTGTAGAAATTAGCCACCTCGATATCCGCATTGAAATCATCGTCGGTTTGATATATCAATCTGTCCATCCGCGCCAGCGGGACGAGATAATTGCAGAATTTCCTATACTCGCTGCCGCTTACATATTTCTTGGAATCCCAAAACACATCCACAACTCCGACCAGAGCAGTCCCCTGCCCGGAAAAATCATTCAGTCCCAGCAATTCGAATCCTCCGAACCTACCAGTCCTCAACGCCGCCTCAATGTCCGCCTTATAACAAATCGTCTGGAGTTTACCCGAAGCGAGGTGGAAACTGTCGGCATATTCGCCGAGCCCATTTTCATTCAGCCGATCCCGGAATATCTCGAAATTCCGGGCTTTGTATCCCCCAGTATATTTCTCTATCTCATGGAAATCCGGATAGACACACCACTGTCCTATCTCATGGCTTACGATCGGCTGGCTGAACTGCCCGGAATAGTCGCTCCAGTCATATGAAGTCGATGGTTCCTGTGAATTGATAATGCTCTTCAAGCCTTCGGCCCAGCGCTGGATCCTAGGCTTCGGATCACTGAGCCAATCGCTTTCGGCGATATTCGGCCACCCTGCGCCAGCAGTATAAAGCCGCCTGTTATCCTTTGATTTCCAGTAGTTTACAAACTTCCTAAGATACTCGGTAGAATTCTTTCCTCCAGGCTCATTGCCATATGACATCATGCAGAAAGAGGGATGATTCCCATATGCTTTCACTATGTTCTCCGCCTCCTGGTAGATAAAGCCGTCGATTCCTTTCCCGTCCCCGATAGTAGTAGACTGGTTGGCCCACGAAGAGCATTCAACATAGCAATATATGCCCATTTCGTCGGCCACTTCGAATGCGGCTTCCGGAGGGCACCAGGAATGGAACCTCACGTGATTCAATCCATAATCCTTGTACACCTGGAAAATCCTCTGCCACTCTTTCTTGTCAAAGGGAGGATATCCTGTCAGAGGGAAGGTACAGCAATCGACATTCCCTCTCAGAAAGACCCTGTGCCCGTTAAGCATGAGATTCCCATCATCAGTCGTCCACTCGCGGCATCCATATGTGACAGTGCGCTTATCTGTCTTCCCCTTAACGGTGACAGAGACCGGGAGGTTATAGAGATTCGGATGGAATTCATCCCATAATCTGAGGTCTGAAGGCAATTGTACCGTCTCTTCGACCTCGCGGACTCCGGGAGAAAGCCTCATCCTGAGCTTTTTCCCGCCGATCCGTATTACCGCATCCTGTGTCTCGCTGTCCGAATTGACTACAGTCATCCTCACATCCATATCTTTTCCTGAGATATGGGGAAAGACATCTACCCTGTCAATATATGTCTTCGGAAGTATCCTGAGCTCAACGGCTCCGGCGATTCCGTTCCAGTTACCCTGGGTGTTATCACTGATACTGTGAGAATTAATGCCCGGATCAATATCCTTGATACGATTGTCAACCTTGATGGAGAGCACATGGCGGCCCGGAGCCAGATATCCTGTCAGGTCATACTCCTGAGGACTGCACAGATCATTGCGGCTCCCCGCTTTTCTTCCGTCAACATATACCTCAGTCTCCCAATGACACCGCTCCATGAAGAGTTTTATCACGTGATTGCGGAATTTCGCAGGAATGACTATCTCCCTTTGATACCATGCTATACCCTGATAATATTTCTCAGGCTGAAGGGTAAACGGGATTTTGACATTACCCGGCTGACGGTATCTGGCATAATATGAATCAGTATAATATGGATTACCTTCATTGATAGACATCATCCATGGAGTCTTATCCGTAATCTCGTCTCCTTTCCCATTGACAAGCATGGAGCCAGGCAGGCTGACGGTCTCCACGAACTCAGCAGGGATGTCGTCACCTCCAGTCTTGAAACTCCACTGCCCGCTTAGATCGATTGCCTGCTGGGCTATCAAAACTGTTGACAGCGACAAAATAAAGACACTGGCAAATAATCTTTTCATATCCATGCTATTTACCTATTAATTCTTTTATGCATGATGCTATCCGTCGGGATGTGAGTTCCGGATCCATGCTTTTTTCAATCGGTTCCCCTGCAGGAGAAACTGGCAGGATCCTTTTAAACGGATTCCGCGCGAGGGCTTCTTCCGTGACGCAACCGCAGACAGCCACTACAGGAGTGTCATGCGCCCTTGACAGGACCCCGGCAGGCACCTTCCCCTTGAAGGTCTGCACGTCGATACGGCCCTCGCCGGTGACAATCAGGTCCGCTCCTTCGATGACCTTCTCGAAATCATGGACATCCAGCACTATATCAATCCCGTTGCGGATCTCTCCTCCCAGGAATGCCACGAATGCAGCCCCCAGGCCACCCGCAGCCCCGGCTCCGGGGAACTGCATGCTTATCCCATCCCTGTCCTGCACCTTTGCCGCGAACCGCCTCATCCCCTCATCAAGCATATGCGCCTCGCACCGGCTCGCTCCCTTCTGCGGGGAAAACATCAACGCCGCACCTTCTGGCCCATATAATGGCGATGTCACGTCACTCGCTATGACAAAACGGGATTCCAGGACATATGAAGGTACATCCTCAGCGCTCCAGGTGCTTATTCCCCTCAGAGTCCTTCCGCAGCATCGCCGGATCTGAGAGCCGTCTTCCCGGAAGAAACGCCAACCCAAAGCCTGGAGCATTCCGGTACCTGCATCGCTTGTACATGTTCCTCCCAGGCCTATGACAAATGACCTGCAACCTTCGCGCGCTGCAGCGAGGATCAACTCTCCGAGACCGTAACTGGTCGCATTCATGGGATCCCTCTCCGACTCTTTCAACAGTCCCAGTCCTACTGCTTGCGCAGACTCGGCCCAGGCCGTCCCGACTGCATGTGAAGAGATTCCATATGAAGCTGTTATCTCCCGCATTAACGGGTCATGTACGGTGACCGTCCTTCTCTCGAGTCCGGGGACCGAATCCAGGAAACCCTCCCCGCCGTCCGAGATGTCCAGACATATGACTTCGGCATCGGGAACAGCGGAGAGGACACCTTCCCTCACGGCAGCATTGACCTGCGAAGAAGTCAGGCATCCTTTGAAAGAGTCACTTGCAACTACGATTTTCATATGGATGAAGCTAATATACCCATTTTTTCCATATATTTGCGCATTAGATTCTACAATAAAACTGATATGAAAACCATGAATATCCTTGCTCCTGTCATGGCGCTCCTCGGAATCAGCGGATGCGCCGGATTCAAGACCGTACCAGTCAAGGAATTCGAACAACTCGCCGCTGACGGAAACGTCCAGCTGGTCGATGTCAGGACCCCTGAGGAATTTGAAGAAGGGCATCTTACGGGTTCAGTCAATATTGACTGGAAGGACGGTGCTTTCCTCAGCAATGCGGAAAAGGCCCTGGACAAATCCAAGGTCGTCGCCGTCTATTGCCGGAGCGGAAAAAGGAGTGCCGAAGCGGCAGCCGCACTGACCAAGGCAGGCTTCACCACCTACAACCTCAAAGGCGGATTCCTCGCATGGAAAGAAGCAGGGAACTTGGTAGTAAAAAGCCTCCCATATGAAATGGACTCTTTCAAGACCGCATCCGGCAAACATGTCCGTTTCTACGCTCTGGTCCATGCAAGCATATTGATTGAATATGACGGACTTGAAATACTCGTGGACCCCGTCAGGAAACTAGGAGAAAAAACCATAGACTATTCCATATTCCCCAAGCCTGACCACATCTTGGTTACCCATGAGCATGGAGACCACTTCGACAAGGAATTCCTCGCCGCTAAAGCCAAAGACAAGCTCATCACCAACGCCAGGTGCGCGGAGATGCTTGGATTCGGAAAGACCATGCAGAACGGTGACGTGCTCGAGCTCCGAAATGACATCAAGGTGGAAGCGGTACCCGCCTACAATTATACTGAAGGACACACCAGGTTCCATCCCAAAGGCCGCGACAACGGTTACATCCTAACCCTGGACGGACTCCGCATCTACATCGCCGGCGACACCGAAGATATTCCGGAGATGTCTGGCATCAAGGACATTGACATAGCATTCCTGCCCTGTAACCAACCCTACACCATGACACCTGACCAGCTGGTCAACGCTGCCAGGACAGTCAAGCCGAAAGTAGTGTTCCCGTATCACTACGGCGCAACCGATGTCAGCGGAATTCCCGCCGCACTCCCGGGCATCGACGTCAGGATACGCCAGTACCAGTAGCCCGCAAACATCCTTGCATATGATCCATTTCGATTGCGACTATATGGAAGGGGCACATCCCCTTATCATGAGCCGCCTTCTTGAAACCAACCTCGAGCAGACACCGGGCTATGGGACGGACTGCTACTCCACCCATGCACGCGAGCTCATAAGGGCCGAATGCGGATGTCCCGATGCCGAGGTCCATTTCCTTGTCGGCGGCACCCAGGCTAATTCCACCATCATCGACGGAGTCCTCAGGCGTGGAGAAGGAGTTGTCTCCGCCGACACCGGCCACATCAACGTACACGAATCCGGAGCAGTGGAACTTGGCGGGCATAAAGTGCTTCCGCTTCCCAACGATAACGGGAAGATAAGCGGCACGCAACTCCGCGGGTTCCTTCAAGGATTTTTCGCTGACGAGACATATGAGCATATGGTCATCCCGGGGATGGTGTACATTTCGAACCCTACCGAATTCGGAACGCTCTATTCCCTCGAGGAACTGGAAGATATTTCAGCTGCCTGCCATGAAAACAACCTCCGGCTTTTCATGGACGGGGCTAGACTCGGCTACGGCCTCGCAGCTAAAGGGAACAACCTGACTCTCAAGGATATCGCACGTCTGTGTGATGTCTTCTACATTGGAGGGACCAAAGTCGGGGCTCTCTTCGGAGAAGCAGTGGTCATCCTCCGGCCCGGACTGATTCCTCATCTGTTCACCGTAATCAAGGAACACGGGGCCCTGCTTGCGAAAGGTCGCCTGGCAGGAATCCAGTTTGAGACCCTGTTCACCGACGGACTCTACTACCGCATAGGCGAGCACGCTGTCCGCCTGGCACAGAGGCTGAAGCAGATCTTCGTCGAGAAAGGATACGAAGTTTACATAGACTCTCCTACCAACCAGCAGTTCTTCATCCTTCCCAACGAAACAATCGACCGCCTGAAGCAGGACGTCACCTTTGAACTATGGGGCGCGCGTGGAGAGACCTGCACACCGGTTCGGTTCGTAACCAGTTGGGCGACAAAGCCCGAAGATGTTGAAAAATTGGCAGGACTCCTATGATTCCTGAGGGAATCCAGTGTACTTGCCGGCGAAAATGATCGCACCGCTGCTGGATTCAGTTATCAGGTACAGGAAAGGCCTGCAGGCATGGAAGGTTTTCTTGTCACCTGGTCCAGCCGAGGTCACGAAAGAGGCACTTGAGACAGCTGCTGCTTCCGTACCTTCTTCGCTCAATCTGATCATCGCATCCTGCTTAACGAAGCTCAGGCATATATCATTGTCTGTCATTGCTTTAAAATCAGCAGAGAGCTCATTGAACGCAGACGGCATACCCATATCGGAAAGGATCTCATTGAGTTTTCTGGAGTACTTGGTCTCGAATTTCGGCAGCCACAGGTCGACATCACATCTCACCATTGACCTGAGGACCTCTTCCCAGAGAGATGGACTAATACGGGAAATCACTCCGGAAATTGTCTTTCCTTCATCGGGAAGGACAACCAGCATCGAAAAGGCCCCGTTGCCATATGGAAGGCGGACAATCCGGAAACCGTCATTTTCCTGATATTCGAAACTTCCTCCCCCCTTCATCATTGTAACCATCCGGGTCGCACCGTCCCCAGTTGAGAAACGCTCCTTGCCTGTATTGTTTTCAGAGAATTTCTTCTGCCACTGGCCCTTGAAGTAAACGGCATTGAGCAGGTATGCCAGCATGTCTGGAGAAACCTCGTCAAGGACCTTCGGTATCATTCCGTTTGTCTGTCTATTGCACCAGGAGTTGATGGTTTCAAGGGTCCTGGGACCATCATTGAAATCAAGATTGGATACTTCTGCCTGATAGCTTTTTTCCACGACACCCTTGTAGCCGTCCAGGAGTGAATGGTTTCTGTTCACAAAGACCGCGTTTGCAATCGACAGGCTGGTCTTCCTGTCAAGTAAAGGCAATTGTTCAAGCATTGACAGGCAGTATTCATTCACTGCATCCGCCTCACCTGCACCATATCCAAGGACCTTACATATCTCATCGGCAGTTTCGCCCCTGGCACCGTTGAGGATCATCCCCAGCAGGAACTGCATGCTGAGTGGAGAAATGAAGAAATCCTTGTCTTCAGATGCATTGACCCTGTTGATGAATTCGAAGGCAAACCCGTTCCCTGCACTTGCCAAACGTGCTGACTTGCTTGACAGGTTCAATTCCTTATAAGGATTGTCCTGAGGATCCCCATCATCGATCCGTTCACATGCAGAGCCGGAAAGGATGACTGCAGTCAAAGCACAAATAATAGCAAAATTCTTCATAATCAAGATATTTTTCATTTTCAAAGATTAACCCGCAACCCCGTTGAAACTGAGAACACCACAGGGTGTTCACTGCGATATGTCTCAAGCCTATGGCGGCCCGATAGTACGGTCCAGCTTATTCCAGGCTCCGCATATAGTCCTACCCGCCTGGAAAGGTTGAACTGCATTCCTCCGGCCCCCAGGAGAGAGAAAGCCGGGGCATCTTTTTTCATGCTTTTCCCATCCAATGTAGCCCCGAGGCAGAAATCGCCCTGTACTCCGGTCCCGAGATAGACATCAAGCCACCTGCCGGATACAATCATCCAATCCAGGCGCAGAGGCACTCCGAGATAATGGACATATTGCTTCTTTTCTCCAGAAAGGGTCCATGTAAGATGAGAGCGGTAAAGACTGTATTCGAGGCCGGAAGCAATTCTCAGTCTTTCAGATACAGGAATTCCCACTGACAATCCTCCCTTGAAAGGGATGTAATGCTTGCTTTTCGAAAGCATATCCCCGGAAGGAATTTCTCCGCCCGGTTCAGATGAATAAGTATATCCACCACAGTAATAATCTTTGCCCGAATGCGCCGCCGCGGTTACCTCCGATGTCCGTCCAAAAGAAACCGGAGCTAAGACCGCCGCAGCCAGACCGCCTCCGGCAGCCGCTGCCGCCGCAAGGTTGACCCTTATTGTAACTGGCTTCTTCTCAGGTATTTCCTGTATTAAAGGCGATGAGACAGAGGCAACTGTTTCCTCTCTGACGACTGGTTCGCCGTCATCTTGCCCGCTGTCCACCTGCACTGTCTCATTCTCCGTTACAGTCTCCGTCCTCGTTACAGTCTCCGTCGCCGGCCGCGTTTCTTCCCCTCCGTCAGCGGCCTCATGCTGATCGATGTCCGCAGAACCATGAACGGCCGCCTTTGGGATGACCGGACCAGAGACATAGGCTAGTGGAGCTGCCGCCTCGGGAATCCGGGACGAATCGACTGCACTGACGACAGGTACCGATGGCCGGACAGCCACCTGTACCCCATCCTGAGGGATATCCTCATGGCGAAGGAACAGGACTGAAGCAAGGATGGCGGCTGCAGCAGCTGTCATTCCAAATATCCAGGGCACGACCTTTCCGGAACCCCGGGCGGTTTTTCCTTTCCGAAGGGCACGGAACCCGGCAAAGCTACCATCCGGAATCGTACTTTCGTACCCTTCCAGCCGGTCCTTCACTATGTCTTCCCATTTATTCATTGTCCTGTTTCCTTCAAATAGGCATTAATATTCTCTTTCAACTGTTTCCTCGCCTTCGCCAGCATTCCTGCAGACCCTTTTTCACTGATTCCGAGCATATGTCCGATTTCCTTGTGTGAGAAACCGTCGATGCAATACAGGTTGAAAACAGCCCTCCGCACATCAGGCAGCATCGAAATCCATTCAAGCAGTTTCTCCTGCGGGATCCTCCCTACCTCTTCAGCCGCCGGCTCCGGAATATTGTCCCGCGTCCAGAAATCCATATGGACTGTCCGCCATCGCCTCCTCTTGATGTCATTGACTGCCATATTGATGGCAATGCGCCTTATCCATGCGTACAGGGAACCGCTGCCCGTGTACTTGTATGTCGAAATCCTGTCAAACGCCTTGATGAGCGTTTCCTGCATCAAATCCTTCGCATCATCCGGATTGGAGGAATAGCGGCGGACGAGCGTCATCACCTTTGCTGCATATCTTCTATACAGCTCTTCTTCCGCCATGATATTATCCTCTGAGCAGAGCCTGGCCAAAGTCTGCTCATCCCATTCCGGATTCATCTCTGCAACATAAACACAAAAGATCCCGGAATACGTCTCGACGACATCTCCGGGATGCAAGAAAAATCTATCCTGTTTCTGCTAAGGGGGCTATTTCATTTCCTCCTGAGCTGGCTCCTCACCGGAAAAACTGCCGAACAGGTCCTCGAGACGCTTCCCAAGATCTTCCAGGGACTTTTCGAGTTCCTTGTTTTCCAGCAGTCCCTCCAGTTTTTTCCCGAAATCTTCAATGGCTTTCCCGAGCTTCTCGTCAGATGCGATCTTCTGTATCTGCTCGCCCAGATTCTCCAGGGACTTCTCCAGTTTTTTGTCTGAAAGGATCTTTTCCAGTGCTTTCTCAATGTCCTCGGCCCTCTTCCCGAGTCCTTCTGCCAGTCCGTCCAGATATGCCGGAAGCTCGTCTTTAAGTTTCTCCAGATAATCCTCCGACTGCTGGATCCCATTTTTCAGCAGCAGCGAATGGTACCGACCCATCGCACGGGCGGCCATCTGCTGCTCCTCCTGAGAATAATCCTGCTCGGAAGAGGTATATTTATCTGCAAGTTTATCATATTCAGCTACAGATCTTTCCCAATCCGCCGAAGTATATGAAGCACTCTTGAGCTCTGCTTTATCTACGAACCTGTCAAGCTTCTGCGGAATGCTGGTGACCATGCACGAAATGGCAAGCGCAGAAACGGCTGCGACAACTGACAATCTTGAAAACAATAATTTCATATCACAAGGTTTTTTTCAAAGTTAACATTTTTTTATTTTTGTAATAAGAACCACAAGTTAAGAAACGGACTTCTATATAAGCATATGTCAGCAAAAGAGAATATCCAGAGATTCGGCAGGGCGCTAAGCGCCATGGTGATGCCGAATATAGGAGCATTCATTGCCTGGGGACTGATCACTGCCATCTTCATCCAGAATGGCTGGTGGCCGAACGAACACATCGCGAAGATGGTCGCCCCGATGCTGAAGTACCTGCTGCCCACTCTGATAGCCTTTACGGCCGGAAAAAATGTAGGAGGCTACCGAGGAGGAGTCGCAGCCACCGTAGCTGCCATGGGAGTCATAATCGGTACCGACACCCCGATGTTCCTCGGAGCAATGATAATGGGTCCCCTGGCGGGATGGTGCATTAAGAAGTTCGATTCCCTGGTCAAGGGAAAGGTAGGCGCCGGTTTCGAAATGCTGGTAGATAACTTCTCCCTCGGGATCATCGCCATGATCCTGGCCATCACCGGCTACCTCCTCATTGGGAACGTCGTTTCCGGCATAACCAATGCTCTCAGTTCAGGAGTCAACTGGATGCTCCGTCATGGGCTGAATCCACTCCTGGCCCTGCTGGTGGACCCTGCAAAGGTACTCTTCCTCAACAACGCCGTCAATCACGGAATCATGACTCCGTTGGGCATCCAGCAGGCTGCCGACATCGGGCACTCCATGCTCTTCCTGGTCGACCCGAATCCGGGTCCCGGACTGGGAATCATCCTGGCATGCTGGGTCTTCGGAAAGGGAATGACCAAACAGTCCGCTCCGGGAGCTGCTGTAATCCAGCTTTTTGGCGGAATCCATGAAATATATTTCCCATATGTCCTCGCGAGACCTGTGCTCCTGCTTCCCGTCATGCTGGGAAATGTCTGCGCGCTGTCATTCTTCACGCTGACTGACTTCGGACTTGTCGCCCCGGCCTCTCCGGGAAGCCTCATATCCATAATCCTGATGTCTCCGCGGGGAAGGATGCTTATAGGCATAATGGGTGTAATCATAGGCACAGCTATATCCTTCCTGCTCTCAATCCCGATAATTAAATCCCGGCCGGATTTCCAGGGCGAAGTTGAAGGCGGCCAGCCAACCGGCCAGTCCCTTCCCGGATCATCCGTCCTTACTGCCAATTCAGGCAATACGCAGGGCATCCATAAGATAATATTCGCCTGCGATGCAGGTATGGGATCCAGCGCCTTGGGAGCCACCAGGTTCAAGGCCAGGCTTATGAAAGCGGGGCTCGCTGACATCCTCTGCTCCAATGCAGCAGTCGATGAAATTCCTGCGGATGCAGACCTCGTCATATGCCAGCAGACCCTTGCCGAGCGGTCCGCCTCAGTACTCGCCTCACGTGCGGGGATACCTCCCGAAAAGGCTGCAGCCCAAGTAATCCCGCTTGTCAATTTCCTTTCCGACCCTGCCCTGGACGCCCTGATCGGGCAACTTCAGGAATCACATTCTTCCGGCCCCGCGTCAGCTGTGCCGGCTGAGACTCCTGCCGAAAAGCCCGGATCATATGACGGCAATGCCATACTCAGAGCCGAGGACATATGCCTCGGTCTGCCTTCGGAGTCCAAAGAATCGGCCATACTCCGAGCCGGACATATGCTCGAAGCATCGGGACGGGTCGGATACGGATATGCCGAGGCCATGCTCGAGCGCGAAAAGGCCGTCTCGACATATATGGGCATGGGCATTGCTATCCCCCATGGCACATCGCAGGCCAAGGAAAAGATCCTCAAAAACGGAATAGTGGTCCTTCAGTATCCGGATGGTGTGGACTTCGGAGAAGAGAAAGCTAATCTCGTCATAGGAATTGCCGGAGAGGGAGATGACCACCTGGACATCCTGGCTCGGCTTTCGGAGACGCTTGGAGACGAGGAAGTCCTTCAAAAGCTTTTCAGCACCGATGACCGGAACTATGTCCTGGAGACCCTCGGAGGGCACAAAGAAAACTAATAATCTAACATATGACAACAGAATCCATAACAATAGAGGCTCCCAACGGTCTTCATGCCCGTCCGGTCACTGAACTGGTCCGCCTGGTAAAATCCTTTGCAGGCACTAAGGTTACCTTGGCTACCGCGGCCCGCGAAGTCAGGGCAGACAGCATGCTTTCAATCCTGTCACTCGGGCTCAAGAAAGGGACGGAAGTAAAAGTATCCGCAGACGGTCCGCAGGAAGAGGAAGCAGTTAAGGCAATTGTCGAATCGATCCGCTCAGTAACAGAATGACAACCCTCTCTACCCGGACATATGTCAAAGGCCTTGCAAAAGGGAAAGCTCTTTTCCTTAAGAAAGGCTGTGGCCATAGCCATGAGGCCCCTCAAGGCAGTCCCGAAGAAGAGATGGAGCGCCTTGGAAAAGCCTTCGACAGAGTCCGGAATGACATAGGAGAAGCTGCCGCAAAGGCGGGAGAATCCCTTCGGGAAATACTGTCTGCCCATCTTGAGATGCTTGAGGACCCTATGCTACATGACGGGATCCAGGACAAGATCCTTTCCGGCGGCCTAAGTGCCCCTCAAGCCGTAAAAGAGGCCTGCGAAGAGCTCCAGGCTATGTTCGATGCCATAGATGACGAGTATCTCCGCGCCCGGAAAGATGATGTCCGTGACATATGCGGACAACTCCTCAGCGCATTGACGGAAAAGGCCGGTATCGGGCCTTCTCCCATCCCGCAGGGTTCAGTGCTCGTAGCCGAAGAAATTCTTCCGTCCGATGCAGGAAAAGTCGATTTCAACCGCCTGGGAGCAATAGTCACCAGACTCGGAAGCATCACCAGCCATGCCGCAATCATTGCCCGCAGCTACGGAATCCCCGTGCTGATGGGCATCCCTGTCGAGAGGATCAATGATGGGGACCTGCTCCTGGTCAACGCCCTGGACGGCACCCTTACGGTGAATCCGGACGAAAAGACGGAAGCAGAATTCGACAAACTCCTCGCGAAAGAAATGGCGCGTGGAGCAGAAGCATCAAGCCAGGCTTTCAAGACCGCAGTCACCCGCGACGGAAAAACAATCATGGTATATGCCAACGCCGGCTCAATCGGAGATGTCCGGAAGGCCATTGAAGGCGGTGCGGACGGAATCGGCCTTTTCCGGAGCGAATTCCTCTTCATGCAGGACGAGAGCCTTCCAAGCGAGGAAAAACAATATGAGGCTTACAGGGACGCAGTCCTCATATGCAATGGCAAACCTGTCACTATCAGGACTCTGGACATTGGCGGAGACAAGGCTCTCCCCTGCCTCGGCCTGCCACGCGAAGAGAATCCATTCCTGGGATTCAGGGCAATCCGCATCTCACTCGCCCGCCCGGAGATCTTCAAACCCCAGGTCCGGGCGATACTCAGGGCTTCCGCCCACGGCCCGGTTCGGATCCTTCTCCCGATGATCACTACATTGGATGAGATACGGCATGCGCGCAGCATTATTTCCCAGTGCATGAATGAACTGGACCGCGAGAACATTGCATATGACAAAGCAATCCCTGTCGGGATAATGGTGGAAACTCCCGCCGCAGTCCTGATGGCAGATGAATTCTCCAAAGAAGCTGATTTCTTCAGCCTGGGCACCAATGACCTCACCCAGTACATACTTGCCGCAGACCGCGGAAACAACGCCATATCAGAGCTTTACGATCATATGAACCCAGCCGTTCTCCGCGCTGTCTCCATTACTGCCAAGGCAGCCAGGGAGAGCGGTATTCCAGTATGCGTATGCGGAGAAATGGCTGCGGACGAACAAGCCGTCAAGCCCCTTCTGGAATCAGGTGTGGACTCTCTTAGCGTTCCTGCTCCCGTCATAGCAAAAACTAAAATAATCATATCAGAATGAAACGTATCTTTTTGTCTATCGCATTGCTCATCCCTGCCCTGAGCCTTTCAGCACAAAGTTTCGTATCCCGCCCTCTCTCCAAGGACACCTTCGAGAACCGGCTGATAATGAAATACGAGAAACACAATTATCAGGGAATGGACTGCTACAAGGATTATGTAGTAAGCCTCCAGCACAGCGGAATCGCGACCATATGGAAATATGATGGTAAAAACGGGATGGAAAAACTTTCCGGTTTCGACCTGGCAGTCAAGGATCCCGTCAATCATTCCAACGTTGCTACTTTCGGGACACAGAAATTCGACAAGAAGGACCCGATGCCTCTCCTGTACGTCAGCCAGTGCCACCGCAGCCCCTATCAGGGCCGTAAAGACGTCCTTTTCGTCTTCCGGATCAATCCGGACCTGAAGGGTTCGACTCTGGTCCAGACCATCTTTTTCGACGACACCCAAAAGCTCTTCGGATACGCCCTCCAGTGGGTAATCGACCGTAAGAACGGAATGCTCTATGGCTACGGCAACACCACAGAGGACAAGGACATTGAAAACAACCGGCACCGCATAGTCAAGTTCCGTCTTCCGAAACTCTCAGACTCCGATGCCAACGGACTCGTCACCCTCACCAATGACGATCTGCTCGAGAATTATGTCATTGAGGACCATGGGCTCAGGTTCGCCACTATCGGACAGGGCCTCTGCATAAGCAAGGGACGCCTTGTGATGCCTACAGGAGTCGGGAACGAAAAATATCCGAGTTATCTCTTCATATGGGACCTGGCCTCGAAGAAGGCTGTCGACGTCCTTGACATGAGCGTCGGTACAACCGGCGAACTTGAGGACATCGCCTGGTACAAAGGGAAGAGATTCCTCGTCCAGAGCCAGGACGGCCTGTTCGAGATGAAATACCTGAAATAGAGGGGCAGGTCAGTCTATATCCCCGATCCCGGAATTGCGGACAGCATCCCGGGCCTCCTCGAATTTCTGCTGCATAGTCGGATTCCCGCGAGTCAGTCTCTTGATAGTCAATTCCTCCGCCTTGTTGTTTGCAAGGCGGAGATTGTTTCCTGAACTGAGAAGGTTGTCCTTAATCTTCTGAAGATGCGCTATGGACTTGTCAATCTCCTCGATGGCATTTGAGAACTTCTCGGTGGCAAGACGGTAATTCCGGCTGAATCCGTCCTTGAAATCCATCAGCCTCTGTTCGAAATTCGTCACATCGACAGACTGGCTCCTGGCAATTGCAAGCGCCTTCTTGTACTCGAGACTCTTTTTCGATGTCTGGCACAACAAGGTAATCATAGGGATAAAGAACTGCGGACGGATGACGTACATCTTCGGATACCTGTGTGACACATCCACAATGCCGCCATTGTAAAGTTCGCTGTCCGGCTCCAGCAAGGACACCAGCACCGCGAATTCACATCCTTTCTTGTTGCGGTCGGAATCCATCTTGGCAAGGAAATCTTCATTGCGGTGTTTCGCAGCCGTCGCGTCATTCTCATTCTTCATCTCGAACAGGATTGAGACGTACTCGGTCCCGTCTTCGCTGTCCCTGAAAATGAAATCGCCTTTGGTGCCCTCTACGACCTCATTGTCCTTTTCAAAATATGCATTCGGGAAGAGGGGACGTATGCGCTCGAATTCATTGCGGCAATGTACTTCCAGCGACTCCCCTACCATCTTGGTGGACATCCTGGCCTTGAAGTCCTTGTAGTATTCCACCAGTTCCTTCTGCTGTTTCAGTTCCGTTTCATACCTGTCCCTTAGGCCCTGCTCCCTGACCATGGAGGCTTCCTTCTGCGACTGAAGCTGCCTGTTGAGTTCTGCAACAGTCTCTTTGTAAGCCATTTCCGACTTCATCACGGCAACCTGCTGGCGTGCCTGCTCAGCAGCATGCATCTCCGCGATCCTGCGCTCCAGCTCTTCCTTGAAGGCACCGTTCCTGACCTGGGAGAGAAGCTGGGCATATCCGGCTTCATCCACAGTAAAAGTCTTTCCGCAATGAGGGCACACCAATTCTTTCATATGACAGGCGTTTTATACATATGCACAAAATTATCAAAAATATCGCTATCTTGTAAGAAATCATTCCAATATGTACAAGTACACAGTAAGCCCGGACAACTCCCAGACATATGTGCTGAGCATTGCCAATCATCAGGACATTGTGCCTGCCATCACCGCATTCTGCAAAAGGACCGGAATCACAAGCGGAGAAATCCGCGGACTGGGGGCCGTCAACAAGGCTGTAATCCGCTATTACAGTCCGGTAACGAAGAGATATGAAGACCATGAATTCTCCGAGCAGATGGAGATAGCGTCGCTTACGGGGAACATATCAACGAAAGACGGGGAAATCTACCTGCATATCCATGCCGTGTTCGGGAGAAGTGACTGCAGCTGCATCGGAGGCCACCTGCTGGACGCCACTGTCAGCGGAGCCTGTGAACTGTTCGTAGAGAACCTGAACGTGAAGGCCGGAAGGAAATACGACGAGGAAACCGGCCTCAACCTCTACCTTTTATAGGCCTGGTCCTGTCATATTCCTCATCCCATTTCCGGTAATAGTCCATTTTCTCATCCTCAAAAAGAGACAGTTGATATATGGACTCATGTGACAGGTTGAATACACCGAGACCCACCTGCCGGATCGGGGTACCTCCGGTCCATATCTGTGAGAGAAGGCCGCGGGCAGCGAAGAGGATAAGGGCCGTGACATTGGTATGCTGGGGCATCTGCCCCTGACGGGATACAGTGTGGAAGTCCTTGTCCTTGACGAAAACCGAAACCCCTTTCGCATAGAAATTATCCCTGCGTATACGGTAGCATACGTGGCATGCCAGGTTGAACAGGATACGGTCAACCTGTTCGGGATCCGTAACGTCCTTTGGGAGGGTATGCTCATTGCTGTAACTCTTCGGCTCATCTGCTTCCGTTACCACCGGAGAATCATCTATCCCATTGGCACTCAGATGTATCTGATGTCCGAATTTATCTCCGAGCATCCTGGACAGATAGGCCTGAGGGGTTTTGGCAAGTTCTCCTATGGTCTTGATGCCATATGAAGTTAGTTTGGCTTCGGTCTGCTTTCCGACCCAAAGCAGATCCCGCACAGGAAGGGGCCACATCTTTGACGGGATCTCATCCTCCCACAGGGTGTGCACCTTGTCTGGCTTCTCGAAATCGGACGCCATCTTGGCCAGCAGTTTGTTATGGGCGACCCCGACATTGACTGTGAATCCCAGGGTCCGGAATATCTCGTCCTTGAGCTCACGGGCCACATCCACCGGATCCTTGCCTGAAAGACGGAAGGTCATGTCCAGAAAACACTCATCAATGGAAAACTGCTGAAGCACAGGAGAATACTTCTTGCATATGGCTATGAATCCCCTGGAGCACTCCCTGTACCAAGCGAAATCAGAATGGACTACGACCAGGTCGGGACACTTCCTCAGAGCCATGCTGAGAGGCTCCGCGGTGTTGATACCGTATTTCTTCGCGGGGATGGACTTGGCAGTGACAATGCTGCGGCGGTCTTCGGGATCTCCGGATACGACAGCAGGGACAAGCCGGACGTCCGGCTGTCCCTGCGAAATCATCTTAACCGCCGTCCATGAGAGGAAAGCGGAATTGACGTCGATGTGGAATATCGTACGGATCAATACAGGTCTTTAACGCTGCAGACTTTGGCTCCGTAAATCTTCTCGACGTACTTGAGGGCTCCTACATAACCTTCCTCGGTGTCAGTGTCGGTAGTCTCCCTGGGGAAGACGATATCGAAGCCACGGAAGAAAGCATCTGCCGAAGTGTGACGGCAGCAGCAGTCAGCCTGCCAGCCGGTGACGACTACCGTGTCAACATCCATCTCCCTGAGGATCAGGTCGAGAGGAGTCTGGAAGAAAGCGCTGTAGGTCTTCTTGGGAATGATGACATCTCCCTCCTTCGGCTTGAGTTCCTCAATCACCTCTGCACCATAGGTACCTTCGACGGCGTGGGGACCCCATACCCTGAATTCCTTGTCCACTTCCGGGGTGTGGGAATCATTGGCGTAAACGACAGGCATTCCCTGGGAACGGGCATGGTCGCACAGTTCCTTGATGGGTTCGATGATATGGTGTACACGGGGTGAGGCGATAGGGCCGGTCACGAAGTCGTTGAGCATGTCAACTACGATAACTGCATATTTTTTCATGGTCATAAAAAATTTCCGATACCTCTGCAAATTTGGTTCCTATTTATTCACTTTCTTGTTTTGAACTCGATTTCCTCATAAAAATCATGCATGCAGCGCCCGCCAGCATCAAATAAATCCCTGCATAGACACCAGGCAGCCACGGGTCGCTGACGATGTCAAGGGTACAGGTGTCACTGTCCGCTCCCTTGGTTTCGTCGAAATCGCTCAGGTAAATCTTCCTTCCATCAATCCTGAAAGGCTTGTTTACCGAAAGTACCGCTGACTCTTCTTTCCCGCCACGGGACCATATGCTTATGTCTGCAATATATTGTATACGGCCGGGCTGGTCTTCCCTGATGTCGAAATCCCTGAGAAGGATGGAGATAGGAAGCTCGTGCATTTTGCCATTATCGTCAACGGCCATCTTCTCAGGTAACTTGTCATTGACTGCCATAGACAGCATCGACATGTCAGCACTGCCAAGGGTCCCGGTCAGAAGGACGAGGAGCAGTCCGAGATGAAAGGCAAAAGCCGGCAGTCTGCGCCATTTCCAGTACCTTCCTTCTTTCAGCACAGCCTGGCAGACAATAAGGGCCATCCAGAGATATAAGAGGACGAAAGGCCAGCTGGATAGCATCCTGGAGAAACCGAGGAGGCCGACAGGGGCATCGGCAGAATCATTCTGGCGGGTAAGGCCCATTATGACCGTAATCCCGCATACGAACATCATGGAAGGCACGGCTGCCTTCAGGCTTCCCATGAACTCGAAGAAATAGAATCTGTTACGCAGCAGGAATATCGCCAATGAGCTCCCCAGGAAGAGGATCAGGGCAATCAGGTT
Source organism: Bacteroidales bacterium (assembly GCA_017443465.1). Lineage (GTDB taxonomy): Bacteria > Bacteroidota > Bacteroidia > Bacteroidales > UBA932 > Cryptobacteroides. Next base: position 66,637 of record JAFRXO010000041.1, read on the forward strand.
CACAGGCCAGGCGAACAGATTCCAGTCCAGAGGCCCGGCTATCAATTGAAGTATGACACATATGGCAAAAAGACAGATACAGATTACGCTGCCTTCTTTCATTTTCCAGGGTTTGGACCACATAGTTTTTTCTCCGTATGTCATAGATTGCAAAACATACAAAATTATAATGATAATTCGTTATAAACAAGTCCGGTTCCTCCGTTCTCAGCACTTAACTATTGTATTTACCGTCCGTTATGACTATTTTTGAATATAGAAACCGACTATGCTTGCGACCATCTTGACATGTCTGGTGGTGATGACGACGCCAATTACCGACACTCTCAGCGAATCGAGGGTTACGGCAGCGTCGAAACTGGCTGTCCCGCTCGCACAGACAGCATCCCTCACTGCTTCCGTATTCATGGAAGACATCAACCAGAGAGGGCTTTCCGCGCCCAAGGCTCTCAGCGGTATCGTTCCCAACCTGGACATGCCAGACTATGGTTCCAGCATGACATCATCAGTGTATATGAGGGGGTTCGGCTCCAGGATCGACAACCCGGTAATCGGCCTGTACATCGACGACATCCCCATTATGGACAAGAATGCATATGACATCCAGTTCCTGGACATCAGGCGGGCAGATTTCCTCAGCGGGCCCCAGGGGACCATATTCGGAAGGAACTCGATGACAGGGCTCCTCTCACTTACAACCCTGGGTCCCGGAGACTATGACGGAACCTTCGCCGAAGTGAGATATGGAGCGGCTAATGGATTCCAGGCAAGAGCCTCCCACTACACTGACAACTGGTCCGCATCCATCGCCTACAATCACAGTGACGGTTTTTACACGAACATTTTTGACGGCAGTAAAGACAACAGCAATTCCCTATCGGCCAGGATCCGCTTCAACAAAGACATCTCATCCAGGGTCAGGTTCGAGAACATACTGTCCGCGAACCTTCTTGGAGAGGGAGGCTATCCTTATAGGCAATATATTGACGGAGAATTACTTCCAGTCAATTACAACCGAAGGTCACACTATTCCAGGCAGTCTGTCACCGAAGGTGCCAAATTCAACATCTACCTCCCCTCTCTGTCAATCGGAAGCATAAGCAGCCTGCAGCTACTGTTTGACAGGATGGACATGGACCAGGACTTCACGACAGCCGACATGTTCACACTCAGGCAGGGCCAGAAACAATGGACACTGACCCAGGAGGTAATAGTGCGTCCGGAAAACCATCCGTCCTGGTGGAACTGGCAGAGCGGAGTCTTCGGTTTCTACAAACACAACCACATGGAGGCTCCAGTGACATTCCGCAAGGACGGGATTGATGCCCTGATCCTTTCAAATGCAAACAAGGGACTTTCGACAATAGGCTATAAAACTGATTTCCTGGAAGATGAGTTCCCCATTTATAGTGATTTCCTCATTTCCACCTATAACTTGGCCCTGTACCACGAATCCAGGTTCAGCCTCGGGAGATGGCTCCTGACCGCAGGCGTCAGGCTGGACTATGAAGGGAACCATATGTCATATGACTCTAAGGCGACCATCAATATCGCGACAATACCTCTCGAGCGAGAATTCACCCCTGGAGATTACCGTGAAAGCCCCACCAAATACAAAGGCAGCATAGGCAATAATTATCTGGAGTTCCTTCCCAAGGTCTCGGCCATCTACGATTTTGCACTCAAAGACGGGCACGACCTGAAAGCATTCATATACGGGGCGAAGGGATACAAAGCCGGAGGTTTCAACACCCAGATATTCTCTGACATCCTCCAGAACCGGATAATGACGGAACAGTACGGAGTCCACATCACTGACGAGGACGTCACTGCCGGAAATACGGTTTACAAGCCCGAGTCCAGCCATAATGCCGAAGCCGGAGTCAAGTACTCCCGCATCGGGCGGAACTATAGGCTGAACTTCTCTTCTTCTGTATTTTATATCGACTGCCATGACCAGCAGATCACCGTCTTTCCTCCGGGAAAGACAACCGGAAGGATGATGAGGAACGCAGGGCGCTCGCATTCATATGGCCTCGAGGCAATGATGTCTTTTACGTGGAAAGGACTGGATATCAATGCTTCATATGGCTACGCCAACGCCGTCTTCGACAAATACGATGACGGGAACCAGGACTACTCGGGAAAGCACATCCCCTATGCCCCCCAGAACACCATATATGCCAGGGCGTCATATGATTTCACATTATCCGGAAAGTTGCAGGGCATAGTCATAGGTACGGACTGGAATGCCCGGGGCAGGACCTGGTGGAATGAGGACAATAGCCTGAGCGACGGTCTCCACGGGTCACTGGGAGCGGATTTTTCCTTCAGATTCAGGAAAATCACTATCTTTGGAAGATTGGATAACTTGACCGATGCCCGCAACCCGGTCTTTTACTTCAAATCTGTGGGGAACAGTTTCTTCCAGATTGAAAAGCCGTTCCGCTGGCATATAGGAATCAGAATAACCTTATAACTTATTATAAACATGAAAAAAATTATCTCTGTCCTTTTCATGGGCATCGCACTGATGCTGTGCTCATGCGAACCTGATGCAGACCAGAACTTTGAGAAACAGACCTTTTCCGGTACTGTAAGCGTTGAGTATTATGGTGAGAAATACGACAACGAGAATATCATTGTCGAGGTTGAGGAAGCTTCGGAAGGGCTCCTGGACATCACTATCCGCAGCATCAAGTTCGTCCCTAAGATGCCTGTCACAATCGACGTGACCTACCATGATGTCCCCTACACCAAATCCAAAGACAACATCACTTTCTTCATCGGCACCATTATCCCCTACATGGGTAATACACCGGTAGAGAAGTACAAATCCCAGTCTCTGGCAGGGCTGATTACCAACAAAGGCGGAATCTCATTCAGCGTCCAGATCGGGGATTATCCGACTACCTATCTCGGAACAAGGATAAACAAATAAACTGCTGACTCCATGAAAACCAGATCCTTCTTAACGGTGATGGCTTTGCTGGCATTTTTTGCATGCAACGCCCAGACTCCGCGCAGCGACAAGGATGCAGTCCTGGATAATATCCTGACCAGGGCTTCCGTAAGGTCATTCACCTCAAAGGCTGTCGAGCCTGAAAAGGTCGAAACAATGCTGCGTTCCGGAATGGCCGCTCCTACTGCTATGAACAAGCAGGCATGGCATTTCGTAGTAGTCACAGACAAGACTAAGCTGAAAGCCATCCAGCAGTATGAATCCCCGCTTGCCATCGTAGTCTGCGGAGACACCATGAAAGGCAAGGACCTGTGGATCGCAGATGCATCCCTGGCTTCTGAGAACATCCTCCTGACCGCCCACGCCCTCGGCCTCGGAGCCGTGTGGACTGCAGTCTACCCGCGTGAGGAGACAATTCAGAATGTACGGAAGACCCTCCAGCTTCCCGATCACCTGATTCCGGTGAATACAATAATCATAGGGTATCCCGCCGCAGATCCCCAGGTCAAAGACAAATGGAATCCTGAAAACATATCTTACAATACTTACGGAGGCAAGAAATAATGTCTGAAGGAAATTCTCTGTCGAAAGCAGGGAAATACGAAGCCCTGTACACCAAACTCTCAAAGGCCCCAAGGGACGGTTCCTTCCCGGAAAACGCCTGCAGGGAAATCAACGAGACCATGGGATTCCTATGGACTGGATTTTATTATGTAAAGGATGACAGGCTTATCCTCGGGCCGTATTTCGGCCCTCCCGCCTGCGAGATGATCCGCAAAGGAAAGGGAGTCTGCGGGACATCCTGGGCAGAGAACCGGACAATAATAGTCCCTGATGTAGAAGAGTTTCCGGGGCATATCGCCTGCAGCAGCCTCTCCCGCTCTGAAATCGTCATCCCTCTGAGGGACTCCGAAGGGAATGTCACAGGTGTCCTTGACATAGACAGCGAACTCCTTGACAATTTCGACGATGTAGACAAGGATTGGCTGGAAAAGATTTCCCTCCTGTTCTAAGCACTGATGCTGACTTCCACTACCTGGAGATCCAGGTCGCTCACCAGACCGAGGAAAGCATCGAGGCTGCCTTCAGATGAAATCGCATTTTCGAGCTGCTTGAGATTGTAATCCGTGTTTTTCATGGTGCTTCATTTTTGTTTCTGATGCAAAAATAGATTGAGCTTGTACCAAAACACAGTACAAGCTCAATTATTTTACATTATTTGACGCAAATAATCTAAATTTGGTGAGACGGAACACAAGTCCCGGATCATAACATGAGCAAGAATGCACTCAGTTTAGCCAACAGGGCCGGACATATACTCTTGGAAAACGGAGCAGAAATCTCGCGTGTGGAAAGCACAATGCAACGTATTGCAGACCACTATGGAGAAGATGACGGCAATTTCTTTGTGCTGAGCAACGGGATCATAGCTACCGGGGACGACTATGCCAAAGCGGAATTCATTCCCCTGAAGGGAGCCAGGCTAGACAAAGTCGCTGCGGTAAACCAGGCTTCAAGGGATGTGGCTCAGTTGAACCTGAGCCTCGAACAATTGGAAGGGAGGCTGGATGACATATCCAGAATGCCCCCGAAACCGGCCTGGGAACAGATCCTGGGAAGCGCCGTCGGCGCCGGCTTCTTCGCCATGATCTTCGGCGGGAGCCTGGCGGACAGCGCGGTAGCATTCATCGCAGGTCTGGTCCTCCATTTCTTCGTGTACTTCGTTTCCGGCCCTTATCTCAGCCGTCTTCTGGGCAACATCTCCGGAGGGCTTATCGCAGCTTCAGTCTGTATCGCCGCCTATCACCTTGGCTTCGGAGACCACCTCGGGAACATGATCATAGGCGCAATTATCCCCCTTGTCCCGGGAGTCCCATTCACCAACGGAATCAGGGATATAGCAGGAGAAGATTACCTGGCAGGAACCACTCGTCTTCTGGATGCATTCATGATGTTCCTCGGCATCGCAGCCGGAGTGGCTCTGGCATTCGTCCTCGACGGGGCCATTTTCGGAGGACTGATCCAGCTTCAGGCCATGAAGACCGACCCGGTCACCGCGCATCCTCTCTGGCAGCTGGCCGCCGCATTCTTCGGAACCGCGGCATTCGCTATCCTGTTCGGAGTACCGCGCAAGCATTACCTCGACTGCGGATTCGCAGGAGCTGCAGGCTGGATGACCTACATAGTCCTCACCCGTGCCGCTGGTTTCACTCCTGTTGAAGCTACCTTCTTCGGTTCAATGGCCGTCCTTCTCTGTTCCCGTTTCCTGGCCATATGGCGCCGCTGCCCCGTAACTGTCTTCCTGGTCTGCGGAATCTTCCCCCTGGTGCCCGGAGGAGGCCTGTTCTGGACATCCTACTACCTCATCGCGGGCCAGACAAACGCGGCCCTTTCGAGCGGCTTCCTCGCAGTAAAGATATGCGTCGCGATAGCCTTGGGAATCATCGTAGTGGAAGAAGCAGCCAAGTTCTTCCCAAGCCACCACAAATGATGCATGCATATGCCTGCACCTGATACTATACTCCTCATATCCCTGGCTGTCCTGACCGTGGCAGCCGTCACGGCACTATTCCTGCTCCAGCACAGGGCAGGGAAAGAACGCTCCAGGATCGTCCGGCATTACGAAGATGAGAAAGACATCCTCCAGGACAAGATCGCCTCTCTCAGCGCCGATAAAGCAGCCCTGGCGGAGCGCCTGGCCGCAAGGGTGGAATTCGAAGAAAGGGAGAAAGAACAGCATGTAAAAGACCTCGCCACGATGAAGGAGGTCTTCGAGAATCTGGGCAACCGCAACAGCGAATCCTTCAAGGTCCGCAGTACTGAAGCTCTGACAGAGCTGTTGAAACCGCTTCAGGAAAAATTCAGGGAATTCAGCGAGACCGTTAAGGAATCCAGCAAGGACGCAGCCGACCGCCACTCCAAACTGGAGCAGAGGATTGAAGACCTGGACAGGCAGTCCCGCAGCGTCAGTGATGAAGCCCGGAATCTGGCAAACGCCCTTACAGGTTATTCCAAAGTACAGGGAGACTTCGGGGAAATGCTCCTGACCGATGTCCTCAAGAATGCAGGACTCGTGGAAGGGATCCACTTCATGACACAGGGAGTCATTACCGACACCCAGGGAAGGGAGATAAAGAGCGTCACCGGCAGGACGATGATCCCTGACGTGCTGGTCTTCTATCCGGATGACACTACTGTAGTTATTGACTCCAAGGTGAGCCTGAAGGACTTCAATTCCTATATGGCCGCTACCGGCACCCAGGAGAGGAAAGCATATGCCAAAGCCCATGTAAAGAGCATACGTGACCATGTCAATGAATTGAAAGACAAAGACTACGCCTCCTACATCCCGTCCGGAAAACAGAAAGTGGACTACAACATAATGTTCATTCCAATGGAAGGCGCATTCCGCCTGATGCTGGATGAAGATCCGACCCTATGGCAGGTTGCAAGGGAGAACAACGTGCTCATAGTCAGCCAGATGACCCTGGTCATAGTCCTCAACATGATAACGATGAGCTGGAAACAGCACAACCAGGAAAAAGACATCGCAAGGGTCTATTCCGCGGCAGAGGGCCTGATGTCCCAGCTTAAGAACTGGATGGACAGCTTCGTGGAAATAGGCAAATCCCTGGAAAGCGCCACTAAGGCATATGACACAGCCCGCAAGCGCCTCTCCGACTCAGACCAGAGCGTAATAAAGAAAATCGGGAGACTCGAAGAAATGGGCCTTAAGCCCAAACGTTCCAAATCCAGGATCACCTCCAAGACCCGCCTCCCGGAACAGGGTTCAATCATACCGGGAGCACTGGAAGACAATCAGGAAACTACTTGGATCGGCCCTGTTTCCTGAAAGGCCACCTGTCCCCTCTCCAGCGCCACATCATGCAGACCATGGCATCCCACCAGGATGACGGCATGAGCCTGTGGGCGATTATGGAAACGCTTGCCGACGGCCCGGGACGGTAATGGAACCTGGGACGCGGCGAAAGGGCTGCCTTGCATATGCATGAAGCCACCTTCTCCGGTCCCGGAAGAAGGGATGAAGTGTAGGCATACCTGAAAGCTTCCGCCTCATGCACCGCATTCTCCTCATATACAGTTCCTTCCGTAGTCCTTTGGAGATGGTCCGCAGCTATTGTGCCCCATTGCGTCCGGATAGGCCCCGGGGCTATGACGGACACTTTTATCCCGAAAGGCCTGACCTCCATCCGGAGGTCGGCGCTGAAAGCCTCAACTGAATACTTTGAGATGTTGTACCATGCTCCATAAGGGATCGGAACGCTTCCGGCCATCGAGGAGGTGTTGATAATCCTTCCTTCCCCCTGACTGCGCATATATGGGAGGACTGCACGGGTCATCGCAGCCATCCCGAACAGGTTGACATCCATCTGGCTGCGGGCATCCTCCATGGAGACAGTCTCCACCGGCCCCATCATCCCGAAACCGGCATTGTTCACTAGCACATCTATCCTCCCCTGCTCAGCCATTACGGTTTCCACCGCCTGACGGACCGATCCTTCATCAGTCACATCGAGTTTCAGCGGCACTACCCCGAACTCGCGCAGGGGTTCCATCTTTTCAATCCTCCTGGCCGCGCCATATACCTTGTGACCGGCACGCGCCAGGTCCCGGGCGGACATATAGCCAATGCCGCTGCTTGCTCCGGTTATGATTATTACCTTCATATCATTAAAAAACTGTTTCTCCGAAAGTTAATCATTTTCGGAGAAACAGGATAACATATTTGTACTATGGTCAGAAAGAAATAGAGATTCCTGACATGAATGTCGCACGGGGCATCGGATAACCCGCATTGATCTCATATTTCTGGGCGAGGAGGTTGTCTCCGCGTGCCCACAGGCTCAGCCAGTCCAGTATCTTGTAGCTGGCATTAAGGCTGAGAAGGAAGAAGTTCTCCTTCACAGGCTCGGCTCCGACTACAGTGTAGAGGTTGGAAATATCCCGTCCTCCGGCTGTGATGCTGAACGGACCATTGTGATAATTCACACCGAGATAAGCCTTGAATTCCGGAGCACCGACGATCTTGTTCTCCATATGGAGGGCACTGATGTTGGACATAAGGTTCCAGTTGCCGGAAATCCTCCAATTGAAATCAGCTTCAGCTCCGTAATTCTCAATGGCACCGCTGTTTACGTTTAACGGACCGGATTCGCCCATCTGGGTCAGGATCACATTGTCACCCTTGAGATAGAACAGGTTTACCCCATAGCTGACATTTCCGGCAGACTGCTTCCATGCCAGTTCATAATTCCAGAGCCTCTCAGGCTCCAGTTCCGGATTCGCAGGCCTGAACAGGTACATATCCTTGATTGTCGGACGGCGGAATCCCTTGCTGACCATAGCCTTGAGCTCTCCTCCAAGGATCCTGAAGGCCAGGCCGCCCTGAGGTACGACCTCGGTGTGAGAGACGCTGTGATAGTCAACACGCACACCGGCATCGACTGTGAGCCAGGGAGTAAGGTCCTGGCGGAAATCCACATAGCCTGCAACCTCGGTTTCGGTCTTGTCTGCCATGGGATCCAGGTCATCCCCGGTCTCGATTACCTGATTCCAGGCTTTTCCATATATGTTCTGGAAGTCGAAACCTACGGTCGTGGTGTTCCCCTGGAAGAGATGTGCACTTTGCCATGCCGAAACACCTGAAAGCGCATCTTTGGAACGGAAGAGGTTCTTCTGGGGCGCAGCACTCTCGGCATGACCGTCATTGATCTTATGGAATCCGAAGTTATGGTACAGGCTCACAGATCCTTCCGTCTTTTCATAATGGTTGTTCACCGCGAGGGTCAGCACGGCACGTGTAATCCACTGGTCCGCATCAAACAGAGGGCCTGAAACCGGACCGGGATAGGAAGAATTGAAATGGGTGACGTCGCCATCGAAACAGGCATCCCAGTGGTCAGAGAAATCATATGCAAGCTTAAGGAAGCCGCCGTACTGCTCGAAACCCATCCTCGGCCTGTGGTTGTCACTCCTGGAATACTGTCCTGAGACTACGCTGGAGAACTTTCCGTCGCGGAAGCGGTTGGTCACCGACCCCTCCACAGTTCCATAACTGCCGGCTCCGAGATTTATGTCGGTGTGCATACCGTCCTCGAGGGACTTGCGGGTAATTATATTGATGACGCCGCCCATGGCATTGCTTCCATAGAGCACAGAAGCCGGGCCGCGGAGCACTTCGACGCGCTCCGTCATCATGGTCTGGTAAGAATCGGAGATTGGATGGCCGAAAATGCCCTGGTACTGGGGATGACCGTCAATAAGCACCATCATCTGCCCGCTTCCTCCGGCGAGCCCCCTGATACTGATACCGCCGGCCGCTCCGCCGCTTACTCCGTATCCCAGCATTGCCCGGGAGGTCACGAACATGCCCGGGACAAGCTCATCCAGAGTGGGAAGTATGCTGATCCGCTGAGTCTGGGCAAGCTGGTCATAATTCACGACGCTTATTGTCTGCGGCAGGAATCCCGAAAGGGTCTTCGCCCTTGTACCGGTGACGACAGCCTCATCTATTACATTCAAAGTATCCGCAGGACTGGTCCGGGCATATGCCGGAGCCGACATGGACACGCAGAGGATTGCAATTGCCAAAAAAAACTTATTCCCCATATAATCATTATATTTGCACAAAGTTAACAAGCTGGTCCCGGAAAGGAGTTACACATTTTTCCCATTTTGTTTCAATGATTTCCGACAGTAGCATAAGAATACTCAGGTACCCTGAAAACAAGGTTCTTCCCGATGAGCTCCATGGGGATTACCACGTACATTTCATATGCATGCGCGGACATGGCGGATTCTTCCACGGAAAAGAGTGGACGCCATTCAAGAAGAATGACCTGGTCATCCTCCAGGGGGACGTGGATTTCTCCGGCTTTGAGTATTCGAAAGGCTTCCGATGCATAATACTGGCAGTTCCGAGAGGTTTCATGCGCCGGGTCGGAAACGGAATGGTTTGGGAATCGAGGGGATTCATCCACGCCAGGATGCATCCTTCCGTACATCTTCCGGATGACTCGAAAGACCTCATCGTGAGCGATTTGCTCTCCCTGGAGAAGAGGTCGTCGCACAGCAGCAGATACTCATCCCAGAGCCTCATTCAGAGCATTCAGATCCTGATGTACGACATATGGGACGTGTACGACTCATCTCCCGCTGAAGGCGGGCAGAGGCTCAGCGACGACAACGCCGGCATATTCCTGAAGTACCAGCAGATGGTAAAGGAGAACTGCCACAAAGAAAGGACTGTCGCCTGGTACGCCGACAGGCTCAATGTCACCCCGCGTCAGTTGAGCAGGATCTGCGAAAAGGCAGGCGGATCCGGAGCCATACAATGGATCAACCACTACACCGGAGCCTTGATAATGGAACAGCTGGACGACTCCTCCCTGAGCATTGACGACATAATCGACAACCTGAATTTCTCCAGCAAGTCATTCTTTACGACATATGTCAAACGGGTACTCGGAGTCACGCCTTCCGAGTACAGGGAGAAAAAATTCATTTGATGGACTCAATGTCAATGAGTCCCTGAAGTATCGCATATGCTGTCAGACCGGCTATGGATTTGATTCCGGTCTTGGCTGTGATATTCTTGCGGTGGGTCATTACAGTGAAGATGGACAGGTTGTACTTGTAGGCAATCTCTTTGTTGAGCATACCCTTTGCCACACACACCAGAATCTCTTTTTCCCTGGGAGACAATTCTTTACCATCTGCAAGAGGATCGGAATCAGCGGATCCTGAAACCACTTTGCGGAGCTTCCTGACCATGACCTGAGGCTGGTCATATATGCTTATCACCTCGGAAAACTGACTCAGCGATCTCTCATCATATGCCGCATGGATCACTGCAACGACTGGAAGTCCGAAAGAAAAGACTGAATTATAGGATGTCAGGACAGGATCGACCAGGATCATGCCGGCATCGACAGTTGCCGGTACGTCGGCAAGGCTGTCAACTACGAACTCTGTCCTGGCCAAAATGACCTTAAGGCCGTTCGTGATAATTTCTGAAGGGCTGATTATCAGTATTTTCGTCTTGTCATTCATGGTCTTTCCCTCCTCTCACCAACGGCAGGATCAGATAATCCTCTATCCTGGAATGAATAGCCAGGTCACGCTTCAGCGAATAAAGCCGGGACAGCACAAGGATAACCTCCGGATCGCTCTTCTCATATGGGATATATTTGAGCAGCAGATTGATGAGGTCCTGAATATTCTCCCCGATATTACCATGTTCCTCCTTGAAGACTTTCATTGTGCCACGGCCACGCTTTCCTATCTCGTACAAGGATGGGAATATCTTCTTCTCCTCAACCTCGAAGTGGATTTTCAATTCATCCCTGAACTTCCCGAAAAATTCGGAAATGACCTTCCTCTGGGCTTCAGGGCGGCATGACAGGACCGAAGCTATCTCCTTCTCGAGCTGCGGCAGCCAGATCTCTTTGTATGAATCATGGCAACCGCGAAGATAATCAGTTACATCATCAATCCTGATCTTTCCACAGTCAACTTCGGAAGACCTGTCAAACAGGAATATCCTGCATATGGTCAGGAAGGTGAAAGGATCTTTCCCCTGACGCTTGCAGCACTCTTCCACCGAGTCCTCTCCGAAACCGAGGATAATGCCACAGTGGTTTACGACGCTCAGGAGGTCTGGCTCCGAGTTGATCAGGTCCGCCATCTTCATTGACGGAGAGATGAATCTCTCGCTCCTGGAATCCATGTTATTCATATAATATGCTTATAATTAATTACTTCGTTTTTACGTTAGCTTTTCTGGCGTATTCGAAAAGGGCCGAGGGAAGGTGGCAGTAGCCCGTAGGGTTCTTGTCAAGATAGTCCTGGTGATAATCCTCCGCCCTGTAGAAGTTCTTCAGTGGCTCTACTTCCACAGCCAAGGGCACGGAATAATCCGCCTGGACCTCGTCATAAATCTTCCTGATAACCGGAAGGTCGGATTCATCCACGTAATATATTCCCGTGCGGTACTGTGTGCCTCTGTCTCCTCCCTGGCGGTTGACGCTGGTCGGATCGACAGACTTGAAATACAACCTGACGAGGAGTTCCGAAGGAAGGATCTCAGGATCATATGTCACATGCACCGTCTCGGCAAACCGGGTCGTGTCAGTACAGACTTCTTTATATGTCGGATTCTCGGTGATACCGTTCGCATATCCGACTTCAGTGGAGATCACTCCCCCTATTTGTTTCAGGTAATGCTCAGTACCCCAGAAACACCCTCCGGCAAAATAGATTTCTTTCATCGGACCGATCAGATAAAATGTGATACTATCCTGCTAATTTAGAAAAAAAGCAGGACTATCGAAAAGTTTTTGCTAACTTGCATATAGTATTCCGCCATGAAGCGACGCCTGCTCATAATAATAATCACACTGTGTTGCGGCATATGCATATGCCGTGCACAAGAGCGCTTTGAGTGGTGTGTAATCGGCTATGCGGAAGAACAGTTCTGCCCTGACAACGGGAGGTTCAATTCCATGGCCGTCCTTGACTACGCCGCAAATATCGGCCTATGGAAAGGAGGTACCCTGCAATTCGAGGGGCTTTCCGTCGCTAAGGAGCACAAGCTCAATTACATGAGCGACGACATAGTGATCTATACCAACCTGGAATGTGAGGCCAACCCCTTCAGCATAGGCGTACTCGGACTGTCCCAACAGATAGGCCCGGTAAAACTCTTCGCCGGAATCCGCAATCTGTATCCGGATTTCTTCAATGAAAGAGAGTTCCTTTATTTTATCGGTTCATCGCACGTCCTGCATCCTGTCCTCTGGAGAAACTATGACATTCCGAGTGCCCCTACTTCAGCAATGATGGCAATGGCCGAATGGCAGATAAACGACCAATTCGTACTGAAAACTACATTTTACAATGCACAGACTGCCGACAGGCCGTCCAGACAGTTCCGTCTCGGTGGCGGGTTAAGGAACCTGACCTCTCTCACGAGGGACGACGGCATGAGGAAGTCGACCGCCGGAGCGACAGTCGGCCCTGACTTCTACGGAGGCCATGGTCTGGCCATGTACCTGACCCACATCGAGCACTTCAATGAAAGGTTGGAAGCCTTCTTAGAAGCAAGCCACTTTTTCGGCAAGGAAGGGAATTCCTGCCGGAACTATCTGGGAATCGGATCGATCTACAACTTCAACGGGAAAAATCTCCTGGGAGCCTGTGCCAACCTGACCGGATTCCGCTCACATGATGACAACTGTTACCAGATGGAATTCAACTATGCCCGTGTCATCGGACCGGTCATGCTCCAGCCCATCCTTTCCATGCTTCACCGGTACGGGAACTGGCATACTATGGCTTTCCTTCGTCTCACTATAGAATTATCATCCAAACAATCATGATACAAGAATTCATCATCCGCTTATGTGTTGCAGGAGTCCTCGGCGGCCTTATCGGGTTCGAGAGAGAGTTCCGTTCCAAAGAGGCCGGCCTACGGACCCATTTCCTGGTTGCCCTGGGTTCCGCCCTTTTCATGCTCATTTCACAGTACGGCTTCGCCGCCCTACAGGACGGAGGGCGCTTTGACGCATCAAGAGTCGCCGCCCAGGTCGTTTCCGGCATAGGTTTCATAGGAGCTGGTATCATCATCTTCCAGAAGAACTCCGTACGCGGACTTACCACGGCTGCGGGGCTCTGGGTTACATCAGCCATAGGTATGGCCTGCGGAGGCGGGATGTACATAGTGGCAGGCTTCACGACGGTCCTTGTGATGCTGGTCCTGGAAATCACCCACCGCCTTCCTATCCTGGGAGAAAAATCCGTCGCCCTTACATTCTCAGCTGACAACCGGGAAGCTTTCCAGCGCGTTGCTGACGCCTTGAAAGAGCAGCACGTAAGAGTCTGGTCCTACTCCATTAACCAGGAAGCAGATTCTACGCTGACTGTCAACCTGGACATAAAAATACGTCAGGCTAACTATCTTGCAACAATTATAGACATGTTGCACAACAGTCCTGACGTAAGACTAATCAGTATAGTTTCCTAGCCTCTTCAGAGGCCGGGGCTCCCCTAAAGCTTCACAAGCTCGTAATCGCGGGATCCGTAGCCCAGGTGCTGGGCCCAGTAGAGGATACGGGTTCCGTGGCGGGAAACTATCCTCTCAACCATATGACGGTTGCCCGGATCATCGCTGTTGAAGATCATATCCACACATGCCTGATCGAGGGCGACCGGATCCAGACTGGCTGCGATACCGATATCCTTCATTTGAGGTGCAGCGGGATGGCTGTCGCAGTCACAGTCTACGCTCAGCCTGTATATAACATTGATATAGAGGATCTTCTCTCCGAAGTGGTTAACAACTGCACCGGCAGCTTCAGCCATTGCATCCTTGAATTCGTCCAGACCTGCGAGATTATTATCTGACCAGCTGTCAGCCCTCAGGACGCGATGCTTCCCTCCGGTGTGGATATATGCTTTCCCGTTGGTGGACGCACATCCGATCGAGAGATTCTTTAGCGCTCCGCCGAATCCACCCATTGCGTGCCCCTTGAAATGGCTCAGGACTACCATGAAATCATAGTTCAGCATATTCTTGCCTACAATGTCGTCCTTGAGCACCAGGGATCCTGCCGGGACAGGTATGGAGACCTCCCCATCGCGGTCCATCAGGTCGACTCCCCCGATCTTGTTAAACCCGTGATCTTCAATGGTCTTGTCATGCTTTGCCGGGTCCTGACGGCTTCCGCCATATGCGGTGTTGCACTCCACTATCTTTCCTTTCACTTCCTTCAGCAACTCAGCTATAAGTTCCGGATGGAGGTAGTTGTCATTTCCGGCTTCTCCGGTGGAGATCTTCACGGCGACCTTTCCGGTGGCTTCGCGTCCAAGTGCCTTGTAGGACTTGATGAGGGCGGATGACGAAACATCCGGGATGAAATAGACCTTGGCCGGTGCTCCGCTGCCTTCCGGGACACTGACGGCCGCAGCTGATGGCCTCACGCCACAGCTGACTGCAAATATGGCAGCAACTATTATCAGATATCTTTTCATATTATACTGGCTTAGATGACACAAAAATACGGATTATTAACGAAAAAATCATATGATTTCAATTCCGGAGATGTCCGCGACCGGAACCCTGAGTATCTCCTCACCGGATGATTGCTCGAGAATGAATTCCCGCCGGATGTCGTCTATGTCCTTAAGACGGCCTGAGACTGAGACATATTTTCCTCCTGATTTCCTGCCATCAGGTCGGAAATAGCTCACCTTCACTGAAGGACGCTGCGAAAGTTGGCTGCGGAGCATCTGCACCGTCCTGTCAAGCGACCCGGCCAGGCTCTCATCATCCTCCTTCTGGTCGGTAAGCCGCGCCCTCTCGACTATGGCTTCATCGTAACCGGACAGGGCAGCGAAAGGAGCGAACTGTGCCGCCCGTTGGGCCAGGGGCATCCTGGGATGCACTGAGGACTCATGATGCGGGAGTCCGATTATGTCGGAATAATCATCCTTCATCATGCCTTATGTCCTCCTATCTGCATATTACGTTCTCTCCCGGTCGCTCCTTCTTCGAAATTGAATCCCCTCAGGACTGTGTTCTTTCCGAAACGCTTCTTTAGATTCAGGACGGTCTCCTGCAGGGCATTCTCCTTCTCCAGAGCCTCTTCGATTTCCTTGTGCTCCTTCTCAAGTTTATCCACATCTTCAAACAGATCGAGTTGGACCGCCTTCGAATGGAAACCGGCCATGTCCCTCGGAACCACGTTATTGGCCGTTATACCAAGCCGGCGGACCTTGAAGGACGGATTCATTATCCTGTCGAAGATCTCCATCGCAGCCTTGGATATCAGCCGGGAAGATGAAGTAAGCCTCTCCAGATTTGCCGAGCCGTGGGCATGCGGAGGAGCCGGATTATCCGGGTCCTTGGCTTCATAGCCTGCCGTCAGTATTATCTGCCCGGTCACTAGTTTCTTGTCCACAAGCTCAAGCGCAAGGGCATCGGCCATTTCCTTGACCACTACCCTTGCCCTCTTCATGTCATAACCTTCCATCAGGACCTGCCCGCTCCCTATGGAATTTGACTCTGGGCGGAAAGACTTGATATGGGCCATGGTACAAGGTTCCCAGCCCCATGCGTGGTCTATCAGAAGCTCCGCATTGATTCCGAACAGCTTGTACAGAGCCTCCTCATTCTGCACGGAGAGCCTGGCAAGCTGCCCCATGGTCTTGACTCCGTAAGATGCCAGCCGCCCGGCGGTGCCATGACCTACCCTCCAGAAATCGGTAATAGGCTCATGGTCCCACAGTTGCCTGCGGTATGACATCTCATCCAGTTCGGCGATTCGCACCCCATCCTTGTCCGCAGGCATATGCTTGGCAACTATGTCCATTGCGACCTTTGCGAGGTACATATTGCTTCCTATCCCGGCCGTAGCGGTTATGCCGGTCTCGGACAGGACCTCATGGATCATATCCATGGTCATCTCGTGAGCTGTCCTGCCGCTGCTTGCCAGATATGAAGTAAGGTCTATGAAGACCTCGTCGATAGAATAGACATGGATGTCCTCAGGAGCTACATGCCTGAGATAGATTCCGTAGATCCTGGTACTGAAGTCTATATAATGCGACATCCTGGGTGTCGCAGCGATGTAGTCCACTTTGAGTTCAGGATGGCCGGCCAGCATCGATGCGGAATGGGAGGATCCTGTGAACCTCCTCCCCGGAGCCAGGGCCCTCCTGTCATAATTGACATATTCCAACTTCCGTTTGACTTCGAAAAGTCTCGCACGTCCGGGGATTCCATAGGCTTTGAGGGAAGGAGACACGGCAAGGCATATGGTCTTGTCAGTCCTGCTGACATCGGCGACAACGAGATTGGTGTCAAGAGGATCCAAGCCCCTCTCGACACATTCTACAGATGCGTAGAATGACTTAAGGTCAATAGCGGCATATACACTCATGCGGAGCGCTCCAGCCCACCAGTAACGGCGAATCTGTCAACTACTTCCGCGATGTCAAGCACAGGCCTGTCAGCATAGCGGCGGAGAGTGCTGCGGCAGAGGGGACATGCGGTGACGATTATGTCCGGCACATCAGCGCACAGATTCTTAAGTGCATTGCGGGTGAGATCCTCACGCTGCTGGAAATTCAGTGTGAGGGAACCCAGTGAACCGCCGCAGCATATGCTCATCTGCTTTTCCTGAGCCGCTCCCACAAGGTTTCCGGCAAGGGCCAGGAGATTCCTTGGCTGCTCATAGATCCCACTGCCCCTTCCGAGTTCACAGGGATCATGGAACACCAGGTTGAGGAGGTCATGCTCAATCCGGAGCTTACCGGATGAGGCCAGCGATTCGAAATAGACACTGTGGTGGACGACCTTTACGCCTGCGGCCTCCAGATCGTAGTTTTCCTTGAAAACCTTGTAGCAGATCGGGCAGCTCACGAGGAGGGTATCACAACCGCTGGACAAGATAATCTCCCGGTTCTTCGCCATTATCTGGTTCGCCTCCTTCAGCCTTCCGGCAAGCAGCATAGGCCTACCGCAGCACAGTCCTCCGTCCCTGTCCAGGAACTTATAATCCACTCCAGATTTCTTCAGAAGCGACTCCACACCGCGCGAAATACCGGGAGTCAGGGCGGTCATGCACCCGGCAAAATATGCCACGTTGCCTGTGCCCTGGCCGGCAGAGAGTGTCAGCGGAACCGTATTTACGGACGAGAAGTCGCCCGGAACGGCATATTTGCGAACAGCTCTCTGGGCGACCCTGAGTTCTGGCCCCTGTACTCCGATCTGGCAGACTGTGGAACACTTTCCGCACATGAGACATTTGTCAGCGATTTCTTCTATCTTCTCTTCATTCCCCCTGCGTATCTGACGGTTCAGATAGACCGTAGAATAATTCACATTTGCCTTCTTGACCGTCATCGGACAGGCATCGATGCAGACTCCGCAGGACGGACAGCTATAGACTTCAGCTTTTGCGAATCCTTTCCTCGCATTCCGTATCTTCAGTCCCGCATTACGCAATGGGATCAGCATCATTTCCGCCGGGATGTGCATATAGCGGGAGAAAGGCAGGACGCACATGAAGACGGCGAGGTCTATCGAATATGCCCACCAGGTAGGCAGCATATGCAAGTTGTTATCAAAGAATCCAGGGGAGGAGAATACATGCTGGACGACCCAGTTCACTGGCATAGTAAGGAAACTGCCTCCACTGATGTGAGCGGTAAACCCTTCTGCCAGAAGCCTTAACGGGAAAATCAGCCACAAAGAGTAGAGGCCGATAGTGTCCACCGCGGTCAGTTTTGTAGTACGCCGCATCCCGAACCAGCGGGAGCGGATCCTCTTTATCATCGCCAGGATTATTCCGCTGAGGACAACCAGCAGGAAGAAGTCCATAAGGAAGAAGAAAACCGATCCCTTCAAGGTCCTTCCCTCTTCCGCTACGAAATAATTGAAGAAGATAGGATAATAGAAGGTCTTCAACCTGTGAGGAAGGAACAGGGCGACTTCGATGTGACCCAGGACAATGAGCATAAACCACCCGAAAGCAATGCTCGAATGCATATAACCAAGCAGAGCTTTACGCTTCCAGAGCTTCACATGGAAAAGGCAGTCCAGGAACAGGTCACGGACATTCTTCCATATGGTAGCGGGAGTTATCAGTGAAACAAGGAATTTCTTCCTGTCCTCGCCCGGCAGCTGCAGGAATATCCTCACCATTCCGACTATACAGTAACCTATAACGAAGGCCATGCCCAGCAGGAATGGGATCACGAAGGGAGAAAAACCGTTTGCTATCCTGTCTGCAATCATTTCGTATAAATCCTGGAGATTGTCAGAAGCAGATGCCTGGTGTTGATTCCGCGCGGGCAGACCATGGAGCACTTGCCGCATAGCATGCACCCGCTGACCATCTGGCGCACGTCAGTTCCCCGCTGGAGTCCGTGTATCACCTGACGCAGGCTCATGCCGTTGAACGGCCCTGAAGTGCAGGCGGCAGTACAGCTGCCGCACTCCATGCAACGCTTGATGTCCGGTTCCTTTTCGGCAAGGGCATAATAAAGCCTCATATCCACATTGTCGAGGTTGACAGTGGAACTCTTAGCTTTCTGGAACCCGAAATCTATCATCCTTTCAGATAATTATGGATGGAAAGGGCCGCTGCGCGCGCCTCGGATATGGTTTCCGGCACTGTCTTGGTTCCGGTGCAGGCTCCGGCGAAGAAGATTCCGGGCCTGTCGCTTTCCACTATGCCGTAAATATTATCCTTGCTGCGAAGGAATCCGTCGGTGTCCACATCCGCACGGATCATACGGGCAATCCCGGCTGAACCGGAATTGCAGACCATTCCGGACATCAGTACCAGGAGATCCAGGCTGACTTTCAGGGGTTTCCCGCTGAGGGTGTCTTCAGCCTTCACTATGACGCCGCCATCGATGGTCTCATCCACCTGGGAGACCCTGCCGCGTATGAAATGGATATCGAAGTCCTTCTGTGCGTTGATATAGAAATCTTCGTACTTCTTCCCGAAAAGGCGGAGGTCCATGTAGAAACAATAGATCTGGGCTGCAGGGAACCTTTCCTTCATCTCAATTGCCTGCTTGATGGCAGTGACACAGCAGACTTTGCTGCACTGGGAGTTACCGGCCTTGAGGTCACGGCTGCCCACACAGTGGACGAAGCCGATGCTCCTGGGATTGCGCACCCTCGGGTCGTTCCCGGTGTTGAACCAGCGCTCGAGGTCGCTGTTCGTCATGACCTGATTGTAGATCCCATAGCCATACTCCTCCTTCTTCCTGGCATCGAACAGGTCGAAACCGGTAGCGATCAGGACAGCACGGCACACTACATTCCGGCCGTTTGAAAGGACAACGCTGTAACCGTCCTTCAAGCGGTTCAGGGAAGCCACCTCGGTACCGAGGCAGATCTCAGCCTGGGATATAGAGGAAATCATCCCCTTGACCAGGTCCTGGGCAGGAGTCATATCCGGGAAAAGCCTGTGCCACTGGGCGACATGACCGCCGAGGCTGTTGCTCCGTTCGACCAGAAGAGGAGCATAGCCCAGTGCCAGGAGCTGCTTTGCAGCCTCTATCGCAGCGATTCCGCCGCCTATGATGACAACTGTCTCTTTCATATACTTTCGTTAAAAGCAGACCATATGTTCCGGCAGTGACGGACGTCCGATGTCTTTCTTGTTCACTCCCAGATACTTCGCATCGGGATCATACTCGATTCCTATCTTGTCCAGGAAGGGCTCCACAGCGACCTGGTGCAGTTGGAGGCCTATGTCCCATGGATCATAACCCAGGACGAGGGAAGCCAGTTCCTCATATGTAAACACCGGGATTCCATAACCGTTCCGGCCATATGTCTTTCCTTCCGTCTCGGCAGTGACGTACTGCCACCTGTCGAGGAAATACGGGCATCCGGGGCAATTGGTCAATATGAAATCGGGATGGTAAGGCTCCATGCTCTCGAATTTCTTGTGGGTATTGGCAAAAGAATAGCCCCTGTTTGCCCGGATGTGATACTGCCTGAAGCCATAACCGCAGCAATGACGTCTCTCAGGATAATCGACCACCTGACCTCCCCAGCTCTCAATCATTCCGCAAAGAACATATGGATACTCAGCCCCGCCGACTCCCTTGCTCGGGAACATCTTGTTGTAATGGCAGCCGATATGCTCAACTCCCCTGAGAGGCTCCCCGGTGTTCTTGTCTACAAGGCGGAATTTCGCCTTCTCGGCTATCTCATTGCGGTGCTTGTAGATCACATCGGAGGTATGGGCCACGTATTTGGGTTTGTTGAACTCGCGTTTGCAGCTCTTCCACAGATGCTCACGGATGCGGGCCTCAAGCTCCGGGAACTCGTGCCAGGACTCCAGAGTCTCTATGTAGTTCCCAAATGAAGTGATACAGGAACAGCAATAGTTCTCATATCCGGCCTCGGTCATGAGCGCGAACTGCCTCGCGACAATGGTCATCACAGTCTCCTGCGGAATGGTGTCACAGTGATAGGCTATGCCGCCGCAGGTGGTATGGTGCTCATTCTCATACATATCCAGGCCGAGGTCCTCCCTGGTTATCTTGGTGAACATCTTCTCCGAACCGGGGAAGAAATTCTGCCGGATGCAACTGCGGACATAATACCAGTGGTCATCGGGGATTTCCTTCTGGTAATCAGCCCATATCTTCTGTTTGCCCTGATAAATCATTTGTCGAAATCGTTTCCGGAGTTGTACTCGAGTGTGTGTTTCCGGTATTCCTCCATAGTCATGCCCATCTCCTCCGCCTTGGCCTTGGAGCACATCTCAACCAGATTGATCTGGTCAGTCGCCCCGGTCTCGTCAAAAATAGCCTTCAGCTCATCCCTGTCTGCCTGGGGAATCTTGCGGAGTACACCAGGGCCTGTGCCCTGATAATTGGCCCCTATCCTTTCAAAATCGTCTTTCAGATGCTCCAAATGCCACTTGAAAACCGGGCCGCTTTCCTGATGGTATTTCCAGTCAAAGGTCTCGGGATAGACGCAATAGCCGTAATTCAGAATGTTACCAGTCAGCATTTTGGTGAGCGGATAGACCTGGCGGCCTTTCTCGCTGGCGGTGAAATAGCCATGACGGATAGACATCGCCCTCAGCGCCATTATGACCAGACCGGGAGTGTTGGTGCGGGGACAACGGGTAGAACAGCTCATGCATTCACCGCAATACCATATGGTGTCGCTCTTCAGAAGGGCTTCAATCTCGCCCTCGTTCTTCCTCTGGACTATATCGACTATCTTACGGGGATCATAGCGGTAGAATTCTGCCGCCGGACATATCGCTGTACAGGTTCCGCAATTGATGCAAGTATGCAAGCCTTCGCGGAACCGGTAATCCTTGCATAGTTCTTCGTATAGGTTCATACACGTTTCTCTACACAAAGGTAGCCATTATTTTCAATTATCCAATGCTGCTGACTGATAGTAACTTTGGGCCTCCAGAAGGGTCTGCTGGTCAATGGTTTCCATAAGAGTCTCAGTGTGTGTCCACCTGGAGTCGGGCTCAACAGCGAACTGCTCGGTCCTCCTTACCGGAGAGAGTACCGTAAGGATTCCGTCGGCATAATAACCGAGATTCTGGTATGTAGCCATGAATGCGCGTTCCCTGAAATCCTCAGCAAGGATGTCACATCCGTAGAATCGGGACTCGTAACTGAAGCCCAGGATAGAGAACAGGGTCGGCATGAGGTCTATCTGCGAACAGAGTTTTTCCACAGCCTGGGGCTGGATGAATCCCGGAGAATAGATCATTGCCGGGATGTGATAACGGTCGACCGGAATGTTGGTCTTCCCTGCGCTGGAAGCACAGTGGTCGGCCAGTATTACGAATACCGTCTCCCCGAACCACGGCCTCGTAGAAGCCTCCTCGAGGAACTGCCCGAGGGCGAAATCAGTGTATTTCACTGCGGCGCTCCTCGACATAGGATTCCCCTGGTAAGTAATCTTCCCGTCAGGGTAAGTATATGGCCTGTGGTTGCTTATGGTCATTATGTGGGTAAAGAACGGCTTTCCGGACTTGGCATCGGAGTCGCACAGGCGCAGTGCGACTTTGTAGCTGTCTTCATCGCATGTACCCCATATGTTCGCAAAGGTAATCTCCTCAGGAGCATAACTCTTCCTGTCAGTCACCTCGTAGCCAT
The DNA here is from genome assembly GCA_017443465.1 of Bacteroidales bacterium. Lineage (GTDB taxonomy): Bacteria > Bacteroidota > Bacteroidia > Bacteroidales > UBA932 > Cryptobacteroides. Next base: position 89,285 of record JAFRXO010000041.1, read on the forward strand.
ATGCGCTGAAGAAATTCTCCATATTGTCGAAATAGCTGTCCCCGCCATATAGGTAACGCGTTTTATAGCCATATGACTGAAGGACTTCCGCGGTGCTGAAGCGTCCTCCGCACTCTGGTCTCTTCACTATGCTCTCCCCTGCTCCGGGAGGGATGCAGAGAGTCACTGCCTCGAGTCCGCGGACCGTACGGTTGCCTGCCGCATACAGGTTGTCAAAAACCAGTGAATGCTTCGCCAGGGTGTCGAGATTCGGAGTTACATCGTCAGTATTCCCGTATCTCTCCAGGAATTCGGCACTGAGGCTCTCGATTGTGATGAGGACAATATTCTTCAGTTTAGGTTCTACCCCGCTGACCACATTCTTTACTCCCCGCCCGTCCTGACCGCAGAGTTGTCTCTGAGTGGCGCGGGCAAGTTCGTCGGGAATCTTGGCGTAGAAGTCATCATATGACAGTTCGTTACTGTTATACGCTTCGAGGAAATTCCAGCATCCGTTTTCCTGGAGTTCTGTAACGAAGGCCTTGTCATCCACGAAGTTCCGGTAACCGTAATGAAGCCATAGGCCACCTCCGACCGCAAGTGCGGCAATGATTGCCAAATTGACTGCCCATTGTTTCAGCGGCCCGACACCGGCTTCCTTGAGGTCTCCGTCAATGGTCATCAGGTAGTACGCCACGGCTCCTGCCAAGAAGGCCCCGCCGAGGAGAAGAGGCATGTTGTAGGACTCGAAAATATTCCCTACCACCTCATTGGTATAGACCAGGTAATCTACGGCGATGAAATTGTAACGGACCCCGAATTCATCCCAGAAAGTCTTCTCGGAGAAGATATTGGCAACGATGAGAAGAGCATATATGAAGCCTGTGATGTACACAGTGGCCCTCCTGCTTCCGTCACGGACCGAGGGGAAAAACCAGCGGACGCTGAACAGCAGGAAGAGGGCTATCATCAGACCGTTCACTATGCCCGGGACAACGCCCCCGTACTCATCGCTTATATCATTGAAAAACAGGAAATAGAGCATTGCGGCAAGCAGGATGCCCCATATGATCCATCCGGCAGGTTTGCCATATTTCCACTTGTTCAGAGTCGTGTAAATGACGAATGCCGGGACCAGCGCGATACCGGCAAATGCGATGTCATTCAGGAGTCCAAGAAGGAAGATCCTGCACCACTCCCACAGGGAGAAATCCACTACAGTGACAGGATTGCATATGAGTACAATCCTGGTAATTACACCTACAACCGCTGCAGCGACGACGAGTCTCGGACCGAAATACGAAAACCAGTCCGCAACCTTTTTCCTTGCAATCATATGCTGTCAACCATATCGGGAGGAACCACGACCTGAATGGCGGCGGGACAGACCTTTATGTCAATCCTTCCTCCCATTACACAGGGATCTCCATCATAATGCGCAGCTCCTCCGCTTGTGCGATAAATACTTATTTCCTTTCCTTTGATTATCTTCAGTTCCCTGGCCTTGAACAGGCGCCCCGTCAGGAGCAGGACAGCCAGGACCGGAATGCGGAAAGTACTGAACGGCAATGAGAAACTGACGTCCAGCACCCCATCGGTCACAGATGCAAGCGGAGCAATCCTGGCTCCGTTTCCCCACTGGCTGGCATTTCCTACGGTTATCATTGAAGCCTTCCCGGAAATCTCTTTCCCGTCAACCACCACCCTATAGTCCCCGGGCTTGAAATTGCGCCACAGGCGAAGGGCACAGGCAATGTAATTCCACAGGCGGCGATGTCCCGAAACTGCGAACGCCTCGGCCACATCAGCATCGAATCCCACCCCGGCCGTGCAGAAAAAGGCCCCCTCAGGACGACCGGAGGAATCATCCTTGATCGTCGCATAATCCATCATTACTGTTCCAGGATTATTGAGGGTTTCCACCGCCCTGGCCGGATTGCGGCTCAGCCCCAGATGGAGGGCAAGCCCGTCTCCACTGCCGCAAGGGATGATTCCAAGGGTCTTTGAAGGATCTCCCCCGCTGACTATTCCGCTGGCCACCTCACTGACAGTCCCGTCACCGCCTACAGCCACCACAAGTGAAGCATGGCTGTCGCGGGCCAGTTCCACCGCATGTCCGGGGAACTTGGTATATACGATTTCGTAGGGACCGCCGTAGAATCGCTCAATAGCCTCTACCGCCTTTTTCTTCTTGCCGCTTCCGGAAATCGGATTGACAATGAACAGTGTCTTGCTATTTTCCGGCTTTTCCATTGAACTCCCGAGCATATGCAGAAGCCTCCTCGGGAGTAAGGAAGCCTCCATTCTTGATTATTATCTTGTAGCAGAACGTAACGCTCTGACCAGGCTTGAGATCATATGTGACAGCCTCCGGCAGCCCGGGCTCGAAGGCCCTGCCTCCCATGCTGTTGAGGGCGAAAAGACCATATCCTCTGGCGTGTGACCAGCCCGGATAATTCGGATTCTTTTTCGAATCGATGATCAGGATAGAGATGTCGTCTCCTTCCTTGGTGCCGTTCAGCATTGTCCATTCCGCCCTTTTCGACCAGACATCATCTCCCTTGTCTCCAAGGCTGTTTACATATGAACCGTTCACTCCCTCGTTGTTGACGCTCTTGACCTCTGTGACAATGCCGTTCGCATCAGTGTAAAGCTGGGGCTTGTCAGTCGGCTTTTCGAAAGAGCGGTCAACCCTCAGGCCGAGCATACCTTCCTTGTTCTCGGTGAACTTCACGGTCTGGACCGCGGTCAGCTTTGCGCTGCGGACAACCGTCCTTTCATCCTTCGAACCTCCGAAGGTAAATGTAGTCTCCTCAGTCATAAGGACATTTCCGCTGTTGTCCACCCAGTTGGAGCGGGTTACCAGGGTATTGCCCTTGGCGGAAAGGACCTTGTCGAAAAGGATAGATCCATAGGAATCCTTCTTCTCCGCAGGGATGGCGAACGAATTGTTCCAGAAATCCAGCCCGTTCACATCCCCGAAATTGAACCATATGCCTATCTGGTGAGGATGGTCAGTGCTTTCGAAAGCGCGCGGAGCACGCGGATATCCGCGGGTGATCTCCTTCCCCGAAGCCGACATCACAGGCCAGAGGATAGGCTTTGCGACATCTTCAGGGTAAATCAACGAGGTGAACAGGCTTCCGTCCACCATAACATCTATCTTACGGCCTGCAGGGTCCTGGACAAAGGACACTCCTGCATCCTTTGCGCCGCATCCGCACAGCAGTGAGAGCAGCGCAAAGGCTGAAATCAATCTTTTCATATGCATCAATACTGGAATACCTTTCCTCCGGCCATAACCTCCTGGGTGGCAGGATCAAAGACGGTGTACTCATGTGTGCGGAGTGCCGCGGTGACCATGATGCAGGCGATGGAATGGTTGTATCCGGCCATATAGTTGGCATTCGGCTGCTTGCGGCTGCGGACGCACTCCATCCAGTTGAGCATATGTGCAGTGGTCATCGGGTCGCCTCCGGTGTTGGCATCGGTCGAAATCTTGGCCGCATCCGAGAGGGAGAAGGACTCGAGCATGTTCTCCTTCATGTCGGCATCGGCCGCATTACGTGCGGTCAGGCCTCCGTTCGGGGTGACCATATTGGTGTCGAGGTTCAGTTCTCCGCCGTTGGAGTAGTAGATCTCCTTGGTGCCGCCTGCACTGTTGGTGAAGCGGGAAGAATAGATTACCTGGAATCCCTTGTCTGGATTGTCTGCCGGACCGTAGTCAAGCACGGCGGTCATGGTGTCGTAGTTGGTACGGCCGTCCTTCCAGAGATAAATGCCTCCGTTTGCAGCTACACTGCGGGGATAATTGTAACCAGTGAACCAGTGTACAGTGTCGATCTGATGGGCCATCCACTGTCCCGGAATACCGGATGAGAACGGCCAGAACAGACGGAACTCCAAATACTTCCTGGGATCGAAGGGCTGATAGGGACGGTTCATGAGATAACGCTTCCAGTCGGTGTCTTCCTCCTTGAGCAGAGGAACGGTCTTGAAGCGGCGCCATCTGGCGGGCTGGTTGACGTTCCAAGTCATCTCTACCATCACGATGTCCCCGAACTTACCGGAGCGGAGATAGTCATTGGCTGCATGATAGTTGGGTGCGCTGCGGCGCTGTGAGCCTATCTGGACTATAGTACCGGCCTTCTCGATAGCGGCACGAGCTGTCCTGGCATCCGCCATGGTCTCGGCGAAGGGCTTCTCTACATATGCATCCTTCTTGTTCTCGGCAGCCTCAGCTGCATGGAGAGCATGCTGGAAGTCCGCGGTGGAGATGATGACAGCATCGATGTCCTTGTCGCGGTACATCCTCTCATTGTTGACATATGTACGGATTGCATGTCCGAATTTTTCCTCCAGATTGGCCTTGGCCTGTTCGCGGCGCAGTTTCCAGAGGTCGGAAACTCCGATGATGTCGAAATTCTGGGCTTTGCAATTGTGAAGGAATGCAGGGAGCAATGCGCCTCTGAACCTGTCGGAATAACCGACGACAGCTACGTTGACCCGGTCATTCGAGCCTATGATCCTGGCATAGCTGGATGCACTCATGCCCAAGCCTCCAATCAGGATGCCGGCCGTGGACATTCCGGCGGTTTTAAGGAATTCTCGTCTTTCCATGATTTGGTGTATTAATGTTAATGTTATTTCGACTGATATTCGATCACGATTCCGCCCGGATAGGACGAACCGTACTTCTTGACAGCATCCGCTCCCTTCAGCCATGTAATCCCGTAGACAGCTTTCATATTAGAGATAGGCTGCCCCGCCTCCATGAACTTCCCGTCTACGACATATGTAACCCTGTCACCTGCGATACCGACCCGCAACTGGCTGAGCCCGAGCTGGTCGCCTGCAAAGGAATACTTGGATTTCTGGAGTTTCACCTTCCCGGAATAGGACTGGGTGTACAATTTCAGGGTGGCCTTCTTTGCTGAATACTTGCCCACTGAAATCAGCCTCATGGGAACATTGGTCACGGACTTAAGCCTGTCCAGCCCTACCTTCTTGCCATCGACCATCAAAACGGTCCCTGCAGGGATATTGTCTGCGGGCAACAGCATTATGACTCCATCACTGCTGGTCTGGGCACTGACAGAAGGGGTAAGAGACATGGAAAAAGCAAGTGCCAGGAAGGACACTGCAGCAACTAGCAGATTGTTTCTCATAATACCTACTTGAAATAAACGCATAATCTTTGCTAATCTAAGAATAATTCCGGATTTTTCAAGCAGATTACCCATCTTTTACTATTTTTGTACCATGACATCTGAGAAAAAAAGCGCGAAAGAATATGCCATCAGGTACCTTGTCGGGACCCTTGGGATGGCCTTGGCGGCATTCGGGCCTGCCTTCTCCATAAAATCGGACCTTGGCACGGCTCCATACCCGTGTCCGCCTTACATCCTTCACCTGTGGGACTCTTCCTGGACTGTAGGTGAGTTCACCGCACTCGAGAATCTGGCCTTCATAGTGGCCCAGCTCCTGATCCTGAGGAAGAAATTCAAACCCGCCCTCCTGATGCAGATCCCGGCCATATTCCTGTTCAGCCTCTTCATTGACGTTGCCATATGGCTCTGCAGTCCGATAGTAGCCACCGGATTCGCCTCGAGGCTCTTCCTGTGCATCCTCGCCGTCATCTTCACAGCAGCAGGAATCTCGCTGGAAGTCGTAGGGAAAGCCTGGATGCTCCCGGGCGACCAGACCATATCCGCGCTGACTGACACCTTCGGATGGAAATTCAGCAACACCAAGATCGGCCTGGACATCTTCCTGGTCGCATTCACCGCCATATTCTCAATGATCCAGTTCGGTCATCCCCAAGGTCCCCAGGGAATAACGGTCATAGGGATAGGCACCCTCATCCTGATGGTGTTCACAGGCCTGTGCATGAAAGTCACCACTCCCCTTGCCGACCGGATACTGAAAATAAACAAGACCTCAGATAATGGATAGAAGACAATTCCTGGGAGCCGCAGCAGCGACTGTGGCAGCGGCAGCATACTCTCCAGTAGAGACAGCCGCAAAAGCAACTATGACTCCTGCCGGGAGCAAAGATCCGAAGGGAATCCTCGTACGTTTCCTGGGAACAGGGGCCGCAGACTGGAAGGGACGGGATGACAGAGGAGAACTCCGCAGGCTGAGCAGCGTACTGATAGACAATGATTTCCTTATTGATTTCACTCCTACGGACGCCGACATGCTCCCAAAGGATGTGCATCCCACGACCATTTTCTATACCCACTCTCACGCCGACCATTACAACGCCAAAGCTGCGGTTGAACTCGGGATCAGGCAGGTCTACCTCAACCATTCCTGGTACGAATTCGCAGTTAAAGACTTTGAGGCTGCCGCAAAAGAACTGGGCAAGGCCGTCCCGGCAATCACTCCGGTCAACATAGGGACCTCCATAGACGTAAACGGACTGAAGGTTACCGCCCTCCCGGCCAACCACGGGACAGGACATACTTTCGAACAGACCATGATGTACCTTCTCGAGAAGAAAGGCGCCAGGGTAATCTATGCGACAGACACCGGAGGCATCCCCTCACTCGCGGCCAGGATAGCCGGCATCGATGCCCACGTAAAACCCGGAAATCCCATCACAGGACTCATCATGGAAGCTACCATGGGAATGGACCATGACATCGATTTCAGGATATTCACCCATTCGAGCGTAGGCCTGGTGGAGCGCACCGCTACCGTCCTTGAGCAGACCGGAAGGTACACTCCTGTCGACAAAGGCCAGCCGGTTTATCTGACCCATATGGCCAGGACTCTCCACGGGACCCAGGCGGAGCTTGATGCGAATCTGCCAAAAAACCTCAAGGCCGCATATGACGGCCTCGAGGTGATTTTCAAGTTCCCCGGAGCGTGATTATTCCGCCGGCTCGAATCCGAAGTACTCGCCCTTGCGCGTAGCCGGAACTCCGTACTTCATCCATGCCGGCATGGGCTCTCCCTTGAGATAGTGATCGAAGAACTGCTGAAGCCTGCGTGACAGGTCGAGGCAGTTCTTCCTTTCAAGCAGGTTGTGGGCCTCGTTGTTGTACTGGAGCATCCACACCTTCTTATCCAGGCGTCTCAGATCGGAGAAATACTCGATTCCCTGATACCAGGGAACGGCCCCGTCAGCATCATTGTGCATAATCAGGAGAGGAGTGTTCACCTTGTCGGCAAAAAATGCCGGAGAGTTCTCGATGTAGAGGTCGAGCCCTCCTTCCTCCCAGAGGCTCTTGCCGATACGGCTTTGTCCCCTTTCGTACTGACCGGCCCTGGTGATACCTGATTCCCAACGGATTCCGCCATATGCTGAAGTCATGTTGCTCACCGGAGCCCCGGCCCCGGCCGCTGCAAACATATCAGTGTGGGTCACTAGCCATGCAGTCTGGTAACCGCCCCAGCTCTGTCCCTGGATGGCCATCTTGCTCTTGTCGGCGAAGGGATATTTCCGGCACAGCGCCTCGGCTCCGGAACATATGCAGTTATATGCGCTCTGTCCGGGATGACCGACCTTGTAAACGATGTCCGGTATGAAGCATATGTAGCCGCGGCTAGTAAAGAAGGTGATGTTTACAGTGGAGCGTGAAGGGGCAGGAGTGCGGAATGCATAGAGGTCCTCGGAATATTTCTCGTAGAAATAGACCATTACGGGCAGCTTGTCCGTATCCTTTACTCCGTCCGGGATGAACACAAGTCCCTTCAGCGGAGTGCCGTCATATGCATTCCATTGGAACAGTTCAGCCCTTCCCCAGCGATAATCCTCTTTCTGGGGATTGATGGCAGTCACCTTCTGCTCGGAAGCGAACCAGTCGTCCGTAAGATACAGGTCATAGCAGTTGCGGAAATTGCCTTTCTGGAAAGCGACCACCGGAGCCTTTTCAGCCTTGATCACGGAATAGAATGTCAGGGTGTCAAGGAAGAATTCAGGAGTCCCAGGCTTGGACAGGCTGATCCTTCCGACTCCCCTCCTCTGGTCGTCTTCATTGCGCACCGCCAGGCAAAGGGGTTCCTTTTCTGAAAGGGCTTTCCTCATCTGAAGAGAAGCCTGATTCGGGGTCAGTCTTGCAGGCACCGGATCGGCAGTCCTGAATACCAGGTGGTTACGTCTTCCGTAACCGGCTGTGAGATTCATTGCGGAACTTCCGTCAGGAGACAGTTTCCAGACATCGTAACGGTCAGCCACCAGCAGGGCCTTGTCGCCCTCCAGCCACCTGGGGTTCCGGTCATATGGGCCTGCGTTCGAAGGATGGTCATCCTCCTCATCGAAGAAATTGGTTCCGAGGCTGCCAGTAAGGTTCACGGCCTTTCCGCCGGCGATGTCATATGTGTGCCAGTTCATGTCGGACTCATCATACCAGTAAAGGTACTTTCCTGCAGGTGAGACCCTCACCTCACCGTTGAGTTTCCTCGCAACCGGTGTGCGGGAACCGTCTTTGAGAGAGACTATGTCCACGTCCACGGATGATTCATATGTCCAGACATATGAACGGGCGTACTTCCCTTCGTCGAGCGAGACGGCTACATCTCCATTTCCCCCGTCCGGGAAGAGGATCTCGTCGAAGAATGAAGTCGTCAACGGGACTAGGGTCTTCGAGAGACTCTCAAGGTCGATTACGGACATATATGTCTTGTTGCGCGTCCTCTCAAGATCCTTGAGCTGCTGCGGAGGAGTGTAGGGCGCATCCCAGTTCCATATGTCCAGCTGGGCAGTCTCGAAGTCTACGATCGTAGTATCCTTCGGCGGAGTCAGGGGGGCTATGCCGGTGAAGAGTCGCTTCCCGTCCTTGGAGAAGAATATCTTGCTGTTCTCCGTAAGTGTCCATTTGTCTGTATTTTCCACCTGATGCCCCTGGGAGAAGATCTCTCTGGAAGAATACTCGTGACCGTTGAACCTGTCCTTCTTGCGGTCGGCGGCGGAAGCATATGTCTTGTTTATCCTCACAAGAGTCATTGAGCATCGCTTGCTACCGGTGTCATTCGTATCCTTCGAGGCTGTGAATGCCATTACTCCGCCCCCGTCGCTAAAGGCCGGAGTTCCGTAGAACTCTGCGCCGGTGCAAAGGGTGTCGATCTTACCGAACGGAAGGTCGGCCATCATAACTCCTGATATACTGAGGCTGTCCTTCTTGTCTTTCTTTGCGGTCATTGCCAGCATCTTCCCGTCGACGCTGAAAGCGAACTTGTCAACCCCGGCAAGGGAATCGGCCTGGCCTGTTTCAGGATTGTAAACAACTATCCCTGAATGCTTTTTCTTGCCGTCCTTACTCTTCCACGAAGTCTTGTAGGCGACATATGGCCTGGATGTGAAGCCTGAAGAAATGGATTCTACCGCCGGGAACTTTTTCAGCTGCATCGAAGAAAGGTCGACTACGGCAAGGGAATCCTTGGTCATATCATCCTTTTTCTTCTTGTCGATCTTCTCCTGACGGTTCTTCGCATATTCCGGCTTTATCCTGGCGTACAGCCACTTGCCCTCGGGATCCAGGGAAGGCATATATCCGCGCGGGACTGTAAGGGTGAGCACCTGCGCTTTCTGCTTCTTTGTCGCGGGGACGGTTTTCCTGACAGTCAGTTCACCGTCTCCTTGCTGGGGATTAACCTGATAGACCAGGACATTCCCGTCAGGAGTCATCAAGGTTCCTGATACGGACTGCCAGGAATCGTACACATCATGGTCCATGGCCTTCTTCTGGGCCGAAGCATTAAAGGTCAGGGCCGAAGAGGCTGCAAAAACTGCAATCGCCAGAAAGATTTTTTTCATATGACTGGATATTTCTATGAATTACAAATATAATAATTCCTGCGGGAGAATTAATCTAAGGAATTAACCCTTAGTGTTGTGAATTGCTTTCGATTTATTACCTTTGATATGCTAACAACAGCTATCATGACCACAAGAAGGAAATTCATAAAAGGCGTTACTCTCGGAACGATTGCCCTCTCTTCATCCGGGGCAATGCATGCTTTCTCATCAGTAGACGAAAAGGAACATAATGCCCCGGCAGAAACAGGAGAAAGGGCAGGAAATGATGCTGGAGGCTGGAGCTATACTTTCGATGAAAAAGAATCAATGCTTCACCTCAGCGCTCCTTCCGTCGAAATCGATGCCCATCTGTCGTTCATCTCCGGTGAAGCATCCTGGTCACTGGCGGCATCGAGAGATGGCGTCCGGGACAGATTCTCAATTGTAGATCCGAAAGGTAACGTGCAGGGATACTGGGTCTTGAACATTGACGGCGGGAGGCTTGAAATCCTGTTCTACCACCGTTCGGCCCAGAACTACGCGGGGGTGTTCTCACTTGAAGGAAAGGTCAGGAGCAAGAAGGATGCATTCGCCTGCAGAACGCATCCGGCAGATGGAGAACGTGTCCTCAACCTCTCGTCAGGAGTCGTCGACAACAAGCATAACGACAGCATTTTCGCCCTGGAAGAAGACATCCTGGTCGCATTTTCCGCATCTGCCATTGACCTGTCAAGCGAAGATGACGGATCATTCAGCATCAAGATGTCAGGGCGCATAGATTCATCGGCAGAATCCACATTTGCCATCACCTTGACCAATGACTGGTTCAAGAGAAGGTATATGCCTTATTACAAGGCGATTTCCACGAAACCGGAACATAAGGTCCCCACGGGCTGGATGTCATGGAATACGTATTTTGACACGGCCACGGCGGAAGACAATCTGGCTGAGGCCCGGATAGGCAAGAAATATCTGCAACCATTCGGTTGCGATATCTGGCATATCGAGTCGTGGCAGGGCAACTCCGACAAGCTTCCGGTTTCCGGCTTTTTCAACATGAATCTCGAAGTCAACGAGAAACAGTTCCCGGAAGGGATGAAGAAGCTGGCGGATGACATCAGGGAACTGGGGTTCATACCGGGCATATGGACAGCTCCGTTCGGAACCGGCAACGTTGAATTCTACAATGAGCACAGAGGCTGGTTCCTCCACGACAAAAACGGCAAACCAATCTCCTGCTGGAACGGGCGTTACACCCTTGACCCTACTGTTCCCGAGGCAAGGGATCATATTAAGAAGATACACCGCATAGCAGCTCGGGAATGGGGATACAGATACTTCAAGGTCGACGGAATGTCCGGCCGCAATCAAGGTTACTGCGCCCATTTGTACGAAAGGCCGGAAATCCGTGCATGTTTCCATGATCCCGAATGCCCGAATCCATTCGAGCTGTGCGTAAAGGCGATACGGGAAGGGATAGGAGAAGACAGTTACCTGCTGGCATGCCAGGGGCACAGCACCGGGCCGGAGTCCACATATGCAGATGCATCCCGTCTCGGAGCAGACATCGTACATCCCAACAAGCCAGTCGTCTGGCCGAACGTCATGAATCAGGCGCGCTGTTTCCTGAACCAGGCTTTCGCCCACAACATAACGATGATATGCGATCCGGACACCTTGCTAGTAAAGGACCTGCCGGTAGAAGAAGCCTGGGTTTCCGCTACTATTGTCGCCCTGCCCGGACAGCTGACTTTCTTCGGAGACAAGCTGGGCGGTTTGAAGATGGACAAGATGAAGATCCTGCAGCAGACACTTCCTGCCGCAAGGGTCAGGCCTGTGAGCCTGTATCCGTATTTCGAAATGCTGCCTGTCTGGAATCTGGGCATAAACAATTCTATGATGCCGGAGTACAATGTCGTCGCCCTTTTCAACTGGGGTGATGAGGACAGCATTGTTTCCGCCACAGCAAAGGAACTGGGAATCAGTCCTTCGGCATGGGATACATATGAATTCTGGACCGGCTCTGCGGGAAGTTGCGACAATGGTATCATACAGGCATCCGTTCCCGCGCATGGAGTAAGGGTATTCTCTCTACATCCGAAGCAGGACCGGCCGCAATGGATAGGAAGCGACAGGCATATCACCATGATGGCTTCAGAAATCTCCGATTACTCTTGGAGCGGCAACACACTTTCAATGGACATCGACGTGGTCGGCGGCTTCCCGATGACACAGCACTTCAGGATTCCGAAGGGATATGCGCTGAATAAAGTCATATGTCAGGGGGCAAAGGTGAAACGGACTATTGAAAACGGACATCTCGCGTTGACCATCGACAGCCGCAAAACACAGAAAGTGCATCTCGAATTGGTATTCCTGTAGAAAAATATCCATATATTTGCTGGAAAAGGAGAAAACTATGCCCGATTCTAACTTCATAGACTACGTAAAGATATTCTGCGCGTCCGGACACGGGGGTGCAGGGTCCGCCCACCTGCACAGGGCCAAATACATCCCTAAAGGCGGTCCTGACGGAGGAAACGGAGGACGCGGAGGGCACATCATCCTGCGTGCAAGCCACCAGTTCTGGACGCTCATCCACCTGAAATACCGCAAGATCATCAAAGCTGACAGCGGAGGCCCCGGAGGAGAGCGCCTGAAGAGGGGCAAGAACGGACAGGACATATGGCTGGACGTCCCCATAGGGACTGTCGTCAAGGATGCTGAAAGCGGAGAGGTCCTCTTTGAAATGGTCGACGACGGACAGGAAAGGATACTCTGCCGCGGAGGTAAGGGTGGCCTCGGGAATGACAACTTCAAGTCCCCTACCAACCAGACCCCGAGATATGCACAGCCCGGGGAAGACGGGCAGGAGGGATGGTTCATCCTGGAACTGAAAGTGCTGGCGGATGTCGGTCTGGTAGGTTTCCCGAATGCCGGGAAATCCACACTGCTGTCGGCGGTCACGTCAGCCCGCCCGAAAATAGCCAACTACCCGTTCACGACCCTTGAACCCAATCTGGGCATAGTTAAATACCGTGACGACAAGTCGTTCGTTATCGCAGACATCCCCGGAATCATCGAGGGAGCCCACGAGGGCAAAGGCATAGGACTGAGGTTCCTGAGACACATCGAGAGGAACTCCATCCTGCTCTTCATGATTTCCGCCGAGGAACCTGATGTCCGTGAGGGATATCTCACCCTCCTGAGGGAACTTGAGCTCTACAATCCGGAGCTTCTTGACAAGAAGAGGGTGATTGCAGTTACCAAATGCGACCTGGTCTCAGCGCAGGTCAAATCCCAGATAGAGAAAAAGCTACCTGAAGATATCCCCCACGTGATGATTTCTTCTGTCTCAGGAGAAGGCCTGCAGCAACTGCTGGACCTCTTGTGGACTGAGCTCAATTAGCCGGAAAAAACATGTACGGAATCTCTGGCATATGGCAGTCGATAGTAAACGCTGACAAGGCGGCCACCCTGTTCATCAACAGCCTTCACTCCCCTTTCACTGATGCCATCTGGCAGTTCATGTCAGACCGGATCGTCTGGGCCCCGCTTTATCTGGCCATCGCAGTTCTGCTTGTGGTCATAGGAGGGTGGAAGAGGGCCGTCTCCGCCATCATTTCAATAGCACTGATAATCCTACTCACCGACCAGTTCTCTAATCTGATCAAGCATCTGGTCGAAAGGTTCCGCCCATGCTGGGACGAAGAAATGCTTAGTAACGGACTCAGGATCCTGGAAGGGCGCGGAGGAAAATACGGATTCTTCTCCGCACACGCCGCCAACTGCTTCGGAATCGCATTGGGAAGCGCCGCAGCGTTCAATTCGATCAAGGAGTTCAGATTCAACAGGTACTTCTCCCCATGTATCTACTCATGGGCCTTCCTGGTCTCGTTAAGCCGGATCTTCGTAGGCAAGCACTTCCTCGGTGACGTACTCGTCGGGACAATAGTCGGCCTGGCCATAGCATATGCCGTGGTCAGACTGGAAAGATATGTCTGGGACAGATGGTTTAAAGGACAGGAATCACCTTCTCCATCGCCTGGCTCCGAGAACCTTTGACAAGGACCAGGGTATCCTTTACGGGATTCTCTTTCAGATAGGCCGCAAGCGCCTCAGAGTCGGGGAACCACTTGATGTCCAGTGCTTTTCCCCCCACGCTGTCAATCGCGTTACGGAACTCTCCTCCAACCAGGACAGAGGGGAAGTCTTCGGACATAAGCCTGCGTACGATGGCAGCATGCTCCGCTGCAGAGTCGTCTCCCAGTTCCCCCATCATCCCGAGCAAGGCGAGTTTTGATGAGGCGCTGGAAGCCTCGAAATTGTCAAGTGCGGCTGACATACTCGTCGGATTGGCATTATAGGCATCCACTATCAGCACATTAGATCCGGTGTTCACCATCTGGGAACGGTTGTTCTTGGGTTCATATCTGGAGATGGCATCCAGAGCCTCTTCCATAGGGACTCCGAACTCCAGGCCGACAGCAATTGCAGCAAGGGCATTGTTTACATTGTAGGAACCGACCAGATGGGTCTCACAGGCGAGAAGGTCCTCGCTCAGTTCCTCTTCAGGAACCAGACCGGCATTCATTGGAACAGCAAAGCGGACATATGGATGCGACTGGTCCGAAGGAAGGACTATCCCACGCCAGAATTCCACTCCGTATCCTCTGGTTTCCATTCCTTTCCGCGCGGCCGCCATCCCTGACAGGATCTCGTCATCCACATTCACGAAGGCCTTTCCTCCATGACCGGCCAGCCAGTCATAAAGCATTCCTTTGGCCTTCTTCACACCTTCCAGGCTCCCGAATCCTAGCAGATGGGCCTTGCCTACATTGGTAATGATCCCGTAGTCAGGCTCACTTACAGAGGTCAGTTTTCCTATATCATCAGGATGGCTTGCACCCATTTCAATCACTGCAAGCTGAGTCCCTGGCCTGATCTTCAGGATGGACAGCGGGACTCCGATGTCGTTGTTAAGGTTACCTTCCGTAGCGGTCACATTGAACTTGCGGGAAAGAACTTCGCGGACTAGTTCCTTGGTAGTGGTCTTTCCGTTGGTACCGGTCAGTCCGATAACTGTGAGAGGCTTTCCGTCAACCAGGAAATGCTCCCTGTGCCATCTTGCCAGGTCCCTCAACGCGATAAAGGTGTCCTCAACTGCTATCATACGCGGATCACCTGTCGCAGCAGCCTGGGAATCAGCGCTTACTATTGCCCTCGCAGCTCCGAGCTCAAGGGCTTTTGAAGCATATGCATTCCCGTCGAAATTCTCGCCTTTGAGGGCGATGAACAGTTCACCTCCCGCGACTGCGCGGCTGTCGGTTGTCACGCGATAGCCACAGGCCTTGTAAACATCATATAACTCGCTGATCTCCATATGCCTTTACTTTGTTCCAGTAGATCCGAAACCGCCTGCTCCCCTCTCGGTTTCATCCAAGACATCGACTTCTTCCCATTCAACCCGCTCATGCTTCGCGACAACGTACTGTGCGATCCTCTCGCCCGGCTTTATCTCATATGGCTCGGAAGAGAGGTTGACCAGGATAGTCATCAGTTCACCGCGGTAGTCAGCATCCACTGTCCCCGGGGAATTGAGGACAGTGATTCCATGCTTGATCGCAAGACCGCTGCGAGGGCGGACCTGTAACTCGTACCCGACCGGAAGGGAGACGTACAGTCCCGTGTGGACGAGTACCCTTTCAAGTGGCTTGAGAACGATTGGAGCATCGATGTCCGCACGGACATCCATCCCGGCTGACTGCGCTGTCTCATACTGCGGCAGGGGGTTCCTGGATTTGTTGACGATCTTGACTTTCATGATGATATTCAGGTCTTTACCGGGACGCCCTGTAATACAGGAAGCCGGCGATTATGGTGTACAGGATGTTCGGCAGCCAAAGGGCTATCCCAGGCGGGAGGGCTCCGGTATAGACGAACATCTGGCTGAAGCGCATGAAAAGGATGTAGGAGAAACTCAGGGCGATTCCGATACCCAGGTTCCATCCCGTTCCTCCCCTCTTCTTGCGGGAAGAAAGGGACACTCCCATTATAGTGAGGATGAATGCAGAGAACGGCAGGGCGAAACGGTTGTCTTTTTCAATCTGGGCGTACATCACGTTCTTGTCCCCGCGCATCTTCTGGGTCGATATAAGCTTGTTAAGCTGGCCATATGAGAGTGATTCAACGGTCTTTTCATTCCTATAGAAATCGTTGACACTCAATTCGATCACTGTATCCAGCTGAGCCCCCGTACGAACTCTGTCCTCGATTCCGCCCTGCTGGAAATCCCTTATGAAATAGTTCTTGAGCTGCCAGCAAGCCTTGACGCTGTCCCATCTCGCCGATTCGGCAGAGAGCTTGCTGACCAGTTCATAATCATCTATCTGCTCCAGGGTGAACCTGTAGGCAGTGTTGTTCCAGCCGCTGAAAGACTCGACATATACGTACTTCCCGGGAGCGATCATGTAATGGATGTTCCTCTCGTTGAACCGGGTCCTGTTCTTTATGTACTTCTGCTCGAACTTCAGCCTCTCCTGGTTGGAATGCGGGATCACGAAATTGCCCAGGGCCAGTGACATTAGGGCTATCAGGAGAGCCGTGAACAGGTACGGCCTCATCATCCTGTGATAGGTGACTCCGCACGAGAGTATGGCTATGATTTCCGAATTGGCCGCCATCCTGGAGGTAAAGAAGATGACGGTTATGAATACGAACAGTGGACTGAACATATTCATGAAATACGGGACGAAATTCACGTAATAGTCAAACACTATCGCCCGCAGTGGAGCCTCTTTGGACACGAAGTCATCGATCTTCTCGCTTATGTCGAAGATGATCACTATTCCGATGATCAGGACGAGAGCGATAAGGAAGGTCAGGATGAACTTCCGGAATATGTAGTAATCCAGTTTCTTCGGTCTCAGGTCCATTTGGCTACAATCTTTGTGAAAGCTTCTTTACGGCGGCGTCCTTCCAGGAAAGGAAGTCTCCCGCTTCGATGTGTTTCCCGGCCTGGTCGACCAAATCAAGGTAGAAAGCAAGATTATGTTCGCTGGCTATCATTCCGGCATTCATCTCGCCGGCTATGAACAGATGCCTCAGATAGGCTTTGGTATAGGTCCTGTCCACAAAGGACTTGCCCTTCGGATCCAGCGGTGAGAAATCATCGGCCCACTTGGCATTCCGCATGTTCATTATTCCGTCCCAGGTGAAGAGCATGCCGTTGCGGGCATTCCTCGTCGGCATGACACAGTCGAACATGTCTATCCCCCTGGCGATTCCTTCCAGGATATTTACCGGAGTCCCTACTCCCATAAGGTAGCGGGGTTTGTCCTTCGGCAGAAGCGGGTCAACATATTCCAGGATCTCGTACATCTTCTCCTCCGGCTCCCCTACCGCAAGCCCGCCGACCGCATATCCTCCATGGCCCGGGCAGTCCAGGGCAAGGGCATGCTCTACCGCCCTGCGGCGAAGTTCGGGATAGACACAGCCCTGGATTATAGGGAACATTGTCTGGGAATAGCCATATAGGGGCTCAGTCTCGGCAAACCGCTTCGAGAAGCGCTCCAGCCACGACTGGGTAAGTTTCAGGGATTTCTCGGCATATGCAAACGTAGCATCCCCGGGGCAGCATTCATCGAGGGCCATCATAATGTCCGACCCGATCACACGCTGGGTGTCTACGTTGTTTTCAGGAGTGAAGATATGCCTTGAACCATCTATGTGTGAAGCGAATGTGCATCCTTCCGGGGTCAGTTTGCGGATAGGCGCAAGGGAGAATATCTGGAAACCGCCGCTGTCAGTCAGGATAGGCCTGTCCCACGACTCGAATGCGTGGAGCCCGCCGGCTTTGCGAAGGATGTCAAGTCCGGGACGGAGGTAGAGATGGTAAGTGTTACCGAGGATGATCCTGGCCTGGATGTCGTCCTTCAAATCCTTGTGATAGACGCCTTTGACAGTACCGACAGTACCGACTGGCATGAAAACCGGGGTCCGGATCTCACCATGGTCTGTGGTAATGACCCCGCATCTGGCTGAGGAAGCGGGATCCTGGGCTGTCTTCACGAATTTCATAATCTGCGCTCCAAACAATTCTCAAAGATATGAATTTTATGTGAAAAACTGTAAATTTGCACAAAACGACCACTCAAATGAAAAACAGTTCTATCACCATCAGGTTGATCTTGATGAACTTCCTCGAATTCGCGGTTTGGGGTGCATATCTCACCTCGCTGGGACGCTATCTCGGCGGCATAGGGATGATCGACAAGATCAAATGGTTCTTCGCGATGCAAGGCATAGTGTCGATCTTCATGCCTACCCTCATGGGTATCCTGGCTGACAGGAAGATCCAGGCGCAGAAAGTGCTCTCCATGTGCCATCTTTTCGCAGGTGTGTTCATGCTGGCGGCAGGCCTGTACTGCAAGAATGCAAGCGGGAACATTTCTTTCGCTCCCCTGTTCACCCTCTACAGCCTCAGCGTGGCCTTCTTCATGCCCACCATCGCTCTTGTGAACTCGGTTGCATATAATGCCCTTGAAGGAGTCGGGAAGGACCCTGTTAAGGATTTCCCTCCGATCAGGGTTTTCGGAACCGTAGGATTCATCATAAGCATGCTCTGCACGAATTTCGTCAAATTCAACGGAGTGGCCATGCAGGACTCCTACACCCAGCTGGTCGTCTCCGGCGCACTGTCCCTGGTTCTCTGTGCATATGCCTTGACAATGCCTGAGGTCCCGGTCAAGAAGGGAGAAGCCGACCAGTCTCTTACCGAGGCTCTCGGCCTCAAGGCCTTCACCCTATTCAAGGACAGGCAGTTCGCAATATTCTTCATATTTTCGATGCTCCTGGGCTCGGCTCTCCAGATAACCAACGGTTACGCCAACCTCTTCCTCGGATCATTCCAGAGCGTGTCCCCGGATTCATTCGCAGTCAAGAATTCCAACGCCCTGATCTCCATTTCCCAGGCTTCGGAGACCCTTTGCATCCTTCTCATCCCGTTCTTCATGAAGAAGTTCGGAATCAAGAAGGTTATGCTTATTGCTATGTTCGCATGGGTGTTCCGCTTCGGATTCTTCGGACTCGGTTCCCCGGACATGCCGGGTGTAATCCTGTTCATCCTCTCCTGCATAGTTTACGGAGTAGCCTTCGACTTCTTCAACATCTCCGGATCGCTCTATGTAAATGAGAACACCGACACCGACATCAGGTCCAGCGCACAGGGACTGTTCATGCTTATGACAAACGGCCTGGGAGCTTCCATCGGAACCCTCGCCGCCGGAGCCGTAGTAGATGCATGCGGATGTACCGCCACCAGTTCGGCCGGATGGTCGACAGCATGGTACATCTTCGCAACATATGCACTTGTCGTAGGAGTCCTTTTCGCCATCCTCTTCAAGGATCCCGAAAAGCTGAAAAGGGCAGCTGCGGCGGCGAAGTAAAGCGGATCATTTCTTCTTACCATAAGGCGGCTCCTCTTCAGAGAGGATGCCGCCTTTTCTCAATCCGCTGATCCTGGAAGGAGTCTGGAAATAGCGGATCTCGAAGCAGCTGCAGACCGATTTGCGCCCCTGCTTCCTGTAACCTGTCACATAATCCGGATTATATCCCATCTCGATCAGGTCAGGGAATTCGATACTGTCCTTGTTCAATCTGATAAGGGTCGTAAGGATTTCGTAATTCTTCAGAAGCCTGGAGATCACCTTCTCCTTACGGTTCTTCTGCATCCACTGCTTGGCATTGTGCCATGCATTCTTGCACCTGACACAGCAGAACAGCTTGTCAGGCCGTCCGTTCACTATCACCTTCCCGCAATTCAAACATCTCCGGACCTTTTCATCCTTCCTAGTCAAATTCATATCCTGATAGCTTATTCTTTACAGCAACACCCGCGAACCGGGAGCAAGATTGCAAGATTTTCCGGGGACTCCAAGAATCCGAAAAAATGCCGGACAGATATTTACGATTCTAAAAATGCAGCTCCGGACATATGATTATAAAAATGCAGGGACGGGACTTCGTTACTTTAGTCCGGCCGGTAAAAAAATACGGTCAGGCAAAGAAACGTAAACATTTGCACCTGAACGGCTTCACAATGGTGCCTGCCACGGGTATTTGTATTTACTTTGCGTCGGACCTGCAGGGTGCGCACCGGGAGTCAGGCCGAAAGGAACAATTAACATTTCAGAACATGGAACAATTGAACAGAATCGAGTTGAGGGGTATCATCGGGAATGTGGTCCTGCAGACTGTGGGCGAGAACAGGGTCCTTCACTTCTCACTGAAGACAGAGTACTGCTACAAGAAGGACAACAGTCCGGTTATCGAAGAAGTCTGGCACCGGGTGACCGCTTGGGAGAGCAAGGATATGCCTGACTTCTCACTGGTAAAGAAAGGGATGACGGTATATGTCCTGGGGCGGATACGGTCCCAGAAGTTTACAGGGAGCGACGGAGTCGACCGCACCTCACTGGAAGTACTTGCAAAGACTCTGAGCATAGTGGAAGACGAGGATTACTGCCAGCCGCAGCTCAGGTAGAAGGGAAATAAGGAGAATGGAGAAGGTGCGGATCATAGCGGCACTGGCGCTTGCCGTGCTTATGACGGGGGCATGTACGATCCAGAGAAAGACAGCCGCCCTCAGGACCGGGAAGGTCTCGGCGAGCCTCGTCTTGCCAAAAGAAGAAGAACTGCCTGAGCTGTCCCTTCACGGGGCCCAGGTGAGGGATACCATCGAAGTCCAGGACATGGACGGGAGGAAAGTCCTCATAATGAAAGCGATAAAGGACGAAAACGGGGAAATGGTAGCGACTGACGTAATCAATCCGGCATATGTTACGGCAAGGTTCAGGAATCTCGCCGAACGTCATGGGAAAGTCGATCTCCGCTTCCAGATCGTCGTCCCGAAGGACATGCAGGACAGCAAATGGCAGTTGAGGTTCACTCCCCGCCTCCTGGCCCTTGGAGACAGCACTGAACTGGAACCTGTGGTGATAACGGGGAAGGACTATCGCAAGGCCCAGTTGAGGGGCTATCAGCAATACGAGAAATTCCTCCGGTCCATAATAACCGACACTCTGAAATTCATATCCCAGAGGCAGCTGGAGATCTTCCTCCAGAGAAACATACCGGAGGTCTTCATGTTCAGGGATGACACATCCTACGTTTCCGACGAACAGTTCGCTTCCGCCTTCGGAGTCACCCAGAGGCAGGCAGTAGAGCACTATACCAGGTCCCTCCTTCTAAGGCGCAATGAAATGCGTAAATCCCGTACGCAGAAGATGTTTGACAAATACGTGAAAGTGCCTATCGTTTCGGAGGGGCTGAGGCTGGACACTGTGATTCAGTCGGCTGGAGGTGATTTCATATACGAATACGTGCAGGGAATCGTCACAAAGCCGCAGATGAAAAAAGTGGGGATAGTCCTGACCGGAGATGTCTTTGAACAGGAAAAGAGAATCTACAACATTCCACGGTCGAGTCCGCTTACTTTCTACATCAGTTCACTGAGCTCCTTCGCCGATGGCACTGAAAGGTATCTTACCAGCGTGATTGAACGCAGCGTAGAAGCCAACACTGCCTGCTACATAGATTTCCGGTCCGGAAGCTCAGCGATAGAAAGGGAGCAAGGCAGCAACCGCACCGAGATAGGCAGGATAGAATCCAACCTGAGATCCCTAGTGGAGAATGCGGAATTCGGACTGGATTCCATAGTGGTGACTGCATCATGCTCACCGGAAGGTTCATATGACTACAACATGAGACTTTCACAGAGAAGGAGCGAGTCGGTCTCGGGCTTTTTCGGGAAATACCTTAAGAACCTGAGGGACTCCCTGGCGCGGGACCGGGGGATGCACATCGACATGAACGGAAGCATCTCAGAAGAACATGCGGCTCCGATCCGTTTCATATCCCGTAATGATCCTGAGAACTGGCGGATGCTGGATGCGCTGGTAGGGTCCGACACTGTCATGACTTCCCAGGCAAAAGAGACATATCGCTATTGTTCAGAAATTTCCAACGCAGATGAAAGGGAAAGGAGGCTGCAACGGGAACCATTCTACAATTATATGAGGACGAGCCTCTATCCACGCCTGAGGACAGTACGCTTCGATTTCCACCTTCACCGCAAGGGAATGATAAAGGACACTGTGCACACTACTGTACTGGACACCACCTACATGCGGGGAGTCCAGGCGCTCCGGGACATGGACTACAAGACGGCTGTCACCCTGCTGAGGCCTTACCGCGACTACAACACGGCTGTCGCCTGCTGCGCAATGGACTACAACGCATCAGCGATGGACATATTGAAAGACCTTGAGCCTACCGGCCCGGTAGAATACATGCTTGCGATCCTGTACTCCAGGAAAGGCGACAGTCCGCAGGCAGTCCAACACTACCTCAACGCCTGCAGGATCGACCGCTCATATGTCCACAGGGGGAATCTGGACCCGGAAATCTCGGCACTTATAAAGACATACGGACTCAATAAAGAAGACTAGCAGACATGTACTACAGAAAAATCATCCTCGCGGCCATGCTGGCCATATGCTCCTGCTCCGTCAGGGAAGAACGGGAAGGCTGCCCCTGCCTGCTCACAATCACCGCTGACAGGGAATCGGTGTGGCACTACACTATCCCCCAGGGCGAATCGGTGTACAGACAGTCAATCTCCTATCCTGTCAGCCTGAAAATCAACATGGGAAGCTATCTGGCATATGACAATCCAGGAGCCTTCTCAGCAAAGCAGGATGAGGAAAAAATCGAGATAGTAAAGGGGCAGGCCCTTGTCACCTACCACACTTCCCTGGTAAACGCCAGGGAGGACAGGGACGGGATCACCATATCCAAGGGACAGCAATGGGACAGGCTTTTCATAGGCCGGGACGAAGTCTTCTGTGAAGGGGAAACAGCGAGGGACACCTTGCATTTCCGCAAAGAGCATTGTATCATATGGCTCCATATGGCCGGAATGCCGGCCGGAAACGAGTGTCCCTTCTCCATCCTGCTATCAGGGAATACAGTCGGGATTGAACCATACACCCTGAGTCCTGTGAAGGGAGAATTCCAATGCGTGCCGGAACAACTGGAAACATTTGTATTCCAGGCCGTTATTCCTAGGCAGACAGACGACTCCCTGTATCTGGACCTTACCGATGACTCAGGAAGGGCCCACCGCTACGAAATAGGGAAAAGCATAGCGGATGCAGGATATGACTGGGATAAAGAAGACCTGGACAACCTTACGTTGAGGATAGAATACGGCATACCCGGAATCACAGTCACGGTTCTCCCCTGGGAGGAATATCCCGTACCGGACCTTACCCTATAGCTGTTTGCCCGGGGTGCGGCGGCCAGAGACCTACTGCACCCTGAGCAACTCAGCTATCTTGTTCTTCAAGGCCATGAATTGTGACTCGTCGTATAGACGGGTGAGGAAGACAACTGTTCCGCTCTTGTCAATCAAGACATTACGGGTTATCCCCGAATTCGGGAGCGCGTAAAGATTGTATATACCGGCGCCGGGGTCGAATCCGATGTCATATGTAATACCGGTAGCCTTGATCTGGGCTTCGATTTTCGATGCGGGTTCATCCCTGTCTATCGCGATGAGAGCAAAGTCAGGATTCTTCATCAGGGGCTTCCAGATCTCTGCCTCGATATGGGGCATCTCCTCACGGCACACCCCGCACCAGCTTGCTGTGAATTGGAGCATCACCACCTTTCCCTTGAGGCTGGAAAGAGTCACCTTACGGGTTACCGCGGAGCCGCCCACATAGTCCGGAGCATATGCTGCCTGACGGTTGTAGAGTTCTACCGTGAAATCCGGAGCAGGTTTTCCGACCGCAACCAGGAAATCATTCTCGTCCGCAAGGTCCAGTCCGGCCTGGGACCAGGCCACGAGTCCCCCTTCCAGGACAGTGATGTCGAATCCCTTACCGCCAAGAAGCCGGGCAGCCTCGGAACTGAGGGCCCCGCTGCGGCAATATAGTCCTACTCCCCTGTCTTTCTTGAGGGAAGAAATGGCCTCGTCAAGGAAGTCATCTGCCTTGAAATCCAGATTGACGGCCCCGGGGATACGTGCTTCGCTGAACTCCTTTGCCGTCCTCAGGTCCACGACCTGGAGAGAGTCCATGGCAATCGCCGACTTGAACTCGAAAGGAGTAAGAGACCTGTGCCTCTCACCGCAGGAAGTAACGGCGAGCAGTAAAAGCAGGCCGAGGCAGAAAAGTAATGACCGCTTGATCATATGCTTACCTCCCGATATCAACCAGGCCGCCTATCCCTTCCTTCTCCAGATAAGCGGAGACTGTACCGGAAGACTTGCATTCGACATCGATGCAGGCACGGCCGTTGGCCAGCTGTATGCGGCGGCTGCCGTGGGATGTGCCCATGTTATCGAGCAGCCTGCCGTCTCCTGCAAAAGCGAAACGCACGAAATTGGCAGCATCCAGGCACGGGACTCCGGATGCATCAGAGAACAGGATGTTCACACGGTACCTGTCACCTCCCAGAGGTTTCACGTCGAACTTGACCTGTGCGGGGGCTCCCCACTTGCGGGTCTCATAGAATTGGCTGATTTCGTCTTCGATGACCGTCTTGCCCTTGGTGGCGACGGCTTTCAGGCTGTTATCCCCGGGAGCGAATACTACATCCCAATGGAAGCCGGCTGCCGGATAATCGTCCACATTGCGGGTCTTGACACCCAGAGACTTGCCGTTCAGGAACAACTCCACGCGGTCACAGTTGCTGTACACAAGTACCTCATGGCTGTCGGAAGGAGCGCCCCACCTTACAGGCCATGTGTGCCCGTAGATATGCGCCATAGGCTTTTCGGTCCAGTAGCTCTGGAACACATAATAGCTTTCCTTCGGAGTCCCGTCATGTTCGAGGACACCCTTCTGGTTCATGTAAGGGATAGGATTGTCATGCCGGATGGGAGTAGCGAAGTCCCTGAATGTCCAGAAAGCACTTCCGGTCAGGTTGTCCATATGGGCCTGCTTGTGAAGGTTCCAGTCGAAAAGATGGATGATATAGGTCTCGCTCCAGTCCCCGTTGGCATCGTTGCGTTCCAGATTCCCGAATTCCTTGCCTTCAGTGTGACGATGGGGATGGCTGTCTCCCCCCCACTCGGCATGGAAGAATCTGGGATACTTTTCGATAGCGGCGAGGTCCTTCTTGGGATAATCGAAATATTTTCCGGAATACCATCCGTCCCATATGGAAGGAGAATAGACGTCCACAACGTCAAAGTTCTTGTCATTACGCCTGGTGCACGTCGGACGGCTCGGATCGATGGAATGTGACAACTCGGTAAGTTCGCCCATGAAATCGTGTATAGCATCCGCGTCGAACACCTCGAAGTCACCGGGCCAGTCGGTCTCGTTGCCCATTCCCCATAGGATCACCGAAGTATGGTTCCTGTGCTGCGCGATCATATTCCTGAGCATGCGCCTTGCCTGCTCCTTGTAATCGTCTCCTCCAAGTCCTCCCCTGCACCACGGAATCTCTTCCCAGACCATGATGCCTAGGCTGTCGCAGAGGCTGAGCACCATCTCGCTCTGCTGATAATGGCCGAGGCGGACGAAATTCACTCCCATATCCTTCATCTGTTGCATCTGCCTCCTCATCACAGCATCGGGGAGAGCCGCACCTACACCTGCAAAGTCCTCATGGATGTGAGTTCCCTTAAGCAGCACCCTCTCTCCATTGAGGAAGAAGGGACCGTGCTCACGGAATTCCTGGGTACGGAAACCGAAGTTCTCCGTGAATTCCTGCGTATTGCCCTCAGAATCCGTCCATTTCACCCTGCAGGAGTAGAGGACCGGGGTCTTGTCCGACCACAGACGCGGCTTCTTGACCGAAGCTACCCTGCCGGGAGAATTCGAGGTGGAAATCACCTCGCCTTCCGGTGAGAGGACATCGATTGCAATCTTCCCGCCGTTTACACCGGTGCAGGTGAACTCCACGTCGACATATCCATTCTTGGCATCGAGGGAAGGCTTGATAACGAATGCATTGACATATGAAGACGGCATGAAGACCAGGTTCAGCGGCCTGTAGATTCCTCCTGCGATAGTGAAGTCTGAGATCTGCGAAGGGATTATCTCGAAATTACGGGTGTTGTCACACCTGACTGACAATGTCACGCTCTTCTTTCCGGCCAGGGCATCGGTAATGTCAACGCACCAGCCGTCATAGCCTCCGGTGTGACTTCCGACATGCTTGGAGTCTATCCAGACATCGGTAACCTGGCCTGAGCCTTCGAATTCCAAAAGAGTCCTTCCGCCCTTGAAAGGATTGGCCACCTCCAGGGTCCTGGTGTACCACCCGGCTCCCTGATAATAGTTGAGGTCCGGATCAACGGAATCCTCGGCATTATAACAATGAGGAAGTGTAACATCCGTCCACAGAGGATATTCCGTAGGCTTACCAGGCTGGGACTCGCGGAGTATCTCCCAGACTCCTCCCAGGTCCTGGCGCACGAACTTCCAGCCATCCGACAGAGGAGTCTTTACAGATGAATAGACTGTTGCAGCCCCTGAGGGGATGGCGGCCAGCGAAAGGGCCGCTGACAGGATTAAAGATCTGATCTTCATAACTTACTTCAAAGTCATATTTTTTGCGTCCTCAGGAGAAAGATAGAGAAGGAACCATACGTCCCCGGCCTTACGGGCGCTGTTGGCTAGCGCGATGTCACGGTAATTGGTCTTCGTGCGGTCGAACATATAGATCCTGTAAAGGTTGTCGCAGACTGACTGCTGGGAATCTTCCCAGCGGCCTATTTGCTGGTGAGGCCACGCGCTGACTTCCTTCCCGACATATGGGATCAGGAAATCCATGGCCTTGGTGATGCACCTTCCGTCAGGAGAGACAGCGTCATATATGCGTGTCTTCATTCCCTTGGCCATGTACATTATATCGACCATATGCTCGATATTGTAGGTGCTGTACCAGTAGGAAAGGGTACGGCGGAGCTCCTGCGGCTGGCTGCCGTCGGGCTCGATCTGGGGGAAGAGCCTGCGGGTCGGGAACTCGTTGATTACGGCGTTCGCGGTCTTCTTGTCACCTGCGAACCTGGCAAAACAGATTACCTGGGCGTCATATGCAATCGAATGGTTGTTGGCGGCATTGCGCTCTCCGTTGCCCATCTCGCTGGTGAGATACCACTGGACAAACTCGGCGAACCACTTCTTAAGGGCCTTGTAATCAGACTTGGGAAGCATCTTACCGTCCCGGAGCATGTACATCGCCGGCAGCATCTCCACGAAAGTGTAAGCGTCGATGAGTCCGGCATGGCTGCCTTTGTCCCCGTCATGCCCGCGCCTGACCTGGGCATAATTGAAATTGGGATTCATTAGTGTCTCCGGGTCGAGGAACCACACGCGGAGCTGCCTGACCGCTGCGTCCGCATATTTCTTCTGGCCGCTGAAGTACCACGCCAGGGTAAAATACCTGACCCTGTCACACATATCGCTCAGACGATAGCGGTCAAGTTCATATATCTCAGGATTGCTCTCGCCGTCCCTGGTGACATACGGCAGACCGTCTGGGGTGTCCGGATTGGGCCAAGTGTAACGTGCCTGGCTATAATAATCGTGTTTATTCCCGCTTACCGATACCCGCTTTTTGATCATCACGCTCATATCCGGCTCTGAAAGCATCGCATCAGCCCTCTCCATAAGGTTCTTCAGGGATGCCGCATATACTGGCAGGGATGCATTTTTCTTGACTTGGGAAAGCTGTGACTGATCCCAGAAAGTCTGCGCCTTGACTGCCGCGCAACTCACGGACAAAAGGGCGATCAGAAGGATTTTTTTGATCTGCATAATAGTGTCTTAGATTAAATATAGGAAATGCTAATATACGCTTTTTTTGCACAGTTACATAATTTCATTTTGCGATGAAAATAATTCTGGCTACTTTTAACAAACCAATAATAATTTTGTGATGATGCCACTCAAACCATTCTTGCTGTGCCTCTCGGCAATGGCATGCTTGGGAGTCCTGTCCTGCTCCGATTCAGGCGGCAAAGCAGGGATCCTCGATTTCGCAACTACTGAAAGAGGTGACAGGATAATGGACTATTCGCACGCCGGATACGGTGGAGGCGGAATCGCTCTTCCAGAGGCTCCTGTCGCAGAGACAGTAACACCATCTGAAGGGATCACCGACTACAGTCCGGTAATCCAGGCTGCCATCGACAGGGTCAGCGCCCTGCCGCTCAAGGACGGACTCCGCGGAGCCATCCTTCTTTCCCCCGGAGATTATCCCTGCAGTTCAGAGATAAGGATTTCAGAGGACGGCGTAGTCCTCAGGGGCAGCGGAGCAAGGGGAACAGGAATGAGCCGTATCCTTATGTCGGGAGACAAGCACACTGCCGTTGTGATCCGCCGAAGGGTCCAGAACTTCCCGAATCCGGCAAAACTCAACAATCCGGCAGTCAAGGTCACGGATGCATATGTACCATTCGGCACATCCAGGATAACTCTCGCGGAAAAAGGCCGCTTCAAGAAGGGAGACGTGGTGTGGATCCAGAAGAAAGTCACACAGAAATGGATAGAGTTCATGCATATGGACGACATGTGGAGGGATGGGGCGCATCAGACGTGGATAGCCGTTGGAACATGGCTGACTACAGAACGCACCGTTGAGTCCGTTTCTGGAAACAAGGTTACATTCACAGTACCGCTCGCCGATTCATATGACCGGGACTACACTGCAGACAGCACTTTCGTTTCCCTGGCACCTCCTGATGACTGCTGGGTGGTCAACTCGGGAGTCGAGCACCTGAGGATAGTGTCGCCAGACCAGGCAGAGTCACACACTACTGCCAAGTATTACGCCCTCTCGATTGCCGGAAGAGACTGCTGGGCCCAGGACATGGACCTCTACGAGACGATGGAGAGCGTACGCGCTTCCGGAAGCAGGATTACACTGAGGAAGATATCAGTAATCAGGGAGGCAGACCATCAGGGCTCCTCCAAGCCCGCCGAATTCGCTCCGAATGCCACCCAGATACTCATGGACAGCTGCTATGTCAAGGGAAACAATATCTGGTTCGTAGGCATCGGGGCCAGGATTTTCGGCCCCATAGTAATGCTCAACTGCTCCTTTGACGGAAACGGAAGGATACAGGGGCACCAGAGATGGAGCACGGCATTCCTGCTGGACAACTGCAAGGTACCTGACGGCGGAATCGATTTCATCAACAGGGGCGAAATGGGCTCCGGACACGGCTGGGGTACAGCCTGGTCCGTCGCCTGGAACTGCGAGGCAAAGGAGCTGGTGAACCAGCTGCCCCCGGGGACTTTCAACTGGATGGTAGGCTGCACCGGGAAGAGGGTGCTTCAGCGAAGGCCGTTCAAGAAGGAGGGGCCTATGCTTGAAGAGGGCCCGTTCAAAGATTACGGCACCCATGTTTATCCAAAGAGCCTCTACTTGACGCAGCTCGAGGAGAGGTGCGGCTCCGAAGCACTGAAAGCAATTGGATATTAATTACTTAAACATATGCATACAAGAATCGTTTCAACACTTTTCCTGTCACTGGCCGTAGCCTTGTCATGCGGCAAGAGCGACGGTACATGGGTTACCGCCTCACCGGACGGGAAGGTAAGCCTTACAGTCCAGGCAGCCAGGGGCTCCCAACTGACTTACAGCATTTCATATGACGGAAAGACCGCCGTCGAGCCATCCGCTCTCGGATTCACCCTCGAGGGAGTGGAATACGGCATGTCCCCCGTCCTGAAAAAGATTACGGAGAACCGCGTTTCCGATGATTACACCATGAAGGCAGGGAAGAAACTCAGTGTAAAGAACGAATACAACGAAGTAACCCTGAGCTTCTCCCAGAAAGGAGCATGCAATTTCGAGGTGATTGCAAGGGTATATGACGATGGCGCCGCTTTCCGCTACCGCATTACAGGAAAGGGCGGCCAGCCCATGACAATGGACGCGGAAGCCACTGAATTCTCAGTTCCGACGAACGGGAAGGCATGGATCCATCCATATGACTGGAATTCCCGTTTCAAACCGAGTTATGAGCAGTACTGCAAGAATGAGATTGCGATCAATTCGAAGCCTTCCCACGACAAGGGCTGGGCATTCCCGATGCTCTTCAACACCAACGGCCTCTGGATGATGATAACCGAGGCCGCCCTCGACGGGACATATCCTGCCACCCACATAGACAACTCCGGGAAGGGAGGATGCTACAAGATCCGCTTCCCTGAAATAGAGGAGCCTGTCATTCCGGACGATCCGAGGCCGGTATCTACTCTCCCCTGGATGACTCCATGGCGCGCGGTAATCGTGGGTGAAGGACTCGGAGACATTTTCAAGACCCAGATGGTCCAGAATCTCAATCCGCCTTCGCAGATCGCCGATGAATCCTGGATCAAGCCTGGGAAAGCCGCATGGAGCTGGTGGTACAGCGGCGGCTCTCCACGCAGCTATGAGGCGCAGATCAAATACGTCGACCTGTGCCATGAGATGAACTGGGAGTACTCCCTCCTGGACTCCGGCTGGCACCAGATGGACGGTGAAGGGGTGGAAGGAGTCGTGAAATATGCCAACAAGATGGGAGTAGGCATATGGCTCTGGTATCACTCCGGATCAGGCACTGACGCTGAAAGTCCTGCACAGCAGAAGATTATGATCGATCCGCAGACCAGAAGGGCCGAGATGGAGCGTATCAGCAAGATGGGCGTAAAGGGAATAAAGGTCGATTTCTTCGACACTGACAAACAGGGTGTCATCGCTGAATACATACCTCTACTGAAAGATGCAGCCGAGTTCCATCTCCTGGTAGATCTCCACGGAGCCACCCTGCCGAGGGGCTTTGACAGGACATGGCCCAATGTAATGACCACGGAAGCCGTCAGGGGTGCCGAATCACTTGGACGTCAGGAAAGATGCGACAACGCAGCCGAGCAGAATACTGTACTTCCTTTCACCAGGAATGTCGTCGGATCCATGGACTACACTCCCGTCACATTCTCGGACAAGATCCGCCAGGGCGTCCCTGCTTTCAGGCGCACCTCCGTTGCGCACCAGCTAGCCCTCGCAGTAGTGTTCGAATCCGGATTCCAGTGCCTGGCTGACAGGGCTGAAGCGTATCTTTCACTTCCGGATGTTCCTAAGGAATTCCTGAAGAAAGTCCCCGCCGCCTGGGATGAAAGCCAGCTGCTGAGCGGATGGCCCGGAACACATGCCATCATAGCCAGAAGGAGCGGAAACACTTGGTACATAGGAGGTATCAACGGAAAGAAAGAGCCTCTCACCATGACTTTGAACCTTCCTGAAGGCTGCAAGGGAAAGACCATCACCCTGATAGGGGACGGAAAGGATTTCAACACGTTTGACTGCAGCAGCGCGACTGCGGGCGACCAGCTCTCAGTCTCTATGCTCGGCGAAGGAGGTTTCGCCGCTGTGATAGAATAGCGGATAAGGGACTGACTTCGCTTTCAGATGGACATATGAGCCTTCGTGCACGGTTACCAGGGTGGAGACATAGTCCTCCGCCCTGGCTTCATATTGGTTTGCCAAGAACGTCTGGGGTGATGCGGCGACAAGCGGGAACCAGGTACTCTGGACCTGTATGCGGATCCTGTGTCCCTTCCTGAACCAGTGTGCAATGCCGCACATCCTGAAATCCAGGGTCTCGCGGGCTCCGGGGACAACAGGGGAAGGTTCGGACATACTCTTCCTGTACCGTGCAGGGAAGACGTCTGCACGCACGAGGGACATGGTCCCGTCAGGAGCCTGGTCTATTACTTTCACAATGAAATCAGCATCTGTGGAGTCCAGGCTGAATTCAAGGTGTACCCCAACTTTTCCAATACAGAGCAGATTCTTCTTCACCTCGTAATCGGCACATGTAAGCACATCCTTACGGCCGTTCAGGAAGCTCTGGTCCGCCCACATATAGGATTTATCCCTCCAGGTCACAGGATCATCGCCAGGGATCTTTCCGGGCCCGATTCCTGCGATGTAAGGCACCGGATCGGAAGGATTTGAAACATATGACCCGGGAGTCAGCGGAATGCGTATTCCGGCAATGTTTGCGAAATCATATCCATCGACTAGCGACTCAGTGCCGGAAGTGATGTAAAGTTCTGCAAGTGAAGGCTCGACGCCTTTATCCTCGAGATAATATGCGAAGAACGGGTACTCTATCTTCTCCCTGAAAGTCTTGATCCTGCGCCATCCACCGTGTGACCATGGACCGCATACATAATAGACGATGTTCTTCGGAGAACCCTTTCGTAAAGCCTTATGTACACTGCGCGCACCATAGCAGTCCTCGGCATCGTAAAGCCCGCCTACGACAAGCACAGCCGGAGAAACTGTCCCGATGCCCTTGGAGGCATCTAGTTCCTCCCAGAATTCATCATAGTCAGGATGCCGGACCATTTTGTCCATAAAGTCGAGGCCCTTCAATGGGCGGAGTATCTCTGACAACGGCCCTCTGGACAGGAAATAGTCATATATATCCTCGTCTACCGTGACCAGAGGCGGCATGTCATCCGAAGTCGGATTGTGCCTTTTCTGGAAGAACCAACCACCGAAGGAATACATATCAGCCAGCATCAATGCTCCGTTGTGGTGCGCGTCATCACCTATCCACCAGTTAGTTACAGGAGCCTGTGGAGACACTGCACGAAGAGCGGGATGGGCGCTGAGCGCTGCCATGGTGGCATAGAAACCGGGATATGATACGCCGAAAACACCGGCCCTACCGTTATTCTTGGTGTTTTTCAAAAGCCAGTCGATAGTGTCATATGCATCAGTCGCTTCGTCTATCTGGCTGGAAGCATCTCCTCCATCGAACGGTCCATGCTCGGCATCTGGATTGAGAGGTCTCAAGTCGACAAATTCTCCCTCACTCATATACACGCCGCGGACATTCTGATACACAATGATATAGCCCGCCTTGACATATTCGCGCATGTTCTGGGACAGTTCCTCGGCCCCTCCGGAATTGTAGGGCGCAAGAGGGAAAGGCGTGCGTTTGATTAGAATAGGCCCGCCGCCCCTGAAACGAGGCTCGTAAATGGCTGTATAAAGCTTCGTCCCGTCCCTCATAGGAATCATTACCGCACGTTTGGAGTACTCGCATCTGGCGGCAATAATGCGGCAGGTTGACTGGACGGAGGAGAATATGGACTTGAAAATTGGCATAGCTGAAAAACTTCCGGATACAAATATAATATAAAAAAACGCCCGGGCGTCGTCATGACGTCCGGGCGTTCGAAAAACGGCAGCTGCCTACTCTCCCAACTGGTGGGTCAGTACCATCGGCGCAAGCGGGCTTAACTTCTCTGTTCGGGATGGGAAGAGGTGGTTCCCCGCCGCAATGGCCACCGCAGTATAGTTC
>JAFRXO010000042.1 GCA_017443465.1 Bacteroidales bacterium
AAGAGTTCGTAGAGGAAAGTGTTTTAGTATATCCTTCCCGGCAACCCTTGCCGGCCGCACTGCTACGCACTTCAGTGATGCCATGTCCGCTCCTTCTCACTGCTGAGAGTCTGGGAAAACTGATTTATAGAGGAAAGATAGCAAAAAGACTTATATTTGCATAAAAGGAAGTTTTCCGGATATGATAACGCTGATCATTATCATCATCACATCTGCGGTCAGCATCCTCTGTTTCAGGGGGATGCTAAACATCAATGCCCTGAAGTTCAATGCCTATGATCCTTTGCACAGGAACCAGTGGTACCGGATGCTGAGCTACGGCCTGGTACACGGCAGCTGGGGACATCTGTTCTTCAATATGCTCACCCTGTACTTCTTCGGTACGGTGGTGGAGCGATATTTCCAGGCGGCATTCGGGCACTCGAACGGGATCATCCTATATGTGATCCTGTATGTGAGCGCCATTGTGGTATCTACCATCGGTGACTTGGTCAAATACAGGGATACACCCGGCTACAGCGCCGTCGGCGCATCGGGAGCCGTGTCTGCAGTGCTCTTCGCCTCCATCCTTTTCGAACCTAAGATGGGCATCTATATTTACCTGATACCCATCCCCGTCCCGGGGTATATCTTCGCTCCACTATACCTTCTTTACTGCTGGTACATGGCAAGGAAGAACATTGACAACATCGGCCACACCGCCCATTTCTGGGGAGCCGTGTACGGCCTTGCCTTTCCGCTGTTCTTCCGCCCGGACATTCTACACCACTTCCTGAATCAGTTGAGGTAATGGTGTAAGTTCTTGAACCCTGGGATATTATTGATTCTCAAGGTTGAGATCCGGAATCGGGACGGCGGGCCACCCGAAATCCTGATAGTATTTCACTGGTATCCTGTGCCTTGATACATACGCTGCGAGGACGGATTTCCGTATCTCTTCGCGCTTAACCTCATTGGAATTGGATTCCATGAAATCATCGAACTTCTCACTGAAGATGGCTTTGGCGGTGGGGAGGAAGCTGCTCCCGTCGCCGACCTGCTCGAAAGCAGTCACCACGAACTCGCCGTCATCGGTCTGGCGTACATGCATCTTTCCTGGATGGCTTCCGCCAGAGACGCACTTCAGGGTGTCTCCCGCCTGATCGTAGTTCATGACCCAGAAATCACCCCAGACAAGGATATCGTCAGCGTTTGTCTCGTCAACTGAGACATAGGTGTGGAAAGGTATACTGATTTCACCGGGTGCATAGGAGGATGCGATCTCCTTGGAGAGATACCTGTCGATGGCGTCGAAATAAGTCGCTGACTCAACTGTCGGTTCGGCAGATACTTCAGAAGTGCTGTCTCGCGTTGACTTCTTCCTGTTCCCGCAAGAAATGGCGACGCACGCCAGAAAAGCAATAGAGAGAATGTAATAAAGTATTATTCTATACGTTTTCATATGTGAGGTGTTTTGAATAGCTAATTTACGAAAAAAGCCACAAAACAATCTCCTTTGTGCTCGGAAGATAGATTGCGAGTTATTTCTTCTATCTTTGTGATATGAAAACACTCCTGAAAATACTTACCATTTTCATCGCCATAGGTGCAATCGGAGGATCCGTGATGAGTGATGATGGAGAGCTTTGAGATAGGATCCACGCCGGCGTTGCTTTCAGGTCCTGAAAGCGAGTCCGTATTCCTGTTCGTCCACGGGCTTCACGGGAACAAGGAGGAGTCCATTCCGTTCGCTGAAGTGGCCGTCCCGTTGGGGTACCAGGTGCTCGGAATCGACCTTCCCCTTGAACGGAAGCCCTGGGAGGTGCTGCCGCTGCTGTGCGAAGTCCGTGATTACCTTTACGGGAACTGGAGGAATGTTTCCATACGGGCGAACAGCATCGGCGCATGGTTCTCGCTGCTTTCTTTCCAGGAACGAAAGGTGGAACAGGCGCTCTTCGTATCTCCGCTCCTTGACATGCGGAAGTTCATAGAGGAGCAGCCGACCCGGGAGGAAGATTATTACAGTTGGGTTCTGGAGCATTCAGTTACTCGATGGAATGCTCCCACATTTATCCTTCGGCCGGAGGTCGATTCTGTCGTGAGCGAAGAATCCGTGCACGATTTCATCCGGCAGCACAACTGCCATGTCACGCTGATGAAGGAAGGGGAGCATTGGTTTCACACTCCGGAACAGCTCTCGTTCCTGAGGGAATGGGAACAAAGCTTCATTCGTAGTCCCGAAGGCTAGTCGTCGGTGGTGATGCCTGTCTTTTTCAGACGTTTACGGTCGTAGATCTTCTTGGACTTGTGGATAGTCGATCTCATCGAGACCGGCTTTCCGTGCGCGGCAATCTCTTCGAGCCTGGCCGCCCTGCGCTGGGCGAGCATGTGGTCCGCCTCGGTGATGCGCAGCTTCTTCATTCTCTTTTTGGGCTTCATGGCTGTTCCTGCGGAGGGATGACCTTCCATCTAACACGCCACCGGCCATTCTCGAAGTCGTGGCTCAGGACCTTGAATGTTCCGATCTCGGAGGTGTTTTTCACATGGGCTCCCGCGCAGGCGCAGGCGTCGTAATCACCCACGCGGACTATCCGGAGAGTCTCGGAGACATCCTCCGGCAACTTGCTCAGGTCCACGATACCTGCAGCTTCGGCCTTGGGGAGATACTCGACCGTAACATCAAGGTGACGCACGATGACCTCGTTGACTGCGGCCTCGATGGCTGCCACCTGCGCATCGTCAGGGCAGGTGGCGAGCTCGTAGTCGCACTTGGATTTCTTGCGTTCGATATGGGCGTTACGCGAACGCGGGCAGCCGAACATCCTGACCATTGTCGCGTTCAGGATATGCTCGGCGGTGTGCATCGGAGGATATTCCTCCTTGTTGTGGGCGTTGAGGACAGGTTCTTCCATAATCAAAGTATCACTATAAGTCCGGCGATCATAGCTGCGGGTACTGCAAGAACCATCCCAATCAGCGCCCCTTTGGTGTGGAACCAGTAGTCATGGTAGTCCCTCGTCATATCCTCCGTGCCCTTGATCACGAAATGGGGGTCATGGCAGAACCAGATACAGTCCAAAACTATAGCATCAAACCAGTTCACCACGCACCAAAGAGCGTAGGCTGTCAGAGCTCCGCACCAGAAGGTTGTGCAGCCGTTCACGTACCGCACCAGCAGGCCCAGCAATACGCCGAAGACGAGCAGGGCAGTGACCTTCTT
The DNA here is from genome assembly GCA_017443465.1 of Bacteroidales bacterium. GTDB lineage: Bacteria > Bacteroidota > Bacteroidia > Bacteroidales > UBA932 > Cryptobacteroides. The sequence goes on from JAFRXO010000042.1 coordinate 3,200, forward strand.
CGCATAGAAACCCGCTCCGCCCGGACGGTTGCTCTCATCCACCAGCCCGAGCTGTTTACAGCGCTCGATGATGGCCGGAGGATAGTTGAACACGGTCTTCACCGGGTCCCTTGACATCAGGAACACGAACAGCGTGAATACCGCGCAGGCGATAAGGGATTCAATCAGGAACGTCATAAGTCGTGGACAGGTATTGGATAGCTAATTTACAAAAAAAAGCGACAAGAATGGGCTATTTGTGCTCAGAGAAGGCATTTTGGAGCACGGGAAGCACAAAACTGGCTGATTTGTGCTTGAAAAAGGCAAATTAGAGCACCAGAAGCACAAAAAAGGGTTATTTGTGCTCGAGAGTGGCGTACTCGGAGTCAAATAGAGTAAAAAACGACCTCAATTCAGGACGTGTTACTTAATCGTAAAAAGCAATCCAGTTCGTGGTGTATTGCCCTGGGGTGGTGAAAATCTCCTTCACGGTACCGTCATCCTTCCGATACCAGGAATAGTTCCACCCGCGTCCCATATCGCAATAGACGGCATTCTTGACTCCCAGTTTCTCGAGACCGTCCATGAAATGCCCGAAAGGGAGGTTTCTGGCACAGTCTACTATGCATAGGCGTCCGTCTAATTCGCACAGCGCTCTATAGCGGTTGACGCGTTCGGGTTTCATGCAGCCCTTGAACCGTTTTCCGTTATGGAAAAGGAGGCTTTGGCAGAATCCCATCCCGCCTTCACCGGCGACCTTTTTCAGGGGAGGTTCGGAGTTCTTGTGGGAGTAATTGAAGAAATGCCACCCGCTCTTGGCGCTCCAGGTGAAGACGCCGTTGTAAGGACCGCACTTGTAACCCTGATGGAAATCACCTGAGGATACATGGTGGCCTGCGATGTTCGAATGCTTGAACTCGTCAAGCCTTTCTCCCGTGAAGGAAGCTGCGCAAACGAATATCACGTCCTTTTCGCCTTTGCCGGGCATTTGCTCCGTGACAAAGTCAATCCTCTTGAAATGAGGATAATAGACCGTCAGGCTGTCGTGATCCTCGACAGTAACCAACTTTGACTGCCCGCTGGCTGAAGTCAAGCCAGCAAACAGGCAAAGGAAAAAGGAAAAGAAATGTATGATTCGCATGACCCGTCACTCCTCAAAAACCGTGCGAGGATCCGCACGGAGGGCTTATCCTAAACGTGCTTCATTCAGAGGATGTTCCCAGTCGACCCTCGCATCGTGCTCGGCGGAAATCGCGTCGATCTCGCTGCGTAAGGATTCCATGAAGGCTGCTTCGCGTTTCTTGGAGCGACGGCCCGGTGCATTGAATACCTCCTTCTCGAAATAGGCGTCATACGAGACCGCGAAGTCTTCCGGATCCTTGTGAGGAAAGAAAGATACGGCAACCTTGTAGGAGATCATCCCTGCTTCAGAGTCAGAGACTAGAAGGACCAGGGCTCCCCGGCGCTCCACGCCGGAGAAGGTCGCATCAGCTTGGAAATACTGTGAGTAGACGTTAGTTACCATGATTAATCGGTCCAGGTCATTCTAATATGAGGAATCCCGTCGAGCATGAACGGCTCGGATGACTGCCGGAACCCAACCTGCTCATAAAAACCGCGTGCATACTCCTGGGCTTCGATATCGATCCGCTTTGCGTTGAAATGCTCCTGTGCCACCTTGATGCCTTCGAGCATGATCCGCTTGCCGTAACCTTTGCCTCGCTCGGTCGTGATGACACGTCCGATCGAAACTTCTTCCATGTGCGTGCCGGCTGGACAGACGCGACATAGTGCTACAACCTTGCCTCCGTCCGTAAGCCACAGATGGACAGAAACCTGGTCATCTCCGTCCAAGTCCTGATATACGCAGTCCTGTTCCACTACAAAGACTTCTGCACGGACACGAAGAAGTTCGTACAGTTCATCGACGGTAAGTTCCCGGAAAAGTTTCTTGTGAAGGACGAGATCCATAGCACCAAGTTACGCAATAAACGCTGGACTTCCAAATGATAACGATTCGTTTGGCGTTCAGACATGATTTCTTTACCTTTGAAGAAAAAGCCGGAGCAGCCATGAGAGCGGGATTCATAACCATACTGATTGTTTTTTTCGTTACGGTGGCCTACGTCGTATGGCATCTGTGGCGGATCACTCCCGGAGGGTGGGCGCCCAAGCTTGTGGCCACCATCCTTTTCCTGATGTGGATGGTGGCGGCTTTCGCGAGCATGGGTCTGCGTAGCAAAGCGTCCATCCCTATGATTACTGCCTTGTATGAGATAGGCCATCCATGGATGATTGCGTACCTGTATCTCCTGATAGCTTTTATCATTGCCGATATAGGTGTATTGTTGGGGCTTATCCCGAAAGGGTGGCTGACCGGCAACGGATTCTCGCTTGCCTGTATCCTGGGTTGTATCGCCCTTGTGCTGATTGCCGGAGGCATCCACTATAAGCACAAGTATCGCGAAGAATTGACTGTCAGGACTGTAAAACCCATTGAAAAGCCCATGACCATTGTCCTGGCAAGCGACCTGCACCTTGGATACAGCAACCGCAAACCGGAGCTTTCCCGCTGGGTTGACATGATCAATGCCGAGGATCCCGATCTGGTGCTCTTCGGCGGGGATATAGTCGATATTCAGCTGCGGCCTCTGCTTGAGGGAAATTATGCAGAGGAGTTCGCACGCATCGAGGCTCCTCTTTTTACCGTACTCGGCAATCACGAATACATTGGTAATGAGGCAGATTCAGAGAAGTTCTTCACCGACGCGGGAATAACCCTGCTGCGCGACTCTGTCGCGCATTTCCAAGGGCTCAGTATCATAGGACGGGATGACCGGAGCAACCATCACAGGAAACCGCTTTCCGAGCTGGCAAGTGCGCAGTCAGGATTCACCATCCTTCTCGACCACCAGCCTTATCACTTGGAAGAAGCGGAACTGGCGGGAATAGATTTCCAGTTCAGCGGGCATACCCATAGGGGGCAGGTCTGGCCACTGTCTTGGGTGACGGATGCCATGTATGAGAAATCCTGGGGCCATCATCGACGGGGGAGTACCCGCTATTATGTGAGCTCAGGCCTCGGGATCTGGGGCCCCAAGATCCGCATCGGCACAAGGTCGGAGTATCTCGTCCTGCACATTGAAACGGAATAGCTCCGGTATAAAAGAAAAGACGCTTGCATCTATGTAAGCGTCTGATTGTTTGGAGTGAAGCTTAGCAGATTTGAACTGCTGACCTCTTGCCTGTCAAGCAAGCGCTCTAAACCAGCTGAGCTAAAGCTTCGTCATTTGTGGGATGCAAAGATAAGCAGTTTTTGCTAATCTGC
>JAFRXO010000043.1 GCA_017443465.1 Bacteroidales bacterium
CCTGAGCCAGGATCAAACTCTTCTTGGTATATTTTTTATAATTCTGAGTCTGTCCCGTCTGAATCAAAAATCAAGAAATCAACGCTCTCGAATGTCTCCCTGATCTCTCAGGGAGATGCTGTTCGTCTTGTACTTGTCTTCCATTATTCTCAATGAACTCACCACGTTTTCAAAACGGGACTGCAAAGATACGCATCTTTTCCATCCCACCAAATTTTTTTTGAGAATTTTATGGAAAAAAGTCAGAATAGTTTTCAACCACGCCTGTTCATAACTTTGCGGGCTTCCAGCTCCCAAGTACGTATCCTGTCCTTATACAGATTGTTAGCGTTTACTTTCTCTCTCGAAAGGGCTGAATCGGAATTATTGTCCCAACGACGGCAATTGTACATCACATCATACAATCTGCCTATACGGTACTCCCTGCTGATCCTCAGACCAACTGCATAATCCTCTCCGTATTTAGTAGATGGGAAGCCCAGTTCGCGGACCAGAGGAGCGTAGAATCCCCTGGGAGCACCGAGCCCGTTTATCCTGAGGGCATTGTTCCTTCCGTTTTCTTCAGTCCACTCCCTGTGGTCTATCACTCCGGGAGGTATTTCGTTCAAATTGAAGTCGGTCAGTCTGTAAGTGCCGACTACCATAGCGCATTTCTGGGAGTAGAAGGCCTCTACGAAACGCTGGACGACCCCGTCATCACTGTACATGTCATCGGAATCCAGCTGCAGGGCGAATTTGCCGCAGGAGGGATGATGAAGGGCTGCATTCCAGTTCCCGCCTATCCCATGCCATGTCTTGTCCTGGGCGATGTATATGAAATTGGGGCGGTCAAGATAGCGTTTTATGACCTCGACGGTCCCGTCATCAGAATTGTCATCTACTACTATGACATTGTATTTGAAAGAAGTTTTCTGCGACAGCGCCGAGTCAATGGCATCGGCGATGGTCTGCACCCTGTTGCGGCACGGAATGACCACGGAGGCCTCCCAGGGGAAATCACCTAATGAAAAATCCACCTCTTTGAAAACCGGAGCAAGCCAGGCTCCGACATCCTTGAGATGCTCCGTACAGGCTTTCTCCATCTCCACCTGCACTGCCCTGTTCTTGGGATTGACGTAATCAAACTGTTTCTCCCCCGAACGGCGTGTGTCGGTTTCAGTATCATAATATAGGTATTCGTTTACATGGACCAGCGGACCGGTCTGAGAGACTTTCAGCCACAGGTCGTACAAACCTGCATATGCATAATCCACGTTCATCCGCGAAGCGGCCTCGCGAAGCGCACTGGTCCTGAACAGGAGAACCGAGCCGAAGTCGAAGTCGTCGCGTAGCGCTCCGGACTGCCAGTCTATGACAGGCGCCTGAGTGCACTTGCCGTCCAGTACGTCGAAATGGTCGCTGTAAAGCATCGCCGCCCCAGTGTCCCCTGCGATGGCCAGCATCCGGTCCAGGGCGTAATGTACGAACGACAGGGCCGACAGCTTGGTATAAATCAAGGTATATTCCGCGGAGGCTTGCCCTGCGACAGACTTATAAGTAATACTGGACTTCAGTGAAGGCACCCGGATCAAAGTGCATCCATCAGGGACGCCCTCCGGCTGGGAAGCATCCTCAGGGCAAAGCAGGAACACCCTGCCTACTGACGGCTCACAGAGGAATGATTCAACGGTACTTCCCGCAATTGCGGGATCATAATAAGGCAAAAAACAATCTACTCTCGACATATGATTCAAAAATGTATTCAAATATATGAAAATAGGAGAATTTTTTCATAAATTTGTTATGTCTGCGCTGATGACAACGAGGTGTAACATGGACAAGAAACTAGTAATCATCCCGACATACAACGAGAAAGAGAACATCGAAGCAATTATCACGAAAGTGTTCTCCCTTGAAGGCGGTTTCTCCGTCCTGGTAATTGACGACGGCTCCCCCGACGGGACCGCAGGAATCGTCAAGAAACTGCAGGAGGAAAACGGCGAGCGGCTGTATCTTATCGAGAGAAGCGGTAAATCCGGTTTGGGAACCGCCTACCTTACTGGTTTCAAATGGGCCCTGGAACACGGCTTCGACTACGTCTTCGAGATGGACGCAGACTTTTCCCACAATCCCAAGGATCTCCCGAAATTGTACAAAGCGTGCCTCGACGGTGCTGATGTGGCCGTGGGATCCCGCTATTGCAACGGGGTAAGCGTGGTAAACTGGCCCATCGGCAGAATCATCATGAGCTACTACGCTTCAGTCTATGTAAGGAAAGTATTGAGGATAAAAGTATTCGACTGTACTGCCGGCTTCGTATGCTACAAGCGTAAAGTGCTTGAGACAATGGACCTGGACGCTGTCAGGATGAAAGGGTACGGCTTCCAGATCGAGATGAAATACACCGCCCACCGCCTGGGATTCAAGATTGCCGAAGTCCCCATTATATTCGTCAACCGCAAACTGGGTTCCTCGAAAATGTCTTCAGGCATATTCGGAGAGGCCTTCTGGGGAGTAATCTCCCTCCGTTTCCGCAAATTCCTGCCCAGGAGCTAGAATTGGAAATAGATAAAGGTCTGCATGTCCGAAGTAATGAACTGATAGAGGATTACGACGACAGCGACTACCACCAGCGCCATCACCGCCAGCGGCATTGAGGCAAACCAGATACGGTAACGCCTCTTGAAATTCTCAGGCAGCCAATGGATCAGCATTCCCAGCACTATAAGGATGAACACCATCCTGTACTGTGACAGTATCGCAGGGATCTGGGTCAGGTTCCAATGGGACCCGATCTGGCCTACCATGTTCTTGGCCGTGCTCCATGCCACTTCATTGGCATCCGCCGGATTGAGGTTGGACCCCGAACGGAAGAACAGCCTGGTAAAAGTGATGAATACGAATGTCTGGAAAACCGCCCATGCGTTCTCAAGCCACTTGAAACCGGCCTTTCCCCCGCAGAGATTATAAACCATCCTGATGAAGGCACCCGCGAAGGTGACGAGCATCCAGACGAAGAACATCCAGAAGACAGGCTTGCCCAGCTTCGCGCAAAGTCCCCATAGGACAGCGGTGATAATACCTGTAACGAGGACACGGACATATGCATTCATCCCCTTCCAGGCCTGATATATGAGCATTCCGAGCCCATTGAGGCCTCCCCAGATCATGAAGTTCCAGCTGGCACCGTGCCACAGGCCGCCCAGGAGCATGGTGTCCATCCTGTTCAGGTTGCTCCGGATACCCTTGCGAGAAGACGGGGAATGCAAGGCGACAAGACCGATAACGGCTATTATGGCGGCAACGGAAATAGCTATCCACCAGCTTTTTGAGAGTGCAGCCGCAAGGAAAGCTATCCCGATTATGATTGCATATGTCCCGAATGTAGCCTTCCGGTTACCGCCCAGCGGGATATAGAGATAATCCTTGAGCCAGCTTGACAGCGAGATGTGCCAGCGCTTCCAGAACTCAGGGGCACTGCGGGCCTTGTAGGGTGAATCGAAATTCTTGGGCAGGTAGAATCCCATTAGCATGGCGACTCCGGTGGCGATGTCGGTGTAGCCCGAGAAATCGGCATAAACCTGAAGCGAATAGCCGAAAAGGGCCGAGAGGTTCTCGAATCCGGTGAAAAGCAGAGGGTTGGCGAACACCCTGTCATTCAGGTTTACAGCCAGGTAATCGCTGAGTATCAATTTCTTGGCAAGTCCGTTCAATATCCAGAACACGGCGATACCGAACTGCCTGCGGCCCAGGAAGAACTTCTTGTGAATCTGCGGAAGGAAATCGATCGCACGGACGATGGGACCGGCGACCAGCTGCGGGAAGAATGTGAGATAGAAGCCGAAATCCATGAAATTCCTCACAGGGGCGATCTTCTGCTTCCAGACGTCCACCACATAGCTGATTGCCTGGAAGGTAAAGAAGGATATGCCTACCGGAAGGAATATGGAATCAACGCTGAAATGTCCTTCGCCGAACATCTGGTTGCCGAGTTCGGCGATATAGTCGTGCACGGCGAACGACGTGCCGAAGAGATTGTTTACTATGTCAGTAACGAAATAGGCATATTTGTAATACGCCAGCACGGAAAGGTCGACCGCCACCGCAAAGACCATAAAGGCACGTCTTTTACGTCCATATGCCAGGATTCCGAAGAGATAGTTGAACACTACTACCGACACCAGGAGTATCAGGAAGAGACCGCTGGTCTTGAAGTAAAAGAAAAGGCTGGCGAAGAACAAGAACGTGTTACGCAGGAAGACACGGTCTTTCAGCAGGGCGAAACCGGCGAAGACCAGGGCGAAAAAGGCCCAGAAATAGAACTCCGTAAACAGGAGCGGATGAGCCTGGTCAAAAGACAGGAGATTATGGATGTATCCGAACAGAATTTCTCTCACCGCCTTGCCTCCCTGTATTTCATATAACTGTCCATCAATGCATTAAACAGTAAATCGCCCAGGACATAGTAACCTTCCGGCGTAAAATGGACCCTGTCGGCCCTTGCCAGTCCCCTATCCTTCCAGGAGTCAATCGAGCCCTCGCCTCCCATGATTTCAAATAGGTCCCACACACCTGCATTCCACAGTTCGCCGAGTTCAAGGAAAGCCCTGCGTGCAACGGCTCCGTTAGGATTGGTCCTGTAGGCATAACGCCTCCTCCCCGTGCGGATCCTGCGGGCACTGTCATTGTTGGTCACGAAAAGCACTGCGCAGTCGGGATTGTACTCCAGGATGTTTTTAAGGAGGGCATTGTACCTGGACTTGAAGAGCTCAGGATCGAAGGAATTTCCGGCAGCGTCATTGATTCCGACAGCAAGGATAACCATGTCGGGGCGCTCCCTCTCGATGTCCCTGGGAAGATCCGCACATGCCGCCCAGGAGACCAGGCTGGCTCCGTTCACACCAGCGGCAAGTACGGTAACCCCATGGTGATAGTTCAGGAGACGTACGCCGGTCAGGGTAAATCCGAGTGGGCAAGCGATAGCTACGGTATCGGTCAGGGCAGGAAGGTAGAACTTATATAGGGAGTCCTCCGGAACAGATTCAGGACCAAGCTTTTTCCCTCCAGGAAGGATCACCGAGGGGCATTTTGAGGCTGAATCCCTGGCATAGCCGGCAGGATAGCCACACACCTGGACCTGGTCGAATCCGGAAGAGAATGCAGGCATATCCCTCGGGACCGCCCTTAGTGTAACCTTTGCATCCAGGGACTCTGCGGTAATCGCCATTCCGGTCAGTCCCAGACGGCGGGAAGGCTCCCTGTCAGTGTTTTTTGCCGAAGCCCACTTCCCCGATGCGCGGGAAGTGTAAAAGGTGGGAGTGTTGGTACGAGAGGCCGAAAATGGGAAAACGAGTCCGAAACTGCCGTCAATCCCGGAGCGCATGGAAAGCAGGTCCTCGCGCAGGCGGCCCGTAAACATGCCACCCTGCACGTGTGAGCCTCCCATATGCAGGATCTTCAGGTCGGTGTCACCATATGCAAGTACGGCGTCCAACTTGCCGAAAAAAGCTTTCCAGGAAGCCGGGACGCAGCCTCCGGGGAAAATGATAGTATCCCTGGACTCATCCGCCGGCGACGGAGCGACCTGCTTCCGCGTCGGGCCGGCGAAGGAAACAGCTGCGCATGCAAGGAGCAGGACATATGTACACAAGGTCCTCATTGCGCTACTGTTGAGTCGGCCGGTACCGGGGCCATGGCAGGCAGGAGGCCGCTGCTGCGCCTCTTGTACATGTCATAATAGAGGAGGAAAGACTTGGACAGCATCTCCCCTACATGGTTGGCTCCGGCAGTTGTGAAATGGATGTAATCCGGTCCTGCAAGCGGAGGATTGTGCTTTACCCACTGGGGCATCGAATTGCGGCCCCCCATCATGTTGAAGAGGTCCCAGTAGGCAACGTCGTTCCTGAGGCAGACACTCCTCAGGGAATCGTTCAGTTCTTCCAGGCGCGGCCAGGTGACGAGCGACCCGTTCACGCTGCGGCTCATGTCGGAAGGTCCCACGAAAAGGAATTTCGCACCGGGGACAGCCCTGCGGAAATACGCTACCTGGCTCATCATCTTGGAAGTGTAGTCGTTGACCGCCTTCGTCGAATAGATGCCGCCGATTGCGTTTCCTCCGAACTCAAGGACAATCATCTTGGTGTTGAGAAGCTTGAAGGATCCCCTCATCACAGCGGGATCGATCCCGGAGAAGATGTAACCGGCACAGCCCCTGAGAGCATCATTGTCGACTGCGATGCCAGGACCGCCGTCAAGGCATATGGCATAGATCTCGGCGGAGCCGCTGAGGCTTATGCTCCCCTTTTCGACATTACGTGGAAGTTTCCAGGTGAAAATTCCTACGCTGTCACAGCCTTCCTCCAGCGCCCTGACCTCTGCCTTGAGGGTATCGCAACGCAGGCTCGCCCTGAAATCAGGCGAAGCCTTGCCGAACAGGACGCTTACGCGGGATATGGCCTTGGAGCGTTCCTGGGCATATCTGTGGGTAGTACGGCGGAAAGTAAAGGTGGCCTGCCCGTTGAGCTGGGCAAACTGGCACATGGGGCCGTAGCGCCTGTGACGCGCACGGATAGTAGTTGAATCCCCATAGACGGTGTAACGCGTAAGCGCCCCGGAATACCCCTGGCGGACGGAAACAGTAGCTACACCCTGGATAGTCGGGACCATGCTTGGACCGGAGCCGCCGAAGCGTTCCTGAAGCTTCTGCCTGAAAATGGACGTGATGCGGTCCATCTCTATCTGGGAATCTCCATAATACATGATCCTGACAATGGTGTCCCTCGCCGCCGCCTTTTCCATGCTTCTGAAAAGGGGGTCGAAATACGTCAGGCCGTCTCCGGGAAGGATCAGCCTGCCCTCACTCTGTGCGGCATTGTACCGGACTGAATCCGGCCTGGCTGAGAGGGTGGCAGTGTCGGCCGAAGCAGTGACAAGGCTCTTGTCAACCCGGCGCAGGATGGTGTCTACATTGACGGCCGTTCCCTCCACATGCGCCGTATCGGAAAGAGACTGGGCATATGAAGGGAACCTCAATGTAAAATCATCGGTGACTTTTACCCCGTTTTCAGGGAAAAGCCACCAGATAAATCCCAGGGCCAAAGCAATGGCCAGGATGAAAATCAGGATTTTACCAGCCCTCATCAGTCTTCCTGCAAAGTTCTCTCCCTCTTCCTTCGCTCCTGGCCCTTGACCAGGAAGATACTGATTTCAAAGAGGATATAAATAGGCAGAGACACAATCAGGAGGGTGAATATGTCGCTGGTCGGGGTAATGAAGGCCGCGAGGACCAGGATAACGACTACGGCTTCCTTCCTGTATTTCTTCATAAAGTCTGAGTGAAGGACCCCAAGGCGGGCCATCAGGAGGCTTATGACAGGAATCTCGAACACCACGCCGAAGACCAGGCTCAGGATGAGCAGCGTGTCAGTGTAACTGCTCAGTGAAAGCATGCTGTGAACATCAGGGCTCACATTGTACGTGGTCAGGAAACGGAGGGTAACCGGATAGATTATCAGGTAATTCATGGCTACGCCCAGCATGAACATGATGTATGAAGCGAGGAGAATCGGCATTGAATGCCGTTTCTCCTCGTCATACAAAGCAGGAGCGATGAACTGGTACAGGACGAAGATAATGTAAGGCGAAGCACAAAGGATTCCCACCATGAGGGACATCTTCATATGTACGAAGAACTGTTCTGTCAACTGGGTGTTGATCAGCTCTACATTGTAAGGGGCAGAGCCAAGCAGCTTATAGGTAATGAAACCTTCCCTGCAAGGTGCAAGCACGGCAGCGAAAAGCTGGTGCTTGAACACGAACCCCAACACGCTGAACAACAGCGTAGCTCCCAGTATACGGAACAGGCAACCCCGCAAGACCTCCAGGTGGTCCCAGAAGGTCATCTCCGCCTGATTATCGTTACTCATTCCCAGACCTGTCTCGCTTTATTGGTTCTCGGAAGTTGTCTTCTCTTCCTTGGCGGGCTTGTTGATGTCCTCGGTCAGGCCGTTGAGACCGTCACGATAGCTTTTCACGCCCTTGCCAAGTCCTTTCATCAGCTCAGGAATCTTCTTACCGCCGAAAAGCAGCAGGATAACCAGAGCGATTATTATAATCTCAGGTGCACCTAAATTCATACTGTTACTTGTTATAGGATTCTTTAACAAACGGAGCCCTCAGGAGGTACTCGGCACTTTCACGGACGCCGTCCATGATGTCCTGTCCCTTAGGCATGCCTTCAAGCTCGACGACGAAGTCCTTCATACCGGCAAGGTCGGCATTGTTGAAGATGGCTTCGAAACCGACCATTCCGCTCTGTCCGATCTGGTATTTATCCTTGATGTGGAGCATGGTGAAACGGCCGGGATACTTCTGGAAGTACTCGACAGGGCTCTGCTGGCCATAGACAGCCCAGTAAACATCCATCTGGAAGAACATGTTGGCAGCATCGATGTGCTCGATCATGTAATCAAGCATGGTAACGCCTTCAACCTTCTTGAACTCATGGGAGTGGCTGTGATAACCAAGCTTGAGGCCGGCTGCGTTGCAGAGCTTGCCGATCTCAGTGAAATACTCGCAGCGTGTCTGCAGTTCAGCAAGAGTGGTAGGAACTGATGACGACGGGATTACGACATATTTCATACCGGCAGCCTTTGCAGCGGCGATGGCTTCCTTCCACCACTCAAGGGCAGCGGTGAAGTCATGTGCCTCAGACTCCTGCGGAGACAGCTGATGGTTCGTATGGGTGGAAAGGGCGGTCAGGCCGGCAGCAGCAAGGTCAGCCTTGAACTGCTCGGGGCTTACTCCGTAGAACTTGCCGTTGGCATAAGAGGCAGCCTCACCTGAAGTGTATCCCATCTCCTTGAGCTGCTTGAACACCGCCTCATGGTTCTGGGCATAGAGTTCAGGCTTGCCGATAAGCTGGCGGAGGGAATATAGCTGAAGGCACAGGTCCTTCTTGGGCAGGGTGTCCTTCCCTTTGCCTGAGCATGCGGAGAACACGACAAGGGCCATGCTTACCGCAGCGATCATCATAAATGCTTTTTTCATAATATACAGATTTACAGTTCTTTGATTCTGACATTGCGGTACCAGACATCATCACCGTGATCCTGGAAACCGATGTAACCTTCGTGGTTTTCACCTCCCATGTTGTTAAGCAGGACATATGCCACCGGGAAGTCGCCTCCCTCCTTGAACTTGCTGTTCTGGAGCATCTCGTTCCACTTGGGGGTCCAGAGGTGGTATTCCACAACGTTCTGGCCGTTCTGCCCGTGGACTACAGTCCCTTCATAGACCATGATCTTGGCGGTGTTCCACTCGCCGAAAGGCTTGGCATTCTGAGGCTTGGCCGGGATCATGTCATAAAGGGAGGCAGCCTGGCGGTTGCCGTCGACACCCAGCTGGGCATCAGGATGGTTGGCATTGTCAAGTACCTGGTACTCGGAAGCAGACTGCCAGATGGGAAGGTACTCGTCCTTGCCGTTCTGTTTTGCCATGGCTTCCTGGGCGAGGTAGAAGACACCTGAATTGCCACCCTTTGAGATCTTGTACTCGAACTCAAGCTGGAAGTTCTTGAACTTGTGGGCGAAGATCAGGTCTCCGCCGCCTTCAGCCTGAGCCTCTCCGGTACCGGAGCCCTTGAGTTTGATGCATCCGTCCTCAACGCTCCAGCTGGCGGGAGGAACGTCCATTCCGTAACCGCGCCATCCGGTGAGGGTCTTGCCGTCGAAAAGGGTGATGAACCCGTCGGCATCCTTCGCATATGAAGAAACATCGATGTTGGCCTTGTCGGCTATGGTGTACTCCACAGGGGATGAAACAGCCGCGCCTTCAGGTGCGGGGGCATTGCACTTCTTGCCGCAGAAATATCCGCAAGCGAATCCCGCAGCGAGCAGAAGCAGATATAAAAGCAGTTTTTTCATATGCTAGAGAATCTTGACTTTGATGTTCCTGTACCAGACTTCGTCACCGTGGTCCTGAAGACCGATGAAGCCTTCGTGCTCTTCACCGCCTGCATTCGAGAATGCCTCGAAAGCTGCCGGCCATGCCTTCTCGCTGAACTTGCTGGTCTGGAGGAGTTCGATCCACTCGGGAGTCCAGAGTTCGTAAGAGACAACCTGCTTTCCGTTCTGGAAATGGGTGACCTTTCCGTCCTTGACACGGATGACGGTCTTGTTCCACTTGCCATAGGGTTTCTGGTTCTGGGGCTTGGCGGGAATGAGGTCATACAGGGAGCTGGACTGCCTGTTGCCGTTCTTTCCGAGCTTGGCGTCGGGATGGTTGGCATTGTCGAGGACCTGGCTCTCAAGACCGGAAACGACTATGGATTCGAGTTTTCCGTCGGTTGCGAGCTCACGGGCCAGGTAGAAGATACCTGAGTTGGCGCCCTTTGCCACCTTCCACTCTATGGACAGTTCGAAGTCCTTGAACATATGGGCGAAGATGATGTCGCCGCCCTGCTTGCCCTCGGATTTTCCGGACTGCTTGCCAAGGAAATGGATGGCTCCGTCAGCGACTTCCCACTTGTTGGGAACGGAATACTTCGCATATCCCCTCCAGCCGGAGAAATCCTTACCGTTGAAGATAGAGATGTAACCGTTCTTGTCGATCGGAAGGGTCACTTTCTCCCAGCACTCAGGCCCCTGGAAACCCTGGGAAACGAACAGATCCACGTAACCGGGCTTCGATGAAGGGGTTACAGGACTTCCTGCCATCGCGGCGACACACGCCGCGAGGCAGGAAATAAGAAGAAATGCTTTTTTCATATGAATCAGTCAGGTTTAGACGTTCGGGATCTCGGGAAGGATCCAGCCCTCACGATAGACCGGCTTGATGAGCCTTGCAGCGTACTCCTGCGCATTTACTGGCTCGCTGTACTCGCGGTCGAAGGTCGGGTGGCCGTTTGTGATCTTGAACTTGTCCTTGATGACATTCTTGATGGTAGCATCGGCAGGAATATTTGTGAACCTCATGTTCTTGCCATCCCACTTGAGCCACTGGCCGAGAGACTGCAGACGGACTGCGGCGACGCCCATGACGATGACCTCGTTGAGCGGGCCGGAGAGGCTGAAGTCGGACTCGGAAATGACACGGTTGTCTGCGTCTTCCTTGCAGGCACGCACCCAGTCCTGCTGGTGGTTGTCACCCTTGACTATGCGGCAGCGCTCCGGAACAACCGGCTCACGGCCGGAGCAGAGGAACGGATCATAGCCATATGTACCGACTACCATGGTGTCCTTCGTTCCGTAGAAGATGCAGACACCGTTGCTGTCGAAGTGCTTGCCTTCAGGTGTGTTGATCGGGTAGTCCGGCATCAGGCCGCCGTCGTACCATGTCAGTTCGCAGGCCGGGAGGGCAAGCTTGGGCATGTTCTCGCGGGCGGGGAAACGATAAGTGATCTTCTGGGCTGTCGGGCAGGCATCGGTCATGAGCATGGTGGAGCTACCGATAACCTCTGTCGGAGAGCCGAGATTCAGGCCGCGGAAAGCGACCTGGAGGATATGGTTGGCCATGTCGCCGAGTGCGCCTGAACCGAAGTCCCACCAGCCGCGGAAGTTCCACGGAGTGTAGGCCGGGTTGTAGTCGCGGAATTTGGCAGGACCGATGAAGGCATCCCAGTTCATTGTTGAAGGAACGGGCACTTTCTCGGTCGGAGCCTCCATTCCCTGCGGCCAGATAGGACGGTTGGTGAAGGCCTCGATCTTGGTGACCTCACCGATCTCGCCGTTCCAGAGCCAGTTGAGAGCCTTGCGGGTACCGGAGCTGGAAGCGCCCTGGTTACCCTGCTGGGTAGCTACGCGGTACTTCTTGGCCATCTTAGTCAGCAGACGTGACTCATATGCATAAAGAGTCATAGGCTTCTCGACGTAAACATGCTTTCCGGCGGACATGGCGTCGGAAGCAATGATAGCGTGGGAGTGGTCAGCAGTAGCTACGAGCACTGCATCGGCCTGGGGAAGCATCTCATCGAACATCTTGCGATAGTCGTTGTAGCGCTTCGCCTGCGGATATTGCTCAAAAACGTGACCGGCATAAGCCCAGTCGACGTCGCACAGACCGATGATGTTCTCAGTAGAGAGTGCCTTGAGGTCGGAAGCTCCCCTTCCGCCGATACCGACAGCAAGGATATTGAGCTTATCTGTGGAAGCCTGAGGTTTGGTTGCCTGACGGGCAAGAACCGTGTTGGGAGCAACTGCGAGACCTGCTGCAGCAGCGCCTCCCATCTTGAGGAATTCTCGTCTTGAAATATTAGACATAATAGTGTGTATTAATTAAACAAAGATAATAATTTCCTACGGATTAAAATGCATCACGCTCCTCACTTTCATCGACTCGTCGACGGCCGTGAGATAGGAGATACTATAAGCCTTGCCGCCTTTTTCCACGTTAAGGACCACATGGCCTCCGTCAAAGGCCGACTTGCATATGTCACTGACTCCCGGCTTGCCGGCATCTTCGTCCCTCCTCTGGGCAGTGAAACATGTCGGGCATATGATCCTGTCCCCGGGATAGAGGGACCTGTCGGAAAGCGTCTCGAGAGTTGGAGGAGCGGTGTGGGGCTGGTCCCAGACACAACTCACCCATACCCTTGCGGAAAGAGCCTTGACAAGCTTGCGGGGCATGGAATTCAGATAACCGTGGTGGTCAAGCTTGGCTACGTCGGCGTGCCAGACCGCATCGGCCATTTCCTCTTCAATCACATGTGTGACACCGTTCTCATCTTTCCAGTTGTCCGAAAAATCTCCGGCGGTGTAGAAGGAGAAGGGGCCGTATTTGATAAAGATACCCTGGCTCATACCGTTCTCGTTCAATGTTTTAGGATGAGTCTTGGCAATCCTTTCGGCATAGAGGTCTTTAATTGTACCATCCCTGAGGGCTATCTTGCCGTTAGCTGCGATGTTGCGGATCTTGAACGAACTGAACGCTGCAGGATCCTTCAGCATGACTATCTGGTCTTCTGCACCGAGCCTGAGCTGCTCCACCTTCATCCCCCTCTCACGTGTCTCCCTGTCGTAGAACTGCTCCATCTGGATCCTTTCGGTAGAGTGAGGAATGGGGATCGGCTCGTTCATGGTCGGATAGCCACGGTCGAAAGCCTTTCCGAATGACAGGTACTCTGCCGCCTCGGAGAAGCCGCTCAGACGGTAGTCCTCTGTTCCCGGCTTGATCCCTGAATAGAAATCCCGTCCCCCGCCATGGTCGGTGTGGTAATGGGACAGCATCATGTAATCGACCTTGTCATGTCCCGGATTGACCCTGAGGACATATCTTGCGATCCACTCCCCTGCATGCCTGGAACCTCCGGGAAGCAGTGGAAGAGGAACCCTGCCCCTGGCCTGGGAACGGCTCACCACATCGTGGTCGCCACAGTCAAGGAGCATGGATGTCCCGTCAGGGAAAATCATGAACATGGACTCCCCGACCCCGGTGTAGATGAAGTGGACCTGGAACTCTCCCTTTTCCCATCCTTTCCAGGGTTTTCCGACCCATTTGTCATAGGTCCCGCGTGCGAAAAGGTCATTGAAATCAGCAACCATGGCCAACGCTGCGCCGGCGCCGGCTGTTTTCAGGAATTGTCTTCTATCCATTATGCATCAGGAATTATAAGCAAATGTAAAAGTAATAATTACTGCTCTCTTTTGCAAATAATCAGTAGCTCCTCTCCTTTTTGATACGCTCATATGCATTGTTGATGAGCTTGAAGTTCTCCTCGGCCTGTTTCTGGGCAGACGCGCCCTGTCCTGCATACCTGTCAGGATGGTATTTCATCGCAAGTTCCCTGTATGCGCGCTTGATTTCCTCATCGGACGCAGAAGGAGACACTCCAAGGACAGAATATGGAGAGACATAACTGCGAGGCGCACTGCCATCACGGTTGTATTCGGTACGACGGGACTCGTCGCGGTCATATGAAGAACGGTCATATGAATTGCGCCCGGCCCATTCATCATGTCCATAGTTGCCGTCGGCAGATTGGCCGCGGCCATAATATCCGCGCCATGACTGGCCCCCGCGTGAGGACTGGCTGCGGCCGGTCTGGCTGCCGCTACGCGTCTGCCCGCCCTGCGCCGGTGCATCTCCGGAAAGCCGGGCCACGAAACGCTGGCCGAGATAATAGCCGTAGAAAAAGCCGATTATACCTCCGAGAGGCCCCAGGATGGCCGTACCTACCCGCGACAATATGGATCCTGCTATGATCCCGACTACCAGTTCAAGTATTTTACGAAATAGTTGCATAACCCGTAGGATGCAAATATAACCATTTGGATTTATCACTGCAAAATCCTACTTTTACATATCAACAATCTATTCCACCATGAGAAGGTTATTTTACTCGATTGTGCTCATATGCCTGATGGCCGGAAGCGCATATGCCCAGCCCAGGATAGACAAGAATCTAAAAATAGAGCTCGACATGGCGAGCGGTCTGTACTCCGTCTCGGACACGGTAAAGGTCACTGCGACCCCCCTGGAGGCATATGACAAGCCCCTGGAGATGGAAGTGTTCGAAAACGGGACGCTGGTCAAGACGATAAAGCTGGGAGTCATAAACTCCAAGAGGGTCGTTTACACCGACGTCCGCACCGAACCGGTTGCGGTAATGCTGGAATTCCGGGAGGAAGGTACTCTGCCTGAGAAGATCCCGATGAACCTGGATCAGACTGAAGACACTTTCAGGATAGGATACGTAGTCGAAGGGACCGGATTCAGGCCCGGATTCAAGGCCCCGGCCAACCTGAAAAATTACTGGGCACGGCAGATCCGCAATCTGAGGAATCACAAAATGGAGGCTGTGGCCAAACCGGTGGCTCTCAAAGGCGAGGAGGCCCGTAAGTACGAGTGTTTCGACGTTAAAATCAACAGCCTTGACACCATCCCAGTCAGAGGCTATGTAGCCCGTCCGAAGAATGCCGCGAAGGGGTCCCTTCCCATAGTGATCCAGCTCCACGCCGCAGGTGTGTCGGGGAACTGGTGCAATGCCAAGGTCAGGGATGCGGTCAATCTGGCATCATATGGGGCCATCGCCTTTGACTTCAACGCCCACGGAATGCTTAACGACGCAGATGAATCCTACTACAAGGAACTGGAGAACGGAAGGCTCTTTAGATACAGTTCCAGGCCGATCAACAACAAGAAAGACTACTATTTCCGGATGATGTTCCTGCGTGCAATACGTGCCCTGGACTACATAACCCAGGATCCTGCCTGGGACGGGAAGACGATAATGCTCCTGGGAGAGAGCCAGGGAGGCGCCCAGGCAGCCGCTATGGCGGGACTGGACGACAGGGTGTCCGATGTGGTGATCAACGTCCCGGCGGGAGTCGGCAACGGCGGGTTCCTTCTCGGACGCAACGATGCATGGCCATATCCTGCAGAGAACAATGGGATCAAGACCCCGACTTCTCTGCATATGGACCTCTCATCCCTCAGCGTTACGCCCAAAAACGCACGGAAAACCAAGAAAGTGGCTCCGTACTTTGACGGCGCACTGCTTCTGAAGGGATGCAAGGCCCGCTTCCTGGTAGAGATAGGACTCGTGGACACCACCTGTCCCCCATCGGAGGTATTCTCCGGGATCAACGGAGTCGAGGGTCCGGTCCAGGTCATATGCTCCCCGTACCGCAACCACTGGTCCAACCGTACACCTGCCCAGTACATGCCATTGTGGAAAGAGAATATCCATGATTACAGGCAGAATTACATTAAACAGCGCCTCGCAGGTCATGCCCTGTAAGAGACGGAAATGCTGATAATTCGTTATGACAAGAAGTGATTCCCTGATGGTTCTGGCCACCCGTTTCGATGATACGGGAGACTGGACCGTGGAGCAACAGTTCGTCTTGCAGATGGGGTCCAGCTATCTGCTGGCCCACGGTATCGGCGAGCCCCTGAAGAAAGACGCAAAGACCTCTTTCGAAGTCCCTGACGATGGTGATTACACCCTCTGGGTCCGGACGAAGAACTGGACTGCATTCTGGTCGGAAGGCCTGACCCCCGGCCGTTTCCAAGTGATCCTGGACGGCAGTCCCGACCCGGCCGGATTCGGTATCGGGAAAGACGATGACAAGTCCGACACCACCAGAGAGGCGCGCGCCCGGAGGGCGGCATGGTACTGGCAGAAAGGCGGAACATATGCCCTATCGAAAGGGCGCCACAGCCTTGCCCTCCATGACCTTACGGGCCTTGACGGCAGATGCGACGCAATCCTGCTGACCCGTAGCGGAGAGGCTCCCGGCGACAGCCTGGAGGACTACCGCGCCCTGCGTGCGGAACTGCTTCCGACTCCGGTGGAAGACAAGGGAGACTTCGATTTCGTCATCGTGGGTGCCGGAATGTCCGGCCTGTGTGCCGCAATTGCGGCCGCCCGTGGTGGAGTACGCGTCGCCCTGATCCAGGACCGTTATATCCTTGGCGGAAACAATTCGTCCGAAGTCCGCGTAGGACTCGGAGGCCAGATCAACGTACCGCCATACCCGTCGCTGGGCTACATCCTAAACGAAATCGGCCCTGACAGGATAGGCAACGCACGCGGAGCCCATCATTACCAGGACTGGAAAAAATGGGATGTGATCGCGGCGGAACCCAACATCACCCTGTTCACAGGTTACACCGTTGACGGAGTGGAAATGGAGGACGGGAAGATTGCGGCCGTCACGGCCGTGGAAGCCACGCGTCAGGACCGGATCCGCATATCCGGAAGGCTCTTCTCCGACTGCACGGGAGATGCGCACCTGGCGGTACTTGCAGGAGCGCGCACCATGATGGGACGCGAAGCCAGAAGCGAATTCGGCGAGTCTCTAGCTCCCGAAAAGGCTGACGGTTACACTATGGGCGTCTCCATCGAGTGGTATTGCGAAGACTGGAACACCCCCTGCACATTCCCGGACAGCATCGACTGGGGCCTCAAACTCGATGAAGAGACCGTGGAGCCCGTCCACCGTGCCAACTGGTACTGGGAAGTCGGGATGAACGACGACCAGGTAGCTGACGCCGAGAAAATCCGGGACTACGGTATGTACGTGGCTTACAGCACATTCTCTTATTGCAAGAACCGCCTTGCGAAGAAAGAGGACTGGGAATGCACCCACCTCACCTGGGTGAGTCATGTGAGCGGCAAACGTGAAAGCCGCCGCATCGTAGGAGACCTCATCCTGCGGGAGCAGGACCTCACCCGTCCCATCCCATATGAAGACGGCACCTGCACGACCACCTGGCGCATCGACCAGCACTATCCCGATCCTCGCAACGCCGGCAAGTACCCCGGGGAGGAGTGGATGAGCATTGGCAAGCTGGTGCCGATCGACCCATATGCAATCCCCTACCGCTGCCTTTACAGCGCAGATGTCCACAACCTCTTCATGGCCGGACGCGATATCAGCGTTACCCACATCGCACTGGGTTCCGTGCGCGTGATGCGCACTTGCGCCATGATGGGCGAAGTGGTTGGACTGGCAGCACGCATATGCACCGCCAAGGGACTCGTCCCGCGCGATATCTACACCTCCTGTTTCCAGGATCTCGTTGCCCTTATGAAAAAGGGCGCCGGGCGCACCGACGTGCCATATACCCAATTCTATCACCAGGTTGACCGGACCGGCCATCAGGCCGAAGACAGATAAATTAAGGCATATGTCCGTTATTGACTGGCTCATCATCGCGCTGTTCCTCTCGGCCCTGATCACCATAGGCTATCTTTTCAGCCACAGGAACAAGAACATCGAGGACTATTTCGTGGCCGGACGGTCCATGCCAGGATGGCTTGTAGCCGTGGCCGCCACCGGGACGTCCATTTCCGCAGGCACCTTCGTAGGTTCGCCGGAACTGGGCTTCAACACCAACCTCACCTACATCTTCAACCTCCTGGGCGCCATCGTGGGAGGCACCATGGTAGCTGCTTTCATCCTGCCCAGACTTTACAATGCCGGCACCATAACCATATACGGTTTCCTGGGCGACCGGTTCGGGCAGAAATCCCGCAAGGCCAACTCAGTGATGTTCCTGATTGGACAGCTCTTCACCTCAGGATCGCGCCTGTTCATCGCAGCCATAGCCATCAGCGTGATAGAGTTCGGCGGCATCCAGTTCCAGTTCATGGTCTGGAGCATAATCATCCTGGGACTGGTTTCCACATTCTACACCATGATGGGCGGCATCAAAGGCCTTCTCTACATCGACACCTTCCAGACCCTTCTGATGGTTTTCACCGGACTGGTCGCGCTTGTCTTCATTGCCTGCAATCTCGGCGGGGTCTCCCTTTCCGAGGTCTGGCATACGCTCACGGCGGGAGGGATGGTGAAGTCCCCCGGCTCCGCAGGTGTCGTACCCGGCCTGGCTGCCGATGGCAGCCTGACCGGATGGGTCCCCGGGAGCAAAGTGCAGATGCTTGATCCCAGCATCGATTTTTCCAAGCCCTACACACTTCTGGGCGGCCTCGTGGGAGTAGCTATCTTCAAGATCGCACAGTTCACTACCGACCAAGAGTTCGTCCAGAGGCAGCTGGCCTGCAAGGACGTCCGCAAGGCAGGCTCCTCCCTCGTGGCCTCACAGCTGCTTACACTTCCTATCGTGCTGGTCTTCCTGTGCATAGGCCTGCTGCTTTACGCGAAGTACATAAACGACCCCACCGCTGACGGAGCCGTCAGCGCAGGCTTTTTCACCGATGCCCGCGACGTCTTCCCGCAGTACATCAAGAACCACATCCCCGTAGGGCTTCGCGGCCTCATGATTACGGGCCTGCTCGCAGCCGCCCTGTCGAGTTTCAATTCCGCCATCAATTCAATGGCATCGAGTTTTGTCGCCGACCTCTATCTGCCGATCCGGAAAGAACGTGGACGCGAAATCAAAGGCGACAAGGACCAGATCGCATCTTCGCGCTGGATGGTAGCCCTGATGGGCCTGCTTCTCACCGGCTTCGCCATTGTAACCTGCGTAATGCAGCAGAGCAGCGGACTCAACCTCGTGGATTTCGCCACCGGTATAATGTGCTTTGCCTATACAGGAATGCTTGGCGTCTTCCTCACAGCCATTTTCACCAAGAGAGGCAACACCCGCAGCGTGCTGGCCGCCCTCCTGCTGGGAGCCCTCATCACCCTGCCCCTGATGTTCCAGAAGGAACTGTTCGGACACACTTACATTGCATGGACCTGGTGGTGCCCGCTCGGCGGCATCTTCACCACCCTGGTCTGCATGGCGGGAAAACCGCATAAGACAAACAACTGATTATGAGACAGAATCCAAAAAGGCTACTGACCTGTCTTCTGACCATCCCGTGCATCCTGTTCTTCATCTCCTGCGCCGGCACCAGGAACATCATTCACACGGTAAATGAATCCAACAGCCTCGAGTCCCCCCTGTTCTCAGGGCACCGAGGGCTCCAGCCTTTCGGCCCCGAAAATTCCTTTGCCTCATTCGAAGCCTGCGCCCCTCACGGGCTATGGGCCATCGAGTCCGATTTCCGAATGACTTCCGACGGAGTGGTGATATGTATGCATGATGCCACCCTTGACCGCACTACCAACGGCAGCGGTCCCGTAAAAGAGCACACGTGGCCGGAGATCAAGGCTCTGGAAATTCAGGAAGTGAACGGGAATACGGTTGATAAGTGCTACGACTACTCCGCCCTGTCCAAACGCCAGAAATCAGTCCCGACCATGGATGATTATTTCCGCATATGCCGGAAAGGCGGTCTTGTCGCATTCGTGGAGCTCAAGGAGGACGACGGCGTGATTGAACAGATGAACCGCTGCATCGCACGCCATGGAATGCAGGGCCGCTGCGTCATCTCGTCGAGCAACCGGGACCTGCTCGCAGCCTACCGCGCAACGGGAGGTAAGGAACTCATCCACCTCATCTTCGCAAAGACAGATGATATCGACTGGCTCGTTTCGCTGGGCAATGCAGCCCTCGCCTTCAATTACCCGGATCTTTCGAAAGAAGTTCACCTCCAGCACGGAGACATATGCATAGATTCGCTGAAAGAGCTGGTAGACCATTGCCACTCGCTGGGACTCAAGATATGTTTCCGGGCGGTAGATACGCCTGAGGCTGCGCAGCAGTCCGCAGCCCTTGGCATCGATTATTTTCCAACCAACAACCTCTGGCCCGGTCGCGGGCAGACAACAAATCGCCGGTAAATTATTTATGATATGAAAAAGACAATCGCAATAATCGGCTCGGGAATGATGGGGTCGGCCCTCGCTTTCCCGGCAAGGGAAAACGGGAACGAAGTAAGACTGGTCGGGACTCCCCTGGACAGGGAAATAATAGATGCCTGCAGGGTCGGTGGGAAGCATCCGAAATTTGACCGCCCGTTCCCGGAAGGAATTGGATACTATCAGTTTGAACAATGGAAAGAGGCAGTCAGGGATGTGGACTTCGTGATCGGCGGAGTGAGTTCCTTCGGAGTGGACTGGTTCCTGGAAAATGTCCTCAGTGAACTGGATCCTTCGGTACCGGTCATTTCGGTGACCAAAGGCCTGATCGACCTTGAAGACGGGACTCTGATCTCCTACCCGGATTATTGGGAAAGAGAACTGCGGAAGAAAGGCATCAATCGCACTGTGAATGCCATCGGAGGTCCCTGCACCAGCTATGAGCTCGTATTCCACGACCAGACTGAAGTCGCCTTCTGCGGCCGCGAGACGGCGCAGATAAAGATGATGAAAGAGGCTCTGCAGACTTCCTACTATCACATCTCGCTGACCAATGACGTGATCGGCCTGGAGAGCGCAGTTGCGCTGAAAAACGGCTATGCCCTTGCAATCGCCATGACCATAGGCCTGGTGAACCGCCACCACGGTCCCGATGCCGGGCTCCACTTCAATTCCCAGGCTGCGGCATTCTACCAGGGTGTAAAGGAAATGCGCCTGCTTCTCGAGATGCAGGGGGCTTCCCGCGACTGCGAAAACATAGGCATAGGCGACCTGTACGTGACGGTATATGGAGGACGCACACGAAAGGTCGGAATCCTTCTGGGAGAAGGAAAAACCTGCGAGGCAGCCCTCGAAATCCTCTCCGGAGTCACCCTAGAGAGCCTGGTGGTTTCCCGCCGGGTTTACAGGGCGGTAGCCCGAAAGGCTTCCCTCGGCAAACTGGACCTTGCAGATTTCCCGATGCTCTGCCACGCAGCCGATGTACTTGACAACGGAAAGGACGCCGAACTGCCATGGGAAGAGTTCACATTTGACGAAACCAGATGACGTCAGCCATGAAGAAACTATTTCTCGCGCTTATCCTATTGGTAAGCATATGCTTCCATCTTCCAGCCCAGACTCGGATCGTAGGGCACAGAGGCTACCACACCACCGGAGATTCATATGAGAATACTGTCTCGGCCCTCCGGAACTGCCAGAGGCTCGGAGTATATGCGATGGAATTCGATGTAAACATGACCAGCGATGACTCCCTGGTCGTGTTCCATGGTCCGATGATCCTCAAAACCGGACTGAACATACAAAAGACCAGCTTCAAGGAAGTGCGTTCGGTCAGACTTCCTGACGGGGAACAGATCCCTACCCTCCGGGAATTCCTGAAGGTTGCCAAAGAGTCTCCGATGCAGGTCATATGCGAAATCAAAACACATTACACCAAGGAGCGGGATGAGTTCGTTACGAGCCGGATATGCGCTCTGGCGGATGAGCTCGGAATGGGCAGCCAGCTGGAATTCACCTCATTCAGCGAATGGGCCTGTGACTACCTTGCCGCCAACCGCCCCGGAGCCGAGATCATCTACATCAGCAACAACATCAACGCGATGGGAGCAGCCGAAGCCAGGAAACGCGGCTACACAGGGATCTCATATGACCTGAAAGTCTTCCAGGCCCGCCCGGAGCTCTTCTCCGAGGCCCGTGCCGAAGGCATCAAGACCACCTACTGGACGCCTGATAACGCCTCAGCGGTATGGTGGGGCATAGAGCATAAGCCCGACTTCATTTCCTCAAACCACCCGGACCGCGCAAAAGCCCTCCTGGACGCCTACAACGCCTTTAACGAGAAAGTAACCGGGAGATAGTCAAAGGCTTTTCAAGTACTCGAAATACCATCTGATTCCGGGGTCCTCGGGGGTTCCGCGGCTGAAGACAGGCCGCCGGAGCGGATCTCACCGCGAGTAAGGAAATCCGCGTCGACGGACAGGTGGTTTTCCTGGGCAAAAGCACCAACGCAAATCAGCGACAGCAAGAACGTTAACTTGACTTTCATTCTTCTATTTTTTCAAAATCAGCTATATTTCGCAACAAATAGCAATACCCCATGGACAATACTAAAAGATTTTGGGCCGCGGTTACCGTCCTGACACTTGCTTGCTGTGCCATATGCCTCAGGTTCAGCCCCCAAAAAGGCGCCGTAAACCTTCCCGAAGAGGATTCCAGTGAATTCGTCACTCTGACGGATGCCGTTCCGGATGCCATAATGGAGATCCGGTATTACAGCACCTACAATTTCACGGGGACCCGGGTTGACGGTTACGAGGAGCCCACCGCCCTTCTCACAAAGAAGGCGGCAGCGGCTTTGAAGGCGGTCAGCGACGACGTTATTTCCCAGGGGTACCGCCTCAAGATCTACGATGCCTACCGTCCCCAGAAGGGAGTGGATCATTTTGTGCGCTGGGCTGCAGACATCCCGGACACGCTGATGAAGCAGTATTTCTATCCGGACCTGGACAAAAGCGTCCTCTTCGAGCAGGAATACATAATGGAAAAGAGCGGCCACACACGCGGTTCCACCGTGGACCTGACCCTGTTTGACATGGCGTCAGAGAAAGAACTCGACATGGGAGGGACATTCGACTGGTTCGGTCCGGAAAGCCATCCGGATTTCTGCGGGAACCCTGACACTGGCGAGTACACCGGAGACAACAGTAAAAGTCCTGACGGACGCAGCATTACACCTGAGCAATTTGCCAACCGGATGCTCCTCAGGAGGGCAATGCTCCGCCACGGCTTCAAAGCCCTTGACAGCGAATGGTGGCACTTCACCCTCCGTGATGAACCGTTCCCCGACACCTATTTCACCTTCCCGGTCAAAGAGCTCTGACACATATGAAAAAAACGGTCATATACTCAATCTCCGTCTGTCTGTTCTCGTGGGCAGTCCTTGAACTGGCATATGCTCTTATCAGTCAGACTACATTAGCCGGACGCCTGCTGATGCAGCTCATATCACTGATGTACATGTTCCTGCCTATGGCCGTTGCGCTGGTGATGCAATGGATCCGGAAGGAGAAGCCCGCAGGCACTAAGCTGCTGAATTTCAATTTCTCCCCTGTGTGGCTTATAGCTATTGCAGTGCCGTTCGCAGTCCTTCTGCTGTCCCTCCTCTTCAGCATCCTGGTGCCTGGCGCGAGACTTCACTACGGTCCGGAGAACATAATAGCATTCCAGGGACTTGAAGGCGAGGCTGCTGATACGGTAACCGCCCAGTTCAGTTCCATGTCGCCTGCGATGATGATTATCAGCACCCTAATAGGAGGCGTATTTGCCGGATGCACCATAAATGCGGTCGCGGCGTTCGGCGAGGAATATGGCTGGCGCAATTATATGGTCGATGCCCTCCGCGGCGAGAAGTTCTGGAAGACAGCGCTGATTATCGGACTGGTGTGGGGCATATGGCATGCTCCCCTAATACTGCGGGGACACAATTATCCTCAGCATCCGGTCGCCGGAGTGGCGATGATGTGCGTGTTCTGCCTGCTTTTCGGAGCGCTGGAACTGTACTTCGTACTCAAGACTAAATCGGTGATTCCGGCTGCGCTGATGCATGGTACGCTGAATGCGATTGCAGGAGCTTCCCTGATGCTTATCCAGGGAGGGAACGACCTGACAGTGGGAATGACCGGAGCATGCGGCTTTGCAGCCATAGCCATAGTCCTGGCTGCAGTCTGGTTCTATGACAGTCGCCACGACAAGATCATGGCAGGTGCGGTACAATCAGCTTGATTGAATTTATGTTCCTGCCGCATTGGACGCCTTCGCGCCTGGCAGAAAAGAAGGATTCGTCGGTGTAGGTGTCTATTCCGAAAACCTGGATATTCCCTGGCGGGACTCCGGCCTCTTCCAGCAGCCACCTGTTGGACCCGAAAAGATCGATATGATGCCCGCCAGACATCGGAGTGCCGTCTCCCCGTCCATGGAAAGACCATATGCGCTCCATGGGGAAACCTGAATCACTGAAGCGCGCAACCACTTCCTCACCCACCTGGAAGCTGTCCGGACCTATAGCGGGACCGATAACCGCATGCATATGTCCGGCACTGCAACGGAACTGCCGTTCCATCAAGTCAATCGTCCTCTGCGAAATACGCGACACAGTCCCCTTCCATCCTGAATGAACCGCAGCCACAACCCTCCGGACCGGGTCATACAACAACACGGGGACGCAGTCTGCCGTCCTCACACCGATGGCCACCTCCGGAAGACAGGTCACGAAAGCATCGAATCCTTCCAGTTCCTCCCGGGTCATCCCAGGCCTTTCAATGACCGCAACCTTGCATCCATGGACCTGATGTCCCTGGATGACGGGATACGGCAGCTCGGAGTTTCTCCTGGAAGAAAACGCATCAACTCCCGGGCCCATGTCATATGTCAACAAGTCTGAGAACATATTACGAATATAGTTTTTTTCCCGGATTCTTTGATTTTGGATTATATTAAATATTTTTGAGACAACGGGAAAGATTCATTCATATTTTCTATCAATATTTTACCACATAAAAAGGACTATCACCCTGCTGACTGATACATGTATGAACGTCGCTACGGCATGCCCGTCCGGGCAGTATCAAATTAAAGAATTGTAAACCTCATAGATAACAAAGAAAAAAGAGGGTGACTAATAAGTGATTATTGGTCACTCTCTTTTTCTATTTTCAGGCCCAAGGCCATTTGATCAATCTCGTCCACGGAAAAGGCTGGATTTGTGGACGAGTTTCATATTTTCGGTAGTTCGTCCACAAAAAAG
>JAFRXO010000044.1 GCA_017443465.1 Bacteroidales bacterium
TAGAAATGGTTGTCCTATGGACAAGATAGAACCCAAATACATCCAGGCCGTCGAACTTATCAAGAAGGCCATCCTCCAGAGACAGTACAATGCCATCCGGCTTGCCAATCAGGAGCAACTCAAGTTGAACTTCGGCATTGGTCGGTACATCTCCGAGAACTCCAGAAATGGTTTCTGGGGCACGGGAGCCCTGGAGATCATCAGCGCCCAACTCAAGAACAATCTTCCGGGACTGATGGGTTTCGGCGTCACCAGCCTGAAGAATATGCGCAAGTTCTATGAGGCTTGGAGCGAACTGGAAGATAATTCGGAAAGTGCGCTTGCCGAATTACAAATTCGCGCAACGCCTTGTCCTTCTTTGGCTTCTCCTTAGATTCGAGGGTCTTGAACGGATTGCCGGGAATCAGTCCGTCAACAACGGCCTTGTTCAGAGCCGCAGCGATTCGGTTCACCATCATTCTGGTAGTGGTATTGCCCAAAGTCTTCTTTCCCTTGTTGTACTTGCATGTACGAAGAAATGCGATGAATCCGCGACAGAAGGCCCTGTCCACGTCTGATAGGAGCAGATTCTGCTTTCCGATGGAAGCCAGGTATTCTTCTACCCGGGCCTTCGCATTCCGCTTGCTTCTCGTACTGGACGCAGACAGATGCTCTTCGCTGGTGACGTAATGATCCAGCCACGAGAGCAGTGTTGTCCTTGACCTCTTCAGCTTCTCCCAGTCCACAAGCCCGTCCTTCTGGATGTCGAGGATCCGCTGGGCCTTTGCTTTGCTTTTATATCGTTTCCGATGGTTTCATTCGTTTGAAGTAATACTGCGGATTCTCCACACGACAATGGAGTATTAGCCGTTCCTCATCCGTCTTGCAACCGACGAGTCTCATTACCAAACACTTAGCCAGGATGTTTCGAAATTCTTGTGAATTTGGCGCATCGGTTTATAGATTCTGCGGCCGGTGCCGGGGAACTGAATTCCTATCTTACGGGAAGTAATGACGAAAGATATGAAATCCTTCCTGCACTTCCTTCGGATTCCCGCTGCCATATTACTTGGCGCGGCCCTGCTGTTTGCCTGCGACCCCCCAGGCCTTGAACCTGAACCCGACCCCGGTCCGGATCCGGTCGTAACCCCGCCTGACCCCTCGGTGGAATTGACTTTATCCGTTGACAATCTGATTGTATCTTCATTCGGCGGGACCTATTCTTTCACGGTAACCACCAACCAGGACAGCTGGACTGCCACGAGCGGCGACGATTGGATCAGCGTGAGCACCAGCGGTTCCGAGGCGACCTTAACTGTACAGGAAAACACCGGCGGAGAGCAGCGCAAGGGAAAGGTGAGCGTTTCAGCGGGCGGCAAGGAGATAGGCGTTCCCGTAAGTCAGGAGGCTGCCGAGGGGACACCGCCCGGGGGCGAGAGTATGAAGGTCAGTTATACGCTGAAGGAAGGCACGACAATCGCCCCCAAAGCCCTCGCCTCCTATATCAAAGCGCACAATGCGGAGGCA
>JAFRXO010000045.1 GCA_017443465.1 Bacteroidales bacterium
CCGGGGGATAGTTGAAGACCGTCTTCACCGGGTCCCTGGACATCAGGAAGACGAACAGGGAGAAAAGGGCGCAGGCTGCGAGGGATTCGAGGAGGAAGGTCATGGCTCAGTATGTTTAGGGCCCCAGACGAAAAGGCCTTCTGCCTGGGCGCACTGACGCGCCAGGTCCTCGGGGGATCCGTTCAGGATCCAGCTCTCCCCGTCCGTGCTCACCGTAAGGTCATAGTACCAGTTCAGCCTGATAAGAACGCGGGCGAACTTCCGGCTGAACTCATTTAGCCGGGACAGGAAATACCGCTCCACGTTGAAGTACTGTCCGGCGGATCCGGCCGGTACTTGCTTCGGCAGGACATCGATCAGCCAGTAGGGCTTCTCAAGCAGGGACTCTATGAAATCTGTATCTTTCATTGCCTTATCCCATCCGTGCCTCATTCAAGGGATGCTCCCAGTCGACCATTGCGTCATGCTCTGCCGCGATGGCATCGATCTCGCTCCGGAGGGACTCCAGGAATGCGGCTTCACGCTTTCTGGAACGGCGGCCAAGAGCGCTGTAAACCTCCTTCTCGAAATATGCGTCATACGACACCCCGAAATCCTCCGCATCCCGATGAGGGAAGAAGGAAACGGCGACCTTGTATGAAATCATTCCGGCTTCCGAGTCGGAAATCAGCAGGACCAGGGCGCCCCGGCGCTCCACACCGGAGAAGCAGGCCCTGGCCTGGAAGTATTGTGAATAGACGTTGATGACCATTATTAAGGACGTTAGAGGAATTCTTCAAGGAACTCAGAAGCATCGGCGACGCAGTCGGGGCAGTCGCGAAGGGGCTGGCCGGTCCCTACGCCCTTGAGGAGTTTGCACCTGGTGGCGCCGTTCCGTTCCTGGAACTTCTCCATGATCTGCTTCATCCGGGAGCGGGAGAGGTTGCGGTCCTGTGTGGCGAGGCCTACGATCATCCCGGCGCCGACGATGGCTCCGCATGTGCCTTCCATATTGCCCATGCCAGTGCCGTACGCTCCGGCGATGTCCAGGGCGGTCTGCTCGGGAAGGCCCACGAGGTCGCAGTAGGTGCAGACGACCGACTGGGCGCAGTTATGTGAGTTGCAGCGCTTCTTCTCGGCTGCGAGGTGTTTGCGTGATTCCATAAGAGAAGGGGTCAAAGATTCCAGGAATCAAATTTAAGAATTCTTTACGGGAAAGAAAAAGCCAGAATGGTTTGCTGACCTGATGACGGCGCTACTTTTCCATTCTGGCACTCCCGCTAGGCAAGCCGGGACAGATCTCAATTCTGATTCAGGATATTCACGATGACCTCTACCTGCTGCTCGGGCTGGACATCCGGAGTAAGGCGGGTGATGCGGACCTCATAGATGTCAAGCAGGCCCATGTCCAGGTACTTGGAGATGTCGTGGTTGTGCGCTCTGGGGATGAATCCGAGCTTGTAGTCGTTGTAATAGGCAGTTTTTGCGCGAATTTTAACTTTCAGTTTTTGGCCATTTATTTCCCGATGCAGAATGTTTAACTAATTGATAATCAAATAGTTGCAGATACCGTGGTAGAAATGTGGTACACAAAGCTCGTAAATAACTTCCGTGTAGCCGTGCATATCCGCATAATAAAAAAACCCCGGTGACGTCTTCGGGAATATTCCCCGGCATAATAAATGAGGCTCAAAACAAGCGGAATCTACCGTTAGGATAGTATGTCTAATACATTGTGCTGGACTATACCAGTTCAATTATCTTTTGAGAAGAATAGAATGTTCGTTTAGGCGTTGGAAAAGTGGAAGAAATCCCCGCAACATTTTTGGAAAAGTGGAAATTTGTCCATAAATTGCGTTGGAAAAATGGAAGTAATATGCTTAAAAGAAAGATAGATAATTACTTAATGGATTATTACCGAAAATCTGGTAATGCACTGCTAATAACAGGTGCCCGTCAGGTTGGAAAGACCTATTCCATCCGCGAGTTCGGCAAGACTTTCAAGAGTTTCATCGAGATCAACTTTATAGAGAATCCCGATGCGGTCGGACTATTCAAGGACGCAAAGGGGAGCGCCGACATACTGATGCGTCTGTCGACCATTACGAATGCTCCGATGATAA
>JAFRXO010000046.1 GCA_017443465.1 Bacteroidales bacterium
CTTTTTTGTGGACGAACTACCGAAAATATGAAACTCGTCCACAAATCCAGCCTTTTCCGTGGACGAGATTGATCAAATGGCCTTGGGCCTGAAAATAGAAAAAGAGAGTGACCAATAATCACTTATTAGTCACCCTCTTTTGCGGAGAGTGAGGGATTCGAACCCCCGGTACCTCGCGGTACAACGGTTTTCAAGACCGCCTCCATAAACCACTCGGACAACTCTCCTTTGGCCCTTGACTTCCGGAAAAAGATCGTAACTCCGGAAAAGGACTGCAAATATAATTATTCTGCAGTATTTATCAAAATCACTCCTTCACATAAAATTCATATCTTTGTGTCAGGACCATTTTTAGAATCATATGAGATACTCAGTTCTGGCGGCCGCAGTGTGCGCGGCTTTCGCTGTTTGTTCGTGCGGATCCCGCGATGTGCGGACCGAAACCCTTTTGGATACGGGCTGGAGATTCCATAGGGGAGAGGAGCCCGGCTGGTTCACTGACGCCGTCGCTCAGGGGCCCGCTGCGTTAAAATTCGACGATTCGGCGTGGCAGGAGGTTGAGGTGCCCCATGACTGGGCGATCTACGGCCCCTTCGACGAAGAGAACGATCTCCAGACAACTATGATAATCCAGGACGGCGAGAGGGTACCGCAGAAGCACACCGGCCGGACCGGGGGACTCCCATATGTCGGTGTTGGCTGGTACCGGACAACTTTCAACGTGCCTGCGGGCCGCAGGGCGGTACTGGTCTTCGACGGGGCCATGAGCCAGGCGAGGGTCTGGGTCAACGGGAAGCAGGTGGCATGGTGGCCGTGTGGCTACAACTCCTTCTGGTGCGACGTGACGGATGCCCTGGAAGGCCGGAAGAACACTCTGGCGGTGCGGCTGGAGAACCTGCCACAATCATCCAGATGGTATCCCGGCGCAGGCCTGTTCCGAAACGTCCATCTCATTGTGACCGGCGAGGCCAGGATTCCGGTCTGGGGAATACAGGTGACTACTCCTCAGGTCAGTGCATCTTCGGCCACTGCATATGTAAGGACTACGGTCGAGGGTGCCGGGACCGATGAGGGCGGCAAGAAAGGAACCACCGTACGCACAACCATTTACAGCCCCGCCGGGGAGGTTGTGGCGACCGGGGAGGCAGAGACGGGGCAATCAGAGACCGGCAGCTCCAGCAGCAGCACCACCGGCAGCTCCACCACCTCCATCGCCGAGACCAGCCTTACCATAAGCAACCCGCAGCTCTGGAGCCCATCCAGCCCGAACCTGTACATATGCACATCCGAAGTCCTCGTGGGCGGCAGGGTAGTGGACCGCAGCTCAGTCAGCTTCGGCTTCCGTAAAGTCGAATTCTCCCCCGAAAGGGGAATGCTCTTAAACGGCGAGCCACTGAAATTCCAGGGCGTCTGCATGCATCATGACCTCGGCCCACTCGGCTCCGCAGTCAACGAAAGCGCCATCAGGCACCAGGTCGAGATGCTCAAGGATATGGGCTGCAACGCCATACGCACTTCGCACAACATGCCCGCCCCTGAACTTGTCCGCATATGCGACCAGACCGGAATGATGCTGATGGTCGAGCCGTTCGACGAATGGGACAAGGCCAAGTGCAAGAACGGTTATCACCTCTTCTTCGACGAATGGGCCGAAAAAGACATGGTCAACATGATCCGCCAGTTCCGCAACAGCCCCAGCGTGGTGATGTGGAGCATAGGCAATGAGGTGCCCACCCAGAGCTCCCCGGACGGAGTGAAAGTAGTCGAATTCCTACAGGACATATGCCATCGTGAGGATCCTACCCGCCCGGTTACCTGCGGGATGGACAGGGTTGACGACATCCTCAAGAACGGGTTCGGCGCCGCGCTGGACATCCCCGGGATCAACTACCGCACATTCAAATATCTAGAAGCATATACGACTCTTCCCCAGGGACTTATCCTCGGCTCGGAAACCGGTTCCACTATTTCCTCCCGCGGGGTTTACAAGCTCCCGGCCGAGAAACGCTTCGGCGCCATGGACCCCGACCACCAGTGCTCTGCATATGACCAGGACGCCGCCTGGTGGTCCAACACTCCGGATGTGGATTTTGCCCTTGCGGATGACTATCCCTGGACCCTCGGCCAGTTCGTCTGGACCGGATGGGACTACCTCGGAGAACCCACTCCATATGGGATCAATTCCTGGCCGAACCATTCTTCCATGTTCGGCATAGTGGACCTGGCATCGATTCCGAAAGACCGCTACTGGCTCTTCCGCTCTGTCTGGAACACCGGATCCCCGACCCTGCACGTGCTTCCTCATTGGAACTGGGAAGAAGAGGCTGCCGGCAAGGGCGGCAAGCTGGACGTCCCGGTGTACGTTTACACTTCCTGGCCTGAGGCCGAGCTCTTCGTCAACGGGGTCTCGATGGGAAGGGTACGCAAGACATCCCGCGTTGACTATGCCAAAGGCGGCCGCCTCTACAACACCGGCCGCGTCGCGGAGCGCTTCAAGAAAGAGGCAAAGCCCTCTGGGACATATGGTTCCTGGGCCACTGCGACGGACGGACGCACCCAGGGCGGACAATGCGAACCGCTCGACGGACGATACAGGCTCATATGGCCGGCCGTCCCGTATCAGAGCGGAGAACTGAAAGTGATCGCATATGACCAGAACGGCGCGGCGGTTGACACGGCATATGTCCGCACTGCCGGAGCTCCGGACCACATAGTCTTGACGGCAACTTGCGGGAACTATTCGGAGCTCTTCGACGGGAAGCCGGAGCAGAGCGTCTCGGGCGGGCTCGATGCCGGAAGCAAAGATCTGCTCTATGTCACGGCTTCGGTAGTGGACAAGGACGGAAACCTCTGTCCGGAAGCATCTGACCTGCTGTCATTCAAGGTCTCCGGACCGGCTTCGTTCAGGGCCGCGGCGAACGGAGACCCGACCTGCCTCTATCCCTTCCATGAGCCGCAGATGCCAGTCTTCTCCGGAAGGGCGACTGTAATCGTATCAGCCTCCAAATCAAGCGGAAACGCCGTTCTGGAGGCCTCGGCGCCCGGACTGAAGTCCGCCAGCCTCCCGATAGAGGTGAGGTGACACATATGTTTTCCGTAAGTCTACATACGGAAAAAATGTGTATCTTTACAAATTGAAACAGAAACTCCACCAGAACAGATGTCAGACATAAAAGGACACATTTCACAGATCATCGGCCCGGTAGTGGACGTCCATTTCGACGTGTCAGCCGAGGACGCATCCAAGGAGCTCCCGAAGATTTACGATGCCCTGACGGTCCGCAAGGATGACGGGAAGGAACTCGTCATCGAGGCCCGCCAGCACATCGGGGAAGACACGGTCAGGTGCGTGGCAATGGATTCGACCGACGGTCTCCGCAGGGGGATGGAAGTGGTCAATACCCATGGCCCGATTATCATGCCTGTAGGGAAACAGCTCAGGGGCAGGGTGTTGAATGTAACGGGAGAGGACATAGACGGTCTCGGACCGCTGGACAGGACCAACCATCTTCCCATCCACCGCGAGCCCCCCAAGTTCGACGATCTCACCACTTCCCAGGAAGTCCTCTTCACCGGGATCAAGGTCATCGACCTGCTCGAACCCTACCTCAAAGGAGGAAAGGTCGGGCTTTTCGGAGGTGCGGGAGTAGGCAAGACCGTGCTGATCAAAGAGCTCATCAACAACATCGCCAAGAAGCATAACGGTTTCTCCATATTCGCCGGAGTCGGCGAGCGTACCAGGGAAGGAAACGACCTGCTGCGTGAGATGATAGAATCAAATGTGATCAAGTACGGCGACGAGTTCCTCAAATCCATGGAGGAAGGCCATTGGGACCTCTCCAAGGTGGACAGGGAGAAGATCAACGAGTCCCAGGTGGCCATGGTCTTCGGCCAGATGAATGAGCCGCCCGGAGCCCGTTCCAGCGTGGCCCTCAGCGGACTTACCATGGCGGAATCCTTCAGGGATTCAACGGACCCCGAAGCTCCGAAGGACATCCTGCTGTTCATTGACAACATCTTCCGTTTCACACAGGCCGGATCAGAGGTCAGCGCCCTTCTGGGACGTATGCCTTCCGCAGTGGGCTACCAGCCCACCCTGGCCACGGAAATGGGACATATGCAGGAGCGGATCACTTCCACGAAGAACGGCTCAATCACTTCTGTACAGGCTGTTTACGTGCCTGCCGACGACTTGACCGACCCCGCTCCCGCCACCACTTTCGCCCATCTGGACGCCACTACGGTCCTGAGCCGTAAGATTACCGAGATGGGAATCTATCCAGCGGTGGATCCGCTCGATTCCACTTCCAGGATCCTCGATCCGGAAATCATCGGGCAGGAGCATTATGACTGCGCCCAGAGGGTCATCCAGATCCTCCAGCGCAACGCAGAGCTCCAGGACATCATCGCCATCCTCGGCATGGACGAGCTTTCCGAAGAGGACAAGCTCACTGTGAACCGTGCCAGGAGGGTACAGAGGTTCCTTTCCCAGCCGTTCGCGGTCGCAGAGCAGTTCACCGGTGTTCCCGGAGTTATGGTGGACATCAAGGACACCATCAAGGGATTCAACATGATCCTCGACGGCAAATGCGACTACCTGCCGGAGCAGGCTTTCCTTAACTGCGGAACCATAGAGGACGTCATCAAGAAGGGCGAAGCCATGCTCGCCAGGGCTAAAAACAGCTAACAGCGCGGTCATATGCCTGATTATCCCATAAGACTCGAGATCATCACTCCGGAAGAGACCATTGTCAGCACCGATGTCAGCAAGGTCTTCCTTCCAGGGACCCTCGGCCCGTTCGAGGTCCTCAGGGACCACGCGCCGATCATATCCTCTCTCGAGGCCGGGACGATCACATATGAAAGTGCGGACGGTGAGAACAGCCTCGCGATCCGATCCGGATTCGCGGAGGTGAGGAATAACAAGGTCGAAGTGTGCGCCGAGATATGAAAAGATTCTTCTGCATATGCCTTCTGTTGCTGACGCTCGTTCCCTGTGCGCCGGCGATCGCGGCGTCTGCAGCGGGGAAAGAGGCCTCCGACACTTCCGAAATCAACGTTTCAGATGTCATTTTCAGCCATATCGGAGATTCATATGAATGGCATATGTGGACGTGGAAGGGCCATCCGGTGGCTATCTACCTTCCTGTTATCCTCTACTCCAAGACCAGCGGGTGGCATGTCTTCTCATCGAAGCATATAGCTGAAGGTGAGACATATGAAGGCTTCCGGATCCAGTCCGACGAGCTGAAATACTCCAACAAGCTGGTTGAGGTCGCCCCTGACGGCAGCGTCACGCGTCCGCTGGACCTTTCCATTACGAAGAACGTGCTGTCCCTTATGATCAGTTCCCTGCTGATCCTGGTAATAGTGCTCCTTACTGCTCGCTGGTACAGGACCCACGACAGCGAGAAGAAGGCTCCGGAGGGGCTGGCGGCGTTCATGGAACCGGTCATAATGATGATCCATGAGATGGCCCGGGAGAACATTGGGGAGGAGGACTACAAAAAGTATTCTCCTTACCTGATCACTGTCTTCCTGTTCATAATCACCAACAATTTCCTGGGGATTATCCCGATCTTCCCGGGCGGGGCCAATCTCACTGGAAACATAGCCTGTACCCTGGTCCTCGCACTGTTTACTTTCTTCATAGTCAATCTTTTCGGGAACAAGGAGTACTACAGGGAAATCTTCCTCCCGGATGTGCCCGGGTTCCTGAAACCCATTATGCCGGTTATCGAGGTGTTCAGCGCCCTCATGAAGCCGGTGTCCCTTACCGTGAGGCTTTTTGCGAATATGCTCGCTGGCCACATCCAGATACTGAGCGTAATGTGCCTTATCTTTATCATGGCCAAGTACGGAGGCCTGCTGCTGGGCGGAATGACCATAGTGTCAGTGGCTTTCGGCTTGTTCCTCGATGTACTCGAGCTGCTTATTTCCTTTATCCAGGCCTTTGTGTTCACCATGCTGTCGTCGATCTACATCGGCCTGGCTCACCAGAAAGAATGAAACATATAAACTATCTTAAACTATAACATCATGTTACTTTTCACAATCCTTCAGGCAGTTGCCGGAGCATCTCTCGGCAAGTTCGGTTGCGTCATCGGAGCTGCTATAGCTGCTTTCGCCGCTGCATATGGAATCGGAAAGATCGGTCAGGCCGTCATGGAAGCCATGGCCCGTCAGCCCGAGTCCGCAGGTAACCTTCGTTCCAGCATGATCATCGTTGCCGGTATGATCGAGGGTGCCGCTTTGTTTGCAATCATCGCTTGTGTTCTCGGCCTGTTCGTTGGGTAGCCTGCCATGTCCCTTGTGACTCCTGACATAGGACTCATCTTCTGGATGGTCCTGGTCTTCGGCCTGTTGTTCTTCATCCTTGCAAAGGTCGGACTCCCCACCGTGACCAATATGGTCGAGAAACGGACGGATGGGATCCGGAAAGCCTTGAAGGATGCTCAGGTGGCCGAGGAGAGAATGCATGGACTGGCCAGGGAGCAGAAGGAGCTCATTGACAAGACCAGGGCGGAGCAGCTGAAGATGCTTCAGGAGGCTTCCGCCGAGAAGGAGCGCATAATCGCCGAGGCGAAGGTCCAGGCCGGGGAGGAGGCTTCGAAGATCCTCTCTGCCGCCCGCGCGGAGATCGCCCTTGAGAGGGACAATGCCGTGAGGGACATCCGCCGCCAGGTCGCAGACCTGTCGGTGGCAATCGCCGAAAAGGTGCTTCGCCGTGAACTCGATGCGCAGGGAGGACAGCAGGAATATGCTGAGAAACTTGCGGGGGAACTTACCGACAGTGATCTGAACAAGGAGGTCTGAGCATATGGATACGGGTCTGATTTCTTCAAGATATGCCAGGGCACTCCTGCTTCTCGTCGATGAGACGGGTGGCGGGGAGGAGGTGCTGGCCCAGACCCTTACTCTGTCCCAGGCCCTGTCGTCGGTTCCGCAGCTGCGTCGCGTGCTGGAAGGGCGGGGGGATCTGCCCGTTTCCGGCAAACTGCAGCTTTTCGAGTCGGTCCTCGGGGGCAAAAAGCTCGCTCCGGAACTCAGGCAGTTCATCACTCTGGTGATACGCTCCGGGCGTGTTTCATTGCTCCGTTACATCTTTTCTTCCTTCCAGAGGCTCTGGTACCGGTCCAGGAAGATCAAACTGTGCCATCTGACTGTGACGTCTCCGTCGCGCTCCCTGGAGGAGCAGCTGGAGGAGTTCGTCAGGAAGAACACCGGCTGTTCGGTGCAGATGACCACCGAGGTCAAACCCGACATAGTCGGGGGCTTTGTTTTCGAGGTGGATGACTGGCTGATAGATGCTTCCGTCAAGACACAGCTCGAAACTATCCGGCGCGGATTCATGGAGATGAATGCCGCCCATTAATTGAGATCATTTGAATATTTAAGCATATGGCAGATAGCATAAGGCCCAGCGAAATCTCCCAGATCCTCCTTCAGCAGCTGAAGGGGATTGGCAGCGATGCACGCTTCGACGAGATGGGCAAGGTCCTTCAGGTCAGCGACGGAGTCGCGCGTATGTGGGGACTGGTTAACGCCGAGGCAGGCGAGCTTCTCGAATTCGAAAGCGGGGTCATGGGAGTCGTCATGAACCTTGAGGAGGACAATGTTGGTGCGGTCCTTCTCGGCCCGACTGATGAGGTCACTGAAGGGATGACCGTCCGCAGGACAGGGAGGATCGCCTCTATCCGTGTGGGTGAGAACATGCTCGGAAGGGTAGTGGATCCCCTGGGCAATCCGCTTGACGGCAAGGGCCCGGTCACCGGGGATTTCGTGGAGATGCCTCTTGAGAGAAGGGCTCCCGGAGTCGTTTTCCGCCAGCCCGTTAACGAACCTCTCCAGACCGGTATCAAGTCGATAGACGCCATGATTCCAATCGGAAGGGGACAGAGGGAGCTGATTATCGGCGACCGCCAGACAGGAAAGACTTCCATAGCGATCGACACCATCATCAACCAGCGTCCCGGCTTCGAGGCAGGTAATCCGGTCTATTGCATATATGTCGCTGTAGGCCAGAAGGCTTCGACAGTGGCCGCTATTGTGGAGAGCCTGCGTGAGCGTGGAGCAATGGACTATACGATAGTCGTTTCCGCTACTGCGGCCGATCCTGCCGCGCTTCAATACTATGCTCCTTTCGCGGGTGCTGCCATAGGGGAGTATTTCCGCGACACCGGACGTGACGCCCTGGTGGTATATGATGACCTGTCCAAGCAGGCCGTGGCCTATCGCGAGGTGTCCCTGATCCTGCGCCGTCCTTCGGGACGCGAGGCTTATCCGGGTGACGTGTTCTACCTTCATTCCCGTCTTCTCGAGAGGGCGGCTAAGATCATCGACCAGCAGGAGGTTGCCGAGCAGATGAACGACCTCCCGGAGTCCCTGAAGGGGAAGGTGAAGGCAGGAGGTTCTCTGACTGCCCTTCCGATCATCGAGACCCAGGCTGGAGACGTCTCAGCCTATATTCCGACCAATGTGATTTCCATCACCGACGGCCAGATCTACCTGGAGTCCTCCCTGTTCAACCAGGGGTTCAGGCCTGCCATCAATGTCGGAATCTCGGTGTCCAGGGTTGGAGGAAGCGCACAGGTGAAGAGCATGAAGAAGGTCGCCGGTACCCTGAAGATCGACCAGGCCCAGTACGAGGAGCTGGAAACTTTCTCAAAGTTCTCCTCCGATGTGGACAAGGTGACTGCCATGACTCTGGACAAGGGGCGCAAGAACAACCAGCTCCTTATCCAGCCGAAGTATTCGCCTATGCCTGTCGGTGAGCAGATTGCGATTCTCTATTGCGGCACCCATGCCCTGATGGAGGATATCCCCATTGACAAGGTGCGTGCGTTCCAGGATTCTTTCCTGGAGAGGATGCGTTCTTCGCATACTGATGTCCTTGAGGCCCTCTCTGAAGGAAAGTTCGATGAATCACTGACTTCGGTTATCGAGTCCGAGGCCTCGATGGTAGTTTTGCAGTTCAAGCAGTAGGATGCCGTCGCTCAAGGAAATAAAGGGACGCATCAATTCGGTGCGAAGTACGCTGAAGATCACTTCTGCGATGAAGATGGTGGCTTCGGCGAAACTGCACCGTGCTCAGGGGGCTATCGCGAATATGCTTCCATATGAGCGCAAACTCCACAATGTGCTGGTCCATCTTATGGCCGAAGGTGTTTCCGTGCCGGGCGGGGCTTCTGGTTCGGCCGCGCTGATGGAGCAGCGTGAGGTGCGCCGGGTTGCGATAATCGCTTTCGCGTCCAATTCGTCACTGTGCGGGGCTTTCAATTCGAATGCTGTCCGTGCTGTGAAGGCGGTCATATCGGAGTACCGCAATGCGGGTCTTAAGCCCTCGGACATCACTGTCTATTCGGTCGGAAGGAAGATGGCCGATGCAATGAAGCGCCTGGGATATGCCTCGCCGGAGGATTTTTCCAAGCTTTCGGACAAGCCATCATATGCCCCGGCGGCCGAGTTGGCGCAGAAGATAATGGACCTCTATCTGGACGGGACATATGACCGTGTGGAACTAGTTTATAATCATTTCGCTTCTACTTCTTCGCAGCCTTCGGTGCGGGAGACTTACCTGCCGCTTTCTCTGCCTGGCGGAGAGGGGGGATGCGATTACATCGTGGAGCCTTCCCGGGAGGTTTTGCTGGAGCGTCTGATGCCTCTTTCTACGCGTCTGAAGGTTTACACTGTGCTGCTGGATTCTTCGGCTGCTGAGCATGCGGCCAGGACCGTGGCTATGCAGATTGCAACAGACAATGGTAACGAGCTTCTCTCGGACCTGACCCTGGAGTACAACAAGGGCCGACAGCAGAAGATCACTTCAGAGATCCTTGATATAGTGGGCGGAAGCTTGCAGTAGGTGCTTCCTCCTATCCGGGCAATAAAAAAAAAAGCATGTCGTCACGACAGGCCTTTTTCGTTCTTCACTTATTCAACTGTTATATCTCTAGCTTATTTTTTTATTTATGTCTCTGACTGCTCTATAGGCGATTTTCGTGCCAAAACGAATCTTTTCCGGAATTTTTTCAAAATATTTTTAAAATTTTGGGAATAGAAAGGATTTTCTTATTTTTGCAGTCCCAAATACGAATAAGTCCTGGAGAGATGCTCGAGTGGCTTAAGAGGCACGCCTGGAAAGCGTGTAAACCCCTAAAGGGTTTCCCGAGTTCGAATCTCGGTCTCTCCGCAGAAAGGTTTGCAGCCCAGCGCATTAGCGCTGGGCTGTTTCCGTGTCAGGCGGACGGGGAGCTTGCTCACCAGTCCGCCTGATAACGGAACAGCCTATTCGACCGCAGGTCGAGGCTGCAAACCTTTCTGAAGCCCCCCAGGAGACAAAGAGATAGCGCGAGCGCAGCGAAGCGGAATCTCGGCAAGGCGGGGCGAGATGTCGGAGGGCGCTAGCCCGACGAAATCTCGGAGAGGATTATGACGGAATCTCGGAGAGAAGTATCCTACCTCGTCTTAACAATCACGCATTCCTGGCCCAGGTACTCGGCTACTTTGGCAATCTCCTCGGCATGATGCCCGATTCCGAGAGCAAAATGGTGCGTGGGACCCTCTGAGGCCCAATCTTTCAAAAACGCACATATGTCATTGCCGAAGAAACCTCTGGTGTTGGTGTTGCCGGTGGGCGGAATAGGACCGGCAACGGATTCTCCTTCGGCGACAACGAATTTGAACTTCCCGTCAGCGGTGGAATTGATTGACAGGATGGTTATCGGGCCTTCTTTGATCTTGAATTCAACCCCGGCGCCGCTTCCAGGCTTTCCGT
Organism: Bacteroidales bacterium; assembly: GCA_017443465.1. Classification (GTDB taxonomy): domain Bacteria; phylum Bacteroidota; class Bacteroidia; order Bacteroidales; family UBA932; genus Cryptobacteroides. The sequence goes on from JAFRXO010000046.1 coordinate 10,775, forward strand.
GATATTTCTTCAATGAACGCAGGACCGGTTTCCCTTCTGCGATCGAGATGTTGTGGGGCCCGTCGTGTCCGACGAGGATGAATCCGCCGTTGAAATCGATGGGGTGGAATTCGGCGAAGCTGCCGCCGATTCCAAGCCTGTCCATTATCATCAGGGCGCACAGCGTCTTGACGTCAGATTCTCCGCACATTGGAATGTGGCGGGCGGTAAGCAAGGAGTTTCCTACTGCAAGATTTGACATGACTACCTGCTGGTCGGAATCTTTCTCGCCTTCATAGTAATATGCAAGTCCGTCGAGGGCATTTTCTTCCACGAAGCGGTCGAGGGCGACGCTGATGGCCGCCGCATTGGTGAGATCGGCGTCTGTGATCTTGGTGGTGATAGGATCAGACACAGGGTCGGGCGTGTCAAAGAAGTCGAGGATCTCCTTTTTCCTTTCTCTGATCTCTTTGTCGGTGTTTCGCTTATAGCAATCGACCAGTTGCCAGGGCTCGAATGAATGTATATGTGATCCGAATCCATATGTAATCATGGTGGGATCGAAGTTCATGTCGAGCATGGAGTTGAGGGAGTGGCCGATGTGGCCGAAGCGTGCATATTTGAGGTCATGGACAGCTGTCGCGATCCGGCAGTATCTTGCTATCTCTTCTTTTGCTTCAGGATTGTCGTACAGCGTCCCGATGATAATGTCAGGACTTTTGCCTCCTAGTCTTTTCGCCGCGGCGATGAATTCGGGTAGAGAGCATATGTCGTCGTTGTACAGTTGGGCATATGTGTTTGCCCTCGTGTAATCAAGCGCTTTGTCGGGCTGGAGGACGACGAGTACTATCGGGCATTTGACGTTCCTGACGATGGCTCCGAAGGTCCCTGATGTGGCATATGTGAGCATGTCGCAGAAGAGCAGGTCGAGATTGGCTTCCTGCATCTTAACGGCGGCTTCATATGCTTTCTGCGGGTTGTCGATGAGCCCGAATTCATATACTTCAACGTCCTGGGGGAGCATTTCGCGGAAGACGGACATTTTTTTCAATATGTCCGCTTCGAGGCCGTCGAACTGCTTCCAATATACGTCATATCCTACGCCGAAGACGCCGAGTCTGGTGGGGGTCTTCATGGCGCCTGCGGATAGCATGGAAAGCAGGATGAAGCTCAATAGTATGCTGATTTTCCTCATATTTTAGCAGTTTTTATTCGGTGATTACGTTCCATGGAATTCTATCCCAGCACTACATCGAGGACCATCATCAAGGCGAACCCGAGGGCGAAGCCGATGGTGCCGATGTTGGAGTGCTCTCCTTGGGAATACTCTGGAACCAATTCTTCTACAACGACATAGAGCATGGCTCCAGCAGCGAATGCCAGCATGTAGGGCATAATGCCAAGGATGGAGGTCGCCAGCAGGAGGACCAATGCTCCGCCGATAGGTTCGACGATTCCGCTGAGCGTTCCGATGCCGAAGGCTTTCGGGCGGGAGTTGCCTTCGGCTCTGATAGGCATTGAGATGATTGCTCCCTCAGGGATATTCTGGATGGCGATACCAAGGGACAGGGCCAGCGCTCCTGCCATGTTGAAATCAGCCGTCAAGGCTCCGGCAATGGCTACGCCCACCGCCATTCCCTCCGGGAAATTGTGGATGGTTACTGCCAGGGCCAGTTTGGCTGTGCGGGACAGCCGGCTCTGAGGGCCTTCCGCCTCTCCACTTGCGTGGATATGAGGCGTTACGTAGTCAACCAGCAGCAGGAAAGCGAATCCGGCCAGCAGGCCGATGGTGGGAGGAACGACGGCTGAGGTTCCGGACCCCATCTCGATGGCGGGGATTATCAGCGACCACATGGAAGCGGCAACCATTACTCCGGACGCAAAGCCCAGCAGGATTTTCTGCACCAGCGGAGGCATCTCTTTCTTCATGAAGAACACGAAGGCCGATCCCAGGGCAGTCCCCAGGAATGGAATCATCAATGCTGTGAATACCGGATTCATATGTCGTCGTTCTGCCTCTTCTGTTTATTTTTTCACCACCTCGAACAGTTCTCCGGAGAATTCTTCCGCGAGGGTGACGCGGAAACCTTTTGTTTCAAGTTCGCGGCCGGTCATAGAGGCGACCTCCGTGCCGTCGGGGCCGCGTCTTATACTGTAAACCGCATCAGGAGTGAGGTCGCGTACCGTGATGGTGCGTGATGTCTCGGCTGCGCCTTCGCGGAATACTCCTATGAGGCCCCCGCTGCGGGTGTCTGTGTTGATCCGGCAGAAGCCGTCCCAGCCGCCTGCTATAGGCATCCCGAATCCCGGAAGGTCCTGGCGGAATGACATTATGCCGTGCCTGTTTTCGAGGCTTTTCACCCAGGAAGACCATGCCTTGAATTCCGCACGCTCCTCCTTGCTGAGTTTGCGCGGATCTCCGAGCATTATGGGAAGGGAGCCAGTGAGGGATTTGTATGCAAGCATATGCATGGGCTGGTCCATACACTGGTTGCCCATTACGAGGGATGTAGCAGGAAGGGCCGGGCTGCGAACCCATCCGAGTTCCCTGATACGCATTCCTCCTGCCGGGGAGTCTTCTCCTACATTGCACAGCCAGTTCCCGTCTGCATGTTTGGCGATGCCATAGTCCATGAGCTGCAGCTTGCCTGCGGTCTCGAAAGTGCAGTCTATGAAGAGTTTCGGCGCGGCGGAGTGAAGGTCGTCGAACATCTTCATGCATTTCTCGTAGATCACGTCATATGACTCCTCGTGGTCGCGGTGGTATTTATGGTCCGTGGCGTAGCAGCCCGTATGCTTGGGATCATAGACATATGCACTGGTCACTATGGACAGGTCGAGCTTTACATATTCTATCCCATATGCGCGGACATTGTGGAGGATGATGTCTTTGATGTAGTCGCACCATTCCGTTCCCATGCAGGCTGTGTAATTGGATTTGCTGCCGCTGTGGAGGTCCGTCATGTTGCCGGAGGCGTCACGGACGATCCACTCAGGGTGCCTGAGCACTATCTCTCCGTCGGAATCCAGCCTGCCGACGCTGAGCCATATGCCTGGTTTCATGCCTAGTTCCTTCATGTGGTCGAAAACAGGTTTCAGGCCCCGCGGGAACTTATCGGTGTTAATGGCCCAGTCGTCGCCTTTTGACTTGTTCTTCAGGCTGCCTCCCGACCCGCCGTTGTTCTGCCATCCGTCATCGATTATGAATTCCTCGACGCCGCATTCTGCCGCAGCATCAGCCAGTTCCATTATCAGGGACTCGTCGATTTGGGTTCTGAAGGGTATCCATGTGTTATAGACGAAGAGCGGCTTGCGTTCGATCTGCTCTATCCGCACGCCTATATGTTTGCGCGTGTAATCCTGCACGGTGGTGTTTACGACCCGTCTGTAGTCCCTGCCCTCATATGGGGCGATGAAAACAGGAGCGCTCTTCCAGCTCTGTCCCGGGGAAAGCCAGCGGCGGAAAGGATAATCCTGCTGCGGCATGGTCGTTCCTACGCATATGCTCCTTCCGTCTTCGAAGATGGATGTGCGTTTTATGATCCCGATCGCTTCATTCCCTATGGCCAGGCCGCCTTCTTCACGCGGACTGTGTACCACCAGGAGAGGGTCGTCCCAGTCCCCGCGGTAGGGCCCCAGAGTCTGGAACCGGCCATATGTCTTATATATCTGGCTGTGAGTGCAGTCATATGCGTACCCGATGTCCTCCACGTTCACTCCCTCGATGCGGACATCCTTGATGCCAGTGTTCGTGATGCATATCTCCTTGCGGACAAGTGCCAGGCCGGGGTAGGATGTGTAGATCAGCTCCACCTTCAGGCCGCCGTCCTCGCTTTTCATCGAGATGACGGTTTCCCCGCCGGTCGAGGACTTGATGTCCCGCCAGTTGCTCTTGCCGGAATAGAGCTTGCCGTTTGAGAGGAAGGAGAACTCGTTGTGTCCTTTCCGGATGAACTCCTTGCCTGTCTGTGCGATCGTGAAAGATCCTGACAGGACATGCCCATCGGAGCAGTCAACCGTGCGCACTATGCTGCCGTTGTCGGCGACCTTTATGACCGGGCCGTTGCCATCGGCTGAGCAGGGTAAGACAGTAGAGATGAGTAACGCTGATACGATGGCGGTAAGCAATTTCATGGCAGAATGCTTTTATTATCATGTCTGGACAAGATACTTATTTTCTCGATTAAATTTGCTTTATTTGACTGAAAGAAAAATGATATTATGAAAAAATGTTTCCCGGCATTGGCCGCAGTCTTCGTTTTCGTGGCATGCAGCCTTTTTACAAGTTGCGGACGCGGTTCCGAAATGGATTCGCTGAAAAGTAAGTTCCAGACCGCCAGGAGTGAGCAGCGGGTGGCTGTCTATTGGTATTGGATCTCGGACAACATCTCTGTGGAAGGAGTTGAGCACGATCTGGAAGCTATGAAGAAGGCAGGCATAGGCCGGGCTTTCATCGGCAACATATGGGAGGCGGGCGTGAAGCCAGGCAATGTCAAGATGCTGAGTCCGGAATGGTGGGAGGTGCTACATGCAGCCTTGAAGAAGGCTACTGAGCTGGACATTGAGATCGGCATATTCAACTGTCCCGGCTGGAGCCAGAGCGGAGGTCCGTGGATTGAGCCGCAGCAGAGTATGCGTTACCTGGCCCAGCAGCATGTCACGGCCGTGGGAAACGGCAGGGTCCAGCATCTCGTATTGCCTTCCGTGGGAAAGGACGCCATGGACGTTCGCGTGGTGGCGATGCCCGCACTGCCACATAAGTCGGTTAGCTTCGAGGTAGAGAAGGCTGTGGGTGTGGACCTGGTCAAGGACATCCATCTTGATAAGCCCATGACACTTCGCAGCATTCTTTTCGAGACCTCTGCCTATTTGCTGGTGGATGTGGTGGTAGAAGCCAAGTCGGACGACGGATTCCACACAGTCCGTGTGGATCACCTGGACCGCACGAAAGAGAGCCTCAATGTGGGTTTCCACCCCTTGGCTCCAATCAGCCTGAGCATCCCGGATGTTTCGGCCCGGGACTTCCGTCTGACATTCAAAGGCGGACCCCGTCCCATCCGTCTCAGTGTGACTATGAGCGACCAGCCTTTGATGGAACGCTATGAGGAGAAGACCCTGGGCAAGATGTTCCAGAGCCCGTTGCCCATGTGGGACGAATATATGTGGGATACTGCGGCAGAGCCCCGTGAGGGAGGGTGTATCGTGGATCCGGAACAGGTAGTAGACCTGACAGGGAAGATGGAGGCAGATGGTACGCTGGACTGGGAAGTGCCTGAGGGTGAATGGACTATTTGGCGTACTGCGATGGTCACTACAGGTATTACCAATTCGCCGGCATCTCCGGAGGCTACCGGACTTGAGGTCGACAAGATGAGCCGGGAGCATGTGGCCTATCATTTCGATTCCTTCCTTGGAGAGATATTGCGCCGCATCCCGGAGAGTGACCGCAAGTCATTTGTCGTAATGGTGGAGGACAGTTACGAGATGGGCGGACAGAACTGGACGGACGACATGATTCCATCCTTCGAGAAAACATATGGCTATGATCCTGTGCCATGGATCCCTGTAATGTTCGGGCAGGTAGTGGGCTCTCAGGACCAGAGCGAACGTTTCCTGTGGGACCTGCGCCGGCTCATTGCCGACCGCGTGGCATATGACTATGTTGGAGGACTGCGAAAGGTTTGCAATGAGAACGGACTGACCACGTGGCTGGAATGCTACGGTCACTGGGGCTTCCCCAGCGAGTTCCTGATGTACGGTGGACAGAGTGACGAGGTGTCCGGCGAGTTCTGGAGTGAAGGCACGCTGGGTGACATCGAGAACCGCGCAGCAAGCAGTTGTGCACATATTTATGGCAAACAGAAGGTGTGGGCAGAAAGCTGTACGGCGGGCGGACCCGTATTCAACCGTTATCCATATATGATGAAGCAGCGTACTGACCGTTTCTTCTGCGAGGGCATAAATGCTACGCTTCTACACGTATATATACAGCAGCCTGATGAAACAACTTTCCCGGGCATCAGCGCCTGGTTTGGCAATGAGTTCAACCGCAAGAACACCTGGTTCTCCCAGATGGACCTTTTCACTGACTACCTTCGTCGCTGCGATATGATGCTGCAGCAGGGACGGTATGTAGCTGATGTGGCCTATTTCATCGGCGAGGATGCCCCGAAAATGACCGGCGAGACGGATCCCGCGCTGCCTCGCGGCTATAGTTTCGATTATATAAACGCCGAAGTGCTCAAGCAGGCCACCGTGAAGGATGGACAGCTTTGCCTGCCCAGCGGCATGAAGTACCGCGTGCTCGTACTGCCACGACAGAGGACCATGCGGCCGGAGGTGCTGGAAACAATTGAATCCCTTGTACGTCAAGGGCTTAACATATTGGGCCCTCAGCCTGAGGTTTCGCCCAGTATGCAGAATTATCCTGAGTGCGACGAAAAGGTCCGCACGATCGCGGGGCGTATGTGGCAGTCAGGCACATATGGCGAAGGACGGGTATGGCCCGACGGCATCGGATTGCAGGACATACTTGACGGATTGGGAGTGAGCCCCGACTGTTATGCGGACGGAGACACTCCATATGCTTTCATCCATCGCCAGCTTAAAGGCAGTGACATCTACTTCGTGAGTAACCAGAGCGAGACACCGCAGACTTTCGAGGCTGCTTTCCGGATCGAAGGCAAGGCTCCGGATGCCTGGGATCCGGTTACCGGTGAGACTTATCCCCTTTACGGATACCGTCAAGAAGGTGGGATCACCTATATACCTCTCCACCTGGAGCCCAACCAGAGCCTTTTCATCGTGTTCGATACTCCTGCTTCAAGAAGGCCTGCCACCGGAGTCAGTAACTATCCTGAACCTGTCGTGCTGGCTGAACTTGGCGGTCCTTGGACCGTCCGGTTCCAGAGCGGGATGCGTGGACCGTCATCTCCACAGATCTTCGAGACCCTTGCTGACTGGAGCCAGAGCGAGGATGAGAGCATAAGATACTACTCCGGCACTGCAACCTACACCGCCTCCATCAGCCTTTCCGAGGTGCCTCGGGAGCCCGTTTGGCTCGACCTGGGCAAAGTGATGGTGATGGCGAGGGTGTTCGTCAATGGAGAGAATGCGGGTGGTGTATGGACCAGCCCTTACCGCGTCCCTGTCGGCAAACTGCTCCGGACAGGAGAAAATGAGATACGCGTCGAGGTGGTCAATAACTGGCGCAACCGTCTCATTGGGGATGCACGTCTGCCTGAAGCAGAGCGCAAGACATATGCTACGGTCAACCCTTATAATGCCGATTCCGGGCTTCAGGCTTCCGGACTGCTCGGTCCAGTGCGCCTTGAAAGATAAAATCAAACTTCTTCAGCTCAACTATCGGTTCTGAGGGGAGGACAGGGAATAAGGACTGTCTTCCGGTGAGGTGCCGCGCTGAAATGCCGGGGCGCTTCCCATGCTGAAACGGAGGTGCGCTCCGCCGGCGAGTTCATCGTGTTTCAGATAGTTACGGGTCAGAGTGCGGCCACCCAGGGTGAGCTTCTGCACGTAAAAGTTTTCAGCTGAATTCTCCGGAGCATCGATTACCAGGTCCCCTCCGGGAAGGTGGACGATAGCCTTCCGGAAGAGCGGGGTACCGAGGGCATATTCTCCGCTCCCCGGGCACACGGGATAGAATCCCAGGGCCGAGAAAACGTACCACGCAGAGGTCTGTCCGTTGTCTTCATCCCCGCAATAAGCATCAGCCCAGGGGGAGTAGAACTTCTCCATCACCTCACGGACGCGGGCCTGGGTCTTCCACGGCTGGCCGCTCCAGTCGTAGAGATAGAGCATATGCTGGATCGGCTGGTTCCCATGGGCGTAGTTCCCCATCCCCATCACAGTCATTTCGACTATTTCATGGATCGGGAATCCGTAGTAGCTGTCATCATAATGCGGAGGCATGGCGAAAACAGTGTCCATCTGGGCATTGAAGGCATCCGCTCCACCCATCAGGTCAATCAGTCCCTGTACGTCATGGAATACGCTCCATGTGTAGTGGAGAGCGTTCCCTTCAGTGAAGTCGCCTCCCCATTTCAGGGGGCTGAACGGGCGGCGGAAGTTCCCCCGGGAGTCTTTTCCGTTCATCAGGTTGTACTCGGGATCGAAAAGGTTGCGGTAGTTGAGGGAGGACTTCAGATATGGTTCCACTTCTTCGTCACTCTTTCCGAGGGCTTTGCCGAAGCGGTAGATGCACCAGTCGTCATATGCATATTCAAGGGTGCGGGCTGCGCTTTCGTTTATGCCGGCATCAGTGGGGACATATCCCAGTGAATCATAGTACTCATGTCCCAGCCTTCCGGTGGAACGGATTTCCGGGTGGACTGAATGCGCCCCATGTATTACAGCCTCCCAGAGGGTCTGTGCATCATATCCCCTGATTCCTTTGAGATAGGCGTCAGCCACAACGGATGCGCTGTTGTTGCCTACCATGCAGTTGCGATGTCCCGGGGATTCCCATTCAGGGAGGAAACCGCTTTCCAGGTAATCGTTTACCAAACCCTCCTGGACCTTTGCCGAAGTTTCGGGGTAAATCAGGTTCATGAGTGGGAACAGGCTCCTGAATGTGTCCCAGAATCCGGTGTCTGTGAAGAACCAGCCTTTCTCGACTTTCCCGTTGTGGGGACTGTAATGGACCCTTTCACCTGAGGGGGTGACTTCCGAGAGGTCCCTGGGGAAGAGCAGGGCCCTGTAGAGGCAGGAGTAGAATGTTCTCAGGTGGTCTATGTTGCCGTCTTCCACCTCGATCCGGCCGAGGACCTTATTCCATGCGTCCCTGGCTGCTGTCTTGGTCTCGGCGAAGGTGGGGGAGAGCTCCGTGAGGTTCTGCGAAGCCTGCTCCCCGGATATGAATGAAGATGCCACCCTGAGAGTTACCTGCTGTCCGGTCTTTGTGGGGAATCCGACTATCGCCTGGGAGTGGCGGGAATTTACCTGATTCCCTTCAATGGTTTCTCCGTCAGAAACGACTCGTACATATGTAAACGGGGTGTCGGATTCAATGACGAACCAGTTGCGGAAGCCTTCCGCCACTCCGCCGTGAGCATTGGTGTCGTATCCGGTTATCCGCCTGTCTCCAACCTCGATCCCGGAGTCCCCGGGGAAGGCGTCCACTACAAGGAAGGAAGTGTCTTTCTGGGGATATGTGATCCTGAAATGCGCTGCGTGGGAAGTCGGGGTGACCTCCACCGTGGCGTCATGGTCGGCGAGATAGACGCTGTAGTAGTACGGGGTGGCCGTTTCGGCCTTGTGAGAGAACCAGCTCGCACGTTCGTTTTCGTCCCATATGGGGCCGGAAGTAACTGGCATCAAGGAGAATGCGCCGTAGTCGTTAATCCACGGGGATGGCTGGTGGGTCTGTTTTATGCCCCTGATCTTCGTAGCATCATACCTGTAGATCCATCCGTTCCCGTCGGCTCCGGTCTGGGGGGTCCAGAAGTTCATTCCCCAGGGGACAGCTATGGCTGGATAGGTGTTCCCGGTGGAGAGATTGAATGTGGACATGGTCCCGCCGAGGGGGTTGACGTAATCTACCGGATCACATGTAGTCGAAACGGGGCTTTGCGAGCATGACATTGCTATGGCCATGCAGGCAGCGATTGCGGAGGTTTGAAGGATTTTCATATATTTGTACAAAACATACAAATATAAGCTAAAACTGCGTTTATTTGTCTATGAAAAAGTCCACTTCCATGTTTATCAAGGGGGCTGTCCTGGCCTTTATCGCCCTGTTGATGCTGATCCCCTTGTTTATGGTTGAGAATCAGATCCGCGACCGGCGCAGGAATGCAGAAAGTTGCCGCGCAGAAGTTTCACAGAGCTGGAGTAACGCACAGACTCTCGCCGGACCGGCCATAATCATTCAATACGACAGGGAAGAGAAGGATGTTGACGGGAAATCCACCATTAAGCATATGACCGAGACGGTCTTTCCTAAGACCCTTGAGCTCGGGATAGATGCGGCCGTGCGCAAGCTTCACCGTTCGATCTACGATGTGATGGTGTACAACTCCGACGTCGATGCGGGCGGGACATTCGTCCTTCCTGCGAAACTGGCGGACTTGGATGTGAAGGGCGCGACCTTCAAGATGGGGATCAGCGACCTGCGAGGGATAGAAGGGAACGTGGGATTCAAGCTTGGAGACATGGAAGGCACCTTCAGTGAAGGTACTTCCGGAGACGGAGGCTCTTTCATCCGCGAAGCCATATCCCTGGACAGGGAATTGATGGACGGCAAGACAGTCCTGCCTTTCAGCCTCTCGTTCAGGACCAAAGGCTCCGAGAACCTAATGGTAAAGCCATATGGAGAATTGACCGAAGTGAAGATGCATTCCGACTGCCCGGATCCCTCTTTCACAGGCGATTTCCTGCCCACCGAGAGGACCGTCACCACTGAAGGATTCGATGCCAGATGGGTTGTGTCCCAGATTAACAGGGGAGCCCCTGACGACACCTCCTTCGGGGTGAGGATGATGCAGCCTGTTACCCAGTACCAGCAGTCCGAGAGGGCGGTGAAATACGCAATCCTGATCATCCTGCTGGTCTTCGTGGCCGGGATGGCGGTGGAATTGATCAGCAAGAAGGAAATCAACCTGGTTCAGTATGTGGTAATAGGCCTATCATTGGTCCTGTTCTATGCGCTGGTCCTTTCATTCTCGGAATTCATATCCTTCCCGCTGGCATATGCAATCGCCGCCTTGATGACTACGGGCGCGTTGCTGGGCTATTTCCGGGGCATTCTCAAGAGCCGTGAGGCGTGGCTGCTGGCAGGCCTTGTCGCGGTCGCATATGCCGTAAGTTATGTCCTGCTGCAGATGCAGACCATAGCTTTCATGGCTGGCACACTCATTTTGTTTGCAGTTCTCGCCGCCATAATGTATCTTACCCGGGACTTGAATTTTGAGCGTACCGAAGGATAGCATATGCCTCATCTTCTCTCTATCGATCTCTATCAGACTGCCGGTATAGGAGTCCTGGCCCTTATGCTGGGATTCCTGTTCACCAGGACGGTCCCGTTCCTGAAACGCTACTGCATCCCTGCTCCTGTCTCCGGGGGACTGGTGGTCTCGCTCCTGATGCTGCTGGTCCATTCCATATGCGGGGTGGAGTTCCAGTTCGACGGCACTATCAAGGACGTCTGCATGATGCTCTTCTTCACTTCGGTGGGATACCAGTCCAACCTCCTGTCCCTCAAGCGTGGAGGACGGCCACTTGTGGTTATGCTGGCCCTTGTGACGGTCCTGATAGCGGTCCAGAATCTCCTGTCTACGGGAATCGCCCGGGGAATGGGCCTGGATCCCCTTGTCGGAATGGCGGCAGGATCCATCCCTATGTGCGGCGGGCACGGGACTTCGGGAGGATTCTCTCCCGTATTGGAGAGCATGGGCCTTCAAAGCGCCGCTTCGATTACTATGGCTTGCGCCACTTTCGGCCTGGTGGCTGGCTCCCTGATAGGCGGGCCACTGGCTGAGAACCTGATCCGGAAGCGCCATCTTGCGGAAGAATCTGGCTCTACCGACATTGTCTCCGGGATGGAAAGCAGTACTGCCGATCCGGCCTACAAGGAACTTCGTCCTGAGTCGGAAGAAAAATCTTTCCGCGGATATGCCAAGGCAGTCTTCATCCTGGTCCTGACAATGGCTCTGGGATCATGCCTGAGCCATCTTCTTGCCGGTACCGGAATCACTTTCCCGACCTATTTCGGTTCTCTGATCATGGCGTGCCTGATCCGTAATGTCTGCGAGGTGAGCTCAAGGGGAAGGGATGTGCTTGGAATGGACAGGATCATATCATTCGGAAACATATGCCTGTCCCTGTTCCTGGGTATCGCCATGGCAACGCTGAAGCTCTGGGAGCTGGTAAGCCTGGTGCTCCCCCTGTGCGTCATCCTTCTGGCCCAGGTCCTTTTCATAGCCCTGTTCGCGAGGTTCGTCGCCTTCCCGGTCCTGGGGAGGGATTATGATGCTGCGGTTTTTATCAGCGGACTGTGCGGCTTCGGCCTTGGAGCGACTCCCAACGCCATGGCCAATATGTCGGCGGTCTGCCTGAAATACCGTTACGCTACCGTTCCTTTCATCATCATCCCGATAGTAGGTGCGATGTTCGTGGACCTGATCAATACAGGAGTCATTACATTGTTCCTCAATCTGCTTCCCTGACGGTGAAGGTGTAGGAATCCCTCAGCGGAGTTCCCTTGGCTGTCAGGATTACGCGGTAGAGTGCATTGTTCCAGATATTGGACAATGCAGGGTCGCTTAGTTCTATTTTCTCCAGGGTAGGAGTGAACTTCCTCTTGTCGTATTCCATGAGGGCCTCTTTCCCGTTTACCTTTATGCGGACCAGTCCGGGGGTGGTGATGTCCACATCCCCCCAGGTCATGAAGTTGATCCGGTTGGGAGAGACCGCTTTCAGGAGCGAGAAATTGTCTTTGATGACCAGACGGTCCTTTCCAAGCGTACAGGAACGGACCCATGACTTGACACCGGCCTCCTGGGGATAGGCCGCAGATATGTCGGCGCTGTAGGTCATCCGGGCGGGATCGAAGGATGCCCCGGTGGCCTTGAATGCGGCACCGTCTTTCTGGGAAACGCCGTTGATGGCCGGGGTGTTATGGTAGCTGCTCTGGGTAAACCATATGCTGTAGCGCTCACCGGAGAAGGTCTGACGGGTATATGTCGCCCTGCCGGCATCGATCAGGATCGGAACCCTGTCAATGTAGAATGACACAGTGCCGACATCATTATGGTTGTGGCTTTCGGCGTTGTGACCGCCTTTTGTCGCGAGGTACATGCCTGCATCATTGGTCATGTAGCAGAACTGGGTCTCAGGATACCAGGTGCAGGCCGGATGGGTGAATACGGGTTTCTCGGCAGAGAGCTCCTTACGGATATCAAGGGCCCTTAGGGTGCAGAAGAACTCCGAACAGAACTGCATGATGGCCGGGGGATACATATTCATCGAGTTGTGGGCACCAGTGGAACTGCTCTGGAAAACGGGGGCTCCATAACCGTCAAGGGCTCCATTTTTTGCAGCCAGTTTCTCCTGATAAAAAGATGCCGCGAATCCTTTCACAATCGGGTTATCGATAGCCTTCCCGTAGCGGTAGACCATGAATGGATCGTTGCTGTCACCGCCCTTGGCCGGGGCATCTGCGAAGTTGACGAACCAGCCGTCTCCGACATATGAACGGGCGATGAATTCTCCGCAGTCCTTGATAAGCTTGTTGTCGAAAATGTCGATCTTGCCGCCGGTTGCGAGGGAGAGGATGTCCAGGTAGTCGAAGACCTTCCCGGAGGCACGAGCCCAATAGGATGCACCTTCCTCACAGGCGCCGTCCTCCTTGATGTAGTTCAGGAAATAATCGATTGACTGCATGGACAGCCACACTCCATCGACGAGCCTCTGCGGGTCATCCTCGACGAGCATGAAGGCGAGAAGGGCGTTGCTGTTGCACCAGGGGTTCCAGTTGTTAGTGGTGGTCCGGCCCGTGCCGCGGTTCATCCACCAGAATGAATTGTTGTAAAGGAAAGGATCCAGGATCCTGACTTTCAGTTCGTGGCGGAGCCTCCGGGAGATTTCCGGATCGACCTTGTCGAACTCCTCATGCATGAAATGATAGACGCATGAGAAGAGGTTTGCAGCCATGCCGGCCGCCAGGTCGAATACCGGGTCGTCCCATGCCTGGATTGCCCGTTTAGACTTCTGGTTATGGGTGTGGGCAGCCCATGACCATGTGGTGGTCTCGGCGAAAGCATAGACTCCGTTGATCAGCTGGTCTGTGAACCGTCCTTTCCCCTCGGCAAGTTCGGCCATGAGCATCATGGCTATGGCCTGAGCGTTCTGCCTCCAGGGGCTTTCTATGCGCGCTCCCGATCGTTCATATTCCAGGAAATCGGTAGCCTTAAATAGCTTCCACTCGTAGTCCAGGTACTGTTCTCCCAGTTGGATGTAGGTCTCCTTCAGGTCGCCCAGGAAGGCGTCCCAGCCGGCGCGGTCAGAGTAAGCCGGATAGGGGACCCATTTCTGGTCTTGGATAAGCATATGCCTGACATCCTCTTTGGAGTACTTTCCGGTCAGGTAGTTACGAGGCACGTAGGCATATGCAGTGACAGCCTGGAGGCATGCAAGCAACGCTCCGGCAGCGCATATGATCGTTCGGATCCTTCTCATAGATATGTCTTTTATAGGCTGTGAAGCCTAAAGTGTGAAATTCCGGCAGGCGTAGGGGAGAGCCGTGCGGATGGAATAGTGCCAGTACTCCCAGTTGTGGACGCCGTTGCGGACCCTCAGCTGGGCTGGTACCTTCTTGTCGCGCATGAGCTGGTAGAACTTCAGGTTCAGGTCCAGCAGGAAGTCGTCGTCACCGCAGTCGATGAACCATGCGAGGGAACGCAGTTTCTCAAGTGTCGCCTCGTCAGCTTCCTCCATGAAGCGTATCGCCGAATGCTCATGGACGGATTTCCGGACAGGGATGAGCCTGTCCCCGGCCTTTGATGGTTTATCTCCCGAAATGTCCTGATCCAGCCAGGCGCTCATGGCGAAGCATGAAGAGAACATATCCGGGTGCCTCTGGCAATAGACGGTGCTTCCGCCTCCTCCCATCGACAGGCCCATAATAGCACGGCGGCCTTTTGATCCTCCGGCCTTGTACTTCCCTTCAGCCCACGGGATCAGTTCCTTGAAGAAAAAGTCCTCATAGTTCCGTCCCGGGACGTTGAAATAACCGTTCCAGGTGTCCACGGGGTTCGGGCCACCCGCGTTCGGCATCACTATCACAACCGGGAGGCATTCCCCGCTGGTGATGAGTTCATCAACTACCGGTTTCATGTTTCCCTTTTCCACCCAGGCCGTGTAGGTGTCCGTCAGGCCGTGGAGAAGGTAGATCACAGGATAGGTCTCTCCCGTTTTGCCGAAGCCATCCGGAAGATATACGTTGCATTTAACGGAAATGCCCAGGATGGAACTGCGAAGTGAGTCGGTGACGACTTTGCCCGCAAACGAAGGCAGGCTCATGAATGTCAATGATGCCGCCAGAAGGATTTTAGCATATGTTTTCATAAGTGGATGGTTTTAGAAATTGACTCCCACTCCAATGCCGAAGAAAGCACCTGACTGTCCGGGGACCAGAGGCCGTGAGGCGGGGATGAGAGAGATGGTAAGCTGCTGCTCCTGTCCGGGAGCCGGAAGGAGGTTGTGCTGCGGGTCGGCATTGTAGTCGTCCACAATCTTGCTCATCTTCCGCCCGTTAACTATCAGCAGAGGCAGGCCGGCGGTACCGATCGCAGCCGCTCCGAGGGTTACGCCCCCAAGGATGCCCGCAGTGTTGAAAGCATCCTTGGTAGCATTGTTCGTAGCCTCTTCGTCGCCTCCGGTAAGTACTGCGGCGAAGGCTCCGCCGAGGACTCCGGCAAGCATATATACGAACGCGGCCGTACCGCTCAGGGCTGCGATAGAGTATCCTCCGATCATGAGGCCTGCGCCTACATTGCGGTTGTTGAGGTATTTATCCCATTCAGCGTTGCGGTCCATCCCGTTAATGTTCGAAAGGACCCAGACTTTCTCGGGATCGGAGAGTTTCTGTTTGTTCATCCTGAGGTGGCCAAGGCGCCTCTGCAGGAGGGCGCTCGTGGTATCCGCCGCGTCAGTCTCCTCGGAGGCGGTCTGCGCATATGCGGCAAAAGACATTAAAACAAATGTCAGAATCAAGAATAAATGTTTCATATACTGCTATTTAGCATCAGACAGAAGTGCGAGAGCACACCATATGACAGGAGCCTGTCCGTGATAGTCTCCGGCAACGCGCGGGCGGTTGTAATAGTACTGCCTGCTGTTCTTTTTGCCGGTGCCTACGCAGACCTCGTCCACGTCACCGTTCGGAAGCACGTAATTGCATATGGACAGCCATGCGCGGCGCACGATCGGAGCATATGTAGCCTCGTCGAGCCATCCGTTCTTGACTCCGCGGATCATGGCATATGTGAACATCGCCGAGCCGGAACTCTCTGACCAGAAATCCTTTTCATCGATCACCTGGTTCCAGATCCCGTCTTTGTTGATGTTTTTGCGCAGGCCCTCCATCATCTTGAGGTAGCCCTTCATGATGGCGGCGCGGTTCTCGTCTCCTTCCGGGAGGAGTCCCAGCAGGTCAGCCATACCGACGGCCATCCATCCGTCGCCCCTGGACCAGCAGTAGGGAACGTCCGGAGCATGGTAGAACAATCCGTTTTCCCTCTGGAGCTCGTCCAGGTACATTACCATCTCCCTGGCGGCGCGGTCCAGGTACTTCTTGTCGCCGGTCCTCAGGTAAGCCTCCTTCTGGACAATGGTGATCATGAACATGTCATCGATCCAGAGCCTGGTCTGCCAGGAGTAGTCCTTGTCCTGGAAGGCCTTCTCCTCAGCGGTAGCGTTCTCTGGAAGGGTCCACTGGGTGTCGGCGTACATGAGCCCCATGTCCAGGTAGCTCTTCTGTCCGGTAATGGCATAGAGTCTCAGCGGGAGGCATCCGAACATGTTCTGGTCAACATGGACCGGAGGAGGAAGCAGGTCCTTCTCATTTTCTGCGAGATAATCGAAGCGGGCGCGAAGCTTGTTCAGGAGCTCGTCGTTGCCGGTGGCCTTTGCGAAACGCAGGGCACCGTACCAGGTGCAGACTTCGGCATAGTGGATGCCCTTGCTGCCGTAGAGCTGGTGCTTGGTCTCCAGGAGGCGGTTGCCTACCCTGTTGCCGATCTCTACCGGATCGGCCCCTGCCGGGAAGTTCTCTAGCATGGCTGCATAGGGCTTGGTGTCCACAAGGTAGAGGGTCGTAGGCTCGGGGTTGAAGTTCTCCTTGACTTTGTCGCGGATGCCGGGCCATGCCTGCCACTCCAGGTGGTAGCGGCCGGGAATATGCCCTATCATCTCATCGTCTGCATCCAGGTTGACGCTGGCGTCTCCCTTGTCGTTGGCCCTGAGGTCCTTGAGGAAGGTCTTGTCCAGTTTCATGCTGAGGTCCTGGCTTTCGATCTTCAGGGTGGAATCACCAGTGCGGACGTTCTTTATGGTCTTCAGGGTAGTGGCATCGACTACGTAATAGCCCTTGCCCTCGATTCTGTGGTCGTAGGAGATGGTAAAGGTGCCGTCGTCCTGCATTACGGGCCTTCCGATATTGATTTCGTTGTTGATCGAGCCGCCACCTTCGAACCACCAGCGGTAACTCCAGTCGCTGATCTGGAAGCTCTCCCATTTCTTCTTGGCAGGCCTTGCAACGTAGATCTGTGTGTTCCCGTCCTTGTCGAACTTGTGGTAGGATACCATCACTCTTCCATCTGGTCCGACGGCTACTCCGTGGCAGCCGTTGATGATTCCTCCGCGGGCGGGGACCGGATCAACTATGAGGCTCTTGTTGCTGAGGGTGATGGGAAGGTTGACCTTCTTTCCGAAGACGTTCTCCCAGTTCTTCAGGTCGCGGGAGCGGGCATAGCTGAGGTCGTGGTTTGTGGAGCAGTCCGGAGTGTCGCGCCACACCCAGTTGAGGTGATACCAGCCGTCGATCAGGGTCGGGCCGTTCATGTAAGCGTTCATGAGGCCTTTGCCATCAGTCAGGGGCTTGTCCAGGAGCCTAGACCAGGAGTGGGTCTTTTCTGAATATATATCATATATCTCATTGCCGTTGCCGCTGCCGCCAATGCGGTAGTGGAAGATGAGGTCCCCGTCCTGGTTGTACATGAATTGCGGATAGGTGACCCTGTCTTCCTGGTCGCCTACCAAGTGCTCGATCTTCTCGAAGCTGTGGATATCCAGGGGCTTTGCGGTCTGGAAGTAGATCAGAGGCACAGCATGCATATTGCCGCTGACATGGATCCTCTTCTCCCTGTCGATGGCTATCGAGATGTAGTTGTGACTGTCGTTTTTGATCTTCGTGGGAAGTTTGACGAACTCCCATTTGGTGGAGTTGGTCTTGCGGTGCCCTACCGACATGCTGTGGTCGGGGGCATAGAACGCGACGAACTGGTCTTGACCGTGGGTAAGGAGGTTGAATCCTACCGGGACTTCGTTGAATGCTTCCGCGATGGGCATGCGGATCGGTTCGGCCTCCTGAGGCTGGGCCGAAGCGGATGCAAGTGACAGACCTGCAAGCATGCAGGTCATCCAAATGGTCTTTTTGAGTGTGAGCATATGTTTAAAGCGTTATTTGCGGTTATACCTGTCTTACAAAAATAACAATTCTGTGCATATTTTAGTATCTTTGCGTAATATATCTAATTTATCGTCATGGCTAAGATAGATACTTCAGTTTTCGAACTCGGGAGAGGTAATCTGGTTAAAGTCCCCGAGGTGTTCAAGAGCGTTTTCCCTGGCTGCAGGGCCCTCATAGTGGCGGATGCCAACACATGGAAAGCGGCCGGAGAAGAGGTCAGCATGCATATGCATGATTCAGGGATAGACACTGACGTTTTCCTGATCCCTGACAAGGAATTCCACGCTGAGTGGAAGTACATCGAGATGATGGACGCCGAGCTTGACAAGCGCCCCGGTGCAATCCTCGTCTCGGCCGGTTCCGGAACCATAAACGACATATGCAAGCTTTGCTCGCATCATCATTCCCAGAGCTATCTTACAGTGCCCACAGCGGCATCCGTCGATGGTTACACCTCTTTCGGGGCTTCCATCACCAAGGATAATTCCAAGCAGACCTTTGATTGCCCAGCTCCGGTGGCCGTGGTGGCTGACGTGGATGTGATCGCCGCCGCTCCGAAGGAAATGACCGCTGCCGGATATGCCGACCTTGCGGCCAAGATTCCCGCAGGAGGCGAGTGGATGATTTCCGACCTCTTCGGGACCGAGCCCATCGTCCAGGATGCATGGCACATCCTCCAGGATGATTTGGAGAAGTTCCTGTCCAGGCCGGAGGCAGTGGCCGCAGGTGACCCCGATGCCATAGGTGATCTGTTCAAGGGCTTGGTCCTCAGTGGTTTCGCGATGCAGCTGGCCCAGTCCAGCCGTCCGGCATCCTGCTGTGACCACCTTTTCAGCCACCTTCTGGACATGACCCATCACACATTCAACGGGAAGTCCCAGAGCCATGGATTCCAGGTGGCCATAGGGACTCTGACGATGTGTGCGGTTTTCGATGAGTTCCTGAAATACGACCTCACGAAGATAGACGTGGACGAGTGCGTGGCCGCATGGCCTTCACTTGAGTCGGAGCAGCAGAGGGCCCTGGAAATCTTCGAGGGCTTCCCCGCACCGAAACTCGGATGGGAGAACCTGACAAAGAAATATGAACCGGCCGAAAAGGTCCGCAAGGAGCTTGAAGACATCAAGGCCTGCTGGCCCGTACTCAAGGAGAAACTCCGCGCCCAGGTCTGGACCTTCGACAGGATGCAGGCCATGTTCAAAGCCGCCGGGGCTCCGTACGATCCTTCAATGATCGGGGTTACACGGCAGCAGATCAAGGATATGTTCCCCAGGGTCCAGATTATGCGCTGGCGCATAAACCTCCTCGACCTCGCAAAGCGGGCCCGTATATATGACTCCCTGGTGGACAGCGTTTTCGCTCCCGGTGGAGCATGGGACCTGAGTACAAGGTAGTTTATAGGAAATTGACTATATTTGCGCCGAAAATTTTCAGATATTAATTCTAACTTATATGCAACAGTTCATAGACAGCTACGATTTCACTGGCAAGAAGGCCATTGTAAGGGTTGATTTCAACGTCCCGCTCGATGAGAATTTCAACATAACGGACGACACCCGTATCCGCAGGGCGATGCCCACTCTGAAGAAAGTCCTCTCCTCCGGCGGAGCGGTTATCATCATGTCCCATCTCGGACGCCCCAAGAAGGTTGATCCCAAATTCTCTCTCAAGCATATCGTCGGAAGGGTTTCCGAGTGCCTCGGAGTTCCGGTCAAGTTCGCTGACGACTGCATGAAGGCTGACGAGCTCGCTGCCGGCCTGAAGCCCGGTGAAGCCCTGCTTCTTGAGAACCTCCGTTTCTACGCCGAAGAAGAAGGCAAACCTCGCGGACTCGCCGAGGATGCTTCCGAGGAGGAGAAGGCCGCTGCCAAGAAGGCTGTTAAGGAAAGCCAGAAAGAGTTCACTGCGAAACTCGCTTCATATGCTGACTGCTACATCAACGACGCTTTCGGTACCGCACACCGCGCACATGCCTCTACAGCCCTCATCGCCAAATATTTCCCGAACGACAAGATGTTCGGTTACCTGATGAAGGCTGAGACCGATGCGGTTGACTACGTCCTTAAGCACGCCGAGAGGCCCCTTACCGCCATCATCGGTGGTTCCAAGGTTTCCTCCAAGCTGGCTGTCCTCAAGAACCTCCTCGGTGTGGTCGACAACCTCATCATCGGTGGCGGAATGGGCTACACCTTCATCAAGTCCCAGGGCGGCCACATCGGTGACTCCCTCCATGAGGATGAGCTGATCCCCGACGCAAGGGAGATCCTCCGTGAGGCAGAGAAGAGGGGCGTAAGGATCGTCCTTTCCGTCGCAACCAAGGCCGGTGATTCCTTCACCAACGATGCCAACACCCAGATAGTGGACATCCACAACATTCCCGACGGCTGGGAGGGCATGGACGCTTCTCCGGCATCCCTGGCCAACTGGAAGAAAGTCATCATGGCTTCCAAGACCATCCTTTGGAATGGTCCCGTAGGTGTGTTCGAGTTCCCGAACTTCGCCCATGGTACCCTCGAGATCGCCAAGGACCTCGCTGAGGCTACTGCGGCAGGTGCATATACCCTCGTAGGCGGTGGCGACTCCGTAGCCGCTGTCACCCAGATGGGTTATGCCGACAAGGTCAGCTACGTTTCCACCGGTGGCGGTGCCCTCCTCGAGGCCATCGAAGGCAAGACCCTTCCCGGTGTCGCCGCTATTCTTGAGTAGGTTCCACTAGGTTGCCATGCTGGATTTTCTCTTCGTCAACTGGAACGTCGATCCGGAGATTTTCCGGATCGGTGGCTTTGCGCTCAGATGGTATTCCGTCCTCTTCGTGTCGGGATTCATCCTGGGCTGGTTCATCTTCAGGGGGTTCTTCCGTCGTGAAGGCGTTCCGGAGACGATGCTGGATTCCCTCCTTTACACCCTGCTGATCGCTACCATAGTAGGAGCGCGTCTGGGACACTGCCTTTTCTACCAGCCGGATTATTATTTCGGCAGCTGGAAGGGATTCCTGGAGATATTCATGCCATGGAAAGGCGGGCTGGCCAGCCACGGGGGAGGCATAGCGCTGATCCTCTCGATGTTCTGGTACGCCAAGCATTACGGACGCAAGTACGGGATGGACGGCCTCTGGCTCCTGGACCATCTGGTGATTGCCGCTGCTTTCGCCGCGACCTTCATCAGGCTCGGGAACCTCTTCAACTCGGAAATTTACGGTGACGTGACATCTCTTCCGTGGGGATTCGTCTTCCAGAGGAGGGGAGAGGTCGAGCCGAAGCACCCGACGCAGATTTACGAGGCCCTTACCTATCTGATCATAGGAATCGTTCTCATGTGGGCGTATCGGAAGAAACTTGAAAAGATGTACCGTGGATCCTTCTTCGGCATATTCCTGATCCTGTGTTTCGGGATGCGTTTCATCATCGAGTTCATAAAGGAACCGCAGGTCGATTTCGAGAGCAGCATGGCCCTTGACATGGGGCAGTGGCTCAGCATTCCGTTCGTTCTCTTCGGTGCCCTGTGCGTGATTTACGCATATGTAAAAAAGATTCCTGCGAAGCTGGTTCCACCGGTGCCTCCTACTAAATCGAAAAAGGAACCGACACATTATGCAAAAAGTCTTTCTGAATGACTTGAAGGCATAATAATTGTTGATTTAACATCTTTCCGGGCTAGTATTTCCGGAAAGATGTTTTTCGTTATATTTAGGATGAATTATATGAGAATCGTGAAAAGCCTGGCGGTGATTGCGGCATTGTCTGCCACACTTCCTGCCATGGCCCAGTTCAGGACGGAGCAGAGGCCTGACAGCATCAGAATATACATCCCTGACACCCTTACACTCGACCTCGGTGAGAACCCTGTGTCCCTTTCCCTGGAGGACGCCATGAAGATTGCCCTTTCAGAGAACATCGCAGTCAAGGTGGCGGACATGGAGATACAGCGCTCCGAATACGCTAAGAAGGGAGCATATGCCGCCCTTTTCCCCCAGGTTGACGGAAGCGCAAGCTACCAGAGGACTATCCGCAAGCAGGTCATGTATATGGACTTCGACATGAGTGAGATGATGGGTGCGTTCCCTGGCGCGGGGACAGGTGATGGGACTGGAGAAGGAGACGGGACCGATGTCGATCCGTCAGCGTCCGGAATGGGCGGGATGGACACCAGCGGAGGTATCGAGGTCGGTCGTTGGAACACCTACAATGCGGGTGTGTCTGCAGTGATGCCCCTGGTGAATGTCCAGTTGTGGAAATCCCTTAAAATCAGCGGACAGGATGTTGAACTGGCCGTCGAGAAAGCCCGTTCTTCGAGGCTGGACATGGTCACCCAGGTGAAACAGGCCTACTATGGAGTCCTTTTCGCCAAGGAAGCGTTCAACGTTTACAAGGATGTCTATCAGAACGCTCTGGCCAATATGGAGCAGGTCCAGATGAGGTACAACGCCAAGAAGGCGTCCGACCTGGATTTCGTCCGTGCAAAGACCGCGGTGGCTAATGCGATCCCCAACGTTTACAATGCCCAGAATTCGGTGATCCTGGCCCTTTGGCAGCTCAAGGCGGTGATGGGAATCGACCTTGACAAGGAGATTGACGTAGCAGGCAGCCTGAATGATTATTCAGAGCATATGTTCTACGACATCCATCAGCATGACAGCCTCGACCTCTCCGGGAACTCTTCCCTGAGGCAGCTCGCTATCCAGGCTGAGCAGATTGCCCAGACTATCAAGGTGCAGAAGGCAGCATATCTTCCCAGCCTGGCCGGCTCTTTCGCCTACAACATGATGGCTATGACCAACGACTTCGTGTTCCGCGATTATAAGTGGTCTCCGTATTCATATGCAGGACTCAGCCTGAACATCCCCATCTTCTCCGGCGGCAAGCGGCTCAATGACGTACGCCAGGCCAAGGTCCAGGCTGCCGAGCTCGACCTCCAGAGGATCAACGCTGAGCGCCAGCTTAAGATAGCGATACGCCAGAGTCTCAACACCATGGAGACCAACATGAAGAGCTATCTGTCAGCGAACGAGGCCGTTGAAGCCGCGCACAAGGCATATGACATCGCCTTCAAGTCCTACAATCTGGGGCGCAGCACCCTCACCGACCTCAATGATGCTCAGCTTGCACTGACACAGGCTCGGTTGAGCGTGTCCCAGGCTGTTTACAATTTCGTGGTAGCCAAGGCCACCCTGGAGCAGACCATCGGTGCCGATTTCCTGGATGAGAGCGGCAATACGGTGCTGGATGAGCAGTATATGACAAAATGATAATTATGAAAAACTATATGAAATATTTGACTAAGACGCTGCTGGTCGCAGGTGCGCTCGCCCTCGTTGCGGGATGTGGAAATGTCCAGAAGAAAGACCAGGGTGAGAATGCAGCCGCTCCAGTGCAGGCTACCAAGGTGTCAGTGGTTTCGGCCGTGATGCAGGACGTGCCCCAGACTGAGACATATGCTTCAAGTGTCGAGGCATATGCTGTAAACAACATAGTGCCGCAGGGTGGGTCGAGGATCCAGAAGATGTATGTCGATGTGGGCGATTTCGTGTCCCGCGGCCAGGTCCTGGCTGTGATGGACAGGCTCAATCTCGAGCAGTCCAGGATGAAACTCGTCAATGACTCTACGGAATATGCCCGTATCAAGGGGCTCTTCGAGGCCGGGGGAGTTTCGCAGTCCGACTTCGAGGCCGTGGAACTCGGCTACAAGGTCAGCAGGACCACATATGAGAATCTCCTGGAGAACACTGTCCTGCGTGCTCCGATCAGCGGAGTCATCACTGCCCGCAATTATGACCGTGGTGACATGTACGCCATGGCACAGCCCATATATGTGCTTCAGCAGGTTACTCCGGTGAAGATCCTGGTAGGCGTTTCCGAGAGCGATTACACCTCCGTCAGGAAAGGACAGGAAGTCTCCATTACCGCTGACGCCTTCCCGGGAAGGACTTTCTCCGGTACGGTCAACCGCCTGTATCCCACGATGGATCCGGCTTCGCACACGTTCAAGGTCGAGGTCCTCGTCCGCAATGCCGACAGGGCGCTCAGGCCGGGCATGTTCGTTAAGGCCGCCATTTCCTTCGGCATGAGGAGGAGCATCGTACTTCCGGACGTCGCAGTGGTCAAGCAACTCGGTTCCGGTCAGAGGGCTGTCTATATCCTCAACGGGGACGGCACCGTTCGCTCCAGCATTGTGGAACTCGGACGTCATTTCGACACATCATATGAAATCCTTTCGGGAGTGGCTGAGGGAGACCGCGTCGCTGTCCGCGGAAGCTCGAATCTCCGGGATGGGAGCAAGGTCGAGGTCGTAGAGTAAAAACACCGCAAAAGACCGATTCATATGAGCATATACAGAAGTGCAGTAAACAAACCGGTGATGACGACTCTGGTCTTCCTGGCCTTCGTCGTTTTCGGTATCTTCTCGCTCACAAGGACTTCGATAGCGTTGATGCCCGACTTTGACGCGAACATAGTCATGGTCATGTCAACCTATCCCGGGGCGAGTGCATCGGATGTGGAGTCCAACCTGACGAAGGTCCTGGAAAACTCCCTGAACGGAGTTGAACACCTGAAGGACATGACCTCCCGCTCCCAGGAGAACATCAGTATAGTCATCCTCGAATTCGAGTACGGTACGGACATAGACGCGGCATCCAACGATGTCAGGGACAACCTGGACATGGTTGCTCAGACGCTCCCTGACGGAGCGTCGACCCCGTTCCTGATGAAGTTCAGTGCGGATGACATGCCTATCATGATCCTTTCCGCCTCTGCCGAAGAGAGTTTCGCAGGCCTGGACAGGATTCTTGATGACCGCTTTACGACTCCTTTGGCGAGGATCGACGGAGTCGGTTCCATAAATGTGGTGGGTGCTCCAGAGCGGGAAATCCAGATCTATTGCGATCCTAACAAGCTTGCGGCATACGGCCTTTCCGTTGCCGGGATTTCCCAGATAATATCAGCCGAGAACCGGAACGTCCCTTCCGGTAACATCGAAATCGGTTCCGAGACCTATTCCCTGCGTGTGGAGAAAGAATTCAATGATCCTTCCGAGATCCTGGATGTAGTTGTCGGACAGAGCGCCGGGAGCGTGGTCCGGCTCAGGGATGTAGCCACCATGGTGGACGGCCCTGCTGAAAGGTATCAGGAATCATACACTGACGGCCGTCAGGCGGCGGTCATCGCTATTACCAAGCAGAAAGGAGCCAACACCGTCAATGTGATCAAGGAGGTGAAGGAGAAGCTGGTAACTATCCAGGACAACCTTCCTCCGGACATCAAGATACACACTGTCATCGACTCTTCCGACAACATCATCAACTCCATCAACTCCCTTCTCAAGACGATCATCATCACCCTTTTGGTCGTCATGCTGGTGGTGTATGTCTTCCTGGGCAGGTGGAGGGCCACCCTCATCATAGTCCTGGCGATCCCGATCTCCCTGATGGGCTCGCTGGTCTATCTTTTCGCGACCCACAACACTCTGAACATCATTTCGATGTCCGCCTTGTCAATCGCGATCGGAATGGTAGTGGACAACTCCATAGTTATCCTCGAGAACATCTCCAAGCACCTGGAAAGGAGGGAGAGGCCTAAGGAAGCCGCAGTCAACGGTACTGCTGAAGTCGCGGGATCCATTATCGGCTCCACAACCACGACCCTCTGCGTCTTCCTGCCGCTTACCATGGTCTCTGGAATGGTCGGTATCATGTTCAAGCAGCTCGGATGGATCGTGAGCATAATCATGATAATCTCCACTACTGCGGCTCTTACCCTTGTTCCGATGATGGCCTCCAGGCTTTTGTCGAGCAAGCCCAAGACCGGTAAGGTCCACAGGATGATCTTCGATCCGATAGAGAAGGCCCTCGAAGGCTTGTCCAACTGGTACTCCCGTATAGTCAACTTCTGCGTAACCCACCGAAAGACCATTTCACTCGGGGCCCTTGTGGTCTTCGCCGTGGTAATGGGATTCATCGCTCCGAACATCAAGACGGGATTTTTCCCGACCATGGACCAGGGGCGTCTGTCAGTGAGCATTTACCTTCCGGTAGGTACCAGCCAGGAGGTCACCGGGCAGTTCGCGCACAGCCTGTACGCCAGATTCAAGGAGGAAATCCCTGAGATCCAGGTGTTCGAGTACCGTTACGGCCAGGCTGACTCCGACAACTCATTCGCCAACCTCCAGTCCAACGGTTCATATGTCATCACAATGAACATCAACCTTGGCTCGATGGTGACCAGGAAGCGTTCGACCACACAGATAGCCGAGCTTATCCGTGCCGACCTGGCGGAGTACCCCGAGGTCAAGAAAGCCTTGGTGACTGAGGGAATGGGAGGAGTAGGAGGCGCCGCAACCCTCGCCCTCGAAATCTACGGTTACGACTTCGATGAAACGGACCGTGTCGCGTCGGAAGCTGCGAGCAAGCTTCTGGCGACCGGGAAATTCTCCCAGGTTACCCTCAGCCGTGACGAGTACACTCCTGAGTACCAGGTCGATTTCGACAGGGAGAAACTGGCGCTCAACGGACTGACTTCCACTACCGCGGCATCCGCATTCAGTGCGGCCATGAGCGGAAGCGTCGGGTCCTATTTCCGTGAAGAAGGCGATGAGTACAACATCAGGGTCCGCTATGCCAAACAGTACCGTTCCAGTACCGCTGACATAGAGAACACCATAATCTACAATGCATTCGGGAGTCCTGTCAGGATCAAGGAACTCGGTACTGTGGTAGAAGCCAAGGTCCCGCCCACCATCGAGAGGAAGAACAGGGAAAGGTACATTACGGTCAACGGAGTTACTGCCCTGGGAACGTCCATGAGTGACGGAGTGAAGGCGATAGACGGTGTCATCAAGTCCCTGGATATCCCGACAACCATCACCACCGAGATTGGAGGAGACCTGGAGAACCAGAGGGATATGTTCGGCAACCTCTTTACCCTCATGCTGCTCATAGTGATCCTGGTTTACATGGTCATGGCATCCCAGTTCGAGTCCTTCCTCATCCCGTTCGTCATCATGTTCTCCCTTCCTTTCGGACTGGTCGGCGTGATGCTCGGACTCTGGATCACCGGGACAGACCTTAACGTGATGGCCATGGTCGGATTGCTGATCCTTATAGGAATCGTGGTTAACAACGGTATCGTCCTCATCGATTACATCATCCTGCTCCAGGAACGCGGGATGAAGGTGATAGAGGCAGCCACGACGGCTGCCCGCAGCCGTCTCAGGCCTATCCTCATGACCACTCTCACCACAGTACTGGGCATGCTCCCGCTTGCTTTCGGTACAGGAGAGGGCTCGGAAATGTGGCGGGCCCTTGGTATGACAGTCGCTTTCGGACTTTCTGTCTCGACACTTGTCACACTGGTCCTGATTCCTACGATATATTGTATTTTTGCTACACGTACGGAGAAACGCCGTGCCCGCAAACAAAACGTGACTATATGAAAGCGATATTCATAGCCTACAGTCAGGCATATAATGAGGAAATCACAGACATCCTCGGGCTTTACGGCCAGAGGGGTTACACTCGCTGGACTGACATCGGAGGCCAGGGAAGTGAAGACGGGACGCCACATCTCGGCACCCATGCATGGCCCGAAATGAACCATGCCGTCCTCACTTTCGTCAAGGATGACTCAAAGGCAGCAGAAATCATTTCGGCGCTCCGTAAATATGATTGTGAGTTCCCCGACCTGGGGCTCAGGGCTTTTTCATGGTCGGTGGACGAAGTGTAGTAAAGTCCCCTTTTTTTTCTATTTTTGTAGAATTAATAACAATCCAATCATGAAACAGATAGCAACTAATGAAAATTTTGCCGGAATCATCGCTTCAGGCGAGCCTGTGCTGGTCGATTTCTGGGCATCATGGTGCGGTCCCTGCCGCATGATATCACCTTATATCGATGAGATAGCGGAAGCATATGACGGTAAAGCCACCGTCGTCAAATGCAATGTTGACGACTGCGAGGACATCGCGGTCGAGTTCGGCATCCGCAACATCCCGACCCTCCTGTTCTTCAAGGGCGGTCAGGTAGTTGACAGGCTTGTGGGAGCCGTTCCCAAGAAGCAGATTACTGACAAACTTGACGCAATTCTCTAATTATGAAAAGGTTGGTTTCAATTGTCGCGATAGCTTTGATTAGCATCGCCTCTTTCGCGCAGAGTCCGGAAGGTACTACATTCGGTATATTCGCAGGTTACACCTCATCCAGTACCAAGGTCTCCGACTGGTCTACCAAGAATGCATCGGCTTATCAGGCCGGAATAGCCCTCAGGGTTCCTATGGGAGCAGGATTCGTCTTCCAGCCCGGACTGGCATATCAGGTCAAGAGCGCCGACATCAAGAAGGATGACGCATCGACAGTAGTCAATTCCATAAAGACTTCTGTCGGTTACATCGAGGCTGACACCCAGTTCCAGTGGGGTCCTGACCTGATGGTCTTCAGGCCGTTCCTCCTGGTGGATCCTTTCCTCGGCTATGCAGTCAACACCAAGGCGAAGGCTTCCGGTGCCACTGATGCCGATTCATCGGAATCAGTTATCAAGGATGCAATCCGGAAGATCGAGTATGGACTCGGAGTCGGCGGCGGAATTGAATTCGGTAGGCTCCAGTTGTCCGTGAAGTATTTCTGGAACTTCGGCAACCTCTACGAAGGCGACAAGATAAGCGAAGCAGCCTCCAAGATCGGAGACACAGTCAAAGGACAGAACAGCTTCAGCGGAGTATCCATTACCGCGGGGCTATTCTTCTAGGATCATGGCACAGGGGAAGATCGTTGTCTTCTGCGCTTCCAGTTCCCAAATCGATCCGCAGTACTTTGATGCTGCACGTGAATTCGTGAGGCGCGTTGCGTCGTCAGGCTGGGCGATAGTTTCCGGCGGCGGTGCCGTTGGGATAATGGGCGCCATCGCCGATGAGGCCCACAAATGCGGCTGCACCCATATCGGCGTGCTTCCCCGTTTCATGAAGGGCCTGGAATCCCCGCTTCTCACAGAGATCAAGTGGACGGACTCCATGTCCGAACGCAAGGAAGTGATGCGAGAGGGGACATTCGCGGCCATTGCCCTGCCGGGGGGAATAGGGACCCTTGACGAACTTGCCGAAACCATCACGTTGAAGAAACTCCACCAGTACGGAGGCAAAGTCTTCGCCCTGGACACCCTTGGCTTCTTCCAGCCTTTCAAGGGATTGCTCGGCCATTTCACTGACGCCGGCATGATGATTCCCCAGGATGCAGACCTCTTCCATGTCTGCGGTACTGTCGACCAGTTGATCGAGGAACTGTACAGCAGTTAATCCAAGCATATGACTATCTGTGAGATAAAGGAGTTTGTAAAGGACGACCTGGCACGTGTCAGGGAGCTTATAGATTTTTCTCTCAGAAGCGGGATCGAGCTCCTCGACGACACGAACAGGGCACTCCTGTCGCGTCCTTCGAAAGGACTCAGGCCCCTCCTTTCCATTCTCACTGCATATGCCTGCGCCGGAGAGCTGTCAGAGGACAGCTATCGTTTCGCCGCTGCTGTCGAGCTCCTTCACAATGCGACCCTCCTTCATGACGATGTGGCCGATGAGTCTCCAACCCGAAGGGGAAAGCCGACGGTAAATACCATCCTGGGCAGTTCCGCGTCTGTGCTTCTCGGGGACTTCTGGCTGGTCAGGGCGATGGACAGGATCCTCGATTCCCCTCAGGGAACATTGATGATCCGTTTCTTCGCCAAGACCCTGTCCGACCTCGCCGAGGGAGAGATGCTCCAGCTTCAGAAAGCCGCGTGCGGAGACACCAGCGAAGAGGATTACATGAAGATAATATACTACAAGACCGCATCCCTCTTCGAACTTTCGGCAGTCAGCGGAGCGAAATCTGTAAATGCCTCTGAAGAAATGGTTTCCGTGGCCAGGACATATGCCCGTAACCTGGGGCTGGCTTTCCAGATAAAGGATGACATATTCGATTATTCCGCAGGTGCCGAGATCGGGAAACCTGTCGGGTCGGACCTGTTGGAGCAGAAGATAACCCTGCCGCTGATCGCGGCAATGGCAGCTTCCACCCCATCTCAGGAGGCGGAGATCCGAAGCATGGTGGCTGAAATTCCCAACAATCCCTCCCGGGTGGATGAGATCAGGGAATTCGTCTTCAGCCATAATGGGATAGAGTACTCTGTAAAGCGGATGGAAGTGTTGCTTGAAGAGGCAAAGGCCGCCCTGGCTGCATTCCCTGAGGGCGAGGGCCGGATGAGGCTCGAGGCCGTAGCTGATTACGTCTCGGAAAGGAAAATTTGACGGAAAAGACTGCATATGCGTTTTTCGGACATACAGGGCAATGACGAGGTCAAGCGCACGCTGATGACTATGGTCGACAGCGGCAGGATACCTCATGCCCTCATGTTCCACGAAGACGAGGGCAGCGGAGCTTTCGCCATGGCCCAGGCATTCCTCGGCTATCTTTTCAGCCATGCATATGCAAACGATGCGGAGCTGGGCAGGGTGTCCAAGATGATCCATCCGGATGTCCACTATGTGTTCCCGCTGAATTCCGGGACCAAGGTGACCGGCAAGATCGAAGAGCTCAATCCTGACAAATTCATGGAGTGGTTCCGCGAACTTGCCATCTCAAAGCCCGATTTCCTGGAGAGCGACCTGTACGAAGCCATTGGCATTGCCGGGAAGTCCGGAACCATAGCGTCAGGAAGCGCCAGGTACATCCTCGACAAGCTGATGCTGTCATCTGTCGAAGGCGGATGGAAGGCAGTAGTCATATGGCTCCCGGAGAAAATGAACGCATCTGCGGCCAACCGTCTCCTGAAGATTATCGAAGAGCCGCCTTCGATGACTGTCTTCATCCTCATTACCCAGAATCCTGACAACGTGATCCAGACCATTACCTCGCGTTGCCTGAGGTTGAGGATAATGCCTCGACGCGGCATCCTGGACAAGGCTGACTACCAGATGAACCTCGACCTGTTCAGGCAGCTGTGTTCCGCCCTGCTTTCCCATGACCTGGACGCATGCCTTGACGCCGGGGAAGCTATGGCCTCATTGGAATCCAGGGACAGACAGAAGGCATTCTGCCGTTTCTCATGCGATTGTCTCAGGAGGATTTTCCTGATCCAGCATGGAATGGATTCCCTGGCAGGACAGTACGAGTCGGACGAGGATTATTTCACCATGCTCGCCGGCTCATTCAAAAAGAGTTTTCCACATGCTGCCATGCCCCTTTTCGACAGGAGCAGCAGGCTGGTTGACCGGAATGTCAACCAGAAAATCCTGTTCTGCGACCTGGTGGGCAGGCTGTACAACATACAATAGAAAATGGACGTAAACGAGAACGAAAACATACAATTCGACTGTGAACGCGGTTGTACCGTAGCCAGGGATGTGAATTCCGGAGATCTCAAATGCAACTACAGGATGGGTTGCTGCAAGCTCAAGGAGTACAACTGGCTCGGGAACATCACCCAGGACGAGTACAAGGAACTGTTCGAGGTCCGCTTCAAGGACACTCGGAAAGGATTCTATATCAACGCTTCTTCGCAGACCATCCACACCGGGGACCTCGTAGTTGTCGAGGCAGTTTCCGGACACGATCTTGGAATCGTCACCCTTGAAGGACCGATGGTAGGCAGGCAGATGCGCAACAAAGGGTTCTCAGGTGACATTTCCCAGCTCAGACGGATCTATCGCAAGGCCCGTTCTTTCGACATCGAGAAATGGCAGGAGGCCATCGCCCGTGAGCATGAGACCATGATCGAGGCTCGCAGGATAGCCGCTGACATGGGGCTTGACATGAAGATAGGGAACGTGGAATTCCAGGGTGACGGTACGAAGGCCATCTTCTATTACATTGCGGACGGACGTGTGGATTTCCGCCAGCTGATAAAGGTCTTTGCAGAAGAGTTCCGCATCAAGATCGAGATGAAGCAGATCGGGGCCAGGCAGGAGGCCGGTCTCATAGGCGGAATCGGAGTCTGCGGCCGCGAGCTCTGCTGTGCCAATTTCATAACCAATTTCCAGTCTATCACCACTTCGGCTGCCCGCTGCCAGGACCTTTCCCTCAATCCTCAGAAGCTTGCCGGCCAGTGCGGGAAGCTGAAATGCTGCCTCAATTACGAGGTCGCGGCTTATCTCGATGCCCAGTCCAGGATCCCCAAGGTGGTAGAGCCTCTTGAATTCGAAGACGGACCCGCATGGCTCGTGAAGACTGACATCCTGGCCGAGAAGATGTACTTCTCATATGAAAAGAATTCCCTGACGGAGATTTATCCTCTTCCTGCAGATGAGGTTAAGGACATCCTGGCGATGAACCGCGCCGGTAGGAAAGCCGCTTCGCTCAAGGGAGGAATCGAGGTCGCCGCTCCGGAGTTCGTGACTGCCGTAGGAGATGACAGCATCACCCGTTTCGATGCTCCCAAGAAGCGTAAGTCCAAGAACAGGGGACGTGCATGGCGCGACAAGAAGAACCAGCAGAAAGTTCAAACCGGAGGGGATGCGTCATAACATCATATCCATATGCCTGATTTTGATGGCCGTGGTTTTTTCCGTGGCCTCATGCAAGGAACCGCCTTCGCGGGAGAAGTTCATCCTGGCGGAGGATTCGGTTTTCGGGCGATATGATTTCGATGTGGACATGACGGACACTACCCGTACATATGACCTGACTCTGTACACCCGTCTGGACGGAGCTGACCTGCCGGATTCCCTTCCGGTGTCTATCTCTTTCGTCTCTCCAGGAGGTGCTGTCACTGAGTCTGAACTGGTCTTCTTCAGTTCCGGTGCCCAGCTGGTGGATTCGTCTTATTTTTCCAGGGGCCTCAAAGTCCCTTACATCCAGGACTTCCTTCCGCAGGAGGGAGGCATATGGAAACTTTCCGTTTATGCCCGTCCCGCCGCTTACCTCCGTGGCTTCGGCCTCGTCGCCGCACATCACTGAGCCGTTACTTGCTTATGAAGATGTGGGTTCCGGGGCCGACGGTGATGTTCCGGAACTTGCCGTCGCGGACAGGTTCTACTCCCGTTTCATCAAGTGAATATGACTCAGCGCCGTCGGGGAGGCTGAGGATGGCTGAAGTGCCCTGGGGGACAGTTACTTCCAGTTCAGTTTCTCCGCCGTCTCCGGTTTTACGTACATGAACCAGGATATCACCCTTCACGGACGGAACGGCCGCCTTGGCATATGTCAGGCTTCCCAGGTGCGGCCGGACGAGGAATTTAGAGAATCCGGGTTCCAGAGGCTGGACACCCGCTACGAATTCGGACATTATGATCAGCGGGCCACCGCTCCATGCGTGGTTGTAGCTGGCGTTCCCGGGGGCTTTACTGTAGAATTGTTCCCAGAGGGTGGTCAGATGCGACTTCACCATGGGTGCATAGCGTTCGTTCATCCTGGTAACGGCCACATCTATATATCCCATATTGCAAAGCGCCTCAAGCACGTATCTTTCCATGTAAGGGCTGGCAAACCTTGTCTTAGCCAGGAAATCCGCGAGGACGGGATATTCATCCTCGGTCGCCACTCCGGCAAGGACAGCCATGGCCTGGACGCGGTCATCCGTCTTTCCGGTGTACTCGGGCCAGCGATAGGTGTCGCCGGCCTTGAGGACTTTTCGCAAGGCGGTTTTCATTCTGGAGTTCAGCTCTATGGCCCAGGCGGCTTCGGCGTTTTCCCCGAGCACTTCCGCCTGACGCGCATAGTATTCCAGGGAGATGCAGTACCATAGCTGGCAAAGTGCCTGCATATCCTGTTCAGGACCCCAGTCGCCCCAGTCCCATCCGCCGCGGCGGTAGGTAACCAGGTCGTCCGGGCGCATTTCCCACATATGGATGTATTTCTTCCATGCGGGGAAAACGTCCTTTATTGTCTGGATGTCTCCCGAGCCGAGGTAGTAGTTCCATCCTCCGAGATATGCCGCGGCCAGGCTCTGCATCGGGAGCTCGGGCTTGTAGTTCCCGGGGACCGGACCGTGAAGGACTCCGTCAGGGTCCTGCCATGCCGCAAATTCCAGGAAACATTTGGCTGACAGCTGGTTGGCTTCCGGCGATAGAGCGTAAAAGATCTCTACGAGCTCATTTGAGAAGTCTCCGATCCAGCATGCCCTCTCCCTGTCCGGGCAATCCATGTAGTTATCCCTCATGGTGATGTAGAGAGTCCTCTGCGATTTCACCCAGAGGCTGTTCATGGCCTCGTCGTTACATGTGAAACTGCCCGAGAAGTCGCAGTCGTATCCGGTTTCCCTATAGCTCAGTTTCACCACTTCCACTCCCTCCGGGACGGTGTAGATGACATCATGTCCGTTCATCCAGCCGAGGCTCTCATATGTCTGGAGCCCTTCTTTCGTGATATATTCGGCGCGCACGCTGGGGGTAGTCTTGCCTACCATGTAATCATCTGTCTGGATGCCGATTACCTTCCCGGCGGGCGCTTTGACCGTCAGCAGGGGAGTCACCTGCGCATTATAAGGCATCGAGCAAATGATCTTGTCCCCTTCGCGCTTTTCGCTTTCATATGATTTCACTCCGTAGTCGCGCCACATCGGAATGTTCCTGTCATGGAAAGAGCCCCATCCGGTTTCTGCTGGCTCCACTACCGTTGCATTTTCCCATGCCGTGTCGTTGAACCTGCTCCCGAAGAACTGTCCTGGGTCTTTTCGGGCATCGTACCCTATGTTATTCTCGCTCAGGCGGTAGTTAGGTTCAGTTCCCTCCGGGATGTAGAACGATGGGTGTACCATGGTCTTCCAGGTTTCATCGCTTACGTAGTGCTTGTTCCTGATTTTCAGGTCGAAATAAAGTCCAGGGCACTTGGTCGTTTCGTGGCTGAATCCGGATTTTCCGAAGTACCAGACAAGGACAGCGATGTTGTTCTCTCCGCGTTTGAGGTTCTTCAGGGACAGGACGTCGATGTAGGTGTCCTGGCGGTTCGGACCTCTTTTAAGCTGTCCTTCAAATACTTCAAGCTTGCCGTTTACCCAGAGCCAGTACTTGGAGTCGGTCGCTATCCGCAGTTCGTTCCTGGAGGGCTTGCTCCTAAGTCGGATGGTCTTCCGGAAACAGATCCATTGTCCGCGCTCTGCCGGAGCGGAGTTCCTGATGACGTTCGGAACTGGCGGCACGTCCTTATCCTTAGCTCCGTAAGATGGAGTGGTAAAAGAAGTTACGGCGAAAGTCGCCAAAATAATCATCAGATGTTGAAGTTTCATTGCGTAGAATGGATATTATTTCGAAATCCTAACAGTTCTGCCGGAAATGCTCGCACGAATGTGGTAAACTATTTCCAGGATACTGAGGGCCCCTTCCAGGTCGTCGGATGGGAGGGTGCCTGTAAATGTGTCGTCTTCAGCCGGTTCCCAGTTTGCTTCGAAGGTGACCCCATAGTGTTTTGTTATTCTGTCAAGCACTTCAACGAAGCTGGCCTTCTTCAGGACAATATTATGATCCAACCAGGCAAGGGACTCCTGTTCGGCATTTGTGCTTCTGAGAATGGTTAATTGACCATCGTTTCTGGAAAGGATCGCACGGTCCCCTTTGCTGAGTTCAGCGCTTTGTGAGGACAGTATTGAAAAAACCATGACTTTGCCGTCTTTCAAGAACAACTCCGCATTCTCAGAGACTCTATCCATGAGATTGAATTGAGTTCCCAATACAGTTACTCTCAGACCGGCAGACTTGACAGTAAAGGGTCTCAGGCTGTCTTTGGCAACCTGAAAGAAGGCTTCCCCTTCGAAATCCAACTGCCTGCTTTTTGAATTGAAAATCCCAGGGGAATAGCTCAGACTCGACAATTCATTCAATATGACTAGGGTTCCGTCAGGCAGGGATATAGTAGAACGCTCTCCCTTCTGCGTACTGAATACAATGCTTTGGTCCGCCAACTGTTTACTGTAGGAACGCCAATGCCAGGTTGTATAACAGAGGACAGGAATTGCAATGAGAGCGGCAATTTTGAAAAAAGTGGCAACAATGCCCTGTATTCTCCTTTTTGGAGAACACTGATCCATTATCCTTTCTTTTAGCTGTGAGAGACGCTCTTTGTCTTTTTGGGAAAGATTGAATGAACCGTCTTGCCATTCTTTTGCAAGAATCCTCTCCAAGTCATCATCAGGCATAGAAGCCAGCCAGCTCCTGAATTGAGACAATTCCTCTACGCTGAGAGAATCTGACAAGTATTTTTGTAATAAATCATTCATTCTAAAATATAGACAATGGATTGTAATACATAGTACCGAATCATCTGGGCCAGTTCATAAAAAACATGAAAAACAGGATGTAGTTTATGCCCAGGGCTTGGCGTAACTGTTTCAAGCCCAGAGTAACTTGATTCTTTATCGTTTGTTCGCTAAGTCCCATCAACGATGCTGTCTCACGTATGCTCAAACCCTTGAAGCGGGTGTAAATGATTGCGTTACGCTGAGTTTTATTGAGTTTGTCAATTTCGCTGTTAACGATTTGCAAGAATTCATCGAACTCAATTGAGGCTCCCGCATCAGGTGCAGTATCCTTTTCCTTGAAGGCCAGGAATTCTTCATATATTGGTGAATTGACCATTTTTCTCCAGGCGTTGATCAGCAGTCTCCGGGCGGAAACGAAAAGCAGTCCCTTGATTGACGTGTCTTGTGAAATCTTCTCCCTGTTCCTCCATAAGGCGATGAACACATCCTGCACGATCTCTTCTGCTTTCTCCGAATCCTTCACATATCTTTTGCAGAACGCAAGCAGCTGGTGTGCATAGATGTTATAAAGATCTGAAAAAGCCCTTTCAGACCCTTGCTTGAGTTGGGAAATCAGCATTCTTTCTATGTCAACTTTCCCGTGCATATGATGAAGGATTCGGCTACAAACGGCGTAAAAGTATGTAAAAACTACTAAAACCCAAAATAATGAAGTACTTTTCCACGAAATGATTGTCTTTATAAATAAAAGGTTTGACGTAAACAATCAAATACCATAGATTTAATCATGTTGTTAATTAAACAGTAGCAAATGAGAAAAAAAACTTTTCTGTCGATGCTTGCCTTTGTGGCAATCTTCGTTAGCATGAGTGTTACAGCCGTTGCCCAGCAACGTGTGACAGTTCAATTGAGAAATGCCAGTCTGAGACAACTCTTTACAGCAATCGAGAAGCAGACTGACTATAGGTTTTCCTATCGTGACGTCAATATCGATTCCCGCAGGGATATAACAATCGATATGACAAACGTGCCGGTAACGGAAGTCCTTGATGCTGCTTTCAAAAACCGCCCTCTGCGTTACAATGTGGTTTCTGACAAGTCGATTACCATTCTGGAAAAACAGACGGGAGTACAAGCTGGTTCAAAGAGGACTGTCGTAGGCCGTGTTACGGACTCAAATGGTGAACCTCTGCCCGGAGCGGGAGTCGTTGAAAAAGGCACCGGAAATGGTGCGGCTACCGATGTGGATGGCAATTATATCATTGAGGTCAAAGGAGACAATCCTGTCCTTGTTTTTTCATTTGTGGGATTTGCTGATATAGAGGCTCCAGTCTCCGGACAGATTGTCAACGTAACCATGGATTCTAGCACGAATAACCTGAATGAGCTGGTATTTACTGCTCTAGGTATGAAACGGTCCGAAAAGATTCTCAGTTATGCTGCCCAGACGGTAAAAGGAGATGATCTCCAGACGGTAAAGGGAGCAAGCATGGGGACCAGTATGACAGGTAGGGTTTCAGGCTTGGCCGTCTATAACTCAACGGAATTCGGCAAGGAACCGACTCTGTCTCTCCGCGGAGGAACCCCGCTTCTGGTCCTGAACGGAGTCCCGACGTACCTGACCCTGACGGATATCAATGCTGATGATGTCGAAAGCATGACCGTATTGAAGGGAGCAACTGCCACTGCTTTGTACGGATCCCGGGGAGGCAATGGAGCCATAATGATCACGACAAAGAAGGGTGGTGCCGAAGGTTTTCATGTGACTGTGAACTCCTCGACGATGATATTTGCCGGAAATCTTGCTCTTCCCGAGGTGCAGCATTCCTATAGCTCCGGTTATGGGGGCAAATATAACACGGATGACGAGGTCTGGGGAGATAAGCTTGATATTGGCCGGACTGCAAAGCAATATAATCCAGTTACTTACGAATGGGAAGAACAGGAATTGACCTCAAAAGGGAAGAACAACCTGAAAAACTTCACGCAGTTCTCATTCACTACCGATAACACGGTAAGTGTCTCGCAGCAAGGTCGTAATGGAAGTTTCTATTCTTCAATTAATTTCAATCATATTAAAGGCCAGTACCCCAATGAGAATGGGAATGGTGTGAAATACAGTCTCGGTGGTACGGCCAAGATCGGGGATAAAGTTACGATCGAGGGGTCGATGGGTTTCACGAACAAGGGCTTTTCCAATATTTCCGGAATAGGTTACGGAACCCAGGGATATATCTACAACATGCTTGTGTGGATGGGAAGCGAATGGGATGTCCGTGATTACCGTGACTATTGGATCGTTCCGAATGAAAAGCAGAACTGGATGAGGACATCCTGGTACGACAATCCCTGGATGATGGCATACGAAAAGATAGAGAGAACCAACAACTCCAAATTCAATGGCATGGCCTCTCTCAAATGGCAGATTCTTCCATGGATGAGATTAATTGTAAGGGGTGGATATGAGTGGCGCGATTACGCGACGACTAAACGTGCTCCGCTGGGTATTAATTCCAACCGTGATTTCGGCTCTTCATCCAAAGGTTTCTATTCTGAGAATGCCGACAGGAGATTCTCAACAACTGACGATGCCATCATTCAGATTGAGAAATCTTTCGGAGACTTTTCCATTGATGCATTGGCCGGAGGATCGATTTATTACTGGAACCAACGTAAAATAGCCGCAGAGACTGTCGGAGGTATTTCTGTTCCTGGTTTTTATTCCATTAAGGCTTCTGTCGGAACGCCCAAGATTACTCCGACAAGAGAGAACCAAGAGGTCCAGAGTCTTTATGGACAGTTGACTTTCGGCTGGAAGAATGCTGTCTGGCTTGACTTGACAGGCCGTAACGACTGGTCTTCAACCATGCCTGCAAATGCTTCTTCGTATTTTTATCCTTCTGTCGGATTGAGCTGGATTGTCTCAGAGTTGATTCCCATGCCATCATGGCTTGATTTCTGGAAACTCCGTGCGTCCTGGGCCGTTTCAAAGAATGACCTTGACATCTATGATACGAGTATGGACTATTCCATCGATACTCCTGCCTGGGGCAGTTTGAATTCGGCATATTACCCGACAAGCATGCTTGGGGATGTCAAGCCTGTGACAGACAGGACATACGAAGTTGGAACGAGGGTGGATTTCCTGAACGGAAGGATTTCACTGGATGCTACTTATTACAATAAGTTGAACTACAACAACACCTCGGAAACAACGATTTCGGCCATGTCCGGATTCACCTCCGTCCTGATGAATACGGATCTCCAATATGTGCGAAGGGGATTCGAGTTCACAGTGAAGGCCACTCCTGTAGTTACCTCAGATTTTGAGTGGAACATACAGACCAACTGGGCGAAATCCAACCGCTACTATGCCAAGATAGATGAAGAATATACTTCGAAGCATCCTTGGGTGTATGTAGGTGCCAGGGCAGATTGGAAATCGACCAAGGAATTCACTTATGACCCTGACGGGAACATAATAAACAATTCATCCGGTTTCCCGATAAAAAGCAACTACGAGACGAAAATCGGCAACACCGATCCCGATTGGGTCTGGGGATTGATGAACACGTTCAGGTACAAGAACCTTTCCCTTTCGATCGCGCTTGATGGCCGAATAGGCGGTATGTCTGAATCCACCACTAACTACAGGATGTGGCAGACCGGAGTCCATACGGGCACGGATAATAAATGGCGTTATGAAGAAGTAGTCAATGGGAAACAGACTTTTGTCGCCCCTGGAGTCGTTGTAGTATCGGGAAGTGCTACTTACGACGAGTTCGGCAATATCCTAACTGATGACCGTGTCTTCGCCCCTAATGATAAGGTCGTTTCCTACGAGACCTATATTAAGAAATACTGGGTCAAGAACATGGCGTTATTCAATTATGATGAGACCTTCTTCAAGATAAGGGAAGTCGCGTTAACATACAAGATACCGTCAGTATTCTGCAAGAAGATCGGTATGAACGCCACAACGGTATCCCTTATCGGACAGAATCTTCTGCTTTGGTGCAAAGAATACCGTAACTCTGACCCGGACGTCGCCTCCGACAACCTAAATTCACCGTCGGTCAGATACATCGGCGTTGACCTCAAGTTTGACTTTTAATTGACTGAAAGATGAAAAGAATCATATATTTTGCACTTGGAATCCTGACCTGCTGCTGGGGTTGCACAGACAAGTTCGAATCATATAATACGAACCCCAACACGACTTCCAATGCTACATCTTCCCTTCTGGCGACGGATCTTATACTGTCAACCATGGATGATGTATATGGACTGGCGATGCAAAAGCGAAACAGGCTTCATCTCTACGATGACATGCTCAGCAAGTACATAACTTACAAAGAGTCTGTCGGGTATTCTTACAACCTTTTGGGACGCGCCAGCTATACCGATCTGTACATGGAGAAACTCAATAATGTCGGCAAGATGGTCGGGTATGCGAAAGAAGGTGGTATGAGAAACTCCTATGAAGGCGTCGGCCACGTTCTCAGGGCATTGAAATTCTTCGATCTTACCATGCGGGTAGGAGATATCCCCTACAGTGAAGCCATGCAAGGAGAATCCGGAATACAGTTCCCGGCTTATGATACCCAGAAAGAAGTGATCCTGGGGCTGCTTGACGAGCTCGAAAAAGCCGATGCCCTCTTGGCCGAGGGAGCTGCTTTTGCAGGTGACCCTGTTTACGACGGAGATCCCCAAAAGTGGAGAAAAGCCGCCAATTCTTTGGCACTCAAGATATTGATTAATTTGTACAACAAGACATCCGACTCTGACCTTAATGTCAAAGGACGTATGCAGGCCTTGCTGGGTAAACCTATCTTCACGTCAAACGATGACAACCTCCAGCTGAAACACTCGAGTGACAAGACACAATGGTATCCATTCTACGAGGATGGAAACAACTACATTGATTTTGTGTTCCTCTCATCAACGCTTGTTGATTCCCTGAAAGCATATGGAGACAGACGCTTGTTCTATTATGCCGAACCTGCGGTGAACATGGCATCTAAACCCGCCGAATGGGATTCTTACCAGGGTATTGACCCTGTCATTCCTTTTGCATCTGTCCAGGACCAGATGATAAGTGGAGATTACTCAATGCTGAACAAACGCTATTACAAAGACCCCAAGGGAGAGCCGACATATGTATTGAGTTATAGTGAGTTGAACTTCATCCTCGCCGAGGCAGCAGTGCGCGGCCTGATTTCCGGAAGCGCCAAAAGCTATTACGACAAGGGTGTCCGGGCAGCGATGGAGTTCGTGTCCGATAATACAGCGGCTGCATATAACCATGGAATGGCTCTTGACAATGCTTATATCACCTCATACCTGTCTGGTGGCAGGGGTGCTTTCCCCTCATCGTCACAGGCCCAGATCAAACAGATCATCGTCCAGAAATACCTCTCTGAATTCTTGCAGGCACCTTTCAACGCATGGTATGAGTATCGCCGTACCGGTTATCCGGAGCTGGAGATCAATCCTTCGACAAATGAAAACATTCCGTCAACGAAGATGCCAGTACGGTGGATGTATCCGGATGACGAATACACCTACAACTCCGAGAATGTAAAGGCTGCCGTTGACCGCCAGTTCGGAGGGAACGATGATAATAATCAGGTGATGTGGATCCTGCAATGACGCTGTTGTGAGAGCACATACGTTAGTTCTTGTCTATATGCTTTTGTCCGTGGCTGTGACTGTATCATCAGCTGCGGACAAAAGTCAGTATAATGAATCAAAGAGGCTGCCGGCATGGACCGAGGGGAATCTTGACATCCATTTCATCAACACAAACAGAGGGGATTGCGCCTATCTGGTGTTTCCGGACGGGACGACGATGATGGTGGACGCTGGAGATATGGAAAATGGCGAAGCGCTTGTTCCGGACTCCACAAAAACGGCGGCATACTGGATTGCCGATTATGTCAAGTCATTCGCCCCGAAGGGAAATGACGGGATAGACTACTTCCTTCTCACGCATTATCACGATGACCATTATGGCTCCTTTTACGGCACACGTCCGCTTCATAAAGAGGGGAAGTATCGTCTCTCTGGAGTGACTGAGTTGGCGGAGTATTTGAAAATCAAGACTTTAATTGACAGGGGATACGATTATCCCCAAGATTTGAGGACACTCACTGCAGATGGATCAAGCGTGTCTGACATAAGTGGTGATTTTCGGGATTGGCTGGGATTCGTAGATTATCAATGTGCGAGGCATGGGATGGTCAACCAGAAAGCGCAAGTCGGAAGCAGGACCCAGATCGTCCCGCTGAAGCACCCGGTCAAAGATTTCGGCGTCCGTATTTTGTTTGCAAACGCCCAAGTGGCAGACAAGCAGGCAGATACTGTCGCTTCTGAATTTAAGCCCAGAGACGGGTATTATAATGAAAACAGTCTGTCGGTAGGAATAAAGATCTGTTACGGCGATTTCGATTTCTATACTGGTGGAGATATCGCCGGAATCGATTGGAAGGGCGAGACATACCCGGGGTCCATGGAATCTTTGGCGGCTCCACTTATCGGTGAGGTGGATGTGGCTACATTGAATCACCATGGGAACAGGGACACCCAGAACTATCCATATGTCCAGACCGTGTCTCCCACGGTATGGATTCAGCAGGGCCACAGCAGGAGACATCCAGGGCAGGACGTGCTCCGGCGCATAAGCGCTGAAAACGCCAGGGGGGAGCGCGGCGACATATTTGCAATACACATTCACGCCGGTGCAATGGGCTACCTGGGGGATCAGATCCTGAAGTATTACAAATCGATCCACGGTCATATCGTGATCAGAGTCGCTCCGGGAGGGGATAGATACAAGATATTTATTCTGAATGATTTATCTAAAGAGCGGGAGATCCTGGCGGAATATGATTACGAGAGCAAACCAGCGGTCATTACCTCAGGTTACCCTGAACCTCCCCGTGGGGTCCATCCTCGCCTCTATCTTTTGGAAAAGGATATCCCCGCCCTCAGGGCAAGGGTTGCGTCTCCTCAGGGAAGAGACATCCTGCAGAGGATGGAAAAGCTTGTTTCTCCGATGGATACAACCCAGTGGGATGCCATTCAAAAAGACTTTCTCGGCAAGCGGGATTTCCATTATTACTTCGAAATGCGCGGGCTCACCACCCAGGTCCAGTTACAAAGTCTCGATTATTTGCTTCGAGGGAACGAAGGGGCGGGACGCAATGCTGTCAGTTCTATTCTTGACAGCCTTAAGAATACGCATTTCCCACGATATGACGGTGACTTGTCACGTGCCAGTGGTGTTATGCTCTGGGTCGGAGCGCTGGTGTACGACTGGTGCTATCCTCTCTTGACGGAAGACCAAAAGGAAGATTTCGTCAGGGAATTCCTGCGCATAGCCGATGACACCGAACTTAGATGGCCTCCCAAGACTCGGGCAGTTACCGGGCATGGGTGCGAGTGGATGTTGCTCAGGGACATGCTCTCAGCTGCCATAGCCATCTATGACGAGTATCCCCAGATGTACGAAAAAGTGGCTGAGCTCCTTTTCGGAGAATATGTTCCGGTACGCAATTACGTATATTCCGGCCATAACTACCATCAGGGCTCAGGTGATTATTTCCCAGTACGTTTCACGAATGACCTGATTTCTGCATGGATTTTCAGGAGCATGGGTTGTGGAGACATCTATTCCCCTGAGATGCAGTGGGTCTATTACGATTACATTTATCGTCGCCGTCCGGATGGACGGATGCTTCCAGCAGGTGATGTCAATCCTATTTCGCCAGGCATGAAAATGCCATATGAACTTTCCAAAGCCATACCGGCCATGTTTGCTGCGAGTTATTTCGGCGACCAGTACATCCAGTATGATTTTGAAAGGGATTCTCTGGGCCTGGAGAATCACCTCCTTCTGTATGAACTCCTTTGGCGCGATTTCTCCCTTAAGGGGAAAAGTCCTGTGGACCTGCCGCTGCACTGGTACAGTCCTGCCCCATATGGCTGGATGATTTCCCGTACGGGCTGGGGCGATGAGAGCGTGATTTGCGAGATGAAGGTAAACGAGCGCATGTTCGGGAACCATCAGCATTTGGACGGAGGGTCTTTCCAGATTTACTGTCGCGGTCCGCTCGCTATTGATTCCGGTTCATATGAAGGTACTTCCGGCGGTTATAACAGTCCGCACAACAGGAACTATTTCAAACGGACGGTGGCGCATAATTCTCTACTTGTGCATGATCCGGACGAACTGTTCGACCTCAACGGCATCAGGTACGAAGGAGGTCCGATGCTGTCTAACGATGGCGGTCAGTGGATTTCTGAGACTGGAATGGCAGAGGCAGATTCTTACGAGGACCTGATGGACAGTTGCAGGGTTGTCGG
This sequence comes from Bacteroidales bacterium, assembly GCA_017443465.1. Classification (GTDB taxonomy): domain Bacteria; phylum Bacteroidota; class Bacteroidia; order Bacteroidales; family UBA932; genus Cryptobacteroides. The sequence continues at coordinate 55,472 of JAFRXO010000046.1, forward strand.
TAAGGTTCTGGCTCATGCTGAGGGATCAGATTATTCTTATCTGAAAGGAGATATCACGCAGGCATATAATCCTTCAAAAGTCAAAGATGTGCGTCGCTCGTTCGTTTTTTTGGACCGTAAATCTGCAGACATTCCTGCCGTTCTGGTAATCAGGGACAATGTCGTACCTTCAGATCCGGCATTTACCAGAACCTGGCTGCTGCATTCCATAGAGGAACCGCAGTTGGGCCCCGACTGGTTTGAAGTATCCAGGACAAAGGATGGCGAAACCGGGATGTTGCATTGCGACATCCTTTCCGGCGGAAGTCCAGTCAAAATCGGCGGTCCGGGGAAAGAGTTCTGGGTGGATGGCGAGAATTATCCAAATGCCCCGGTCAGGTATCCTGATGCGGCAAACGAACGAGGCTCTTGGAGGGTGGAAGAACATATTTCCGGTGAGGATTCGACTTTTTTTAATGTTATCCAGATATCGTCCACTGCCCGCAGGAAATGGTTGAGGGTGAAAAGAATCTCCGCCAATGGAGTAGATGGGCTGTCCGTCGGCGGCAGGATCGTTGTGTTTTCCTCTGACGGTGACAGGATTGATGATAATTTCACGGTCAGAGTCCCGGGACGCAAGCGGGCTAATATGCTTTTTACAGACCTGGCATCAGGGAAATGGACATTGACCGCAGGGAACTCGGTGACAGAATTCATTGTTGGTGAGAACGGCTGTTTTTCTATTGAAATGCCTGCAGGAGAAGCAGCTTTAGCGAAAAAATGACCCTAAATAGAAGCCGGTTGCCGACAGGCTGTCGCTAAACGGTTAGGAATGGACTCCATTCCTAACCGTTCCATAGATTGTGTAAACAATCATAGTTATACTTCTCAGGAATTATCAGCGATTATTTATAAAAATATCCTTATCTTTCACTTTCGTATAAACCACATTCAATTATGGACAGGAGACAATTCTTCAAGGATATGCTGGCGGCTTCCGCAGCAGCCGGTATAACCGCATCCGGCTCCGGCATCGCGAGTGCCGCCGAACCAGGTTTGTTCAAGAAAAAGCCGCATTACGATGCTAAGGGGCTTCCTACAGTGACGCTTACTCTCGGCAAGGACAAGGTAGTCATCCCTAAGATGCTCCTCGGGCTTGGCAGCCGTTTCTGCAACATCGATGATGAGGATGAAGCATTGGAGATGCTGAACTTCGCCCTGGACAACGGCTTCTATTACTGGGACACTGCCCACACATATGACAACACCCTGGCCCGCCCGGCCGGAAGGCCGAAGCCTACGCGAAGGGTTTACAGCGAGGAGCGTCTCGGCGAGGTGCTGAAATACCGCCGCAACGAGGTCTTCCTTTCCACTAAGGTCACCGCCCGCGAGCCATCAGAGGCCCTCGCAGAGATCGAGGACAGCCTCAAACGTCTGAAGACCGACCATCTTGAGACTCTCAAGATCCACAGCGTCAATTCGATGGAGGACGTTGAGGAAATGAGCAAGCCGGGGCACCTGATCGACATAGTGCACCGAATGAGGGACGAAGGCATATGCAAATACGTCGGTTTCTCCTGCCATGCCGATGCATATGCCGCTAAGGCCATGTGCGACCGTGGGGACTTCGATTCTATGCTCCTGGCCATGAACCAGTGGGACTCAAATCACCTGTCTCCGCGTCAGCAGGTAGCGATCCCGGCCGCGAAGGCCAACGGGATGGCCGTATTCCTGATGAAACTGGTGCGTCCGAAGGAGAACCGCAAGGAAATCGACATCCCTACCCTCATCCGCTATGCCCTCTCCCTGGACGGCCCGGATGCAGTCTGCCTGGGAATGGACAGCATAGACGTCGTAAAGTCCAACATAAACATACTCAAGACTTTCCGCAAGTTCAGCGCCAAGGAGATGCAGGAGCTTTCCGAGGAGCTCGGACCATTTTACGTATAAAGCCATATGAAAAAAGCAGCACTGGCATTCGCAGCGTTACTGCTGACCGCCGTCCTCGCCGGGGCAGTTGACCTGAAGACCAAGCCCGACTGGAAGACCAGTCCATATACGGGCTACACCCGCGCTACCTGGGAAGAGATCTCCCAGAAGATAATCAGCGGAGTGATGCAGCGCGTCGATCCCGAGACCGGTATATTCACTTTCCCGATTTCGGAGGGGAAGTATGCCGAGACAAGGGACCTCACCTCAGAAGAGCGCATCCGGGAGATGGAGCGTATCATGATAGGAGTGGTCACTTATTATGTCGGCACCGGGAAAGACAAGGTGCCGGGCTACAAGGGCTCCATTACACAGCCTTTCATCAATGCCTTCATCCATGGTACCGATCCGAACGATCCGCTCTATTGGGGAGAGCCTGCGAAGGCTGACCAGACTGGTTCGGGTTATATACTCGGACTGTACATGGCTCCTGAACGCTTCTGGGATCCCCTGACGGATGTCCAGAAGAAGAACCTGATGACCTATCTGGAAAAGAACAACGTGAATGCTACATGGGACAACAACCATCATCTTTTCCATCTGGTCACTTCCCGTTTCCTGGAGACTCACGGAGGTGAGGCCAGCAGGGAAAAGCACACCAAGACCCTGGACAGGCTCCTTGGATGGTACAGGGGAGACGGCTGGTACATCGACGGAAACAACAGGGGATTCGATTATTACAACCTCTGGGGATTCCAGCTTTACCTGAATTGGATCCTGAAATTCGACCCGGTCTGGGCCGGCCAGTTCGGGGACAAAATCCGCTGGAACGCCTCACGTTTCATGGAGACCGCTCCCTGGCTCTACTCCCGCTCCAGCGGTCATATTCCATGGGGCAGGAGCCTCACTTACCGGTTCGCGGCATCAGGAGCCATAGGCTGGAACATAATCAACGGGGACACCACCCTTTCCCCGGGACTTGCCAGGCGCCTTCTTTCAGGAGACCTGAAGTACTTCATTGACAATGGCAGCCTGACTGATGACGGCCTTCTTCCGATAGGCTATCACGGAGAGAATCTCGACCTTGCGGAGAGATACAATTCTCCCGGAGATCCGTATTTCGCAATGGAAGGCCTTGCAGTCCTTCTGCTTCCGGAGAACCATCCTTTCTGGACTGCTGTAGAGGAACCGTGCCCTGCTGACAACAAGCCCGGCAGGAAGATAGTCCATGGCGGCAATTTCGTGCTCAGCGCCCGCTCTGACGGGGATTCGCGTAACTATTTCGCTGGCCAGACATTTGACCGTACCTATTGGCAGGCCGGTGCGAAATACCAGCAGGATGCCTATTCGGCAGACCTGGGATTTTGTGTCTCTGGCGGCGACAGCGAGCCTACGGGACAGGGACAGAGCGGTTACAAGATTGGCGGGCGGGACTGGATGTATCATTGGCGGTCCACAGCCCTGCTTTTGGAAGAAGACCACATAGCCAGCAGCTACCCGATGGTCCCGGACTACAACATGACCAGGGGGAAGGATGAGGGGACTCCGGAGTTCGAATGCGAACACGTTTATTCCCATATGCTTATCGGGGACAAGGGCGAAGTGCACGTGCTGTGGCACGACTATCCTACTCCGGTGCGCCTGCGCCTCGGCGGTTATGGGATCAACGTGCCCTTCGGCTCAACCCCGGCTGAAAGCCGCGACGGAGGGATGCTGATAGTTTCCTCAGGGAACTACCGTTCTGTTTCCAAGCAGCTTTATGGTCCTGAGGGCACACTCGAATGCAGATTCCTCCAGCCCGGCGAAGGCTGGAATAACACACACCTTTTCGGAGGACTCGGCGCATGGCCCCAGTGGGAGAGCAAGGAGGGCGTTCCTCCATTCACCCCGGTGGTGATCTATGAAGACGGTTCCGCTCACGGGAGTGTAGTGAACCCGTCAATAAGCGTCAACGCCACTAAGGACGGCCTCAGGATCGTCTTCGAAGGCAAGACATATGACATCAGGATAATTGACAGACCCATTTGATATGAGAAAATTGTTTTTCGCCATAGCGGCCCTGTTGTTCTCAGCGTCCGCTTTCGCGGCGGTCCCGGACATGTACGGCATCGCTAAAATGACCTACAGGGTTTCATCCATCGAGATGGTCAGGGATTATTACGGCCGTTTCCTGGGTTACAAAGAAGCGTTCAGCTACCCCTCTGACAAGGGGACGGTTTATGCTTTCAAGGTGAATGACAGGCAGTTCATCGAGTTCTACGTGGACAGCGAGGCACCTTCCAGGAAGGACAAACTTGCGAGCGTTTCCATACAGGTTGCATCTGCGGACAAGATGCACGGGTTCCTCGTCGAGAAGCAGTGGCCTGTGTCTGAAGTCAGCACTGACGGAGCGGGAGAAAAGGTCGTTACCACGAAGGATGCCGACGGAAACGTGATTGAATTCGTGGAATTCACCCCGAAGGGAAAACATATGAAATGTGCAGGGAAATATCTGTCAGACAGCAGGATATCTACGCGCATCCACCATGCCGGCCTACCTGCGGGCAAGATTGACGGAAATGATCCTTTCTGGATCGGCCTGCTCGGAGGGAAGGAAATCGTACGATACGAGGGCGAAAGGGGGATCCATTACATCACCATCGGACTCGGAACGGAATGCGTCGAGCACTACTTTCCTTCCGACGTGTCTTTCGGGCACGTATGCTTCCAGACTATGGACATGCAGGAGACGCTCATGACTCTCTATTCCCGCGGAGGTTACAAGATGTCGAAGCCCTCGATAGGGATGACCAAGCGCTGGAACCTTAACATCTTCACCCCAGAAGGGGCAAAGGTCGAATTCGCCGAGCCGTACTCGTTGCGATAATAATAAGGGATGTTCTATAAATTAACTTGTTAACAATTAGAGATTTACTTTGATATTTCAGTAAAAAGTCGTTCCTTTGTAGTAGAAATCATACAGAATCATGCAGAAAACTACAATATACCGCAAGCCGATGGGCGAGAAC
>JAFRXO010000047.1 GCA_017443465.1 Bacteroidales bacterium
TCCCAGCAACTTGGTGTTCTTGTTCTTGATATATGCTCCGACTTCGCGGATGGCCGTGTAGGCAGCCACCCTGTCGATTATCTTGCCGCCACGGAGTATCTGGATGTCAAGGCCATAGAGATACGGCCGGTCCGGAGACCACAGCTTCGGATTCCTTACGTTCAAGGTAACCGTGCCGCCGGGCACTGTCATTCCCGAAGCAAGCACTGCATACAGGCCATCCTTGGCAACCGCTGCAGCCTGGGCACTCTCCGTAGAGTAGCCTACACCGCCGTCCTTGAGGAAAACCTTCACGACGTCTCCTTCCTGGACACCCTCCGTGCTGACAGTCACGTCAACGGTACCATCCTTTATGTTCGATACCACATCATAGTCGGTGATATGGCTCTTGGAGACAGGTTCCATCCACACGCTCTGCCATATTCCCGAGACGGCCGTGTACCAGATTCCCTTTGGATTTGAAACCTGCTTTCCGCGAGGCTGCAGGTCGTTGTCCGTTCCATCCAGGACCTTCAGGACAAGGGTGTTGGTGCCCCCGTTGACATACGGAGTCACATCGAACGAGAAATGAGTGTAGCCACCGGTGTGGGTTCCCACCAGGATGTCGTTCACGAACACATCCGCCCGCCAGTCGACTGCTTCGAAATTCAGCATCAGACGCTTTCCTTTCCAGCCTCCCGGCACCTTGAAAGTGGTCTTTTACCACAGCGCATCATCCGCCTTGAACTTCCGGCCGACGCCGGAAAGGGATGATTCCACCGGGAACGGGACAAGGATCCTGCCCTCGAAGGCCTCGGGCTTCGGATCCGCCTTGCCGGTTATCGAATATTCCCACAAGCCGTTGAGGGATTTCCATTCCGGACGCACCATCTGCGGACGGGGATATTCCTTGTGTGCGTTTGCAGGAGACACTTCTTCCGCCCACCTGGTCCTGATCTTGTCGCCGGCCGGAGCCCATTCCTGCGCAGAAAGATGCCCGGCAAGCATAAGCACTGCAGAGCATAAGGTGATAAACTTTGATCTCATGATGAATATTTTTGAACGATTATATTCGGGGATATACACAAAGATACACAATTATTTGCTTAAATTTGTGTGATTCGAACATAAGCACGATATGATTTCCTTCATCATCAGTTTGCTGGCCCTTGTGGCAGGATACTTTCTCTACGGATCTGTCGTAGAGAAGGTCTTCGCTCCTGACAAGAAGCGCCCTACACCCGCGGTCGAACATCCCGACGGAGTGGATTTCGTCCCTATGCCGACCTGGAGGGTCTTCATGATCCAGTTCCTCAACATAGCCGGAACCGGACCTATCTTCGGCGCGATAATGGGTGCCAAGTTCGGCCCCGCCGCATACCTGTGGATCGTCTTCGGCTGCATATTCGCGGGAGCCGTCCACGATTATCTTTCAGGAATGCTGTCCCTTCGCAATGACGGATGCGGGCTTCCTGTCCTGATTGGGCGTTACCTGGGAAACACCACGAAGAACATAATGCTGGTCTTCACCCTGGTATTGCTGGTCCTGGTAGGCGCCGTATTCGTATATAGTCCGGCAATCATCCTCGGCAGCATGGTTGGAAGCGGCAGCCCGATGGCCATCCTTTCCTGGATCGTGCCGATCTTCGTCTATTACGTCATCGCCACGATGCTCCCTATAGACAAGATCATCGGCAAGGTCTATCCTATTTTCGCCGTAGCCCTCATATTCATGGCTGTCGCCTTGATGGTAGGATTGTTCGTAAAATGGCCTTCCATCCCGGAATTCTGGGACGGACTCTGGAACAGGGGGCCTGAAGTGGGTGTAACAGGACAGCCGATATTTCCGTGCCTATTCATAACGATAGCCTGCGGAGCCGTGAGCGGCTTCCATGCCACCCAGAGTCCTCTTATGGCCAGATGCCTGAAGAACGAAAAACTTGGGCGACCTGTATTCTACGGATCCATGATAACAGAAGGAATCGTTGCCTTGATCTGGGCCGCTGTCTCTTCATATTTCTTCTTCGACGGAGGAGCTGCAGAGTGCGGTTCCGACATCACGGCAGCTGCCCCGGCGGTCGTGACTGCAGTTTCCAAGAAATGGCTGGGACTCCTTGGCGGAATCCTTGCAGTCCTCGGCGTAGTGGCAGCCCCTATCACCAGCGGAGACACTGCACTCAGGAGCGCCAGGCTGATTGTGGCCGACTGGCTGAAGCTGGACCAGAAACCTGTGCGCAACAGGCTCCTGATCAGCATCCCTATCTTCATCCTTACAGGCTTGATGCTGTGGTTCAACATTGCTGACGAGAACGGATTCAACACAATCTGGAGGTATTTTGGATGGGCCAACCAGACCATCGCAGTATTCACCCTCTGGGCCATAACGGTATATCTGGCCACTAGCAAAAAAGGCTTTTGGTATTACATTACCATGATTCCGGCTTGCTTCATGACAGCCGTCAGCCTCACCTTCATCCTGGTGGACAAGGTAGGATTCAGGGTGAATTCGGCAGCGGCTCCCGGTATCGGGATTTGTACCTTCATCCTGGCATACATAATCTTCACGGTCTGGAAAAGCCGCCGGGACAATAAAGCGGAAACAACTAATAATTAAAGATATATGTACGACTCCAATAACGGGCTCTGGATAGCCCACTGCGAAAAAGGGCCTCTCTCCATCGTAGGGAAGATGGCCAACAGGCACGGACTTGTAGCCGGAGCCACAGGA
>JAFRXO010000048.1 GCA_017443465.1 Bacteroidales bacterium
ACAGCTCTTTGGAAAACCTAACTACAATATTGTCAATGAACTTGATGGTTCTACCGAACCGACTTTGTTTGATTGTTAAACTTTATATAAACCGTCCGGAACTTTTACCGGACACACATGGTGTCAAATGGTTATAGTATACCATAAAATTAGACAATGCACGTAGCAACGGGCGAAAGAATAAAATCAGATAATATTATTATTCTTTCAATGAATGATAATTATTTCCAGCCGCTTTTTTAGCATATTCTCTCGGCGTGACGCCGAAAGCAGCCTTGAAACATTTAGCAAAATAAGAGACACTTGTGAATCCAACTGCATAGCAGACCTCTGTGATGCTCACATCTGAGTTGTTCTTCAAAATACGCGCAGCCTCAGCCATCCGGCGGCTGTTCACATAATTGCCTGGTGTTGTGCCGGTTTCTTTCTTTATCTTGCGGATCAATGTGGACTGGCTCATTCCCATCTTAGAAGCGAGGAACTCATTGGAAAGATCTGCGTCCAGACTGTCCCTGACAAGATCATCAAAATGCTCACGAAAACGATTGCGTTTTATATTACGAACGGCAATTATTTCGTCATTCAATTTTGCGATTTTCGGTTCTGGGGTATCTATGACTGGCAATGTCAGAGCAAAACAAAGTCCCTCATCCACGCTTTCGTCCAGTACCAGGTCCCCGGAATTTAACCTGACAAGGGACCTGGCAAGTGAAAGGCCGATCCCGATGAAGCCCGAACTGTCTGTTTTAGATTCAACACGACGTTGAGGGTAAGGTTTGAAGATTTCTTCTGCACATCCAGGAGGCAGCTTTACCCCGTCATTGGCTATCCGCAACAATGCTTTGCCCCCATCCACCGAAAGACCGATGTGCATATATGTCCTGGCATATTTGAGCGATTTCATCATCAAGATCCCCAACAGTTTGCTGAGGGAAGAGCTGTCAGCGGAAATCCAGACTTGCTTCTCATCAGTATTTAACTCAATGCTGACTCCTTTTTCGCTGGCAAAGGAAGAAAAGAAGTTAATCTGGACCCTGACCCTGTCTACAAGATTGATCGCACAAGGCTGAAGGACATGATCCTGACTGTCTAACCACATGAAATTTATCAGATCATTAACCAGATTCTTCAGGTTAACGATCGTCCGCTCCATCGCTTTCATTTCATCAAGGACTGCTTCCCCCCTGTCGCAATGAGCCTGGGTCTTTTCGGGAGCATCCGATGTCTGCTTATGTCTGGGCTTAGACAAAAAATTCATGTCGTTACTAATTAATGCAGTCTTTGCAAAGGTATCGTTTCAAAAGGAATGAAATTGTAAAAAAACGCTCAAAAAAGAATAAAATAATTGCAATTTTCCATCCCCTCGTAAAAACAAGGGAAGGGAAAATCGTGTCATCCAAAACCAGTAAAACGGCTTTTTAATGAAAAAATATTTCTACATCTGGGAGATGGAAATTTCATTTCCGGCGGCGTTCCAGTCTACGGTCATGACCTTGCCGCCAACCATCACTTTCTGAAGTCCGTTCTCGTTCGACAGGACCTTTATGCTGCGTGCGGCAATCTTGGCCGACTTCGCGCCCGTCTTCCCATTCGGGAGCACGGCATATGCATATGATGCATCCTTCGGATCCTTGCCGTGGTCGATCCATATGTCCAGGAGATCCATGCTCACCTCATCCTTGGAATAGGCGGGGTGAATCGGATACCAGGAGCCAGTGTGTTTGTAAGGTGCTATCTTGTAAGTGTTTCCATCAAGAAGGACATATGTGGTCCCCTCATGGCTCACCCACTTTTCCGATGTAGTGACCTTACCTTCGAGTCTCCTCTGGTCGATGGCGGTAAGCACGTCATAGCCGAGGCCCGGATCCAGGGAAATACCCGCGCCCAGGCATATGATTCCTTCAGGAGTGAAGAACCAGGCCTTGTGGGCATGCAGGCCGGCACGGTTGTACTCCATTGCCATGACAAGCACATCTCCAACGACTTTGCCAAATACCCTGGAAGACTTGTTGTAAGGAGCCTTCTCGTCGGGAGTGCCCCACAGGGGCTTCCCGTTGTCATAGCTGGTGACTCCCGGAACATGCTTCCAGTCCCAGCATGCCGAAACATCCTCATATTCATCTCCATCCCGGCGGGAGAGCATGGCTCCGTCCGATGCGAAATAACCCAGCATGTTCTCTGCATTGGTGTGCTCGTAGCCTATTATCCTGTCAGACTCCATGCGTACAGAGGCGTACCAGTCCTTCGTCCTGTAAATCCCATAGTCGGAATAGGGATAGTACTTGGCACCCGTGAAATCGTCTGCCGGGATTCCCAGCTTGGCCGCTGAAGTCTTGGCGCTGCGGGCCTTGGAGGTCTGGGCGCCCGGGGTAATCTGCCTGCCGCACGCCGACATATCGAACCAATCCTTCCAGACAAACCAGCGCAGGCCTTCCCTTACATAGTTCTTGAGGATGGTTTCCTGCTCTTTGCTGAATGCCAGCGGGGTGTCCTTGAACGCGAGATAGAACTCGGAAAGTTCAGCCGCATATGACCCTCCGTAATTGCCTACCTGAAGCTGCGGGCCATGCTGATGGTAAGACCAGTCGGGCTGGATGCCTTCCTTTGTAGTCACGCATATCTCCGATGCGATACTGTCGCGGCACTGATGGACGAAGTCCTTGTCATCTTCCAGAAGCCCCCTCAGAAGCCAGTTACGGGCCGCCCATATCTTGTTCTGTCCGGTACGCCAGGCCTTTAACTGGTTCATCACGTCCACGGTGTTCTTCAGCTCATCCTCTGTAAGTTCGTCACGAAGCCATATGCCTGTAATGCCGAATTCATATGGCACCGCGATTTCGTTGTACCACCAGTTGGGGCATATGGGCCTGGTCTTGAACCAATAGTCCAGACCCTTGCGCGCTGCGGCGAGGACCTCGGGTTTCTGGCTGTAGTGCCAGGCGGTGGCGAGCCTCATGAGCCGGCTGGGGTGCTCATTGGTCTTCCAGGCACCGCGCAGGGTGTCATGATAGTCGATGTCCGACCAGGAACCGTCGGGATTCTGGGTCGAAACATATTGTTCCACCAAATCCTTGTCAGGATCCGGGAATCTGGTCTCCAGATATTTGTAAACGTGGTCTCCGCCTATATGCGAAGTGAGGAGGGTGACCAGGAGCAAGAGAGCCTTTATCATGGTTTCATATGTTTTTAGTGTCAGTAACAAAGTTAATGAAAAAGTGTGTAAAAAGACTATCTTTGCACGTACTATAATCTTTGCCATATGCGTAGAATATTTCACCTGGCCATATTGGCCGCCGCTGTCGTCTCAGTGCCCTCATGCAACCGGAACGAAGCATTCCTGACCGAAGAAGACGGATTAATCCATATGAAGGGTCTCGTCCTGAGCGTAAGTGACCTCTCGACGCTGGACTGGCCTGCACTCGCGGCCGAAAACGGCATCAATACGATAGGAACGCATATGTTCCCGGACCAGGTGGCGGAATTCAGCAAGACTGAAGAAGGCAAGGAATTCTACGAATCCTGCCGCAGGCACGGTATCGAAGTAGAGCATCAGCTTCATGCCATTACACAGCTGCTTCCCAGGGAACTGTTCGACGAGGATTCCACAATGTTCAGGATGGATGCCAAAGGCCGCCGCACTCCCGTGGACAATTGCTGCATACAGTCCGAGAAGGCACTGGAAACCATTGCCGGAAAAGCGGTTGAATATGCCAGGATCCTCCAGCCCACGAACCACAGGTACTATTTCTGGATGGACGACGGGAAACCGGTCTGCCAGTGTCCTTATTGCTCCCAGTACTCCCCCAGCGAGCAGGCACTCATCATTGAAAACCGCATCCTGAAGGCCCTGAAGACCATTGACCCCGATGCAATGCTGGCGCATCTGGCCTATCACACCACCATGTCAGCTCCGGTGAAAGTCAAGCCAGAAAAAGACATATTCCTGGAATTCGCCCCTATCCACCGCAGATGGGACCGTCCCCTTTCCGACACCGACGCGCTCGAAACCCGCAGCCACAACACCATAACCCACGGAGATTACCTTAAGTACCTGGAAGATAACCTGAAGGTCTTCCCCGCCGAGACGGCGGTAGTCCTGGAGTACTGGCTGGACGCGTCCCTCTTCAGCCGTTGGACAAAACCGGCGGTGCAGGTCCCGTGGAACCGCGAGGTCTTCCTCGACGACATTAACACATATGCCGGGTACGGCATACGCAACTTCACCTCATTCGCGGTGTACATGGACTCCACGTATTTCAAGGCATATCCGGACAAACGCCTCCTGAAAGAATATGGAGTAGGGCTTACCGAATACGGCAAGGTCCAGCCCAAGCCCTTTAAGATACTGACCAGGAAGCCGGCGTGGAAGAGCATCAAGCCGATAACGGGTTTCCATGCTCCCTGGGACGGTCTGGACGATGAAACCGAATTCAGGTGCGCCGCGACCAGGGACAGCCTCTTCTTCAGGTTCGACGTGAAAGACAACACTCCCTTCTGCGAGAAAACCTACAATGACGAAATGGACGTAGTCCATGAAGACCGGGTGGAAGTCTTCTTCTCCCCCGTTGAAGGGATGAAAGAAACATATTACGGAGCTGAAGTGGATTTCCTGGGACGCATCCTGGACTATTCCTGCGAATTCGACAGGCATTTCGACTACAAGTGGAATTTCTCCACCATGAAGGCGGCCCACGAAAACTATGACGGAGGCTACAGCGTCACCATCTCCATCTCACGGAAAGAATTGGAAGACTTGGGGGTACGCCTCAAGGAAGGCTTCTTCTTCGGGGCATTCAGGGCCGATTTCAGGCCGGACCGCTCAGTCAACTGGTACGCGATGAAACTTACCCGCGACAAAGCTGCCGATTTCCACAAACCCAACGTCCTCTTCCCCGCTATAGTCAAGTAACAGGGAAATCTCCCGGAATATCTCCCCGGGCTCAGCGTCTCCTGCCGCCCTTATTGCGACGCTGCTTGGATTCCTTGATGGCTTTGGCGACCTTGGCCTTCCTGGCCTTCTTGTTCCCCGGTACCGGGAATTCAGGCCGGTTCAGGCCGTAGGAAGCCCATTCATCATCATGGGCATGGCTTCCATGGAGAAGTTCCTCAGGTTCAACCAGTTCGAAATCCAGGATACGCTGCTCAAGGTTAGTCCCCTTGACTTTTATCCGCACGGAATCCCCGAGGCTGTAGATGTGGCCGCTGCGCCTTCCGACCAGCCTGTAATGATCCTCATCAAACTCATAGAAATCGGATCTGATGTCTCTCAGGGCCACCATACCCTCGATCTTGGTAGGCTCGATCTCCACGTACATCCCCCAGCTGGTAATTCCCGAGACATGGCCGTCATATTCATTCCCGACCTTGTCCTCCATGAATTCCACCATCTTGTACTTGATGCTGTCCCTTTCGGCGTTGGCGGCGATCACTTCCCTCTCGGAAGCATGTTTGCACTGTTCCGAGAAGTACTCATTGTCCTGGGACTTGGCTCCCTCGAGATATCTGGTCAGCAAGCGGTGGACCATGTCGTCCGGATAGCGCCTGATCGGGGATGTGAAATGGGTGTAGAACCGGAACGCCAGCCCGTAATGACCTATGTTATCCGTTGAATAGCAAGCCTTTGCCATCGACCTGAGGGCCAGCATCTCCAGAGCCCCGAATTCAGGTTTGTCCTTGGCCTCAGCGAGAAGGGAATTGAGGGATTTTGCGGCCTCCTTGCCGGTGGAAGTGTCTCCCAAAGTATAGCCGAAAGTGCCTGCGAATCCCCTCAGTCCTTCGAGCTTTTCGGTATTCGGAGTGTCATGGACACGATAGACGAATGTCTTGGCATCCTTGCGCGCCTTCCCGTCAAACTTTCCTTCCGTAGCAATGAATTCCGCGACGGAGCGATTCGCAAGCAGCATGAATTCCTCGATCAACCAGTTAGCCTCCTTGGAAATTACCTGATGGACGCCAAGAGGTTTTCCGTTTTCATCTACATCAACCTTCATCTCCGGCCTCTCGAAGCTGATCGCGCCGGCTGCAAAACGCTGTTTGCGGAGCTTCGACGCAACTGCCCAGAGATCCAGGATAGCCTGCTTTATTTCGGAGCTGCACTTGGGATCCTCATCGGCAGCGACCGAGCCGCTGTCAATTATAGCCTGGGCCTCTTCATATGCAAAACGATGGTCCGAGCATATGACAGTGCGGCCGAACCACCTGTCGGTCACTTTGCCTTCGGGTGTCATCTCGAACACCGCGCTGTAGGTCAGTTTGTCCTCATGCGGACGCAGCGAACAGAGCTTGTTGGATAGCTTTTCGGGAAGCATGGGTACAGTCCTGTCCACCAGATAGACCGAAGTTCCCCTGGCCTGGGCCTCCTTGTCCACTATGTCGCCCGGCTTCACATAATAAGTCACATCGGCGATGTGGACTCCTACTTCATAATTCCCGTTCCCGAGTTTCTTCAGTGACAAGGCATCGTCGAAGTCTTTCGCGTCCGCGGGGTCTATGGTGAAAGTAAGCGTATTGCGGAAGTCCTTCCTGCCTTCAAGGTCCTTCGCGGTAATCTCCTCAGGAATAGCATCGGCCGCATTCTCCACTTCGGGTTCGAAGCGGTAAGGCAGGCCGTATTCCGCCAGGATGGCATGCATCTCGGTGTCATTCGCACCCGGCTCACCGAGTACGTCCACTATATACCCGTGGGGATTGGGCTCTCCCCTCTCCCAGGAATCCACCACCGCGGCCACCTTGTAGCCCCTCATTGCCGTCAGTTCGGTGCTCTTGCCGTCAACGGTCTCGAAGAGGTCCTTTACAGTGAACGAGCCGTCCTCATGCCTTACCAGGCAACCTTTCGGATTCTGGGGCATATGTCCGAGGATCGGAGCCCCGGACTCATTCAGGATGCTTATGGAGATGTCATATGGCATGGTCTTGCTCTGCATGAGCACCCAAGCCTGCTTTCCTCCCGCGATATGGAGGATGCCAACGAACGGGGTCTTTGAACGCTCGATTATCTCCACTATCTCTCCTTCGCGCCTGCCGTCACGTCCGGAACGCTGGCCCACAGCCACAATCACCTTGTCCCCGTTGAGAGCCCCGCGGGTCTTAGATGCCTTCACGAAAACATCATTGCCCTTGTCTGCAGGATCTTCCACGAATACATATCCTTCCCGGGCCATCCTCACCACACCTGTCATTTCAACGGCCTGGATCCTCTGTTGCGGGGAGCTGTGCCGGACACGTAAGCGACTGCCTCCTTTTCTTCTGTTACCCATAAAAATGATTATATTTGTCCAATATTTAGTTCCAACAAATTTACTAAAAAAACACATACGTCCATGGCTGATCTCAAAGAAGACAAACGAATAGTCCTGACTCTGGATGCAGGAGGCACTAACATGGTCTTCGGAGCCATAAAGGGAGGAAAATTCATAGGCGACACCACCAGGCTCCCCTCCAACGCCGACAATCTCGGGCTCTGCCTGGAAACCATGGTTAAGGGTTTCAGCATTGTCCGCGACAGCATTAAGGCGCTGGGAGAAGGTGAACCGGCCGCAATCAGCTTTTCCTTCCCGGGGCCGGCAGACTACCCCAACGGAATCATCGGAGGCTTCCTGCCCAACTTCCCGTCATTCAGGGAAGGAGTGGCCCTCGGACCGTTCCTGAAGGAGAAATTCGGAATACCGGTCTTCATAAACAACGACGGGGACCTCTACGCATATGGTGAGGCCATAGCCGGAGCCCTCCCCGAGATCAACGCCCGCCTCGAAGCTGCGGGGAGCGCGAAACGCTACCGCAACCTGATAGGCTACACCTTCGGGACCGGCTTCGGTGTCGGCATAGTAATGGACGGACGCCTCAACAGGGGCGATAATTCCTGCGTGGAGACCTTCTGCCTGGAGCATCCTTTCAAGGAAGGGATCATAGTAGAGGAAGGAGTTGCGGCCCGCGCCGTAAAACGCGTTTACGGAGAACTTTCCGGCAATCCTGACCACGGACTGGATCCCAAGGGGATCGGAGAGATATGCACTGGCGACAGGCCCGGAGACAAAGCCGCAGCCCTGGCAGCGTTCAATGAAATGGGTGAGGTCGCAGGACGCGCAATGGCTACGGCGGCTTCGCTGATTGACGGCCTTATAGTAATCGGCGGCGGCATCATGCACAACAGCGACTTCATTATGCCCGGGCTCCTCAAAAGCCTCCGCTCGGAACTACAGACCCTTTCAGGAGAAACGGTCAAGCGTGTCCAGAGCGAGGTCTTCAATCTGGACGATCCGGAGGAATTCGCCGCATTCGCCAAAGGACAAGCCCGCAGCCTTAAAGTCTGGGGCACGGACAAGACCGTGGTTTACGACCCGATGAAGCGTATCGGAGTCATGCGTTCGAAGATCGGCGCCAGCGAGGCGATCTCACTCGGAGCCTATCTCTTCGCCCTGTCAGAACTCGACAAATAGACTGCCATGGCAAAACTCTATCCCTTGAAATTCAAGCCCTTCCTCAAGACTGTAGTGTGGGGAGGCGACAAGATAGCCGCCTTCAAGGGAATCACTACGGATGACCACAGGATAGGAGAAAGCTGGGAGCTCTCCGGAGTTCCGGGGAAAGAATCCGTAGTCTCCAACGGCGTACTCGCAGGACGCGACCTGACTTCCCTCATAGAAGAATACGGGGCCGAACTCGTAGGAGAGCATGTATATGCATGCGAAGGCAATGCCTTCCCGCTCCTGGTAAAATTCATAGACGCCCGAGACGACCTTTCAATCCAGGTCCATCCGGATGATGCACTGGCCAATGAGAGGCACGGGACGAAGGGAAAGACGGAAATGTGGTACATCGTAGATGCCGCAAAGGATGCAAGCCTCCTGGCCGGATTCACCCGCGAGATCACTGCTGAAGAATATGAGCGGCGCATCGCGGACGGGACCATCACTGAAGTCCTTGCACGCCACGAAGTCCACCCTGGAGATGTCTTCTTCCTGCCTGCCGGCAGGGTGCATGCCATATGCTCGGGCTGTTTCCTGGCAGAAATCCAGGAGAGTTCCGACATTACCTACAGGATATTCGACTACAACCGTCCCGGACTGGACGGGAAGCCCAGGGAACTCCACACCGCCCTGGCAAAGGACGCCATAGACTTCAAGGTCTGTCCTCCCTACCGCACACAATGGACGGAAGTTCCTGACACAGAGAACGTCTTGGCGGACAGCAAATGGTTCACCACCTCCCAGTACTGTCTCACGAAGCCGTTTTACCGCGACCTGCGGGGCATAGACTCTTTCATGGTGGTCATATGCATTGAAGGAGAGGGACTCCTTGAAAACAATCAGGCCGAGGTGCCATTGCACCCCGGCGAGACCGTACTTGTTCCGGCCTGTTCGGCATCAGCGACCTTCAAACCATGTGGAGACCGCCTCCGCCTGCTGACCAGCTATGTAAAATAGTCCTTGTTCCTAGAACATGAATCCGATACCCAGGAGCAGGGTGTTGCGGTGGATGTTGTCATCAACATTGCGGACGACCTTGTGGATACCGAAGTCGTATCCCAGGCGGAGCTGAATGGCATCCACGATGGAAATGGCGGCTCCAACGCCCCACTGCATGTCGAAATTCTTGATGTTGATTCCGTCATGCTCCCGGCTCTTGAAAGCATTGCCCATACCGAAATTCAGCCTCGGGCCGGTGAAAGCGGATAAGCTGACATCAGGGATGATATCATAGATGGTGTACTTGATGTCGAAAGGCACGTTGATCCAGATAGCCTTTAGATCACCGTTACCGTTGCCATAAACGAAGTTGGCTCCCGGCTCGAAAGTCAGGCCCTCGAGGGTTGAGAAAGCGATGTCGTACTTGAGGCCGAACCAGATTCCGTGGAAATCGTAGTTGTCATATAATTCAGATCCCCCGAAACCGTTGTGGGCATAGCCGACAAATGCTGTGTACTGCGCTGATGCATTCGTTCCGATGAGCATCATGACAGCCGCGATAGCGGCAACAATCAATTTTTTCATAATAGGTATTAATTAGTTAATCATATGTCAGTCAATCAATCCGCGGCCTCTCAGCATCGCCTTGGTGTCAGGGTCGTTGCCTCCTGTAAACTGCTTGAAGAGGACCATAGGCTCTTCGCTTCCGCCTTTCTCCAGGAAGGTTCTCTTGAAGCGCAGGGCAGTTTCCGGATTGAATATCCCCTCACGCTCGAAATAGCTGAAGGCGTCCTTGTCGAGGACTTCGGTCCAGAGGTAGCCGTAATAACCGGCGCTGTAGCCTGAATTGAATATATGGTTGAAATATGTCGTGCGATAGCGCGGAATGATTTCCTTGGGAAGTCCCATTCCGGCGCAGACCTTTTCTTCAAATGAGTCGATGTCGGCGTCCTTCAGTTCGTCCGCGTTCAGCTCATGCCATTTCATGTCCAGGATCGATGCGGCGCAGAGTTCGCCGGTGGTGAATCCCTGGTTGAATTTAAGGGAGTTGTTGATCTTGTCCACAAGTTCGGCGGGGATGATCTCTCCGGTCTTGTAGTTCTTGGCATAGCACTCGAGGATTTCCTTCTGGAAGGCCCAGTTCTCGTTGAACTGGGAGAAGGTCTCGACGAAGTCCCTGGTCACACCTGTACCGCTGACCGAAGGATAGTGGCATTTGGACAGGAAGCCATGGAGGGCATGTCCGAATTCGTGGAACATCGTCTGGACCTCATCCACTGTCAGCAATGAAGGAGTGTCATCCTTTGCAGGGGTGAAATTGCAGACATTCACTATGATAGGACGTACATCCTTGCCGGAGGGATCCACATACTGATCCCTTACATTGTTCATCCAGGCGCCGCCGCGCTTTGTAGAACGCGGGAAATAATCCGCCAGGAAAATACCGATGAGGTCACCGGACTCCTTGTCTGTCAGCTTGAATGCCCTGACTTCGGGATTATAGACCGGGACGTCATTAAGCTCCTCGAATTCGATACCGTACAGGCGGCTTGCAGCAGCGAAAACTCCCTGACGGACATTATCGCACAGGAAATATGGACTGGTGACCGATTCGTCGAGATCATATTTCTGCTTACGGACCTTCTCTGCGTAATAGAACCAGTCCCAGGGCATGATCTTGGACCCGGCGGGGAGAAGTCCGGCAGCGATGTCAGCATCCATGAGTTTCTGCATATCCGCTACCTCCTCCTTCGCACGTGCGTTGGAAGCCTCCTGGATTTCACTGAGGAAAGCATCTACAGTAGCGGGATCATGCGCCATCTTATTGTCCAGCTGATATTCAGCCCAATTGCTGAACCCCAGCATCCTGGCCTTCTCGGCACGCATGCGGAGGATGTCCAGGCAGAGCTCGCGGGTGTCGTTCTCTCCGCCGTTGCGGCCACGGGAAGAATAGGCCTTGAACATGGCCTCCCTTCTCGCACGATCCTGGCACACAGTCATTTCCGCACTGTACTGGGAGACCGGCACATCGAACTGGGCCTTGAAGGCGTTATTCTCGGCAAGGAGCCTGTTCCCGAAAGTGTTGCTGGCCATGGAAAGCTTCCTGTTGATTTCCTTCAGGACAGCCTGGTCGGCCTCAGGAAGGTCGATTCCGTTACGGACAAAACTCTCATACAGCTTCTTCAGGACTATCTGCTGTTCCCTGGTCAGACCTTCGGTACCGGCTTCTTTGACAGCCTTCACCTTTGCGAAGAAGGCCTTGTCCATGAAGATGTCATCACTGTGGACTGTAAGGATCTCGGTAGCTTCCTCGACCACCTTGTTCATTTCATCGTCGGCATCAGTCTCGGCGAGATTGAACAGCACTCCCTCAACCTTGGAAAGGAGAGCTCCGGAGTATTCATATGCTTCGACTACATTGGCGAATGTAGGGGCCTCCTTATTGGACTTTATGGCCTCGATTTCGGCCTTCTGCTCTTTGATACCCTCCTTGATCGCAGGCATATAGTCCCCGACCTTTATCCTGTCGAACGGCGGAAGGCCATAGTTGGCATCCCACTGCTCAAAGAACGGATTGCCCTGTTTTGCACATGAAACTACAGCCATAACAGCAACTATTCCGATAATAAGTTTTCTCATCTCCTGTGGGGTCAGTTAACTTTTATCCCGTCAATGTCGATCACAGTGAACTGGGCCGAGCCCTGGTAATTGCTCAGGATTCCGGTCACGTCAATGGACTTGTCCCCGCTCAGGACCGCGGAGTTGATCTTTTCGTCCGAGAAGCGGCAGAAACCGCTGGTACGGATCTGGACCTCCGTGCCTCCGCTCATCTTGAAATACTGGCTCACTGTGTAAGCAGCCCTCTCTATCTCGGGATAGAGGTTATCGGGATCCATTCCGCGCATCGAACCGATGCTTCCGTACATGGAGTCACCGGAACCGATTACTGCGGTGTCCCATTCTCCCGCCTCGAGATGCTTGCTCATCAGTTCCTTGCTCATGGCCCAGGTGTCCACGCCCCACTGGCTGTCTGACAGGAAGCACCTGTTGGAAGGAGACTTCTTGTCGAGCTGGCTGTCCAGATAGAGGAGGACGAATATCTCGTTCGCGTACTTAAGTCCCTTCAGGGTGACGTACTTGCCGAGCCAGGGAGATGTCTGTCCGACCTTGAGGGCAGACTTGAGGTCATCCTCTGTCATCGCTTCAGGGGCCAGAGGAGTTTCCACCGCTCCCTTGAAGATGTGGGTGTTGATAAGATACTGGATGTCGATATACGAAGTCTCGTATTCTCCGGTAGGATCCTCGAAACCGAGCTGGAGCATTCCTTCTCCCTCATTAGACTGGCGTCCATAGTTGCCAAGGGTAAGGCCCTCACACTTGACCCAGATCCTCTGGCCGATCTTGTAATCGCCGTAAAGGGAGGACTTTCCTATCTTGACCTCGATGGCTCCGGTCTCATCCTGGATGAAGAAACTGCGGTAGATGTTTCCCGAAAGGTCGGAAGTCGTGATCAAGCCGCTGATTATAATGTCTTCGTCTATCTTCAGGGGTGCACCCTCATAAAGGGCCTTGAGGTCGGCAATGCTGGCATTGGCCTCCATCGACACTATGCTGGTGTTCCCGGGATCGTCGTATCCGAAAGTGAAGACCGGATCCCATTCATCGCATGACGCGCACGCAAGAAGTATCGCAGGAATTATGTAAAGTAATCTCTTCATCGCCCTAGAATCTGAAATAAAGGTTCATCATATAGTTCAATCCGGTCATATAGAAATACTTGGGATCGAACCTGTAGTACCTCTCCTTGCCGGAAGTATTGTCCACAAGGCGGGTCTGCTCATATCCTCCGGTCTTGATGGAGGTGTTGTTCAGGATGTTGCTGACGCTGAGGTTGAAACCGAGCTGGTAATTGTTCATCAGGTAGAAGCTCTTGCCCACGCTGGCATTGACCAGCCATACGGGATCGAATTTCTCCTGAGCAGCCATATCCTCGATTTCTATAGGAGTCCACTGCTTGTCCGGACCGGTAGTAGCCATGTCCGTACGGTAGAGCGGGTTCATGTCCAGATAATTGTTGGCGAAATAGTTGACGCTGGCGTCCAGGAACCAGTAGTTCTTGTTCCAGCTCAGGCCGAGGCTCGCAGCGAACTGCGGAGACTCTGAGACATGATGCTTCTGGAAGTGGTCGACAATATACTGTCCCTGATCATCGGTGGCATATCCGCCGGTGTAGTCGCGCTTGAAGACCGGATGGCTCTTCCAGTAAGGGATCCTCTGGTAATCCACGATCACCTCGGAGCTGTTGTCCACAGTCTGGGTCATATATGGATTTGAGGTATAGACTGCATCCACATAGCTGAGAGCTCCCTCGAGAGACAGGTTTTCGACTATGTAAGTAGGAACCCTGAAACCGAGCTCGAAGCCTGCATGCCTCTGGTCGATTCCGCTCATGGCGAAGTTCGTGAAGGAGTTCTGCAGGTCATCGTAGAAGCTCATCACGTCCGTCTGGTCCTCTATCTTGGTGTAGAAACCGGTCAGGCGGAAGTCAATGCCTCCGAAGGAGTACTGGTAGTTCAGGTCAGCAGAATAGATGTTCTTGTTGGTGAGCCTGGACATCAGGGTGTTGCGGGAACGGGGCGCGATGAAGGCCTGGTTGAAAAGCGGGGCCTCGCTGAGCCATGCAGCATTTCCGAAGAAACGCATCTTTCCGCCGATCAGGTACTCGATGTTGCCCTTGAATCCATATGACCAGAATTCCGGTTTCTCGGAGTCTCCATATGAGGAAATGAGCTTTCCGTCAGAGTCGTACTGGATGAGGTCGGATATGTCCGTACCGTTGATAACTGTCGCGTCGCCGTATGTTCCGGGGAAGAGGCCCTTGCGCATGAGACCTTCCCTCCAGAACTTGGTGTAGCCGAGATGTCCTCCCAGCCTGATGGCCACGTTGTCAACTGTAGAGGTGGTCATGAGCCAGCCCTCTGCATTCCGGATATGGGCATTGTAGTCATATCCGTACCTGTCCCCTTCGTAGAGGACCTGGGCATGTCCGTGCCTGAGATAATACTCGAGGTCGTTCTGGACCTTTGCCGGATTGGAGGCATAGTCGCGTTCCGCGAAGTTGTCCAAGTTGATGTAATAATCTCCTCCAAGAAGGTCGGCCAGTATCTTGTAATTGGATGTGCGGTTGATCTTGCCGTTGAATCCGCCGTTGATCTTCAGCCACTCCCAGTCCTTGGGCTTCCACTCGAAACTGGTGCCCAGATTGAGGTCCTTCTGGTCCACATGACGTTCTTCCTGGACATATTTGGACCTGTTTCCGGAGACCCCGCCATATGTCATGTAACCGTTGTGGTTGATTTCATAGAGGCGGTCCCAGTCGATGTGGGTGACGGGGGCATAGTCATTTACCCATGCTTCCCTGGCCCAGAGGTACTTCCTGTAGTTCTGCCGGTTGTAGTCCGGATTGTCCATGTAGAAGTAGCTGGGAAGGTTGCGGTAGTAATCCGGACGCGGATCCTGCGCGTCATACCAGTCGAGAGCCGTGTACCCGTTCTTTCCGAAGCGGTAGAGAAGGGTGGCGGACAGCCTGAACTGGTCTGAAGGAGTGAAATCGTATTTCAGGAAGGTGATGGGCTCGTGGGTCCTGCGGACGCGGGCGTTGCGGACCTTCCCGTCCTGCCATCCCCAGTTCGAGTTGTACATGTTCGTCCCCATCAGGTCATATACCTCCTGGGTGGAACCGTTCTGGGCTCCCCTGCTTCCGGGAGTCGCCATGAACACGAAATTCAGCTTATGGACATCGTTGAAGTTCTTCCCGATGGCTGCATAATAACCGAATGAACGATAGTAAACTCCCTTTATCCAGTCATTTCCGCCGAGACGGGCAGAAACGTTGACGGCGAAAGACCAACCGTTGTCAAGCTCGCCGGAGGCATATGAATACATAAGCCTGAGCCTGTAGAACGCCGAGTTGGTCAGGACGCTCATCCTGTGACCGGTACGCATGTCTCCCGCGGTTCCGGCGATGTTGGAGACACCGTTGATGTTTCCGAATCCGAACGGGGACACTTCTGCGCCCAGCGTACTTTCCCCGGCGCGGGTAGCCTCATTGAGGCCGCTCCACAGGGACCAAGGGCCATAACCGGTAATCGCGTCATTCATCTTTACACCGGCGAGATACACATCCTGGGAATCACTGGTGTAACTGCGGGCATTGAACCTTATGGCGCTCCAGCCGTAGTTCGTAATGTCAGTGAAGACATCGTTCGAACCGAACAGGACGGTAGGATTGTCATTGTAGCCGGAATCATCCATGTCGAACATGGAGAAGTTGGCGATGTCTTCCTCGGTCTCAGTATGGGTAGGTGCCAGCGAAATGTTGAAAAGGTTCTTTACGTAGCCGTCATTCACGGTTACGTTGACCAGCGTTTCGGAAAAACCGTGGGCTGAGATGACCAGGTCATACATCCCGTCCGGAACCATCTCCATGAGGAAACGTCCGTCGGCTCCGCTCTCCACGGTCTTCACTTCCCTCGAGCCGCTGCGAAGGATGAGCTTCGCCTTCTCGACGGGGGTCCTGCCTTCCCTGCTGACAATCGTTCCCTGAACTCCGCCTGACGGCTCCTGTGCCATCATGACCAGGGAGCAGAAAACGGCCGCTAAAGCTATTGCAAGTCTTCTATGCATTTACAAATGTTTTATTTCAGGTAGATGTAAGTAGGATAATGGTCACTGTAACCATTGATGAAATTACCGCCCGAGAAAGTGCGGAAAGGAGTGCCTTTATACGGGCCGGTCTGCTGGGTCATGAAGTCCTTCTGGAAGATACGGCCGTAATAACGGTCCTTCACTATCTTCTGGATCTTGAGTCCCTTACCGTTGGTGAGGGCCTTGTTGACCATTATGATGTCGAAGATGTTCCAGGAATTCTGGTAAGCCTCTGAACCGTAACCGTTCTTCAGCATGGAAAGGAAGGGATTGAAGAAATCCTGGTCTTTCACCTCATCGATCTTCTCGCGTCCGCGGAGATACTTGGCCATGCTGGGATCGGTAGGATTGTCGTTCATGTCACCCATGACAACGATCTTGATTCCGGGGACCTCGCGTTCGAGCTCCATGGCCCTGTTCCACATTATCTCGGCTCCCCTTTCCCTCAGGGCACTGCTCTTTTCGCCCCTGCGGGAAGGCAGGTGGGCGACGAAGAATGCGAACTCCTCTCCTGCGATGGTACCCCTGACCATAAGGATGTCACGGGTACGGAAGCTCGCTTTCTCCTCCTTGCTCATAGAGAAATCTATGTCGGAATCGAAGGTGAAGGGAAGGGACTCGCTAGACTTGTACTTGAAGTTCTTCGGGTCATAGAGGAGGGCTACGTCCACTCCGCGGGTGTCGGGGCCGTCATAATGGACTATCTGATAATTGGCCGCCGCGATCTCCGGCTGGCTGACGAGGTCCTCGAGAACATGGCGGTTCTCGATCTCGCTGACTCCGAGGACTGTGTGCCACTGCTGGTTGTCCTGGGCCATGGCCTTGATGACAGTAGCCATGTTGTGCTGCTTCTTCTCGTATTTGGCGTCCGTCCACTTATTCGATCCGTCGGGAAGGAACTCGTAATCGTTCTTTCCCTGGTCGTGATAGGTATCGAACAGGTTTTCCAGGTTGTAGAAGCCTATGATATAGCCCTTGCCGTCGGCACGGGGTCCGGCAGCGGCTTCAGAGCTGACATTCTTTCCGCCCGCGCAGGATGAAACCATGGAGGCGAACAGCATCGAAATGTAAACTATCTTTCTCATTTCCTGCAAGTATTAATTGGTTAGAGCCACCACCATGTTACAGTGGTTGGATCCTGCTTTTCGACATTGGCGGCGGCCGCCTCGCCTATCACCTTCACGAGATTCGGGAAGAGGTCGAAGCCGAGCTTGTTCTCAAGGTCGTCGATTGACATCGCATATTCCTTGGTAACGGCGCCGTTGGAGTAAGCCTTGTGCTCAAGATAATAGCCCATGGCGATGTAGCCGTTGAAGCCGATGGTAGCATCGCTCTTGTAGCGGAGCACTGCCTTGTAATAAGCCGTAGGCACGGGGATATGCTTGCCTTGGTTGTCGAGCACGTAGTATGTAGAACCCTTGCTGACGCATCCGGTCACCACATAAACCGTATCCGAAGATTCGGTCCAGTTCCTGACACGCGCTTCGAGAGAAGCCCATATGCCATCGTTGAAGCCTTCCTGGATCTGCGGGGTGAGGTTGATGACATAGTTGGCATCGCTGTTCATCGCCCTGTCAAACCTGCGGTCTGCCTGCGGGATCTGGTGACCGCGTGCGTACCAGCCGTTATTCCCGTCCCTGAAGCCGTTGATAGCGATAGGCTGCTGGGACAGTGACAGGCCCGGGAATGTCTTGTAGTCATCCTGCCTGCCTCCGGTGTTATTCTTGTGGTAATCCTTTATATGGGCATATGCAACCCATGATGCATTGAAGTTGGCATAATCCCAGTAGAAGGAGTAGTTCCTGGTCTTCTTGCCGCCGAAAGTCATGGGGATAGTGAAGAAATCATGCCCGTCCGATGCATTGGTCGCAGGAAGCTCAAGCCAGTCGATCGTAGTGGAAGGGACGCCCTTGTAAATGTCAGAAGGCTGGACATCTCCACCTCCGCCACCGGAAGATTTACCCTTCTGGGTAATGGCAACGGCAGATGAAAGTCCTTTGCAAGAAAGGGTGATCTCGCACGAGCGAGGGTCGTCTCCGGGGTTCTCGGCACACAAGAGATGAAGGTTCGTGATTGTCCCTGTTCCCTTGTCCTGGCTGAGGGTCACCCAGCCGCTCTGCGAACCGGAATAGCCGACATTGAGGGTCCACTCCCCGTCCGCAGTGACGGAGACGAACTGCTCATATGCTGTCGGAGGTACGCTTACCTCCCTGATCTGAAGGATAGGAGGCATTATCTCATCATCTTCCCTGCTGCAGGAAACCGCAGAGGAGAAGATGACGGCAGACAGCGCCCAGACAAAATATTTTTTCATTCCTGAGAACATATCCTTCAAATTACTTCTGAAGTGTTACGACAATCTTGGATGCACGTACCTGGGCGCCAGCGGAGAACACTACTTCAGAGTTGTTTCCGACCCATGTACCGTCGTTCCCGAACACGCTGTACTCTCCGGTGGAAGATTTTTCCGAAAGATTACCCGGCCCATATGACTCTGATTCCTTGCCCTCGCAAGTCATGACGATCTGGGCTATCTTCGCATCCGGAGCCGAAATGGTGAGGGTTGCATCCTTGTAGATGCGGTAAGCATTGTTCCTGACGACTCCCTGGGAGATTGTTATGGTCACGCCGTCCTTGGTGACAGTCTGGACACCGGCGGTAGTCGCCGTCTGAGGAATGTCCTTGGAAGCGTCAAAAGTTACTTCAACGCCCTCGACAGGAGGAAGAGTGCAGTTTTCGATATAGGTCTCTCTCATCTCCGGGCTCTGGTAATCATTGATCCCCTTATACAAGCCTACGATGGTCACCTTCGAGCCCTCCTTCAGCTTCGACTTCCATGAGTCGTAGTTGGTCGGCTTGGGAACCTCCATCCCGAACGGTATAAACTGTTCGACATCCGGTTGTTCGACTTCCGGATTCATGTAGAAACCACCATCATTGCCGACAGTGACTACCACACCTGAAATCCTGTACACGGTAGTGACAGATCCCTTGTTTACAACCTCCTCAATCGAAGAATCCACAATCTGGGGATCAGTATAACTCTCTATGGTAACTCCCTCGAGCTGATGTACCTGTCCTTTCGGATAGAAGGAGTATTTTCCTGTCACGGTAACGGTACCGAAGGACTTTATCTTGGATGCCCATTCATCCTTGTTGAGGACATCCAAGACATATATGGTCCCGGTGTCATCCGTCAGGTCGAAGCAGAAGTACTGGGAGTCGAAATTGTGCAACATACCGGTGACACGGTAAACCTTGGATCCGTCAGCCTCCTGGATCACCTCGGCGACAGTCGCATCCACTGCCGACGCTCCTTCCTCGAAGCTCTCGATCACTGCATTGACTATCTCGTGTTTCTGTTCCTTGGCGTAGAACTGGTACCAGCCGGTAAGGGTAACGGTTCCGCCATTGCTGATCTTGTCAACCCAGTCAGTCTTGTTGGAGACACTGTAAACGTAGATCGATCCGGTTTCGTCGGTCAGGTCGAAGCTGCAGTAGTTAGCGTTGAAATTGCTGACAGTACCGGTAAGGCGATAGAGCTTGGCGGCATTGGCTTCAGCAATAACCTCACCTACAGTTGCTTCGACAGCTTCCTGTGAAGCCTCCTCGAAGCTCTCGATGTTAGCATCTACGATCTCATGCTTCTGGTCCTTTGCGTAATAGCTGTAGCGTCCCGTCAGGGTTACGGTACCGCCATTCTTGATCTTGTCAACCCAGTCAGCCTTGTTGGTGACACTGTAAACATAGATCGATGCACCAGAATCATCAGTCAGGTCAAAGCTGCAGAAGTTAGCGTTGAAATTGCTGACAGTACCGGTCAGGCGATAAAGCTTGGTGGCGTCAGCGGCATCGATAACTTCCTTGACAGTAGCCTCCTGGGCCTCCTGGGACGATCCGTCCTCAAAGCTCTCGATGATGGCCTTGACGACCTCATGCTGCTGCTTGCTGCTGTAGAACTCGTAGTAACCGCTCAGGACCACGGTACCTCCGTTCTTGATCTTGTCAACCCACTCTTCCTTGTTGGCCAGGCTGTAAACGTAGATAGTACCGCTCGCATCCGTCAGGTCGAAACTGCCGTAATTCGCATTGTAGTTGCTGACAACACCGCTCAGACGGTGCAGGTTGGCCTTGTCAGCAAGCTGGATGAAATCGGCAACGCTCATGATGGGCTCGACATATCCGCCGCCAGGTCCTACCTGGGTGATTTGCAGAGACTTGTAATCGAATCCCATGTCAAAACGAACTATAGTGTTCCTGTCATAGGAATCATTCTCGAGGACCTCAATCACTACTTCCTGGGGATCTGGGGATGCCTTGCCGGATTCGGGGGTAATGGAGACCCAGCCGGATTCGCATGAAGCTTTCCAATCCCTGCTCGAACGGATCATGATAGTCTGCGTCGCCGGATCCTTTTCGAGCAGCAGGGATGTAAGGTTCTCTCCGGAAACCGAAGAAAGATTCAGCTCAGGATAGCTGAAATCAGCCTCTTCGTCATTGCATCCGGTGGCCGCAAATGTAAGGCCGGCGGCAGCAATGAACAAGAACAGCAAGTTTTTGAATTTCATATACAAATCTGTTTTGTTATTAATCTGGTTATATTCGTATTCGATATTATTCCAATTTACAAATATAATAAGAATTAATCGTTAAACATCGAACTGCCCGAAATAATGACACCCGCTTTCTTCATGTAAGCATATGCTTGCCTGCCGGCTGGCTGTCTCATCCGGAGCCCGTGGTCGCCCGTGACCGCGTGAACGGGAGGGGCCCGCGCCGCAAGGCGTGGGAGGGATGAGCGAAGCGAAGGCGGACGGATGAGACAGCCTGCCGGCACGCAGCCCGGAAACACGGTGCAAAAAAAGAGGCCGGCTCATCTGCCGACCTCTTTTTAAGTATCAGAGTATCAGATTACTTCGCGATAAAATTATCCTGCTCCCACAGGCCAAGCTGCATCGTAGTGTTGAAGATGGTCGGGATGACGATAACGTCACCGGTACTTCCCTTCGTCAGTTTGATGGCGTTGACCTGGGTGCGGAGGGTCATGGTCTCACCGCCCTGGGCGATCTCGACATTCGTTTTTCCGGTACCTGCGGCATCAGCGTTGATAGTAACGCCTTCCACCTTCACCAGAGTGCTGATGTACTTGTTGAAATTAGCCTTAAGTTCAGCGATGGTCACAACCTTCGGAGCGGGAGCTGTCCCGGTGCCGATGGTAGCCCCCTCGAAGGAAGTGATTTCCGGAAGGGCGCTGTACATGTAACCGGTACCTGAGAACTCACCTCCGACAGTGTCGCCAGGCTTCAGTCCGGTTTCGCCCTTGTAGAGAAGCAGACCGCCGCTGGCATCCTGCATGAACACATTCGAACCGTTCACATATGAAACCACGGCCGGAGTGGCCAGTTTGGCCTCATACGGACTCGGGTTGGCGCGGTCGGTGCTGGTAATCTTGGAAACTATCTCAGCCAAGGTAGTGCACTTGGTCGTTTCCTCACCGCCTCCGCCTGCAGCAGCCTTCACTGAAGTCGCGATTACGTTAAGGTAGGTGTTTTCGCCAGAAGTGTTGTTGCCATTGTAGTAGCCCTTGACAATCACCTTCTTACCGTTTAGGTCGGAGAGCGTACCGAGGGCATCGACAGGATTGACAAGGCTTCCCTTGACGGTAGCGCCTTCAACAGTCACGTTGGTATAGGCACCGGCTGAAAGGACGCCTTCGAATGTCACGAACTCGGGAGTCGTAGCCGTATAGGTGTCAAACGTAGCCGTAATATCCTTCGCATCAGGATAGGTAATCTTGTTTCCGGAGCCTGCGACCTTGATGTCGGTGGGCTTGGTAACCTGAGGAATGCCGTTGGAAGTGCTCTTGGTTCCGCCGAAGCTGACTTTGTCACCTACCGTAACTGCGGGAACGCCATTGTTGTAAACATAGATGGCCGCTCCTTTGGCATCGGTCGCGACAAATCCCTTGGTAGTGATAGCGGACACAAAGGCATTCTTGGTGGAGAAAGTCTCATTGTCAGCCAGGGCCAGGACCTCGGTGATGGTAACGCTTCCGTCATCGAAAGGCTCACCGGGGGTTACGGAGATCAGGGTTCCTCCCTGATCCATCTCGGGAGTTCCCTTGTAGTCCTTGATAATGCCCTTTGCGACAATCGTCCATCCAAGGCCGAGCTGGTCCTCTGAAGTAAACGGAGCGCCCTCAAGATACTTGACACGGTAAATCTCGAACTGGGGAGAATCCTCACTTCCGTCATCAGAGATGAAGAAGGTGGCATTGCCCCATTCCACGCTGAGTTCAAGGATGTTAGTAATGATACCCTTGACATAGACTTCGGAAACAGGGATCTTCCCTGACTTGATGATGTTATATGCCTCAGTAGCGGTATAAGGAGTGTCCTTGCTTCCGGGAACCACCAGACCGATCTGGTTGACGGTTATCCTCTGGCTGGCTTTGCCGCAAGTGACTGTAACATAGCCGACACGGGTATCGGAATCCGCAGCGTTGATATTCAGCGTGTAGGTTCCGGCTTCACCTGATGCGGGAGAGACCGAAAGCCATGAATCGGCGGAAGAAGCTGTCCAGGAGCCGTCAACTGTGATCTTGGTGGATGCGGTTGTGACTCCGCTGGGCATGGTAACATATGACTGGGGGACATCGATTCCCTCAGGTCTGGCGATTTCCAGGGTGTCACTGCAAGAAGAAAGCAGGGCTGCCCCAGCCAGTAATGACATGAATAAATATCTGAGTTTCATACTTCTATCGCCTTAATTAGTTGAACATATACCTTAAGCCGACCTGGAGGTACCAGCACTGGCCGATGGAGTGGTTGTAATCCCATGTCTTGGCCCCTGCGGGAACAGAGGTCTTGAAATAGGGAACTCCAGTGTCATCCACATGGTCCACACTGAGGATCTTTCCGCTGAGGGCGGTAATGGCAGGAGACCATGTCTTGCCGACACCCCAGCTGTCGTTGAAGAGATTGAGGACATTGATGAGGTCAGCGCTGAGCTGGAGAGTGTTGGTAGTGTTGCCGATCTTGATCTTGAAGTCATGCATATACTTGAAATTCAAGGTGTGGCGCATCGGAGCGAAGACTGAATAAGCCTGGGCATACTCACCCTTGTGGCTGCTCAGGTACTTGTCCTGCTCAAGGAAGGACCAGAAACGGTCAGCGTTGTCCTGGTTGATGAAATTGATCTCGGAAGCATCCTTCGGGATGTAGATCAGGTCGTTCTTGACGCCGTCATAGTTCATGTCACCGTCGAAGAGGTAAGACCTGCCGCCGCCCTGGGAACCCTGATAGAACAGGCTGTAGTGATTGTTCGCCCTGTCGGAGTAAGACACCGAAGCTATGATCTTGTGGGGATACATATAGGCCGAATTATGCAGGCCGCCGAAGTTGGTTCCTTCCACAGTCGGTACTCCGGTGAAAGTGGAAGTCGCGTTGTTTCCCGGGAGGTCAGTCACTTCCTTGGTGACAGTACGGGTGTAGGCGGCCATGATGTTAAGACCTTCAACCGGACGGGCATTGATGGTGATGTTGCCAATGATTCCGTAGCCCTTGTTGGTGTTGGTCAGGACATATGCATTGTGGCCGGTATAGCGGAAATCCTCAGGATACATATGACGGTCGTCTGTGCCGGTAAACCTTGCCCAGGATTCGTTGTCCTTGATGTTCCAGTCAACGACGGTGGCCATATTGATGGCCTTGTTGTAGATAACCTCTCCAGTGACGGTAAGGGGGAATCCGACCGGAAGATTGTAGTCCACTGCGATGGAGCTCTTCCAGACCTGGGGCATCTTGAACTTGGGATCAACCCCGGCGATGTCGCCGCCGATAGTTCCCTTCTCAGGAGAAATGGTGGTGGGCCACTTCTCGGGATCGATGGAGTGGAGCTTCTCGACAAGCGCGTCCACGTCCGTTATGATGTTGCCTGCGAACTGATCGAGTTCGCTGTCCCTGCTCTCAACGGTACCGTTTGCCTTATAAGCAGTTGCATATGCGGCAGGACCATACTGAACCATGTTCGAGTTGGTAGGCATGTTGGTGAAGAACACCTGCGGAAGCCTTCCGAGGAAGAGACCGGTACCGCCGCGGACCTTGAGGCTGCGGTCGCCAAAGACATCCCATGTAAAGCCGATACGCGGAGAAGGAATGAGTTTCGTGGTAGGCCATTTGCCTGTGTCAACACGCCTTCCGCCGAAATCCAAGGCATAGACCGCATTGTTCCTCATGATGTCCTTGTCGTTGAAAAGGATGGTGTCGAAGCGAAGGCCGCCGGTAAGGGTGAGCCTCGGGGTGGCGCTCCATTCGTCCTGCAGGTAAAGACCGATCTGGTCGATGTTCACGCGGGCTGCAGGATTGCGTTCACCGTCATAACCGTAGGTGACGGCGACAATCTCGGGAGCGGCTTTGGCAAGGAAGTCATCCAGGCTGCGGTAGCGGTAGTAACCGGTACCTTCCCTCATGTAGGCATTGTCGGTCATCTGATGCTCGTAGCTGGCACCGGCAGTGATCTTGTGCGCACCGAGGAAATAAGTGATGTCATCCTTGATGTTGAAAGTCTTGCTGTGGACACCGTTGTTCCAGGTGAAGAGCTCATATCCTGCTGAAATGTAAGGCTCAATGGTCTGGACAACGTTTCCTGCCTTGTCGACTGTGTAGCCGTTCATGATGTCGATGAAGGGGAACTTGGATGAGTTGGAGCCCCTCATGTCCGAGCTGTTGGTATAGGTCGAAAGGAGCTGGTTGGAGAGCCTGTCGGAAAGACGGCTGTTCAGGTCAACTGAAACGGACCAGACATCCCTGTCAGTGGTGTAAGTGGAGTTGGCATAGGACATACCGTACTGGGACACCCTGTTGAAAGAATTGTGACGACGGTTGGCGTCCTGGGGGTCCATGGAGTTGCCGTTGGTCGGGCTCCAGCTCGCATCCTTGGTGATATTGTAACGGACTGCAAGATGATGCTTCTGGGTGATGTTCCAGTCAATCCTTGCCAGGAACTTGTTGTTGCTGTTTTCCGCCGGGAAATCAGTGTAGGAACCGGTGTCGTAACCGTACTCGTTATACAGGAAGTCCTTTACCTTCTGGAGGTCGGAAAGCTTTGCCCTGGATATGTATTTCTGGACATCCATCTTACCGTCCTCCGATCCGCGCCAGCGGTTGACAACGGTAGGCTCCTTAACCTGCTCCCAGTTCACGAAGAAGAAGAGCTTGTTCTTGATGATGGGACCGCCGAGGGTGAA
Source organism: Bacteroidales bacterium (assembly GCA_017443465.1). Classification (GTDB taxonomy): domain Bacteria; phylum Bacteroidota; class Bacteroidia; order Bacteroidales; family UBA932; genus Cryptobacteroides. The sequence goes on from JAFRXO010000048.1 coordinate 25,360, forward strand.
ACCATATGTGGTGTTCCTCTGCTTGTCGCGGGCGCCTGAAACGGCGGTGCCGTCGATGTAGTCTCCCCTCATCTGCTCATTGCGGTGATAGACATATGCCGAGCCCTTGAAGGTGTTGGTTCCGGACTTGGTGATGGCATTGATTCCGCCGCCGATGAAGTTCGACTGACGAACGTCGAACGGGGAAACGGCCACCTGCATCTCCTCGATGGCATCGATGGAAATAGGATTTCCGCCACCGGGAAGGTTGTCATTCAGACCGAAGTTGTTGTTGAAATTGGCTCCGTCAACAGTGAAGTTCGTCATACGGCCGTCGCTTCCGGCGAGGGACATTCCGCTTCCGGCATAAGGTGACAGCTTGGCCATGTCCTGGATATCCCTGTAAGCCGAGGGCAGGACCATCATCTCTTTGTTGCTGATATTGGTCGTAGCACCTGTCTTCTGTACTGCGGCGAATTTGGAGGTAGGTGAAGCGACTACTACAACCTCATTGAGCTGCTCGGTGCTTGTGCGCAGTGTGGCGTCGAGATTATAGAGCTCGCCGAGCTGGAGGGTGACATCGGTGTTGCTTACTGTCTGGTAGCCGAGGCTGGATACCTCTACAGTGTAAGGACCACCGGTACGCATACCCTGGATGGTGTAACGTCCGTCGAGGTTGGTGATGACACCATACACGGTTCCGGAGGGGGTGTGGGTAGCCACGATGGCTGCACCCGGCACCGGTTCGCCGTTCTCATCGACGACCCGTCCGCCCAGAGACGAAGTGGTCACCTGGGCATAAGAGACAATCCCCGCGAAGGCAGCAGCCATCACGAGAAAAATACGCTTGAAAGAATACATCATTATTTGAATAGAATTTGAATTCCGAATTGCAAAGATAACACATTGATTTGGGATTCTCAAAACATATTCATATCTTTGCATTCCCAAAACGGATGTGGATAGATTTGACCGCTTGCAACCACTTGAAAAAATGCTAAAGAGCACGCCGCATGGCGTGTAATGAATTGACCAGCAAGCTCCGCACATCCGTACGGGGTTTGTTTTTTTTCATATGGCAACTTATCTGTTTACCTCCGAATCGGTGTCTGAAGGACATCCGGACAAGGTCTGCGACCAGATTTCCGACGCGATACTCGACGAGTTCCTCAAAAGGGACCCCGAATCCAAAGTCGCATGCGAGACATTCGCCACTACCGGCACAGTCGTAGTGATGGGCGAAGTCCATTCCGAGGCATATGTCGACATCCAGTCCACAGTCCGGAAGACTATCGCCAGGATCGGATACAACAATTCTGGATACGGCTTTGAAGCCGAGTCCTGCGGAGTCCTCTCGGCCCTCCACGAGCAGAGCGGAGACATCCGCCAGGGAGTAGACCGCAAGGACCCCATGCACCAGGGCGCGGGCGACCAGGGAATGATGTTCGGATATGCATGCTCCGAGACTCCGGAGCATATGCCCCTTCCGCTCTTCCTCTCGCACAAGACCCTCCAGCTTCTCGCCAGCATAAGGCATGACGAGCCCGGGACCATGCCCTACCTCCGACCGGACGCAAAGACCCAGTACACAATCGAATACGACGCCAAGACCCGCAAACCGCTCCGCGTTCACACCATAGTGCTGTCCACCCAGCACGATGAATTCACCGCACCGGTCCTGGGACATATGTCATATGCCGACGCTTGCGCCGAGTACGGTCCTGCGAGGGTAGAAGACGAGATGCGGCTCAAGATCGAAGAAGACGTGCGGACCATCCTGCTGCCGCGGCTCATCGAGTCCCTTCCCGAGGACACGGCGAAACTCTTCGACGGCGATTTCAGGCTCCTGGTGAATCCAACGGGCAAATTCGTCATAGGAGGTCCCGCAGGAGACACAGGACTGACAGGACGAAAGATAATAGTCGACACCTACGGTGGAAGGGGTGCCCACGGAGGCGGATGCTTCTCCGGAAAAGACCCTTCGAAGGTTGACCGCTCAGCGGCATATATGGCCCGTTACATAGCCAAGAACCTCGTCCATGCCGGGGTAGCACGCGAAATGCTCGTACAGGTAGCATATGCCATCGGTGTCGCGGATCCGGTTTCCATCGCAGTGGATACATATGGCACAGGCATCGTCCCCGACGAAGAAATCGCAGCCGCAATCCCGCGCCTCTTCGACCTGAGGCCCGCGGCGATCGTATCCCTTTTCGGCCTCAAGAATCCCATCTACTCCCCCACGGCTTCATATGGCCATTTCGGGCGCAAGCCATACACAGAGGCCGTCGAAATCTGGTACGGTCCGGACGGAAAGGTCCTGGAAAAACCTGAAAGAAAGCTGGTTGAGTTTTTCGGATGGGAAAAACTGGATGCCGTTGACAGGGTAAAGGCTGAATTCGGGATCAAATAGCGGAGGCTAATCGCGCTCCATTTCGCGCCGGATGTCCCTCTCCTTGATAGTCTGGCGCTTGTCGTACTCCTTCTTGCCTCGTGCAAGGGCGACGACAAGTTTCGCATATCCGTTTTCGGCTATGAACATCCTGACAGCCACTATGGTCAGGCCCTTTTCCTTGTCGGCCTGTCTGAGGTGGCGGAGTTCCCTCTTGGTCATCAGAAGCTTACGGTCCCTGGCCGGTTCATGCTGCCCCCAGGAGCCCCAGGTGTAGAGTGCGATGTTCATTCCGCGTACCCAGAGCTGGCCGCGTCCGTCGAAATAGCAGTAGGCGTCGGCAAGGGAGGCTCTTCCGCTGCGGACTGACTTGATCTCGGTACCGGCCAGGACGATCCCGGCCGTGTAAGTCTCAAGGAATTCGTAATCGAAAGAGGCCCTCTTGTTCTTGATCTGTATTTCGTTCTTCTTTTTGGCCATAACAGGGTGCAAATATAGCCATATTTCATTAATTTTGCTGTTGACGTGGTTCACATCAATCATACAGAATTGCTTCCGGACAGGCCTGGAATCCCGCCCATGGCTCCTATGCCCGAGACTTCACCGGTAGATCCTGCGGCTCTGCTTGACATGGTGCGCAGCGGAGAGACCGACTTGATCTGCATACTCGGTCCGACCGCCTGCGGCAAGACCCGCTATGCCGTGGAGCTCTGCCGAAAGCTGAATTCGCTGATCGCCGGGGCAGGCATGCTGCCTGAGAGGACATTGGCACCCGAAAAGGGAGGGGACCCACTTTGTGGGGAGGATCCCCGAAGGCAGCTGTCTGCCCTGGCGGGAGCCGAGATTATCTCCGGAGACTCCAGACAGGTGTACCGGGGAATGGACATCGGGACGGGTAAAGACCTCGGCGAATACGGCGAAATCCCTTACCACCTCATTGACATAGCCGACAGCGGAACCCGCTACACGGTCTATGACTTCCAGAAAGATTTCGAAGCCGCCTACAAAGACATATGCTCACGTGGCGGGATACCGGTACTCTGCGGTGGGTCAGGTCTTTACGTCCAGGCTGCAACCTGCGGCTACCGCCTAACGAACGTCCCTCCCGACCCGGAATTCCGGACCGCTATGGAGGCTGAAGACCCTGATGAACTGCGCCGCAGGCTGCTGGAAATCAGACCCGGCACCCCCGAGGGCACCCTGCAGTCCACCCGGCGCGTAATACGTGCCCTTGAGATAGCCCGTTACGAAGAACAGAACCCTGTGCGACGAAGCGACTATCTCCCGAAGAAAACCTTCTACATCGGGATCCTCGCCACACGCGAGGAACGGGTCGAAAGGATAGACCGCCGCCTCGACGAGAGACTCTCCTCGGGACTCATTGTAGAAGTCAGGGGCCTCCTTGACAGCGGGATAGCTCCCGAGGACCTGATCTACTACGGCCTCGAATACAAATATGTCACACAGTACATCCTGGGAATCCTGACATATGACCAGATGAGGATCCTGCTGGCGAACGCGATCCACCAGTTTGCGAAAAGGCAGATGACATGGCTGAGAGGGATGGAGAAAGACGGGATTGAAATCCACTGGACCAGACCCTGATGAAGGCAGGGAGACTAGTCTATCGTCCCACCGCGCAGATTGGTAGTCCGCGGAGCTTCGGCAGCGCGCCAGTAAGCGGCATCGAAAGAAGACGGGTTCACCAGCGGGCCCTCATGCTCCAGGCGGAAGGCCAGATAGGTGATCTTGAATCCCTGCTCCAGGAACATCTTCTCGTAATGGGTCTTTACCTCGTAAAGGGCGCCTCCGCCCTCTATTCCCGGATTGGCATAAAGATCATCCGTACAGGCGATTACCTCAAGGGAATTGGCCTCGCAGACAGCTTTGGTATACTCATGGAGGAAACGGCTGTCGGTCTTAAGGCGCACCACACCGCCGCTGCGGAGGAACTTACGGTAACGCTCCAGGAACATAGGGGATGTCAGCCGGCTGTTCTCGCTTGACATCTGGGGATCCGGGAATGTGATCCATATGTCCGAAACCTCACCGGGCGCGAAGAAGGCAGTAATGAATTCTATGCGGGTACGCAGGAAGGCTACATTCGGAAGTTGTTGTTCCTCAGCGTATTTCGCGCCTCTCCAAAGCCGCGCTCCCTTAATGTCGACACCGATATAATTATATGACGGGTCCCTGAGCGAAAGGTCGATAGTGTACTCTCCGCGGCCGCATCCGAGTTCAAGCACGATGGGCTGGGGGGCGCCGAACATATGCTCGTTCCACCTGCCCTTTATGTCGTGGTCCTTCAATGAAAGCGGCAGTCCGCGGCCGCTGACTCCCTCCCTGCGGTCAAGTACCTGGGATGCATCCGGCTGAAGGAGACACCTGAAGGTCTCATTCTCTGCGAAGCGCTTTAATTTTCCGTGTCCCATATCTGAATTTTGAGTTGCAAAATTAATAAAAATCGGATTTTTTATTTAAGTTTGTAAGTATAGCTACAACAATTCAATAACTGACACCATGAATACCCTATTCTACATGGTACCGCTAGCATCCCTGGTCGCCCTGTTTTTCGCCTGGCTGTTCTACTCCCAGATGAAAAAATCCGATGAGGGAACGCCCACGATGAAAGAGATAGCCAAATACGTCCGCGACGGCGCAATGGCCTATCTCAAACAGCAGTACAAGGTCGTAACGATCGTCTTCATCATCCTCGCTGTCATATTCGCCGTAATGGCATATGGCTTCAATCTCCAGAACAGCTGGGTCCCCTTCGCTTTCCTGACAGGAGGATTCTTTTCCGGACTGGCAGGATTCATCGGAATGCGCACGGCCACATTTGCTTCCGCAAGGACAGCCAATGCTGTCGGGAAGTCCCTCAACAGCGGCCTGAAGATAGCCTTCCGTTCCGGTGCGGTAATGGGTCTCACTGTAGTCGGGCTCGGCCTCCTGGACATTTCCATTTGGTGGCTAATCCTCAATGGTTTTGTGCATGAAGCATCTGAATCCCAGAAGCTTATAGTGATTACCACCACAATGCTGACCTTCGGGATGGGAGCCTCAACCCAGGCCCTCTTCGCCAGGGTCGGCGGCGGTATCTACACCAAATGCGCAGATGTCGGAGCCGACATCGTCGGAAAGGTCGAAGCCGACATCCCGGAAGATGACCCGCGCAACCCCGCCACCATCGCTGACAACGTGGGAGACAATGTAGGTGACGTTGCCGGAATGGGAGCAGACCTCTATGAGTCCTACTGCGGATCCATCCTCGCCACTATGGCTCTCGGCGCATCCGCATGGTTCGGGAACGTCGAAATGCAGACCAAAGCCATAATGGCCCCGATGATGATCGCATCCCTGGGCGTAGTCCTCTCCATCCTAGGCATATTTTTCGTCCGCACCAGGGACGGAGCCTCCCTGGGCGACCTGCTGAAATCCCTCAGCCGGGGCACCAACCTCTCCGCCATCCTCATCGCGGTCTGTACATTCGGCATATTCCGCCTCCTGGGCTTCAGCAACTGGTGGCAGCTCTCCCTGAGCGTTCTGAGCGGCCTTCTCGCCGGAGTCGTAATAGGCAAAGTTACGGAATACTACACCTCCCATTCTTTCAAACCTACCCGCAAGCTCGCCGAAAGTTCACAAACCGGCCCTGCAACCGTTATCATCAGCGGAATTGGCCTTGGAATGATTTCCACGGCCATTCCTGTCGTAACAATATGCATTGCGATCCTTCTCTCCTTCGGCTTCGCCACGGGATTCAGCTTTACGCAGGCATCGCTCAGCCAGGGCCTTTACGGAATATCCATCGCCGCGGTCGGAATGCTCTCGACCCTGGGTATCACCCTCGCTACCGATGCATATGGTCCTATCGCCGACAACGCAGGCGGAAACGCCCAGATGTCGGAACTCGATCCACTCGTACGTGAGCGCACCGACATCCTCGATTCCCTCGGGAACACTACCGCAGCTACAGGAAAGGGCTTCGCCATCGGAAGCGCCACCCTGACCGCCCTGGCCCTCCTGGCCTCGTACATCGAAGAAATAAAAATCGGCCTGCACCGCATCGGAGACCAGGTCACTGCCGTAGGTGGGCAGCTGATCGATGCCACCAACGCCTCCATCCCCGACATAGTGTCCTTCTACGAGATCAACCTGATGAACCCGATAGTCCTTACGGGCATATTCATCGGTGCAATGATGGCCTTCCTTTTCTGCGGAATGACGATGAACGCTGTTGGAAGGGCCGCCGAAAAGATGGTCGTAGAGGTCCGCAGGCAGTTCCGCACCATAGCCGGGATACTCGAAGGGAAAGCCAGGCCGGACTACAAGAACTGCGTTATGATCTCCACCAGGGCAGCACAGCATGAGATGATACTGCCCTCGATGCTCGCGATCATAGTTCCCATATTGGTCGGAGTAATCCTCGGCCCCGCCGGAGTCATCGGACTGTTGGGCGGTGCGCTTGGTGCCGGATTCGTCCTGGCGATCTTCCTGGCCAACTCCGGAGGCGCCTGGGACAATGCCAAGAAATACGTAGAGGAAGGCAATTACGGAGGAAAGGGCTCCGAGTGCCACAAAGCGACTGTAGTCGGCGACACTGTGGGGGATCCGTTCAAGGACACCTCAGGCCCGTCGCTGAACATCC
>JAFRXO010000049.1 GCA_017443465.1 Bacteroidales bacterium
CGTACAGGACTGATATAATCTCTGCATCCGATGTCATTGGCAACAACGGGTCCATGTTGCGATATATGGCCTGGAAAGATGTGGGAAGGATATTTTCCAGAAGGAAGAACTTGGTCAACGAGTTGTCTGCAAGGGCCCGGGCCGCTTCTTCATCCGGTAGGATCGGAGAGGCTGCCACCTGTCTGGAGTGGGCCATGTCCCTCATGGAGGCGCTTCCGGAGGATAAGGCTTTGGAAAAGAGGTTGAAATCGGCGAGGAATGCATTGGGGGTAGTCAATCCGATGGATATTCCTTCCCTCTCATATATCGGCAGGGAAGTCGGCATGATCCGTTCGGCACTCCGCTCCGGAGTCCCAAAAGCAAAACCTGCTGCTCCGAAACCACCTGTTGAATCCCGTATGGCGGTAAATCTTTCGTCCGTTCGTCTTGGACTTCCTCCCGTTGAACTCCCGGAACGGTGTACGGAAGCTACCCTTTCTTATGAAAACCAATTGGTTCCAAGGAAGACCGGGCAGGCTGTCGTCAGCATTGAGGAAACTCGTCCTTCTTCTCGCCTGTCCTTGTTGGCTCTGGCACAATTCACGGCACTCCCCCAAGTCCAGCCAGGATTATTGTTCGGGGCAAAATACGGAAGGTCAGGAGGATATGTATCATTCCGGAATTCCCTGCATAGGGTCAGCGAAGATTATTCCTGCTCAAGCGACGGGCGCACCGACTTCGGATACATCTGGGCATCAGGGTCCTCCAAACTGTCCGGATATTCCATTTCGGGAGGAATCCTTTTTGGGATGAACGACTGGCTTTCAGCGTATGCCGGTGCGGGATATGGAATCTCCAGCCTTTACTGGGAAGACGTTTCCGGGGAATGGGCAATGGTTACTGACAAATCCTTCAAGGGGCCGTTGTTCGAAGCTGGTCTTCTCACATCACTCGGCCAGGCAGGAAGCACATGGCGGATATCCCTTCTCTCCGGCATCTCTACCATTTCATTCCGCACCATCAGTCCTGTTCTAGGGATAGGTGTCACTTTGAATCCTTGATTGATTTGACAATATACCATACAATCATTATAGCAGGACAAACAAGAAGAGTTGCGCTCTTTTCATGAAGACTGGTTGTCAGCTTCGCGTAGATGCTGAATTCCGCAGTGTGATTCTAACGCTTACCTCTTTCTCCAGTACTCTTCTATCTCTTCAAGTGTCTTTCCCGTGGTGTCCTGTTCTGCCGGCTTGCACAGAAATACGGCATGAAGTTCATGCTCGGTCTTTACGACTCGGGTAAGTATTGGGACATAGGCGACATGAGTTATGAGGTTGAAGCAAACAAATATGTGATTGACGAGGTTTGGGAAAGGTACGGCAGCAAGTACTCAAGTTTCGGAGGATGGTATATCTCTGGAGAGATTTCCCGCGCCACCAAGGGGGCTATCGAGTCATTCCGCACGATGGGCCACCAGTGCAAGGAAGTTTCCGGAGGGCTTCCTACATTCATCTCTCCATGGATAGACGGAAAGAAGGCGGTCAGCGCCGCGAGTTCATCCTTGACAAAGGAACAGGCGGTTTCAGTGCAGCAGCATGAAAAGGAATGGGACGAGATTTTCGACGGCATACATGAATATGTAGATGCCTGTGCGTTCCAGGACGGGCATATCGACTATGACGAACTGGATGCCTTCTTTACGGTGAACAAAAAGCTTGCAGACAAATACGGGATGCAGTGCTGGACCAATGCAGAAAGTTTCGACCGCGACATGCCGATACATTTCTTCCCAATCAAGTTCGACAAACTCCGCCTCAAACTGGAAGCCGCAAAGCGCTGCAGCTATGACAAGGCCATAACCTTCGAATTCTCGCATTTCATGAGTCCCCAGTCCGCCTACCTGCAGGCCGGGAATCTCTACGAAAGATACAGGGAGTATTTCGGAATCTGAGAGCGGGAACCTACCGGATGAAGTTCATAGGGGCGCGAGGTTCATCGGTGCCCGGCACCGGAGCGCCTCCGGTGGCCTTGAGCATGGCCGCAAGATTGTTGGCCAGGGTACGCATCGTCTGCATCCCTTCGGTATCCAGGGCGGCCTCTCC
>JAFRXO010000050.1 GCA_017443465.1 Bacteroidales bacterium
GATGATACTGAGAAGGAGATCCTAGACATTGTGGAGTCGGTCGGCGGCGTCTCGGAGCCGCATAACCTGCGCACAAGGCGCATCGGCACGCACATCGCCGCCGAGATCCATATCCGTCTGGACGGACGGATGCCGCTGAGCGAAGCGCACGAAAAGGCCACAGCCATTGAGCATCTTTTCCGTGACCGTTTCGGGAAGGACTCGCACATCATCATACACATGGAACCGAAGGGTGATAAGGAGTCAAACATGAATTGATATGGACAGAAGTTCACAGATCATACGTACAAGCGTCATAGGCATTGCGGCCAACGTGCTGCTGGCCGCTTTCAAGGCCGTCGTTGGCATCATCTCCAGCAGCATTGCCATCGTGATGGACGCCGTCAACAACCTCAGCGACGCCTTGTCCAGCGTAATAACCATCATAGGGACAAAACTCTCACAGCGTCCTGCCGACCGCAAGCATCCTTTCGGCTACGGAAGGGTGGAATACTTCAGCGCCATCATCATCGCGGTCATTGTACTGTCGGCAGGAGTCACCTCTCTTATCGAATCCGTCAAGAAGATAATCCAACCTACCGGGCCAAACTATACGACGACTACGCTTGTAGTCATCATAGTCGCCATCGTCGTCAAGCTTGTTCTGGGATGGTATGTCAAAAGGCAGGGAATCAAACTTAAAAGCGATGCGCTGACCGCTTCCGGGGCCGACGCCCTGTTCGATGCCGTCATTACCCTCGCTACACTTATCTCTGTCGGCGTTATGCTCATTTGGGGAATCTCACTGGACGGAATCCTTGGAACACTCATCTCGATCCTCATCATCAAGGCAGGTATCGAAATGCTCGCATCTCCGGTGGGGGAGTTGCTGGGCTCCCGTGTCTCGAATGAACTGGTAACCGAGATCAAGAAGGAAATAATGACTTATGACGAAGTCCATGGAGTTTACGACATCATCCTTCACAACTATGGCCCGGACGTGATGATAGGCTCGCTCCACGTAAGTGTGGATGATACGCTGACTGCCCAGGACATCCACGGACTGACCCGGAAGATTTCGGCCAGGATGTTCCAGGACCACGGCATAGTCATGACCGTGGGAGTCTATGCCGTCGCCACGGGGGACAATCAGCGGAAGGAAATGCAGACCCTTGTCATGCGGACTATGGCGGCGCATAAGGAACTTGTCCAGGTGCACGGTTTCTATTACTCGGAGAAGGACAATCTCGTGACGGTCGATGTGGTTCCCGACATTTCCGTCCATGACGACCAAACGCTCTGTCAGACCCTGACAGGGGAGTTGTCCGACCTGCTGCCAGGCAGGAACATCCTGGTCACTATCGACCACAATTATAGCGAATGACACATAATAACATTGTTGTAAATAAAATATTTTATTATATTTACACGTTATGTTATTAAAGTGTATACTTCTGATTTTGTTCTTCGCCGTCATGATCGGCGTTGGCATCTACTGCCGCAGAACCGCTTCTGATGTTCAGGGCTTCGTTCTTGGAGGCCGCAACGTAGGCTCCTGGCTTACGGCTTTCGCTTTCGGTACTTCTTATTTTTCGGCAGTCATCTTTGTTGGTTATGCCGGACAGTTCGGCTGGAAGTATGGTCTTTCCGCCACCTGGATCGGTATCGGCAATGCCCTTATAGGCTCGTTGCTGGCCTGGAGGCTCCTGGGGCGCCGTACGCGCCTCATGACCCAGCATCTGCAGAGCGCTACCATGCCCGATTTCTTCGGGAAGCGCTTCTTCAGCGATTCGCTCAAGGTCGCCGCGTCTGTAATCGTGTTCATCTTCCTCATCCCTTATACAGCTTCGCTATATAACGGATTGTCGCGACTCTTCAGCATGGCTTTCAATGTCGATTACCTGTGGTGCGTGCTGGCCATGGCCGTTCTCACCGGGATCTACGTACTCGTGGGAGGCTATATGGCCACGGCTGTCAATGATTTCATCCAGGGATTGATCATGCTTCTCGGCATCTGCGCCGTGATCGCATCCGTGCTCAACGGCAACGGAGGCTTCAGCGCGGCTGTTGAAAGCCTTTCCAATATACAGTCCGAGACCGCACCCGGGCTTAACGGCGCGTTCGTGTCATTCCTCGGTCCTCAGCCGATCTATCTGCTTGGCGTCGTGTTGCTGACCTCCCTTGGAACATGGGGACTTCCGCAGATGGTGGGTAAGTTCTACGCCATCCGCAATGAAGCCGCCATCCGCAAGGGAACCTTCATCTCCACATTCTTCGCCATCATTGTGGCCGGAGGTTGTTATTTCCTCGGAGGTTTCGGCCGCCTCTACGGCCAGAGCATAGAATACTCGGCATCGGGCACTCCTATCTACGACAGTATAGTCCCGTCAATGCTTTCCTCCCTTCCCGACCTGATGATAGGAGTCGTGATCATACTTGTGCTCTCGGCTTCGATGTCAACCTTGTCCTCTCTGGTGCTGACCTCCGGGTCCACGCTTACTTTGGACATCATCGATCCGGCAGTTGCGAAGGTCCGCAAAGGCAAGGGTCTCGATGACCGCAGGCAGCTCCTCTGCATCCGCCTGCTGGTCCTGTTCTTCATCGTCGTCTCTTCAGTCCTGGCCATAATACAGGCTAAGAGCTCCGTCACGTTCATCGCCCAGCTTATGGGTATTTCGTGGGGAGCCCTTGCCGGAGCCTTCCTGGCCCCGTTCCTATATGGTCTTTACTGGAAGCGTACCACTCCCGCTTCCGTGTGGGTGTCCTTCATCGGAGGAATTGCCGTCATGTGCGGGTGCATGTACTGCACTTTCACTGGTAAGGTCTTCATCAGCCCTTATTTCACTTCACCTATCAATGCCGGCGTACTGGCAATGCTGCTTGGTCTCGTGACTGTACCTCTTGTAAGCCTGTTCACCAAAGTGGACAGGAAAGAGGAAGTGAACAGGATGTTCGACTGCTACGACAGCACTGTCACCGTCCGAGCATCGACATCATTGGTGGAAGACCAGGAGTAGGGAGTTCTCTAGAAGACGAGGATGTAGCCTACGCCCAGGACATGACATGCAGCGGTGAGGCCGGCTTTGTCATAGAGGTGGTACATATAATAGAAATCCAACGAGTGTCCGCCTCCCAGACTGATTTCGGAACCCGCGTAATGCAATGAGCGAACCCAGCCCTTCCCGTCGAGACTGCCGAAGATCTCATACATCAAGTATGGAGTGAAGATGCTGTCTGAAGCTTTGTATTGTCCGCGGAGCCTTACTCTGAGGGTGTTGCTGAAGGACTGGGATGCAGGATTGTATGCCAGTTCGTACTTCTCCCTCAGAGCCACGGCCAAGCCGTCGCGCTTGAGGGTTTCGTTCAATGTCAATACGCCTTTATGCTGTATCATGTTTCCCGCAGAAGGGATGCTCCAATACTCGTAACTGAGATCCCCCTTGAGCCAGCTGTTGAAATTGTATCCCGCGCCGGCCATCGCAAACCAGCATTCGGTATCGCTGATATTGTCGAAGGAACGATGCTCCAGCCTGGCCATGGCATATGGCGCGCCCAATGACTTGATCAGCTGGATACTGCTCCAGGTTCCCATATCTGAAAAAGATTGGGCCTTAGCCTGTGAAGCGAAGAGGACAAGAGAGGATAGAATGATAAGAAATACCTTTTTCATACACTACTTATTTGTTAGGTTCTGTGCAAAGATATAAATAAAAAAACGACAAAATGAATATCAGCGGAATCATTGTAGGCGCAGCCGTATTCTTAAGCATAGGCATATGTCATCCGGCCGTGATCAAGATGGAATACCACTTTGGAAAAAAAAGCTGGTGGATATGGCTGGTGGTGGGACTTCTGGTTGCCGCAGCATCCTTGTTCGTCCCAAATCAGACCGTATCCACCATACTTGGCGGTTTCGCCTTCTCATGCTTCTGGGGAATCCTTGAGATGCATCATCAGGAAAGGCGTGTCCTGAAAGGTTGGTTCCCGGAAAATCCCAAGAGGCATGAGTATTATGAGGCCTTGAGGAGGAAATAGACTATTTTACTCCCTTGAAAGAAGTCGGATAATCCCCAAAGTTGAGCGAGAAGCTCAGTTCATTGCCGACGATCTCACCATGTAGATCCGTAACGGTATACCTTGGATACTCTCCTCCCATAGCCAGCGGAATAGTCCTTTCGCAGGAGAGAACGACCTTGTCCGTCGTGCTCTGAAGGGTTATGTCGGGGATGGTCACATCAATGGTGACAGGCATCTGGGGGACGAACCGGATCTGATGCAGTGTCAGAGATCCTGTTTTTGCGTCATCCGAAGGCGTAAAGTTCACCTTGATGTTTTCATTGTCAAAGGGAGCTCCTTGGTAGATGACTGTCACGGTACCAATGTAGTCCGATTCTTCCGGGATAATGGGTGTCTCAGCTTCCGGTTTCCCGCATCCGGCGATGATCAAGGCCAGTGCGGCCGCAAATAAGTGCTTGATTTTCATTGTATCAGAATTTAATGGATGTTCCAGCAAATAAGGTTCTCGGCTTGATCCTGGCGAAGAATTCATTTCCTATTGATTTGAAATAAAAACTTCGTCCGGGAGTGTCCGTCAGGTTTTCTCCTCTAATGTATATTTCCACCTTGTCGAAGACCAGGGCGATCCTGCTGTCGAGCCGAAGACGGAATGGCTCATAGACCGTATTCGTTTCATTCCACCAGAAAGGGCCTTCTCCGTGAAGGAAAGCATCAGTTTCAAGTACGCATCTACCCAGCTTCAAACTATGACCGGCACTGAGGTGCAAGGTGTACTGGGGAACATAAGGGATCCGGCATCCGCCATAATCATTGTTCCCGTCATTGTATCGCATGAAACGGGCATCACACCAGGACCACGCCGCTCTAGTCCGGAAATCTCCGGGAGTCCATTCCAGTTCCGCCTCCGCACCCAGACTCCGGCTGAGGCCGGCATTTGTCATCATCCTTCCGGTGGACATGCCGGGAGGGAAAACGGTGAGCTGCTGATTCCGCACGGCGATATAATATGCGGACAATTCTGCGCGGAAGTCGTCTCGTCTGATTCGGCTTCCTGCCTCGAAGTTCCACGCAGACTCCGGAGCATATTCCGTGTCGTCGGCAGAAACCGACACGATGGGGCGGTCCAAATATACGCCCAAGTCCTTCATCAAACCATTCATGGTCATATTCTGAAGGATATCGGAAAAAATCTGCGTATTGAACCCTCCGGCACGGTATCCTTTTGATATCGTAGTATATAATGAAACCGACTTCGAGGTCCTGTATAAAACAGAAAGCTTAGGAAGCAGCTCCACTGCATTATGAACGGCAAAACCCTTATATGGTACAGAGAACCGTTTGTCCGAACCCATCGTCGGAACAAATCGATAATTCAAGGAGGCGAGGCAGTCATAATCCATCCTTCCTCCTTCGCAGTCGAGTCTGAGTCCACCCGTGAACTGCCACCGTCCGGAAGTGAAAACGGATTCGTGGAACAGGGCGATATTCCAGCCTCCTATCAGGAAATCCGAATCTACGGGGAATTCCGAATCGGCGATGGACAAATAACCTATTTCGGAGGGTATGTGACTGTTTGCATTGTCAAGTATCAGCCGCTGGATTCCATCCTGCTTGAATGTAACCGGGGCAAACATATGATTCAGCTTATACAAAGCGAAAACACCGGTCTGAGGCTGCCAGGCAGCGCGTGAATCGGCTCGTTTGAGCCGGAACTCCATCGTGCCGGCACAACTCATCTGGCGTTGTTGCAATGTGAATACCGAGTCGGAGGTATAGTCCTGGTCCATCCGCATATTGTCCGAGAGAAGTTGAATGGAGGCCGATGCATCTGCAACGATAGCCTCACTGAACCACCTGGCATTCACTCCGTTCATCAGGGAAAATCTTTTATAGCTTCCCTCATCGTTATAGGATACCGGATGAAGGACTCCGTCTTTCAACTGTCCGTAGGCGAATCCGCCTTCTTTTGACAGACTTGTCCAAAGGGAATTGCTGAGATGGATTTTTTCATTAAGTGGCCTTTCCCATTTCCAATGAGCGGAAAGGCCGTCATATGGGTCACAGTATTCGCCCTTGAAACCATTGAGGAAAAAGCCGTTCGAATGCCGGTAGGAAGCGGATATGACGCTGTTTCCAATTGCAGAGACAATACCGGTGCGAAGGGAGGAAGAAGACCCGTATTCCAGATAGACGCTGCTTTCCGGTCTGTCGGATGGAGACAGCGACTGAAGGGAAAGCACTCCGCCCATGGAGTTCCTGCCATAGAGCGTGCCCTGAGGGCCCCTAAGCATTGTAGCACTCCGGATTCCGCTCCAGTCAAAATCGAATGTGTTCTTGTCAAGCACCGGAAATCCATCAAGATATAAGCCCATGACGGGATTCTCCATCCGCGATCCCAGGCCACGCAGATAAATGGTAGATGTGAGGGAAGCTCCATATTCGGGAATATACAGTCCGGGCACCATCCCGGAAAGCATAAGCGGGCGATATGTGCTGCTCCTTTGGAGGCCGGTATTCCGAATGATCGAAACAGGAGAGGCGATCTTGTCAGGGGATACGGTTTCTTTCAAGGCGGTAACCGTAGCGGGAACCAAAAGCGTGTCGCGTACAGGGGACACGACAGAGAGCAGGGATATGAACAAGACTGCCAACATTGCGGACGCAAAGTTCGGCAAAAGGACTTGGATATTTTAGGCTGAAAAAGGACAGAATTAGGATTATCCTTGCATCATTTTTCTGAAAGCGGATGGCGTTACACCCGTTTCTTTTTTGAACAGGCGAGAAAAGTAGGACTGATCATCCATGCCGATGGAAGCGGCTATGTCAATAATGGAAAGCGAAGTCATGGCCAGCAGCTTCTTGGCACGCTGAATGCGGACGATGTCTACCCAAGCCATGACGGTGCGGCCTGTGGATTGTTTTACAAGTCGGCTGAGATAGTTCTCGCTGATACCGATCTCATCTGCATATCCGGAAATGCTTCCGGGAAGCTTGTCCGGGTCGAAGACCGAGTCGAGGAAATGGTTTACAGCCGGAGGAACAGAGGCTCTGTGGTCCGGTTTGAGACGGGAAAGGAAAAGGTCCATTCCTTTTTCTATGAAGACTCTGTCTCCTTTTTCAAATGAAGTGGCCAGCATATCGAACAGCATCCCCATAAAGGCCCCTTCCTCGAACCAGAAACCCTGATGAAGGGGCGAGGAGAGATACTTCAACGACCGCGTATCCGAAATGATCGAGGGCGAAAAGCCTCCGGTAAAACCAATCGCATCCCTGTAGAAACGGATCGTGAACGCACTTTGCTGCGGAATCAGAAGAATCTGTCCAGGCTGGCACAAGTAAGACGTCCCATCGACATCGACAAGTACTTCTCCAGAAGTGACATATATGAAACCTATGATAGGAAGCCGCGCCGCCGGAGCCTCCGCAGGCTTGATATAACCTGAGGTGTCCATCCGACGGATAAAAAAAGGAATATGGGAATAATCCGCATCCGGACTCCAGGGCGGTCTCACCGATTCCATCATTTTACGGCTTTCTTGTCATTATACCTGGTCATCCCAACATAGATTAAAAGGACAATGTTCATCATGAGGGAATACAGAATGGCCGGGATCGCCATCTCTTCATTTGCGAATATGAAAGGACTCGACGCGATGGCGATGGCCTGCGCGGCATTCTGCATTCCGACCTCGATGACAACGGTCCGGCGCTGCCTCCGGCCGCTCCTGACCAGACGAGACAGAAGGGAAGAGCAGGA
>JAFRXO010000051.1 GCA_017443465.1 Bacteroidales bacterium
AGAATGCTTTCATGAAGAAACATCCTAATGAGCCATTCCGTATCGTTCGTATCTCATTGGCAGATCTTGAATTAACGGAGTCTTATGAACGCGTTCGTGACCACTATGGAGCCGAAGCCGATTATGAAGCAAATCCAAGACTTAAAAAGGATTGCCAGAAGATAGCTAAGGACTACTGGAGGAAAGCGAGGATAGAAGAGTTTGACGCTGCATCCCCGGAATATGGAATTAAAATTGAACGACTACCTAGGCCATAGTCATAAATATACTTAACATCTTTTCAGGAGAAGTTAAATGCCTGGGACATCAGCCTATTTGCTTTTAAGTCCCCTCTGAGCAAAACGCGATTCTTGCTGAAGTGGCAGGTCTCGGTAAAGGATAAAAGCTGGTACCATCTTGTCCCAAAACTGGGCTTAGCACAAAAGGATAATAATTATTTTCCCTCCTGTATCTTTGAGGAATCAGTGGAACATATAGCTTCAAGAAAAGTTATATCTACCTTCTTCAGACATCGTCCGCTTTGCATATAATGAACTTATTTCCTTGAAAAAAGACTCGTTCCAACAGGATGGTTATCCCTATCATTCTGCGGTTCTCGAACAACTCAAGGAAGAGAGCGGTTATTGCGTTGGACTATACGTTAGAAGGGAAAACATCTTACTGTCTGGGCTTCACTTTAGTAATAATACCTCCCTTACTTGTCGCTATAACAACCATCCCTTTTTCAAAAGTGATAGATCTGCTATAAGCGTTCGCCGGGACAAGTTCAGGCTGATTTCCTTCTTTCTTGATATATAAAGCGCTTGGCAATACTGAAGAGACGACATATTCCTCTTCAACCTCAACAAGCGATTGTGCATACTTTACCAGGGCATCAGTGAACTCTTTCCCATCTGTAATCTTGTTCACAAAGTAAGTCAATTCGGAGAAAAAGAGAGCATAATAGCGGTTCTTATGAGGCAGGATTATGCTCAGCCTCTTTTCTTGGTTCTCCGTTATTGCACCGCCACGATGATCGGCTTGACAACGGATTAGGTAAATGTCGTATATTAAGTTTGTATTATAAATCCACTCACCAAGATTAGGCGATTTCATACAGGCTCCGAAAGCGGCAAAATAGAGAGAGCATTTGACCTTATCGAACATACCCAGTTTAGAGAGAGCGAGGCTTTTTTTATCTACACCTTTTTCGTTTACCTCAAAGTCGCCAAAAATCAATTTATTGATGGTTGTGTGTTTGTTGTCTGAATAACGATTATGGACACCTCCATTATAACTGACATAGGCAGGAACGTCAGCAACTATAAGCCTGGAATACACTTCCTGAAAACGATCATCACTGCAAATCGCATTACAGATATTCTCTATTTGCAGAAATAAGTGTGCCGAAAAATTTAGGAAATCTCCTTTCCTGCGAAACCTCTCCATAATGACATAATCCTCAATTAAAGAGTCCTTTATGGATTCAAATGGGAACTCGTCATATAGGCCCTCAGCTTGATCTCTGGCATTCTTCTCCAGACAGTATTCGTAAATCTCCTCTATTTTTTCGGAGTCAACAGTGCTTTTTGATATTCCTGAGCCTATTAAACTCTGAATCCCGGCAGCAAATTCTTTGTTGTCGGGATCTTCATATAAGTCTTTAACGAACTTTAGCAGTTTTGTCAACTGCTTCTTATCTTGTCCCATTCATCAAGTATTTTTAAATCAAAATCAGAATCTACGAGGGCGGCCAGCACCTCATCGGTAGACTTCATAGGCGTGCTGGTCAGCTCGTCTCCCTTCTCAGAAATTGCAGAGGCAGATAATAGTGCTTCGGCCAGTGAACTTGTGTCAATCAAGTCGGCAAGGTTAGTCTTTACCCAGGTTCTCTTACGTTCAATTCTCCAAAAGTTGGTATTATCCTGCTCATAGAAAACGAGCATGTATGATGTTTTGAACTTCTCGAGTGCCGCAGTATCGCTCTTAGCCAGTATGTTAGATATTCTGGTCCGGACATAATGGCTGAGTGCTACAGATGTCTTCTTACCGTTAAGGCTAAAGGTACAGTAGATGACGCCATCTTTGTTGAGCTCAAAGTCAAGAGCCTGGCCAATCTTCTTTTCAAAGTCGGCAATGGTGTACTTATATTTGAGCGTGGCTTCTACAGTGGACGGCTTTGCTCCTGAAAGCTTGTTGAACCGTCGCTGGAGTCGTCTCCACACTTCATTATCGGCTCCTTTGACCATCTTTATATAAAGGAGCTTTCCCTGAATCACAGCCTGCATATTCGGCTTGTAAGAGTGGAAATTCTGCTTGGGTGTATAGTGTAACAAAAACTTTGCGTATGCATCTGCTTCGCCGTACTTCTCCCATATGAAAAGAAGGTTATCCAATTCACGGACAAATTCACGCGTCACATTGACGCGATCGCTTACAATCAGACCAGTGACCTCTTGACGTTGACACTTCGTCTGAAGGCGAGTCTTTTTCTCATTGAAAATGAAATGCTGTTCTGTAATGATTCCCTCAAGCTTGTTGCGGAATTCACTCCCCTTTTGAAAAACATTTCGGTTGCTGCTGAATGTAATGTCATCAGCATACCTGGAAAAGCGCAGATTGTACTCCTTTGCAAGCCGATGAAGTCTTCGATCCAAGTTTCGGCAAACAATATTTGTCAAAATAGGAGAACAAGGTGAACCTTGGGGTAATGCGCGACGAGTCTCTCCATTCACATAGATCTCCGTACAACAGAGCCCGGAGATGGCGTCAGCAACTGTGTCATTGAAGTTGAAGGGGGGAAACTTCAATGTGGCCCAAACCCTTGACTTAGAGATACTGGGGAAGAAGTCCTGCAAATCAGTATTGAAGACATAATTCATACCGATATGCTTTTCTGCATTGTCAACCACAGATTTCTCCGGGACAAACCCCGTGACATAATCTGGAGCATCGTAAAAAGCCTGGAGCAGCTTGTTGGTATAAGTCAGAAAAGACTTCAACAAAGCCTTTGGAGCAGAGATTACCCGAAATCCTCCGGTTTTTTTGGGAATTCGAAATTCCTTGTAACTTTTTTTGTTACGAGCCGGGTGGATGAAGTAATTCAGATGCGGCATAATAAAGGGATGTCCCTTGTCTCCTAAATCATCCATCTTGATTTTGTTCAAGAGGTTTAGAAAATCACGGGTAGTCTGCACCTTTGAGGCTGCCGTAACGATTGCTTCTTTGGTCATTGGGTTCTGCTCATAAACATAGGCCATGACATACCGGAGCATATTTTCTTTGTCTACGAACTCAAGAGTTCGGAATATAGATCCTTCTATATTCTCAAAATCTCATCACTCATATGTGCATCGCACATTTGTGAAAAGTGAAACTTTTCGAGTAACGAGCAAACCTTTGGAAGTATCCGATTTTACGGACATCTGTCAAACATGACAGACGAAAGTCAAAAGTCTGTTCCGGTATGTCAAGGACCTAAATTACTACAAAGATAATGATTTGCTTTCAATTCACGATGCAAAAATATGATGCGCCCGCGAATTCAACATTCTCCATCTACACTTTTCAACTTTTCCAGTCCTCCACTAAATTCCTGGATCATCCGCTCGCGGATTTTAGTCGGGGAGATTAAAACGATGATCTCTCCATTGCGATAAATTCAAATAGGTAGGAACCTTATCCATGGAAGAACAAATCACCTTCTTTTCTTCTTACAGTGGATGCATAAATGTTTCTCGGGCGAGACTTCATGACGAGCCAATATGGAAACTCTCCACGTTTACAGTATGCCACATAAAGCATCTTTTTGAGATCCGTCACAGCCTTCTCGTCACCAATAGCTGAAGCAATCAGTTCCTTGCAGGAATCACTCACGGAGATGATGATGCCCTCATTCCCACTCTTGAAAGATGCCCCATATGAGATGACAGGCCCCTTTTCCTTCTTCCCTGGAATCTCTTTGGCAAAGAAACTGATTTCGGTGGAAAACTGCTTCTCAAAAGCCGGCATCGTGTAGGCAGCGACATAGTTAATATCGCTCACCTTCACCGGTTTCTTAGAACAGACCTTATCAAACCTGTCCTGAAGCCTCTGCCAGACGAGGCTCTCCTCCCCTTTCACCATCTTGAGGTACATGAGCTTCCCCTGAAGGACTCTTTCCATCGAAGGAGGCGAGACCCGGTTCACCTTCAGGGTGTAATGCTGAAAGAATCTGGCAAACGCCGAATCATAGCCATATCTCTCCCAGATGTAAAGAAGACTCCCTATGCTACGGACATATTCGCGAGTAACATTGACGCGGTCGCTAACTATCAGTCCAGTCACCTCCTGCCGCGATCCCTTCTTCTGAAAGCGGGTCTTCTTCTCGTTGATGGTAAAGTTCTGTTCTGCGACGATTTTTCTAAGTTCTGTCATGAACTCCCCTTCCTCCTGGTAGACATTATGCATACTGCTGAAAGTGATATCATCAGCATAGCGAGTGTAATTCAGACCAAACCTAGCAGCAAGGTGCTTCAGCCGACGGTCGAGATTCCGGGAAACGATGTTAGTGAGAATCGGAGAGGTCGGGGCCCCTTGCGGCAGCACATTCCGTTTCTCGGTTTTTGCGCCTTTCGGGAGATCAACGGTCGTCAAGACCGGCTTGCCATCATAAAAATCAATCTCAGTGCAGCAGAGACCGGCGACTGCGCTTGCCACCTCCTGATTGAAACCTATAGCTTTCGACTTTAAAGCGCCCCATACGCGGGCTTGGGGGATGCTGGGGAAGAAGTCCTTCAAGTCCAGGTTCAGGACGTAGTTCATTCCAACATGATTCATAGCATTATCCACGACGCTTCTTCCCGGGACAAAGCCCATTGCCGCGCTCGTTGGCTCATATAGAGCTTGAAGAAGCATATTGGTGTATGTCTGGAATGACTTGAGCATCTTCACCGGAGCGGAAATTTCCCGGACTCCCCCCGATTTCTTTGGTATTGTAAATACCTTATAGTGTTTGGCATTCCTGGTCGGATGACAGAAATAATTAAGCTGCGCCATCGTAAAAGGGTGAGCCTTGTCACCAAGGTCATCCTTTTTCAATGAATTAAGCAGAGTCAACAGAGAATGCCTATTGGTCATTAGTGATGCGGCTTCCCTTATTTCTTGTCTTTCCATTTTAAACAAGGAATAAATAAAAAGGCGCTAGACATACTGGAGATCGTTTTCTTTGTGTACACCCTTTGTCGGAATCGACAAAGGAGGGGAAGTAGGGCGACCGGTCATTTATGACCGGCTAAAATAGAATATATTGAGTTTACTCAATATGAAACAAAGACGATCTAGGGAGATCGGACTTTGTTGCAAGTAACGCACAAACATTCTCTTATCCCTTCTTTCGGGACATCCGTCAAATATGACGGACAAAGTCAAAAGTCTCCTCCAGTATGTCAAAGAGCGCCTGTCATTTCTAACAAAGTTAATACTTTATTGTGAGAGTTCTCTTATTTTTCCTCTCTGATGCAAAGGTAAAACTGCACTTTGAAATCTATTTTCGCAGGCCAATCTTATTTAGTCAATGTTCCAATAGGCATCAGGATCACCCTCAAAGGCATCATCAATGACATCATCACTGTACCCCTCTACATCTTGGGCATAGGAGCCGGCATATGCGCCGTAATGAGTACCGTAATCATCTTCATGATAAGAAGAGGCTCTTCCAGATGAATAATTAGTATGATTATAATCAGCAAGTTGCCGACTGTTTAAGTCAAATTGCTTCTCATAGCCGTTAATAACCACTCTTGTATTGCTCCGTCCTTTCTTAAAGAAATTCCATATTTCGTCATAGATGACCGGCAGAACTTCCTGTCCGGATTCGTCGATGATGCCCCACTTGGCTTTCTCAGTCTTTCCGGATTCAAGATCTATCGACTCGTTTCCGAAAATACTTTTCACTCTGGCAAGACCGTGGTCATAGCCACTAATCCAAGCGTACTTCCCAAAAGGAACAACTATCTCTCCGGTATTGTCAATGACACCGTGCTGGTACTTGTCGCTCTCGACCACACTTACACTCCCGTAATTGTCTTGCCTAATAATCATATCTTGTCGCTTTTCTGCCGCGAAGTAAATAAACGGTCGCGAACTCTTTATTCGCCTTTTACACTTTTAAGCTTTTTCAGCGAATCCTCCAGTTCTTCCACCATCTTATCCCGGATGGACTTGGGGCTTACCAGGAGGATATTGTCCCCATTACGGTAAACCATGTTAAAGAATTCTCGGTTGGGTTTCAGTTCAAGACCATAGAAGGTATAGCCGGTGAAGGAACGGTGCTTCTTGTGAAGCTGTTCCTGCTCTTCGGGAGAGAACTTCGTCTGAGAACCGTGGAGAGGTTTGGTGTCCACATAGCCTGTATAGCTATCCTTCACCGCCAGGGTGATGGGAGTAAGCGGTTCCGACTCAATATAGGTGATACCCACGATGTCTTCATACCTTTCCTCAAAGTACTCGTCGCAATCAATATAAGGCACACCTTCGACAGGATGGATGGCTTCCATACGGTCTAGGGGCAGATTCACAAAAAAATCCTTCCTGTACGGGAACTTCTTATCACCCAGCGGCGTACCAATCAGGTACCAGCGATCGTTGTACTGCTTCAGCAAGTACGGATAGAGGCGGATGGTGCGCACTTCCTCGCCAAAGGGAGCGTACTCCACATCTACTACCTTCTTGTTAGCAATTAAGGCGAATAGGGTACCTAGATAGTCCTTCCCTTCCAGGTAGTCGTTTGAACTAAAGGAAATAATCTTCCTGGTGTCAATACTCTCCTTGTCAAACTCATTCCGCCCGAAAGATCTCCGGTCATTGAGCTTTTCCTGCAGGTCGTGTAGCCACTCAAAACTATCCAGACCTGCGAACTGGCCCAGAGTATTCAGCACCTCTTGGAGCAGCCGCTTCTCATCATCAGACAGTGGTTTGCTGAAGAGTGAATGCGTCTGGTCTGCATACCGATACACGGGCGAACCATAGAGCCTCTCTGAACTATCTATTTCCATATTAAACGGCGAATCCTGAAGCGCTTGAAGGTCCAACTGGATGACGCGCTTGCCACTCTTGATATAACGGTCATAATCGCTCTGGTCACCGCCGATGGTAGGATACCCGGCCAGTTCCAGCCGCTCGTTGACCTTCTTTAGGAGATCCTCGCACGTGTATTTATTATAGCGGTCACTCAGCATCTGATCAAGATACATATAGCGAATAACAGCGTTCTTATTGGATGGCATATCTCCTCGGTTTTTGATTCCGCATGCAAATTTAGTGCTTTTCGCGAATTCTTTATTCGCGAATATAAAATTTCAACGCTCTATCGAGAATAAATAATTTGTGATTTATGAATAAAGCTATATCTTTGTCCCCGAATTGAAGAACTCATTATTTGAGCATTCGGAAATTTACATCAAGAACGCAGCAATGCGTGCCAACCGAGCTCCAACGAGAGAGCAATCAAGGAGCCACGGTGGCGAGCTGAAAAGCAGATGTGGGCTGACGCCAAAAACTCATATAGCTCAGAGACTGTAAATTTCCTTATGTGCTGATTCATATGCATGTAAGGATTTTTTATGCTCTTCCTGCAAGTGTTGTTACCTGTCGTTAGCCCGATTTAGAAAGAATTATCGCGAACATATGCTTCGCAACACTAATATATTTTTGTAACATAAACAACACAAAATCGACATGGCAACATTTTTAGCAGGAATTGACCATTTGTTAACTGCCTGCCTGGACGGGAAAGAACACAAATGGAAGAGAACCGGCGAGCAGGTAATAGTTACTTGGCAAGAGTCAGATGAGATAATGATGGCTATCAAGTTTTGGGAAGATAAGTCTTTGATGGCCGTATTTGCCACTTTCTCACATGACATTCCAAAGGACTTGTTCCCCCTTTTTGTCCACATTGTTAACTCAGTCAACGCACGCCTTTCATCTTTGAAGGTTTCCTTCGAAGATAGAGCAAAAAAGTATTATGAAGAATTTGGTGAAACCGACATTTGGGTGATTACTTATATGAATATTGTTGATTATCACGAAATCTCCTTGTTATGCGAACTTGGCGAAGTATCCAGTACGTGCTTTAGTCTGAAACAAGATCTTGACAAGTGGATGTCAATCTCCGGGTTAGACTTTTCTCTTCCTGAGAAGTCCAAAATTAATAACTGTTCATAGGTCTACATAATAGTGCCTCCAACGTCCTCACCGCTAGTATCCACCAAAATATCCATTACTAAACATAATCTAACATGACCTTACCTCCTGTTTATTTATTTTCAGAGCCATATGAAATGGCACCTGAATTAACGCCAAAAGAAGTATTCCTTTATCGGATAATACATCGTGAATTCTCCAATTATATGAAAGAAGAAATCGAAGATGACTTCTTTATTGATTGTATGGATGCGGCATTTAGAAGTCGTGCCGCCGGACCGGCCCCATGGTGTGCAATGTATATGTGGGTATCTTTTAATCATGTCATTTCAAAATACAACAGGCAAAAGTCTATAGGGAATGGCCCATGCAACCAGGAATCAATCAAATTGAAGAGCTTCTTTCAAAAGCATGTCTGTGAGTATCCTTGTACAAGGGAAGAACGTGAAAAGCATCTTGAAAGATATAAAAACTTAGACACGGATGAAATATGATTCAAATTGCAGGCTATGTCCCTGAGATAGGAAAAAACAGATTTCAATAACAGACTGAAACAAACAAGAAATGACTAAACGAATCAAGAAGAAGTTAACAATTACGTTCGAAAAAGACAGCAGGATGCTGCCTTTCATCAAGTTTCGGATCAATGGAGCCGACGGTGAGTATCTTGCCCTGGTGGATTCCGGTTCAGAGGCTACGCTTCTGGACAGTAAAGTGGCAAATGAACTGACTGACAATCCCAACTATAAGGAATACGAAGCAGATTCAATGATCTTTGACGGCTTAGGCGGTTCAGTTCAAGAAGGACAAGGTCGGTTGTTTTCCACGCGGATTTCTCTTGCCGACAAGAAAGAAGAAACATGGAATATGGAAATATGGGGAGCTAAAATTAATATGGAACATATGCACGGCGCCCTGATGATGTGCTCATCAAATCATCCGGTGTCGATGTTGATCGGCAGCGACACACTGCAAAGGATGAACGCAAAAATCGACTTCGTTAAAAAGCATCTTGAGATTTGCGGCTATGCTGTGGAGGAGGATGACAGAGCCACCAAGAATTCTTGAAAGCATATGACGAAATCCCCTCTCCCAGGCCCCTGCAAGGCCGATTGAAACTTTTTTCGAAAAAAATCGTATATAATACCGCCACTCTTAATTCCACAACATCATCTAGGGACCTATGGCCAAAGTTATTTTTCTCGATTTAGACGGGGTACTAAACACTGAGAAGTATCAGGCTCAACTTCGTGGCAGGAGGAGAAGCACTGTTGACACATATGGGCCTTTGTTTGATCCGGAGGCCGTACAGAATCTTCAGAAGATCCTGGATACGGTCCCGGACGCCAAGATAGTTATAGAATCTTCATGGAAGTTTGAGGGCTTACAGTGGATAAAGGATATGTGGACTTCACGGGAACTTCCAGGAAGCATATATGACATAACACCTGACTACCTGTACGAACCGGCCAACATCAATCTCGAGACTTTCGATGATTTCAGGATGCTGGTCGGTAAAGGCAATGAGATACGGCAATGGCTTGCCGAAAATGAGCCTGACGCGTGCAACTATGTTATCCTCGATGATATGCCTGATTTCCTTCCAGAGCAGGATGAGCACGTTATCCTCACAAACCCTGTTATAGGGTTAACCGCAGAAAACGCTAACAAAGCAATCAGGATTCTTCAATCATAACCTCTTGACAATATGTCAGATGCGACATTTTGGCAGGATAAATACAGACAAATTGTCGTTTGTGTGACATTTACGCAGAAAATTTGGATATTTCAGATATTGGCATTATCTTTGCGTTGTTTTTACGCAAATAATTTAAACCAAAAAGCAAATGAAAAAATTTCATCTAACATTCAACCTAGAAGCTGACGGATGCTGGTACATCGAATTCCCTGGTTATCCCTTCGCACATCACAATCTCATGATGGTCGCAGGAGCTGACATGCTATGTGCATATGTAGCAAAAATCCAGGGAAGGACTGACAAGGCGGTAGTCGATGTCACCCTCAATGAAAAGCATTTGGAAGACCGGGAGCCCGACCTGGTAATGGAGCGCTACAGGAAAGGATATGGAGCCAATTACCATAATTATACAAATGAAGGTGTCGCACCGATAATCTATGAAAACGGCAGGGAGAGAGTGATCGACACATCCTGGCTCTGCCCCGTCACCCTGCTCGTCCTAGGGCGGTATCCAAAGAAGATCAACCTGTACATCCCTAATAAAGTAATCGCTTAATAACCAAAAACTATGAAAAATTCTAACTTCACCAACACTACTGACGCCATGAATACAAACAACGAATCCAAAATCTATAACCTCATCATCCTCGACGAAAGCGGATCGATGGACGCTATCCGGATGCAGGCGCTGTCCGGTGCGAACGAGACACTACAGACAATACGCATCGCCCAGAAAGAGAATCCAGCTGATAACCAGATGGTTTCTTTCGTGACATTCGACTCCGGCGCCGGCCGTCCTGCCGTCCGGCCAATCATCCTCTGTGAAAAGATCGAAGCCGTAAAGAACATTGAAATCAATCAGTACCGCCCGTACGGCGGAACTCCCCTCTACGACGCGATGGGCTTATCTATCACTAAACTCAAGGAAATCGTAAAAGAAGGTGACCACGTCCTCGTGACTGTTATCACTGACGGTTACGAGAACAGTTCACGGCATTTCAACGCCTCGATGATCAAAGAGCTCGTCGATTCGCTCAGCAGGCAGGGATGGGCATTTACATATATCGGAGCAAACCAGGACTCACATACGGCTGCTTCTGGGCTGGGTATCAAGAGCGCAATGGATTTTGAAGCCTCAGCAGAAGGCTCTGAAATGATGTGGCACAAAATGCATTCAGGCAACCGCGAATTCTATAAGAAGGTAAGACATAGCAAGATAATCGGAATGGAAGCCGACTACAATGACGACTTCTTCGCAGAAAAACAGTCCATGTCAAGAATCACCCCGCAGTACATAACTGAACTGCAGCCAGGCGAAATCTTCGTCTTCGGAAGCAATCTCGCCGGGCATCACGACGGCGGAGCTGCGAGACTCGCATATGAACGCTTTGGCGCCATCTACGGACAGGGAACCGGCCTTCAGGGTTCGAGCTATGCCCTGCCGACAATGAACCTCACCCTGAATGAGATAGCGAAATATGTCGACGAGTTCATATGGTTTGCGGACAGTCATCTTGAGATGACGTTCCTCGTGACCCGGGTCGGATGCGGCATCGCTGGATTCAACGACAGCCAGATCGCTCCCATGTTTGCCAGAGCATATGGCCTTCCGAATGTATTCCTGCCCGCCGAGTTCTGGAAAGTACTGTCCTATAAATACGGAAAATAATCAGACATATTAGTACGAGGCGGCCTTGCATCACATATCCTTGAACGATAGCTACTGCAATGAGAAGAATCATTTGTCTTATCCTACTCCCCTTTCTGGCCTTTTACGCATATGCCCAATCACCAAACAGGCCAATGGGTTACGGTAAGTCGTTCCCGGGAGTAATTCAGGCTTCACGCCAAGCAGTCAACCAGAACGGAAGCACTTTCCAAGCAACATTAGCAGTCCGGTGTCCCAATGAACCCGGACTGCTGAAATGGCTGGCAGGCCGGGTGCAGAAATATGTCACAGACTGGCCTGCAGGATATAACCGGCCTGGCACAGATCCCGTGGCAGAAAAGGAGTTCCGAAATACCCGGGAACTGGTTGATTATTATATGGGCATACTTGAGGATGCTTTGAAAGACGCTGGTAACGAAGACTTTCCTGCAACAACTCACCAAACTGGGCTCCTGCTGGCGGATTGCTGGCAAAAAGGCGAACTATGCACATTCTATGAGTCCGTCTGGGACAACGAGAGCCACCTGAGCCGTGATGGCTATATAACAGTCAATGCCAAGACCGGGAAGGCAATGAGATTGGAAGACCTCGTCAGTCAGAAAGATTTCGATGCACTCTCCTCCCTGCTGATGCCCCGACTTGAAAACGCGCATGGAGTACGTCTGCTGGACCAGAATTACGGATACACCACGGACAACAAGACCGTCCTTCGCCAGCTCAGCGGCTGCGCCATGATCCGCGAGGGTCTGATCATCTACTTCAATCCCTACATCCTCGGCAGCGGCGCCGACGGCAGCTACAAGGCTGTCATTCCATATGAGTACGTTCCACTTGCGACAGAATGAGAATTTAGGGTGAAATAGCCATTCTGTCGCACGGAAATGCCCCTTCAACCCGGAAATACCGCAACAGAATGAGAATTTGCCCCTCCAGAGCCATTCTGTCGCATGCACGCCAGCGAAAGCAAGCCCGCAAGCCACCCCGCAGCCTCTTAGAACTCCAGCTGGAAACCGCTGCGCTTCAGGCGGTCGTAGTTCTCTTTGTCGAAGCGGTATTTGATCGGAGTACGGGTGCCATGGCGCGGAGTGCCGTCGTCCACCTCTGAGAGGATCTCGTAGTGCTTCATCTTGTTCGCAAAGTTGCGGCGGTCGAACTTGACTTCCAGGATGGATTCGTAGAGATTCTGCAATTGCGGGAGCGTAAACACCTCAGGCAGAAGTTCAAAGCCTACCGGCTCAAAGTGTATGTTCTGCTTCAGGCGCGAAAAAGCATCCCGAAGGATCTTGTCATGGTCGAACGCCAGTGACGGGACATCGCCGAACGCGAACCATTCCGCCTTTTCAGCATCAGTATCAGCCTGGACCTCCGAAAGCTTCACCAAAGCATAGTGCGCAACGGTTATGACACGCTCACGCGGATCCCGCTTGATGTCACTGTAGGTACCGACCTCCTTGAACTCCTTATATGAGAGTTTCAGGCCAGTCTCTTCTTTCAGCTCACGCGCGGCGGTATGGGCCACGGTCCTGTCCTTCTCCACATCCAGGAAGCCCCCCGGAAGCGCCCACTCCCCTACATATGCCGTCGTACTGGCTTCTTTTTCAAGCCCGCGCCTGATAAGAAGCACTTTCAGTTCTTTGCCATCATAGCCGAACACCACGCAGTCCGCAGTGACCGCAGGATGGGGATATTCATATGTGTACTGTCCTTTCTTTGCCATATCTCTTTTGCATTTTTCACAAATTTACCTATTTTTCACTGAATAACCAGTTTTTTGTGTCATATTTACACACCTGCAATAACACACACCCGCAAAAGTAAAAACATGAAACCATATATAATCCTGTCCGCACTGCTGCTCTCAATGACCGTTTCTGCGCAGAACGTATTCCTTGAGGCAGAGGGCTTTGACAGCACCGGAGGCTGGACGAACGACAATCAGTCCATGGTCCAGATGGGGTCGCCGTACCTGATCGCCCACGGGCTCGGGACACCGGTGGACGACGCGTCCACAACATTCAGTGTCAAATCCTCCGGGACATATCGCCTCTGGGTGAGGACCAGGGACTGGACCAGGCCATGGGGAAGGACCGAAAGTCCGGGGAGATTCCAGGTCCTGGTCAACGGAAATGCTTCTGACACAGTGTTCGGGACAGAATCGGAAGGATGGGCCTGGCAGGACGGAGGCAAGGTAGAACTGAGGAAGGGCGCTAACCAGATATGCCTCCATGACCTGACCGGATTCGACGGACGATGCGATGCCATATACCTGACACCGGACCTGGACGCACCAGCTCCGGAAGCGAACCCGTCATTCAGGCGCAAAGCCCTGGGCATCAGGCGCAACGCTAAAGCAGGGAAATATGACTTCGTCGTTGTCGGAGGCGGGATCGCAGGCATATGCGCTGCTGTTACGGCGGCACGTCTCGGATGCAAGGTCGCCCTGGTTCAGAACCGTCCGGTACTTGGAGGGAACAACTCCTCGGAGGTACGCGTCGGACTTTCCGGCCTCATCTACAAAGAACCCTACCCGGAACTCGGGCGCCTCATGGATGAAATAGGCGGCATAGGGCACTGGACGAATTATGAGGCCAGGAAAGACCCTGACTCCCCCAGGAGCCGGAAGATCCTGAAAATCATAGAAGAACATCCTGAAAAACTCATACACAACGCAGGTCCGGCATCCAACTATGAAGATGACAAGAAACTCAATGCCGTCCTTGCAGAACAGAATATAACCCTGTTCCTCAACAAACAGGTCATATCCGCCAGGACCCGCGGCGGAAAGATCCGGTCCGTCGTCGCCAAAGACATCTCCAACAGTGAAGAGATCATGCTGAAAGGGCGCTTGTTTGCCGACTGTACCGGAGACGCCAATCTCGGATATATGGCCGGTGCCGACTTCCGGATGGGACGCGAAAGCAAGGCTGAAACCGGAGAGACCCAGGCGCCGGACGAGGCCGACATGCTTACAATGGGGACATCCGTACAATGGTATGCCGGTGATTCCAAGGTAGAAGAATCATTCCCAGAGTGCTCTTGGGCCATTGCTTTCAGCGACAGTACCTGCATCCCTATAGTCCACGGGGAATGGGACTGGGAGACAGGGCTGGGCAGGGACCAGGTCGAAGAATCAGAGCGGATCAGGGACCACGGTCTCAGGGCGGTCTATGGCAACTGGGCACACCTCAAGAACAGCCCTGCCTACAAGGAACAATTCAAGTACAAAAAACTTGAATGGGTAGCATGCATAGGCGGAAAGAGGGAATCCCGCCGCCTGATGGGAGATGTGGTCCTCAAGGAACAGGACATCACTGAAAATGTCATATACGACGATGCGACCTTCACGGCTACCTGGGGAATGGACCTGCATTATCCGAAGAATGAGCCCGGAATGGAGAACGAAGAACCTTTCAGGGCCAGAAGCGTCACCAAGGTGCACAAAGACTACGCAGTCCCATACAGATGCCTCTATTCCAGGAACATCGGCAACCTGATGATGGCCGGACGCGACATAAGCGTCACACATGCGGCCCTGGGCACTGTCAGGGTGATGCGCACAGGAGGGATGATGGGAGAAGTCATCGGCATGGCGGCATCACTGTGCAAACTGCACAGATGCTCACCACGTGACATCTACAGATCCCACCTCGACGAACTGAAAACACTTATGAACGAGGGAGTACCCTCACGACCTTGATTCCGGTACAGGATTTCCGGGACATGGCATAGTCTGAAATGGATCCCTTATCCACTATGACCTTGCCGGCAGCCGTGGATGCATGGATGAATCCGGTGATTCCATCATGACGGCAGGCTATAGCCATATGCGAGATATCGAGTCCGGCGATTGATGTGGTGAAGAAAATGATATCCCCGTCCTTGATTTTATCCTCGATGGAGCGGATCTGCGACTTAGGAATATATGTCATCGGCTCCTCGTTGAGTATGGCTTCCGTCCGGGCTATGGCTTTGAGGCGCGCTGCTGCCTCAGGATCGGTGTCAGCAGCCGCTATCTGTTTATAACTCTTGTAGTTCCGGCTCATGAAACTGAACTTGCCAGAAGACAGCACTCCGCCCGCTTTCAGTGTCAGGTCATCTGCCAGGCCTTCTTCGACGAGGTTCCTGATCCATGCCGTCGCATAATGCAGCCTGGTCTCATAGAGTATCGGCGCAGGGCTCTCCCCTTCAGTCCCTCGGTAGCGGAGCAGCCTGACATTGTCCATATACTTTTCATATGCCGGCTCCGCTTCACGCGATGTCAGTACCGCAGCCAGACAGGTTTCCACGAAAATCATACAGTCTGTCGAAACAAACGGCATCTGTAGTTTTTCCGGTCCGTCCGGATCGAGGAGACCGGCGACATATGGGGTGCCGAGGCGCATCCGGGCTGCTTCAAGCAGCAACTTTCCGGCATCCTTCTCCGAAGATAAAGAGAGGGTTGTAATCAACTTTTCCGCCGCCTGCCTGTCAGGATCACCGGACTGAGATGCAGCATAAGCCGCAACCGGCACCACGGAAAAGGCCGCCACGGACACTGCTGCCAGCAAAGAGATTATCAGGGATTTGAACCGCATGCCCATCCGGCTGCAATTTCCATTCCGCCGCGGCATATTTCAAACTAGCACACCCCGATAAAGTGCTCTCATCAGTACAAGTCGAGCCAAAAAGCATTATCTTTGGGAACGCAAATAATCAATTACACATATGAAAAGAATCATCATCGCTGCCCTCGCATGCATCATCGCACTTTCCGGATGCACGGGCAAAAAGACTGCTGCAACTGCAACCGAGCAATGGACTCCCGAAAAGGCCACACAATGGTACGCCGGACAGCCCTGGCTCTCAGGATGCGATTACATCCCCTCCACCGCCATCAACCAGATCGAAATGTGGAGCGCTGACACCTACGACCCGAAGACTGCCGACAAGGAGCTCGGGTGGGCTGAAGAGCTGGGATTCAACACGATGCGAGTCTTCCTCAGCAGCGTTGTATATGCCAATGACCCTGATGGGTTCAAGAGCCGCGTGGATAATTTCCTGAGCATATGCTCGAATCACGGAATACGTCCGATGTTTGTCATATTCGACGACTGCTGGAACCCGGAATCAACATATGGCAAACAGCCGGAGCCCAAGTCGGGAATTCACAATTCAGGATGGCTGCAGGATCCTTCCGTCTCGCTCCGCGCCGACACCACGGCCCTTTTCACCGCCCTTGAAGCATATGTAAAAGATGTAGTCGGAACTTTCAAGGACGACAGCCGCATACTGATGTGGGACCTCTACAATGAGCCCGGCAACAGCAATCATGGAAACACATCCATCCCCTTGGTAAAGAATGTGTTCCGCTGGGCAAGGGAGGCCGGTGCCACCCAGCCTCTCAGCATTGGAGTGTGGAATGATTCACTGAAGGACCTCAACAAGCTTCAGCTCGCCCTTTCCGACGTCACTACATATCACAACTATTCCGGTGAGCCGGATGTGCAGCAGCATGCGATCGACACTCTAAGGAAATATGGAAGGCCCATCATCAACACGGAGTATATGGCTCGCACCCGTGGCTGTACATTCCAGAAGATTATGCCTTTGCTGAGGCAGAACAATGTCGGAGCCCTCAACTGGGGTTTCGTCGCAGGCAAGACAAACACCATATTCGCATGGGACACTCCCCTTCCCGGCATCTCGGAGCCTGAGGTCTGGTTCCACGACATCTTCCGCCCAGACCACACTCCATTCAGCGAAGAGGAAATCGCCGTCATCAAGCAGTGTAACGGCAAATAAGAGAATCGGGTTGTGCGGAGGTGGCGGGGGAACTCCGTTCGCTTCGCTCACTCCGGCCCCTCCCAACGTCTCCTACGTCCCCGCGATGCGGGAACTTGTATCCGCCGGGCCCCGCCCCCTACCCTCGTGCGGGGGTGCACAAGCCCCGCGCCACCTCCGCCAACCCTGACCATATCCCTAGAGGCGTGTTATGTAAATAGTTGATTACCAACTATTAAAGCATAGTCCCTACCCCATGAAACAGGGTAGGGACTATAAGGATCTGACTGTCAGTCAGCTGGTTACATACCACGCTTACAAAGCGTAGTGGAACCCGTCGATGACGTTCCAATCGCCCCTGGTGAAATCCGGGAAACGGACCGGCATGGAGCCGTTCTCAAGAGATATACGGCTCAGTTCCTGCACGGCTGACCATTCGGCAGCGTCGTACACATCCTCATCAAGCGGAAGACCGTTGTGGAGGCAATAGATCAGCCTGTAGTCCATGATAAAGTCCATACCGCCGTGTCCCCCGACAGTCTTGGCCTTCTCCTCGATCGCCTTGGCGAAATCAGGCCTGTAAGCAGTCAGCAGTGAGTCCATTACTTCCTCGGAAACATAGTTGTGCCCGTTGATACCCTTGACTGATATTCCCTGCTGAGGATACTTGTTGGCGAAGCCCTCAGTTCCGGTAAGCTGGTACATCCTCGAATAAGGACGGTAGGCGTAAACATTGTGCTGGACCTCTATGACCTTGTCTTTCTCGGTCTGGATCAGGCTGATAGTGTGGTCACCGTCTTTGCAATAATCCTTGTTCCTGAACTTCTTCGCAGCAACCTTTCCGTTGTAGGACGGAGTGTCCATAGCCACCAGGTAGTCCATCTTGTCTCCCCTGTGGATGTTCAGGGCCTGGCAGATGGGGCCGAGGCCATGGGTAGGATAGTTGTCACCACGGTTGTCGATGTTGTAGTCAACCCTCCAGGTTTCGCTCCTGTCCCAATCCTCTGCAAGGAAATGGATATAGGCACCTTCAACATGATAGACTTCGCCGAACAGGCCGTGCTG
This sequence comes from Bacteroidales bacterium, assembly GCA_017443465.1. Lineage (GTDB taxonomy): Bacteria > Bacteroidota > Bacteroidia > Bacteroidales > UBA932 > Cryptobacteroides. The sequence goes on from JAFRXO010000051.1 coordinate 18,357, forward strand.
CGCCATGTTCAGGGCTGACATCTCGAAGAAATCATAGCAGCAGTTTTCGAGCATCATGCAGTGACGGCGGGCCTTCTCGCTCGCATCAACCAGCTGCCAGCAATCTGCGATCGTCATTGCAGCAGGCACTTCCACTGCGACATGATGCCCATGCTCCAGGGCATATACAGAGATGGGGACATGGTCTAGCCAGTCGGTAGCGATGTACACCAGGTCGATATCGTCCCTGTCGCAGAGTTCCTTATAGGATTCTTCACCCAGATAGTTGTCCGCCGCAGGCAGCCCTGCCTTTTTGAGTACATCCTGGCATATGTCCAGACGCTCCTGTTTAAGGTCGCAGAAAGCCATGATCTTGACTCCGTCGAGATAGGTATAGCGCCTCACCGCGGCTGTTCCCCTGCCTCCGACTCCGACGAATGCGACACGTACGGTTTCAATGGGATCGCATTTCATTCCGAGGGCACTTTGCTGTCCCGGAGCACGTGTGGGAGCCTTGAGTTCAATTATCCCATTCTTGATCTGAGCGGGAACAGATGCCGGGACGGTCTTTGCGCATGAGACCAACACCAAAGAGCAGACAATCGCTGCAAATAAGACTTTCTTCATATGATAGATTATTAGTTGTGCATATGTTTGCACAAATTTAAAAAATATTACGATTATCCGCTTGTTCTCCCTAACTTTGTAATAAGACATATATTTTTCATCCATATGGTGACATTATCCTCCATTCTGAAAAAATGGTCAGGCACAAGCCTCGTGGTAAGAATCCTATGCGGGCTTGTCATCGGTGCGGTCCTCGGACTGGTTTGCCCGAAGTGGACCGGAATCGGGATCCTCGGGCAAGTGTTCGTAGGCGCCCTCAAAGCCATTGCCCCAATCCTGGTGGCGCTCTTGGTAACATCTTCACTTTCAAGGGCCAAGGGTGGAATGGGGCCGCGATTCCGCACCGTTATTTCCCTTTACTTAGCTACTACCTTCATGGCCGCCATGGTCGCCGTAGCGGGCAGTTTCCTGTTCCCGGTCACCATCAAACTCAGCGGAGAAGCGGCTGCCGGGAATGCTGCTCCTGGAGGATTAGCGGACGTCTTTTCAACACTGCTGTCCAATATGGTAATGAATCCGGTCCAGGCCCTGGCTTCAGCCAATTACATAGGAATACTTTTCTGGTCGATAATACTCGGACTCGCACTCAAGATGCTCGGCTCCGTCCAGACAATCAAAGTCGTTGGAGACCTCGCGGAAATCGTCTCGACCGCAGTGAAATGGATTATCCAGTTCGCCCCGTTCGGAATACTGGGCCTCGTGTTCACTTCAGTTTCAGAGAGCGGCCTGGAGATATTCTCGGACTACGGCCGGCTTCTTCTTCTGCTGGTTGGCTGCATGCTGTTCACTGCTTTCCTCGTCAATCCTGCCATAGCCTCGGGACTCCTCCGCAAAAATCCGTATCCACTTTACTGGAAATGCTTGAAGGAAAGCGGATTGAACGCGTTCTTCACCAGATCTTCCGCAGCCAATATTCCGGTCAATATGGACCTCTGCGAGAGCCTGGGGCTGGATGAAGAGTTCTACTCAGTCAGCATTCCTCTCGGATCCACGATCAACATGAACGGAGCGGCTGTAACCATCACGGTCCTGTCCCTGGCAGTAGCCCACACTGTCGGGATTGAAGTCGGATTCGTGTCAGCCCTCATGCTCAGCCTGATTGCCACCTTGGGCGCGTGCGGAGCTTCCGGAGTGGCCGGCGGATCCCTTCTGCTGGTCCCGATGGCCTGCTCATTTTTCGGAATCGGGAACGACACCGCAATGCAGGCGGTTGCTGTCGGATTCATCATAGGCGTAGTACAGGACTCCGTAGAAACTGCCCTCAACTCATCCAGCGACGCCTTCTTCACTGCTGTCGCTGAATTCCATGACCGCCGCAAGAAAAAGGATCAATAATATGAAAATCAAGTCTTTCTTCCTTTCATTGGCTCTTCTGCCAATACTGATTTCCTGCTCCGAAGCACCGAAACCGGTCATATTCGACACAGACTGGTGGACTGATGTTGATGATGCCTGTGCATTAAGGCTCTTGCTTCAGGAAGAAAGTGAAGGTACCGTAGATTTACTGGGAGTCTGCATCTCCGCAGTGTGCGAGACAAGTGTCCCTTCCCTATCGTCTTTCCTTGACTATGAAGGGGCCGGTTCCATGCGCATTGGGGCCGACAAACAGGCAACCGACTATCCCGGCAAATCCAAATGGCACCAGACTATAATAGACAATCACCCCAAAAGGGCAGTCTCATCTATTGACGATGTCCAGGACTGCGTGGAGTTCTACAGGGACCTTCTTTCAAAGTCCAGGAAGAAAGTAGATATCATAGCCGTGGGTTTCCCAAATGCCATCTCCAGGCTTCTGGAAAGCGATCCGGAACTGGTCGCAAAGAAAGTCGGTCACCTGTGGCTGATGGCCGGAAAATACCCCGAAGGGGAGGAGCATAACTTCATCCTTACTGAAAGAAGCCGCCTTTCCGGCGAAAACATATGCTTACACTGGCCTACGCCCGTAACACTCCTCGGTTGGGAGGTAGGAATAAAGGTCCGAGTGGGCGGTTCGCTTCCCGAAGATGACCTGCTTCACAAGGTACTTGTCGCGCACGGAAGCGCAGACGGAAGATATGCCTGGGATCCGATGACTGCATGGATGGCATGCCTCGGAAGCCCTGAGATGGCCGGTTTCAAGACCGTAACGGGGACTGTCACTCTTGATCCTGTCACCGGAAAGAACAGCTTCATCCCGAAGGAGGACGGGCTTCACCGATATGTCATAATGGCCCATGAGCCCGGATGGTATTCCTCCGCGATTGAAGGGATCCTCCTTAAAAAACATATGTAAACTACTGAAACTTCGACCCATATGAAACGTCTACTGTTCCTTGCACTGAGCATGATGCTTACATGCTCTGCCTGGGGAGCCGCTTACCGCCCCCAATCGGTTATCACCAGCCGTCCGGATGACCCTGCAGCCGTCTATTTCACTCCGGAAAACTTCGGATTCCAGGGTGATGGCAAGTCAGATGTCTCTGACGCCCTTCAGGCGGCCCTGAATGAAGCTAAAGGCAAGCCTAACAGCTGCGGGATACTCTTCGTCCCCGAAGGAGTCTACAGGTTGAGCAAGACCATTTACATCCCGGCACGTGTCCGCCTGATTGGATATGGCAAGAACCGGCCGCTTTTCGTACTGTCAAAAAACAGCCCAGGCTTCCAGGAAAGCACCGGGCCAAGGGATAAGGGCAAATTCCTGTTCTGGTTTATAGGAGGAGGGGCCTACCGTGGCGGAGACAGGGTCTCCGATGCGAACTCCGGCACGTTCTACAGTTCCCTTATAAACGCCGACATCAAGATTGAAGACGGGAACCCCAATGCATCCGCGATCCGGGCCCATTACGCCCAGCACTGCTCCATTTCAAATGCAGTGATCAATGTAGGGAGCGGCCGCGCCGGCCTGGTAGACATCAGCAACCATCTGGAAAACGTAGCAATATTTGGCGGGGCATATGGGCTTGACACCGATAAATCCGCTCCAGGATGGCCTATAATGCTTTTGAACACCTATTTCGAAGGACAGCGCAACAGTGCGATCCTTACTAACGAAGGCGGGCTTACGATAGTCAACACACATATAAAGAACGTTCCCGTAGGGGTAGAAATAAAGAACGGCTCTACGGACCGCCTGTTCATGGAAGACTGCCTCCTGGAGAACGTCAGCCAGACTGGAGTAATCCTGTCAGATGCAGCCAATGCCGCCACCCAGATCAACCTCAGGTCAATCCTATGCAAGAATGTCCCACTGTTCGCACAGGAACGCAATGCGGATTACCGCATCGAAGGCAGCGGCAAATGCTACAGGGTGAACCGGGTGGTCTTCGGATCCGACCAGGCAAGCCTGGAAGACGAAGTGAGCATCGTACGTGAAGCATCAGTAGAGAAAATCGCCTCGATCCCGGTCATGACTGCTGATTCCACTCCCTTGCTTCCGGACACAGGAGAATGGGTAAACATCAGGGATCTCGGAGCGAAAGGCGACGGCGTCACCGATGACACGGAGGTCTTCAAAAAAGCCATAGAAAACCACAAGGTCATATACATCCCACAGGGGTGGTACGTAGTCAAAGATCCGCTGTACCTGAAAAAGAACACATGCCTGATCGGACTCCATCCCGCGACTACAGTCCTTCTCGCAATGGGCGGAAATCCACAGTTCAGCGGATTCGGAGCGCCTCAGCCCCAATTGGTTACGCCACAGGGAGGAGAGAACATAGTCTGCGGCATATTCCTTAATGCCGATGCCTACAACTACCGGGCGGTAAACTGCAAGTGGATGGCCGGAGAAAAGTCCTACATGTTCGACGTAAAATTCAGCGGACACGATAAGGCTTCATTCTCATTCAACGGCCAGAGCGCGGCGAATCCGCTCGAAGAGCCTGTGGCGCCGAATGCGCAGACCCAGGACCTGATGAAGAGGGCATGGGACAACCAGCACTGGAGCCTGTGGATCACAAACGGCGGCGGAGGTCTTTTCCGAGACATATGGACAGCTAACGAGTACAGTTCTACCGGATTGTACGTCAGCCACACATCCACTCCGGGGCGGATCTTCGGAATGTCCCTGGAGCATCATCTCCGTAACGAAGCCACCTTCCGGGATGTCTCGAACTGGAAGATCTACGATTTCCAGACAGAGGAGGAGGCCGAAGGCATCGATGTCCAGCAGATGGACCTGGTGGACTGCCATGACCTGGTATTCGCCAATTTCTTCTCCTACAGGGTGTCAAGGATGGAAAAGAGCTATCCTTCCGCCATACGCACCTGGGACTGCAGCAACATCGAATTCCTTAACGTACACAACTACGCACATCAACGGATCAAGTTCACTTCAAATGCCAGCCTGATGGACGTGAATTCCTCACGTGAGGCCCGCCGGTGGGAGCTCGCACGCCTTTATCTGAAGGGCGACGAGACGAGGCTGTATCCCCTGGAAAACCGCAGGGATGCAGTCGAGAAAGTGGTGTCGGGATTCGAGTTCATCGACGGACTTGCCAAGGACAGCAAGGGAAACGTCTATTTCTGCGAACAGAGGATGAGACGGATCTACAGGCTGGATGCCAACAGCAAGAAAGTGACCTCGATAGCTGATTTCCCCTGGAATCCGGTCGCGCTGGCATGTGACACCGATGACAATCTGCTGGTAGTGGTCAAGTATATTTCCCAGCCGGGTTACAACAACGACGACACGCGCAACGCACAGCGCCCGCTCTTCGGATGGAAAAGAAGCGGAGGACTTTGGGGATTCACATATGTTCCCAAGATATATTCGATCCGGCCGGACAACCCTGAGGACAGTTTCTCCGCACTTCCTCTCAAACCGATGGATGACCTGAAGCCCGAACGGCTTCTCTATCTTGGGAACCGTTCCATCTCATATGGGGAATTCCAGGGGAGAAACCCCGCTTCAGACTGTTTCGTAGCGCAGGACGGGCGTACTGTTATCCCCTACTATGAGGACCTTTTCCGCTGCTCATCCCTTGTCCCGGTCACTCCAGGCCAGAAACTCTGCACTATCGACGAGTATCATCAGCTGGTGTATCAGTCCGGGACAGACGGCCATGGGCACATCCAGGACAGCAAGGTCTTCGCCTCAGGCGGAGACAGGGGCATAGCCACCGACAAAGCAGGGAGAGTCTATGTAACCGACGGAAATGTACGGGTTTACTCCGCTGATGGGAAGCTTCTTCGCACAATCGCGGTTCCGGAGCGTCCGACTTCCCTCCTCGTCGCGGATGACACCCTGTACATCACCGCAGTGACATCACTGTACCAGATAAAAATCTAGGCAGGGAACGTTTACATCCCCTTCATCCACTCGCTGAACAACGGCACCCAACTGTGGTCACCGGATTGGATCATTTTTTCCGGATGGAACTGGACTCCCCAGACATTCCCGGATTCAAATGCTTCCACAAAGCCATCCGCCGACCTCGCGACTATCTTTATGGACGGAGCTGGGTCCTTGACTCCCTGGTGGTGGAAAGAATTGACCATCAAGCTATCCGAACCATAGATCCGGTACAGGAATCCGCTGTGGTCCAAGCCGATCATATGCGAGGCTCCCCTACTGTGCCTTACCGCGTCGGGGAGTTGGGTCGGGATATCCTGGTACAGGGTTCCGCCCATAGCCACGTTCATAAGCTGGGATCCGCGGCATATGCCCAGGATAGGCTTTTTCTGAGCCAAGGCGGCCCGTGCGAGCGCGATGTCGCTTACATCGCGGATAATGTTCCACTTCACAGTCTCATTCAGGACAGCTTCGCTGTAATACGACGGTTGCACATCCTCTCCTCCGGAGAATATTATCCCGTCGAAAGCGGCGACCACCCTGGCGGCCTCTTCATCGTTACGGACGGTAGGAATAATGACCGGAACGCCTCCGGCAAGGGTTACAGCTTCGATATATGAGTCGCCCAACTGAGAAGTAACGCCATTGGTAACACCGCAGCTGATGCCGATCAACGGCTTGTCCATATGTCCTCCCGAACATGCGGAGAGGATCACTGACAGAAGGAGAAAAAGATATTTTTTAATCATGATTGACAAGGTAATCAATTTCATCCGCATTAAAAAATGTATATTTGTGAAATTGATTTTCAGACATATGCGAATCTTCAACCATATCCTCCTTTTCACCCTCCTGACTGCGTCCTTCTGCCCAGCAGCGACAGCCCAGGGAGTCCGCAAAACCGCACAGGAATTCAACAGGATGTCCCGAAGCGACACATCGCTTGTCATCCTCCATGGTGTTGTAACCAAGATCCGCAACACCCAGCGCGGGACTTTCTACCTGAAAGACGAAACCGGTGAGGCATATGTTTACGGCCTCGTTGACGGCCGCGAAGGGATGAACCAGAGTTTCAGGCAGATGCAGATCGCCCCCGGCGACACACTTACAGTCACCGGCCGCCGTACCGTCTATGACGGGAGGATAATCGAGATGGCCGGAGGGCATCTTCTCCGCAAAGCGGAAGGACCGGACCACGATGCCAAGATGCAAGAATTCCTGGCTCCGGATGTCTATCCTACATTCAAGGGAGAAGGGCCGAACGGCTTCAGCAAGTGGGTCACAGCCAGGCTGAAATATCCTAAAGAGGCCAAAGATGCCATGATAAGCGGCACGGTCACGGTCAAATTCGTAGTCGGTACAAACGGAGGCGTGCAGGAAGTCGAGGTAATTAAAGGACTGCTCCCGGCCCTGGACCAGGAAGCAGTCCGCGTAATCAAGAGCTCCCCGAAATGGAAACCGGCCATGAAAGACGGCCATCCGGTGCGGATGACCTACACGATTCCGGTGGCCTTTATCTTGCCGGAATGATGATCTTGTAGGTCTTCTTCGACGGATTGGAGAGTCTCGTACCGACAAGCCAGAGATTTGCTTTGCGCAGGTCGCGGTATGTCACCCCGTTCTCTATGGCGAAATCAACCAGCGAAGGGATCTCATAGTCAACGGTGAGTGTCTTTTCGGGCTGCCGGTAAGGATAATAATCCTCTTCTGTCAGCTGGTACCCGAACTCCGCTGGATTCTCAAAGAAAACCTTGGCGGCAAGGATGCGGAACATGTACCTTGATGTCTCCTCCGGCAGGTAAAGGGTCATGGAAGTAGTCTGTTTCTGGCTTTCCAGCCTCCTTCCGACACCGCCCGGCCCGGCATTGTAACAGGCCGCGACAGTCATCCAGTCGGGATACTTCCGATAAATATCCTTCAGGTATTTGCAGGCAGCCTCTGTCTCTTTCACAATATTGTACCTCTCATCGACATCGGTTGATATTTCCAGCCCGTACTGAATAGCCGAAGCCTTCATGAACTGCCAGAGTCCGGCAGCACCGGCCGAGGAAAGAGCCTTGGGATCCAGATTGCTTTCAATGGCCATCAGGTACTTCAGGTCCTCGGGAATCTCGTTGGCCTTCAGGATCGGAACCACTTGAGCGAAAATCCTTTCAGACCTCTTCAGCATCAATGTGGAATTGGAATGCATATAGGTAAAAGCGATGAGTTCCCTGTCCATCCTCTCGTAGAGGTCGTCAGTATCGAACCTTACCGGTTTGCCGGCAAAAGTCACTGACTCAGGGACCCTTGGAGCTTCCGGATGGTCCATCCGGATCTGGTCAAGGACCTCATCCACAATCTCCTGGCGGATTTCGGCCTTAATGGCCTCCTTCAGGGAGTCAGGGAATTCCTGCATCCGGACCGAATCCTGCGCCTGGTCCACGGAACGGGCGGGAGAACACAGGTTCACCATGAAAAGGGCAATTGTCAGAAGGATCTTATCCATAGTACATTCTATTTGTGACGGGATTCCAGTTCTTTCTCTATGTCCTGAAGACTCACACCCATCTGTTCGTTCAGAACGGTCAGGTGGTATATGAGATCCGAAACCTCATAGATGTAATTATCCCTGTTTCCGTCCACGGCTTCTATGACGGTTTCAGCAGTTTCCTCCCCAACCTTCTGGGCTATTTTCTTTACTCCTTTCGTAAACAGGTGGGTAGTGTAGCTCCCGACAGGCATCTCACAGTGACGCTGCTGCACAAGGGCCTGAAGGCTGCGGATGAATCCTTCTTCTTCCGGAGTGTCAAAGCAGGCTGTCGTCCCCCTGTGGCAAGTCGGGCCGTCAGGAGCTGCCATAATCAGGAGCGTATCCGCATCGCAGTCAGGATACATCGCCTTGACATGCAGATAGTTCCCGCTGGTCTCACCTTTTATCCAAAGGCTTTGGCGGCTGCGGCTGAAAAAGGTTACCAGCCCCGTCTCGACAGTCTTGTCATATGCTTCCTTATCCATGTACCCCAGCATCAGGACTTTCAGGGTCACGGAATCCTGTACGATTACAGGAAGGAGGGAATCGCTGTTCTTGGAAAGGTTGAACTCTTCGTATTTCATATTCTGACATTTATGTTCATCCGGCGCAGCTCGCGCTTAAGCACCGGAACAGGGATTTCATTGTAATGGAATATACTTGCAGCAAGCGCCGCATCCGCCCTGCCCTCGACCAGGACACGGGCGATGTCGTCCACGCTCCCGGCTCCTCCGGAGGCGATTACCGGAATACTCAGGATGTCCGCAAGTGCGGCATATGTCTCGCACGGGTACCCGTTCCTGGTCCCGTCATGGTCCATGGAAGTGAACAGAATCTCCCCTGCCCCCCTTTCCTGCGCCTCATGAGCCCACTCGAACAGCTCGCGTTCAGTCATTTTCCGTCCACCGTGAGTCGTCACAACCCATTTTCCTTCTACCACCCTGGCATCTATCGCCACTGTTACGAACTGGCTGCCGAAGTGACTGGCAATCCCGTCGATAAGGTCCGGATTACGTACCGCCGCACTGTTGACGCTTACCTTGTCAGCCCCGGCCTCCAGCAAATTCCCGGCCTGCTCCAGGGTTGAAATGCCTCCGCCGACAGTGAACGGTATGTCGATTTCCCTGGCTATCCTTTCCACCAGGGCAAAGAAGGTAGCACGTTCCTCAACTGTCGCACTGATGTCCAGGAAAACCAGTTCATCGGCTCCTTCGAGTGCATATTTCCGGCCCAGGTCGACCGGATCACCGGCATCCCTGAGGCTGACGAAATTCACCCCTTTCACAGTACGTCCGCCGGTCACGTCCAGACAGGGTATTATCCTTTTTGCAACCATGATGAGATTTCTTCAAGGGTAATGAGATTCCTGTACAAAGCCTTCCCGACAATAACCCTCGGAAGCCCGAGAGAATCCAGGGAAATAATATCCTCCATCGAGGATATGCCTCCGCTTACCGTAAATGTAAGTCCGGGATAAGCGGCCATGAGCGAAGTGTAGAGAGGCACTGAAGGTCCCTCGAGCATCCCGTCCTTTGAGATGTCCGTAACTATCACTTCCTGAAGTCCTTCCGGGACCATCCTGTCCAGAATGTCCGCGATCTTCAGGGATGAAGACTCCTGCCATCCGTGGACCGCCACCAGGCCATCCCTGACATCGGCGCCAAGGACGATCTTCGAGCCTCCGTATTTCCGGAGCCACTTTATGAATTTCAGGGGTTCCTTAACCGCAGTACTGCCTATGACGACATGGTCAGCCCCGCACTCCAGGGCCATTTCCACATGGTCTTCCTTGTTGATACCACCTCCCCATTCTATCTCCAGCGGAACGGCCGAGCGGATTTCGGAGAGCACCTTCAGGTTGCAGGGACGCCCTTCCTTCGCCCCCTCCAGATCCACCAGATGGATCCGCCTGAGGCCGGCAGCGGCAAAACGACCAGCCATTTCAACCGGAGACACATCATATGTCTCCTTCCTCTCAAAATCACCCTGCGAAAGCCTCACGCAGGCTCCGCCGATTATGTCTATGGCAGGAATTATCTGAATCATATGGCAAGGAAATTCTTTAATACCTTCTCACCCGCCGCACCGCTTTTCTCGGGATGGAACTGCACTCCGTAAAAATTTCCGCGGCATATGGCTGCGCTGAAATTGCCTCCGTGATCGCACACCGCAGCGGTGTCTTCGCATATGTCCGCCCTGTACGAGTGCACGAAATAGAAATATGTACCCTCGTCAATCCCCTTGAACAGAGGACCTTCCAGCTGAGAGAGCGAGTTCCAGCCCATATGCGGGACCTTGATCCCTTCTCCCGGGACGAATCTCCTCACATGGGCCGGAAAAACTCCCATTCCGCGGACGTTCCCCTCCTCGCTGGCCTGACAAAGCAACTGCAAGCCTATGCAGATACCCAGGACAGGATTAGTAAGGGTCGGTATCAAAGTGTCCAACCCTTCCTTCCTCAAACTTTCAAGGGCAGTCGATGCCTCTCCGACTCCTGGAAGGATGACCTTTGAAGCCGAGCGGAGAAGTTCAGGGTCGGATGTCAGGACCACATCGCGTGCTCCCGCCCTGTCGAGGGCGTTAAGCACGGAACGGACATTGCCGGCATCGTATTTAACCACTGCAATCATATGACTCCCTTGCTGCTTGGAAGTTCATTGCTTTGAGGGTCACGGCGCACTGCCATCCGGAGCGCCCTTGCAAAGGCCTTGAATATGGCTTCGCAGAGATGATGGTTGTTCTCTCCCCTGGCCTTGATGTGGAGGTTGCATTGGAGAGCGGCCCCCAGAGACTGGAAGAAATGACGGAACATCTCTGTCGGAGTGTCTCCGATGTACTCTCTTGTAAACTGCGCATCCCACTGGAAATCAATCCTTCCCCCAAGGTCCATGAGCACAGCGGCGTCACAGTCGTCCATAGGCAGGGCGAATCCGTAACGGCCGATTCCGCGCTTGTCTCCCAGGGCGGAAGTCAGTGCCTGCCCAAGCGTAATGGCTACATCCTCCATGGTGTGATGTTCATCCACCTGAAGGTCGCCTTCCGCCGCAATCTGGAGGGAAATGCCTCCATGATGGACCAGCTGGTCGAGCATATGGTCGAAGAATTTCAAACCGGTGTCGATCGAGGAAGGAAGGCGGCCGTCGAGGTCAACTGTGACACATATGTCCGTCTCCCTGGTTTTCCTCTCAACGGTTGCCGTGCGGACAGTCCTGCGGAGGAATTCGGCTATCTTCTCCCAGGAAGTGGTCGCGAGGACACACACGTCATCGTATCCTTCGGGGACTTCGTCAGAGAGGAGTATGGCCTTCGTCCCAAGATTCCGTGCCAGCTGTACATCAGTTACCCTGTCCCCTATCACATAGCTCCCGGCCAGGTCATAAGCCCCTCCAAGATACTCCCCGAACATTCCTGTGCGAGGTTTACGTGTCGGGGCGTTCTCCCAATCGCAGGTCTTGTCTATCAGTTCGTTATCGAAGCATATGCCTTCTCCCGCGAGGAGACGCTGCATTTTTCCGTGAACCAGGTTGAAGGCTTCCTGAGGATATGCCGGAGTGCCCAGGCCGTCCTGGTTGGAGGCCAGGACAAGCTCGTAACCGAGTCCCCTGAGGCTGCGCAGGGCTCCGATAACGCCGGGGACCCATTCCATCTTCTCAAGGGAATCCACCTGCTCGTCTTCAGGTTCAACGAGGATGGTCCCGTCCCTGTCTATGAACAGGACTTTCTTAAGATTCTCTTCCATATGCACGGATTACTTCAATCAGTTTCTGGTTTTCTTCATATGTCCCTACGGTTATGCGCAGGCATCCGCCGCAAAGAGGCACACGGCTCCTGTCCCTCACTATCACTCCGGCCCCGATAAGGCTTCTGTAGAGCCCCGATGTATCAGTCACTTTCACCAGCAGGAAATTCGCATCGCTCGGGTAAACTTCCAGGACGCAGGGTTCTTCCCTCAGGATTCCTTCGAGGCGTTTCCTTTCGGCAACAAGGGTCTTGATCTCAGAAGGAGCATCGCTGGCCTCAAGGCAGCGGAGCGCCAGTTCTATGGTGTCAGTACCTATGTTGTAGGGATATTTCACCTGCCGGAATATCTTTATAACATCCTCACATGCAAATGCCAGACCTACTCTGAGGCCTGCCAGCCCATATGCCTTGGACAGCGTCTGGAGGATAATCAGGTTGCGGTGCTGTGAAAGTACGGGAAGAAGGGACCCCTTCGGCGAGAAGTCCACATATGCCTCGTCAACCACTACCACGGCCTCTACAGCCTCAACTACCTTGAGGATGCTTTCCAGAGGGAAGGCGTTCGCAGTAGGATTGTTAGGAGAGCATATGAAGACCAGTTTGGTGTTATTGTCGCATGCGGCGATAATCTCATCGACGGGAAGCGAGAAGTCATCCCTGAGGAGGACCGGACGGTAAGCCACGTCATTGACTTCCGCACAGACTCCGTACATCCCGTAGCTCGGGGAAATCGCAACGGCATTGTCCATTCCCGGACGGCAGAAAATCCTGTAGCACAAGTCTATAGCCTCATCGCTGCCATTCCCGAGGAAGATGTTGCCGCACGGAATGCCTTTCATCCGGGAAATCTTGCTTCTAAGGGCATCCTTCGCAGAAGTCGAAGGATAGCGGTTGATTCCCTTTCCGGCAAAAGGATTCTCGTTGGCATCCATCAGGACACCGATCTCCCCTTTGTATTCGTCCCTGGCGGTAGAATAAGGTTCCAACGAAGCAATGTTCGGGCGGACCAATGAAATCACATCCTTCATGACAATCTGGTTCTGACCGCTTCAGCGTGAGCCTGAAGGCCCTCTGCCTCAGCCATTTCTATAATAGCATCCGATATTGAGCGCAGTCCGCTCCGGCTGAGCTCCTGATAGGTTATCCCGTGCATGAAACTCTCAGTCCCTATTCCGCTGAAGGCCCTGGCACAGCCCATAGTAGGCAGGGTGTGGTTCGTCCCGGACGCATAGTCTCCGGCACTCTCAGGAGAGTAATTCCCGATGAAGATGCTTCCTGCAGCCCTGATCCTGTCCGCCACACCCCAAGGGTCTTCCATGCTGATAATCAGATGTTCCGCAGCATAGCAATTGGCGAAGTCCACTATCTCTTCCCGGCTGTCCAGGATGACAGCCCGGCTGTTCTCCAGGGCGGAATCCGCAATGGATCTGCGCGGCAGCAAGGCGAGCTGTCTGTCTACTTCGCGGGAAACGGCCTCCGAAAGGGACTCGCTGCAAGTAACCAGCATCACCTGGCTGTCCGGACCGTGTTCCGCCTGGGAAAGAAGGTCTGAAGCAACGAATGAAGGATCAGCGCTCTCATCTGCCAGTACCATCACTTCCGATGGCCCCGCAGGCATGTCTATAGCGACTCCTTCTGCACACAGAAGCTGTTTTGCTTTCATTACATAGCGGTTCCCCGGGCCGAATATCTTGTCGACCGGACGGATGCTTCCGGTCCCGTATGCCATGGCGGCGATAGCCTGTGCACCTCCGAGACGGTAGATTTCCCGGATCCCGCACAGGGAAGCGGTGAAGAGGATTTCAGGGGCGATGCTTCCGTCACGGCGCTGAGGAGTGCAGAGCACTGTTTCCCTGCATCCGGCAAGGGATGCCGGCACGGCGAGCATAAGGATAGTGGAAAACAAGGGAGCGCTGCCACCGGGGATGTAAAGTCCTACCCTTTCGATAGGCACGAAACGCCTCCTGCATATGATTCCGTTTTCCTCGAGGCTGATGTCCTCCGGCTTCTGGAGACGATGAAAGGCTTCAATGCGTTTTTTAGCCTCTCTGACGGCTTCTTTCACCCCCTGCGGTACAACTTCCCCCGCGGCGAGAATTTCGGCCTCAGAGACCCTGAAATCGGCCGGAACGGCACCTTCTATCTCTTTCACAATCTCTCTCATGGACGGCTCCCCTCCCAATTTGATCCGGGAGAGGATTTCCCGGACACGGCCGGAGATTACAGCATCATCCTGTTCCGCCCTGCGGCACAGTGACGGCCAGTCTTCCCTGGATGGTCTGAATACCGTTTTCATGCTATTACTTTGTCAAGATTGAGTACCAGGATTCCTTCAGCCCCGATCTTCTTGAGCGCTTCCACCTTGTCCCAAAGCTCGCTTTCCTTCACTACAGAGTGAAGAGAGCACCATCCGTCCATGGCAAGAGGCATCACGGTCGGACTCCTCATTGCTGGGAGTATCTTCACGGCATCCTCGACGGAGGAGGTCGGAAGGTTCATCAGGATGTACTTCTTTCCACGGCTGTCGCTTACCGAATCGAAGCGGAAAAGCAGGTTGTCAACTATGGGCTTCTTATCTTCAGAGAGTGATGGTCCGGCGATGAGCACTGCCTCGGATTCCAGGACCCTTTCAACTTCCTTAAGGCCGTTGGAAACAAGTGTCCCTCCGGAAGATACGATGTCGAAGATAGCGTCTGCAATGCCTGCCGCCGGAGCTATCTCCACAGATCCCCTGATCTCACGTATCGAGGCGTCGATCCCGTTCTTGTCCAGGAATGAGCGGAGCACCCTGGGATAGGATGTGGCTATGGCTTTCCCATTGAAATACGACAGTCCATCGTACTTGTCAGTCTTCGGCACGGCAAGTGAAAGCCGGCAGGTACCGAAGCCCAGGCGCCGTAGGATGGTCACTTCCGCCCCGCTTTCGGCCACTTCATTGTAACCCACTATTCCCAGGTCGGCAGAACCGTCGGCCACTACTTCCGGAATGTCGTCATCCCGGAGGTAGAGTATCTCCAGGGGGAAGTCTGACGCTTTCCCCAGGAACTTCCGCTTGAGTTCATCCACCGAAATCCCGGCGTCTTTAAGAAGGAGGCAGCTGTCTTCGTTGAGCCTGCCTTTGGACTGTATTGCAATTCTGATCATTTCCGGCTGTTTTGTTAAAAATAAAGGCCTGCACTTATGATAAGGCAGGCCCGCGAGTATCTCTTAGCATATACCACAATTCCTTACCTTATCTAAAGACAGGTATGAGAATGGTGATGATGCAGGTAAGTTTTCATGTTCTGATTGCTTTCTTGGGCCTAATGTAGGAATAAATTTCATCAAAACCAAATATTTATCAGGTTTTCCATCCTGGCCTTGATCCTGTCGTTGCACAGGTTCCCTATCGAACCCTGGTGTGTATGCTCCAGTGTCCCCTTGTAAATGAAGGTCCCGTCCATGATCTCACGGCCCACCTGACGGTAGGCGTCACGAAACGGAACTCCCTCTTCCCGGACACGGCGGTTGACTTCTTCCACGCTGAATGCCGGACGGTACAACGGATTATCCATCAGGTTCTCCGTCACGTCCATGTTCTTCACCGCATATGCCGCTATGGCAAGGCAGTCCTTCATTTCAGCGAACATAGGGATGAATATCTCCTTAACCAGCTGCATGTCACGAAAATAGCCGGATGGCAGGTTAGATGTGACCATCCTTATCTGCTCCGGAATGGAGTTGATCCTGTTGCAATGCGCACGGAGCAGTTCGAAAACATCCGGATTCTTCTTGTGAGGCATGATGCTGGATCCCGTAGTAAGGGAATCCGGGAGATGGACGAATCCGAAATTCTGGCTGTTGAAAAGGCAGCAGTCCATAGCCATACGGCCCACTGTCTCAGCCACGGAAGCCATTGCAAACGAGATGATTCTCTCTGTCTTTCCACGGCTCATCTGGGCATATACCGAGTTTACGTCGAGTCCGGCAAAACCCAGGGTGGAAGTAGTCATATCCCTGTCGATCGGAGCCGAAGAGCCATATCCGGCAGCAGAACCGAGAGGATTGCGGTTAGCCACATTATAAGCCGCATGGAGCAACTCCATGTCATTGCAAAGGCTCTCTGCATATGCTCCGAACCAGAGGCCGAAAGAGGATGGCATGGCCACCTGCAGATGGGTGTAGCCAGGCATGAGGATGTCCTTGCACTGTTCGCTGCGCTCAATCAGGATGTCGAAGAGCTCCTTAACGGCATCCCTTACCTTGACCAGTTCGGCACGCGCGAAGAGTTTCAGGTCCACAAGCACCTGGTCATTGCGGGAGCGTCCTGTGTGCACCTTCTTTCCCACGTCTCCAAGCTTGCTGGTCAGCATGAATTCCACCTGGGAATGGACGTCCTCCACTCCCTCATCGATGGAGAATTCTCCCCGGAGCGCTTGTGAGTGAAGGGCTTCAAGCTCAGGCAGAAGCACTTCAAGTTCGCTTTCAGCCAGCAGGCCGACTTTTGCGAGCATCTTCACGTGAGCTATGGTCCCTTCTATGTCATATGGAGCCAGGAACAGGTCCAGTTCCCTGTCTTTTCCGACGGTGAATTTCTCTATCATCCCGTCAAGTTCATAGCCTTTGTCCCAGAGTTTCATATCTGCAGATTGTCCAGAAGTTTTACATATGTGTCCGCTCCCTCTTCTATTTCGCTGATTTTGATGAACTCATCAGCCCTGTGAGAGCGTGAGGACTCACCGGGTCCTATCTTGAGGCTCGGGAAATCCACCAGGGTCTGGCTGCTGGTAGTGGGTGAGCCGTAACTCTCCAGGCCCAGGGAGCGCCCGCGCACCACGACGGGATTGTCCTCGGCGATGTGGGAACTCTTATGCCTCATCGAGCGTGGTTCAACGCTGCATTTTACATTGGCGCGGACGGTGTCCAATATTTCCTGGTTAGTGTATAGCCCGTTGGGCCTAACATCCACCACGAATTTGCATCCGTCCGGAACGACGTTATGCTGAGTCCCGGCCGAAATCATCGTAACGGTCATTTTTACGGGGCCAAGGTATGGGGAAACCTTCGGGAAAGAATAATCCTTGAACCACTGAATGTCTTCGATAGCCCGGTATATCGCATTCACCCCTTCTTCCCGCGCAGCATGCCCGGAAACGCCTGAGGATAAGCAGTCAAAGACAAGCAGGCCTTTCTCAGCCACAGCCATCTGCATTCCTGTTGGCTCGCCGAAAATGCCCAATGTCACCTGAGGGAATTCATCCAGGATTATCTCAAGTCCGCCGGGACCGCATATCTCTTCTTCAGCCGTAGCAGTCCATATGAGCCGGTAAGGCTGTTCGTGTGAGACCAGTTTCTCCCAAGCGGCCAGGAGAGCCACTACACAGCCTCCGTCATCATTGCTTCCAAGTCCATAAATCTTACCGTCTTCGACAGTCGGGGCGAAAGGATCGCGGGTATAGCTTGCAGCCGGCCGGACAGTATCGATATGTGCATTGAGCATCAGCACTTTCTTTCCGGCATCCTGCGGATTCACATCGGCAGAGTCTAGCCACAGGTTGTTTCCCTTACACCTGACAGGGAGGTTACGGGCCTTCAGGCACCCGGCTATCATGGAGGCTACATCCGTCTCTTCCTTACTGAAGGACGGAATTGCAATCATATTACACAGAAGCTCCAGATAATCGTTCATATGCGCCTGTATATTAATGAATCAGCGTCTTGCCTATATACACTTCTCCAACACCTCGGCCCAAGGCTTCAAGGGCATTGTGGATCTTTGGGACCATGCCTCCCGAAACGGCTCCGGATGCCTTCAGGGAAATAAAGGAATCCGAGTCTATTTCGGGAATCAGGTTTCCGTTGGAGTCGAGGACTCCCTCTTTCTCAAACCGGTATTCAAGGCTTACCCTGTAATATGCTCCGAGCGCCTGGGCGACCTCGGCCGCAATGGTGTCGGCGTTGACGTTAAGGAGACAGCCTTTCCCGTCATGGCTCAAGGGGGCTATCACAGGAACCGCGCCTTTGTCCAGGAGAAGTGACAGCAGGGAGACATCCACTTTGCGGACATCCCCTACATAACCATAATCCACTTCCCCAACCGGACGGCGGTCGCACAGGATGAGATTCAGGTCAGCCCCGGCAAGCCCTACGGCATTCACCCCGAGTGCCTGAAGCGAGGCTACCAGATTCTTGTTCACCAGCCCTCCGTAAACCATCGTAACTACTTCAAGCATAGCCGAATCCGTAATCCTGCGCCCTTCGACCATCTTTACCGGAATGCCCATACGCGCGGCAAGGGCGCTTGCAGAACGCCCTCCTCCATGGACAAGCACCTTGGGTCCCTGAATCGCCGCGAAGTCCTTCAGAAGGGCTGCGCAGGCTTCGGGATCCTCGATAATGGCACCTCCTGCCTTTATGAGCTTCAGGGATTCCATCACTGCATATCTTCAAGCATATGTTTCATAACCACCTGGGCCGATACGACGCGGTTCGCAGCTTCAGGAATCACAAGGCTCCGCGGCGAATCGATCACCTCATCTGTGACAATCACGTTCCGGCGGACCGGGAGGCAATGCATGAAGAAAGCATTGTCAGTGACGTCCATATGCGCCTTGTCAATGGTCCATGAGGAGTCCCTGCATATGTTCCGGCCGTATGGTTTGGTGCTCGACCAGTTCTTGGCATAGACGAAGTCCGCCCCTTCAAGGGCCTTCATCTGGTCGTATTCTATATTGGCATTCCCGGCGAAACGGGGATCCAGTTCATATCCCTCAGGATGGGTTATCACCAGGTCCACATCGGCGGCATTCATCCATTCCGCGAAAGAATTCGGGACTGCCTGGGGAAGGCACTTTGGATGGGGAGCCCAGCTGAGGACCACTTTCGGGCGTTTATTAGTCCGGTGCTCTTCGATAGTGATAAGGTCGGCGAAAGCCTGGCAGGGATGAACCGTGGCAGATTCCAGGCTGATAACCGGCTTGCCGCTGTACTCTATGAATTGCTTAAGAATAGTCTCGTTGTAGTCGAATTCCATGTCCTTGAGGCCGGCGAAGGAACGCACCCCTATGATGTCGCAATAGCTTCCGATAACCGGGATAGCTTCGCGGAGGTGTTCGCTCTTGTCTGAGTCCATCACTACCCCCATTCCGGTCTCCAGCTTCCAGCTGTCCCCGTTCACATTGAGGACGATCGGATTCATCCCCAGGTTCAGGGCGGCTTTCTGGCTGCTCAGGCGGGTACGGAGACTGTTGTTGAAGAATACAAGGACTATGGTGCGGTTGGCGCCCAGATGCTTCCATCCGAACGGATTGG
Organism: Bacteroidales bacterium; assembly: GCA_017443465.1. Taxonomy (GTDB): domain Bacteria; phylum Bacteroidota; class Bacteroidia; order Bacteroidales; family UBA932; genus Cryptobacteroides. The sequence continues at coordinate 37,778 of JAFRXO010000051.1, forward strand.
CCTTAACTTCAAGCGCCTCTTTGAGTGCGGCACCGAGATCGCCGATGTCCTGCACATGGAAAAATGATTTCATATTACCTCGTCCAATGCGTTTATGAATGCCCCTGCCTGCTCTTTGGTAAGAGTAAGAGGAGCCAGAAGCCGTATCATGTTGTTCCCGGCAACTCCGGTGAAAATATGCTTATCGTAAAGGAGGGCTTTGCGGATTGGGGCAACGCTGCAGTTGAATTCGATTCCGAGCATTAATCCCCTGCCCCTGATGTCACTTACACAGCTCTTCACAGGGATGTTTTCCTTGAGGTAATTACCCACATTCAAAGCATTGTCAATCAGCGACTCCTTCTCTATTATCTCCAGAACGGCTATAGCGCAGGCCATAGCCAGGTAATTACCTCCGAACGTAGTTCCCAAACGGCCCTTGACGGCCTCGAATTCTGGGGAAAGGAGGATTCCTCCGCAAGGGAAACCATTTGCAATTCCCTTACCCATGGTGATGATATCCGGCTTGATTCCGTTCCACTGGTGCGCGAAGAATTTCCCGGTGCGCCCGTATCCGCTCTGGACTTCATCCAGGACCAGGACAGCCCCGTACTTTGTACAGAGGGAACGAAGTTCCTTCATGAATCCGTCATCGGGAACATTGATTCCCCCGCATCCTTGGATTCCCTCGATTATCACTCCGGCTACATCTCCTTTAGCGAGTTCAGATTCAACCGCTTCCGCATCGTTAAGGTTGCAGAAGGTAACCTTATGGACGGCATTGAAAGGAGAAACTATGGAGGGATTGTCAGTAGCTGCTACCGCTCCGGAGGTACGTCCGTGGAAGCTCTTCCGGAAGGCGATGATGCGGTCCTTCCCCGTATGGAAGGATGCCATCTTCAATGCATTCTCATTTGACTCCGCTCCGGAATTGTCCAGGAAAAGGCTGTAATCCGGATAGCCGCAGGCCTCGCCGAGCATATGCGCGAGCTTTTCCTGAAGCGGGTTGCGGACGCTGTTGGAATAGAATCCAATTCGCTCAGCCTGCTCCTTCAGTGCAGCAGTATAATGCGGATGGCAGTGGCCGACCGAGATCACGGCATGTCCCCCGTAAAGGTCGAGGTACTCCTTACCCTTGTCATCCCATATGGTGCAGCCGCTGGCTTTTACCGGGGTGACATCGAAAAGTGAATATACGTCAAACAGTTCCATAGGTTACCATCTGTTGGCTTTCAGGCGGAGGCCTGCATCCTCGGCCAAGCCGAAGATAATGTTCATATTCTGCACAGCCTGCCCGGAGGCCCCCTTGCAGAGATTGTCTATCATGCTTATAACGTGGAGTTTCCGTCCGTATTTCCGGACATAGAGCACGGCTTTGTTAGTTCCCACAACCATCTTCATGTCAGGATTGGAATCCACGACAAGGGTAAACGGTTCTCCGGAGTAATAGTCCTTGTACAATGCAACCGCCTCCTCTTCGTCGAGGGGACAGTCGAAATATGCAGACACTGTGATGCCGCGGGGAAAATCACCCCGCACCGGCACGAAATTGATGTCGCCGCACCAAGAAGGCGAAAGGGTTTTCAATGTCTCGCAGACCTCTCCGAGATGCTGATGGGTAAATGCCTTGTAGATTGAAAGGTTTCCGCTGCGCCAGCTGAAGTGGGTGGTCTCCTGAGGCTTCTGGCCTGCCCCGGTGGAGCCGGTAATTCCTGTCACATGCACCTCAGGAAGGATTCCAGCCTTCGCTGCAGGCAGAAGGGCAAGCTGGATCGCTGTGGCGAAACAGCCGGGATTGGCTATATGGGAGGCTTTGCGGATCTTGTCCCGGAACGCCTCCGGGAGACCGTACACAAAGTCCTCAGCATCTGCATGAAGACGGTAATCGTTGCTCAGGTCGATGATCTTTCCTTTGAATTCCGGGGGGAAAGAGGCAACTGCCGCCTTGGATTTTCCGTGTCCCGAGCAGAGGAAAACCACATCCACGTCACACACCGGAGCATCGTCACAGAAATGAAGGTCCGTCTCCCCTACCAGATCGGCATGGGCTGTCCAGACCGGTTCTCCGGCATGGGAAGAACTCTGTGCAAAGGAAACCTCAGCCTCCGGATGATTCAGGAGGATGCGGATCAGTTCTCCGGCAGTATAGCCGGCCGCTCCTATTATCCCTACGCGGATCATATCTTACCGGCTTCTTCAGGGTGGGCGGCGTAATAGACCCTCAGAGGAGTCGAGGAGACTTTGATGAAGCCCTTGGCGTCATCTGCAGTCCAGCCTTTCTGCATCTCTCCGTATTCACCTAACTTACTCTTAACCAGGTCATCCGGGCTGTCCACACCGACTGTTTCGAAGCCATATGGGCGCATCAGCATGGTGACAGTTCCGTTGACGTTGCGCTGGCTGCTTTCCAGCATGGCCTCGATGTCACGCATCACCGGCTCCATGTACTGGCTCTCATGGAGGAACATTCCGTACCAGTTCCCGACCTGGTCTTTCCAATACTGCTGCCACTTGCTTAGAGTGAATTTCTCAAGGAACTTGTGGGCAGCGATTATGAGCATCGGGGCGGCGGCCTCAAAGCCGACACGTCCTTTGATGCCGATGATAGTATCTCCTACGTGCATATCACGGCCTATCCCGTATGGGGCAGCCAGCGATTCTACTTTCTGGATGGCTTTCACCTTGTCGTCGAAAGTCTCTCCGTTCACTCCGGTGAGTTCTCCCTTTGTGAACTGCAGGGATATGGTTTCGGTTCCTTCCTTCTTAACCTGCTTTAAATAAGCACTTTCCGGAAGCCCCTGCTTGGAATCCAGGATCTCGCCTCCGCATATGGACGTACCCCAGAGCCCGACATTGTAGGAGTATTTGAGCTTCTTGAAGTCGGCGGGGAAACCGTGACGGTTGAGATACTCGGTCTCGAACTCGCGGCTCAGGGCCATGTCACGGGTAAGGGTGATGATCTCAACTCCTGGAGCCGCTACGAGGAAGGTCATGTCGAAACGGACCTGGTCGTTGCCGGCACCGGTAGAACCGTGGGCAATGGCATCCGCACCTATTTCCTTGGCATAGCGAGCTATCGCCATGGCCTGGAAGATACGCTCAGAGGAAACCGAGATGGGATAGGTCCCGCCGCGGAGGACATTTCCGTAAACCATGAAGCGGATACTCTTGTCATAGTACTCCTGCTGGACGTCGAGGGTGACGTATTTCACCGCACCTAGCTTGTAGGCGTTCTCCTCATTGGTCTTGAGCTGTTCCGCGCTGAAACCTCCTGTGTTTACGCAGGCAGCATAGACCTCGTACCCGTGCTTTGTAAGGTACATCACATTGAATGATGTGTCCAGCCCGCCGCTGTAGGCCACTACTACCTTCTTTTTCTTGCTCTGGGAAGTTCCGAGGGCCTGCCACGAAGGATCGAACAGCATTCCGGTACAGAGGCAGCGGGTGTAGTTGTTACGGCAGAGGATGTCGTAATTGACGCAACTCTCGCAGCCCTTCCAGAAAATTGGATCGGTAGTCAGATCTGTAAACGTCACCGGATGGTAACCCAGCTCGGTGTTGATCTTCATTACGGCCGCACCGGTAGTGAGACCGAAAATCTTTGCACCCGGGAACTTCTTCTGGGACAGTTCGAAAGCGGCCTTCTTGATCCGTTTCGCGATTCCCATTCCACGGTATTCCGACTTTACGATCAAGCCGGAATTGGCCACGAATTTCTCATGCTCCCAGCTCTCGATGTAGCAAAAGCCGACGAATTTGTCACCGTCCATGGCGATGATCGCCTTCCCCTCCCTGATTTTCTTCGTGACATATGCAGGGTCACGTTTTGCGATACCGGTTCCGCGCACTTTCGCGGCTTCTTCGATGGTATGCAGGATTTCATCTACATAGGCGACGTGCTTCTCCGAAGCAACCTCAACGATAATATTGTCACTCATATGCTAAGTTTGGTTTATTCTATGCTATTATTTTCTCTTCTATTCCCGGGATGACCGACCCAAGGCTGTCCAGGACCTGGGTATTCTTGTAAAGCGGACGCGAAATCAGCAGGAGGGTATCATCTCCCGCAATGGTCCCTGCGACCTCTCTCAGGCTCGCGGCGTCGATCAGAGATGCTATGAAATTGGCATAGCCGGGCCTTGTCCTGATGACACAGAAAGTTCCGAGGAACTCGATGCTGTCTATGCCTCCGGCGCCGGATGTGGCCGCCATCCTCCCCGGATCATCGTTTGCCACAACATAGCTGTAGCCCTTTCCGGGGACATGACGCTTGACAATCCCAAGCTCCCTGAGGTCACGGGACAGGGTGGCCTGTGTCGCCTTGATTCCGAGTTCTCCGACCTTTGCCTGGAGTTCTTCCTGGCTCTGGACGTTCTCCCTCGAAATCAGCGAGCGGATTATCCTTTGTCTCTCAGTCTTGTCGATCATATACCTTGATTAATTATATTAAGCCGAGACAAAACTACGCATAAATATTCACATATGCAAATAATTTATGAATATTTATTCAATAGTATAGTCTTCCCAAGCCTTTATTTCGAGGTCAGAGGCGGAAATGTTGCAGAATGCATTGATGAACTCGGAGGCAAGGCGGGTGTCTGTGAACAAAGGCACGTTGGAGTCTATTGCCGCGCGACGGATCAGATAGCCCTCCGACAACTCAGTGTCGCTGAAGTTCTTAGGAATGTTGATAACCATCTCAGCCTCATGGGAATGGATGAGGTCGAGCACCTGCGGAAACGTTCCCAGCATCACTTTGTTGACCTTCTCGGAAGGCCAGAGGGTACGCTTCACCCTGATCCCGTTCTCATAGAGATAGCGCCATGTTCCCTCGGTTGCGAAGATTTCAAAACCGGCATTGTAGAGGAGGCGGCAGGCAGGCAGCAGATCAGCCTTCTGACGGGAATTACCCGAGGAGATGATTATCTTCTTACGTGGCACAGGATTGCCCACGGACTCCACTGACTTGACCAACGCCTCGGCGAAGCTGTCCCCAAGGCAGGCCGCCTCTCCAGTGGAAGCCATATCCACCCCATGAAGCGGATCCGCCCCCTGGAGGCGTGCATATGAGAACTGCGGGCTCTTCACTCCGACGTACGGTATGTCGAACCTGGACTTGTCGGGGGCCGCGGGCCTCAAGCCGAGCATTGCCTGGGTGGCGAGACGGATGAAATTGATTTTCAAGACCTTTGAAACGAAGGGGAAACTTCTGGAGGCCCTCAGGTTGCACTCTATTACCTTGACCGAATTCTCTTTAGCCAGGAACTGGATATTGAAGGGTCCGGTTATATGCAATTCCGCCGCTATCTTCACCGCAGCCTTGCGGAGCCTTCGGACTGTTTCCGTATAGAGTTTCTGGGCCGGGAAAACAATCGTAGCATCTCCGGAATGGACTCCGGCGTATTCTACATGCTCAGAGATGGCATATGCCAGAATACGGCCTCCGTCAGCCACAGCGTCGAATTCGATCTCTTTGCACCGCGGGATGAACTGGCTTACTACCACAGGATGTTCCCGGCTCACTTCCGCAGCCTGCGAAAGGAATTTCTGAAGCTTAGATGAATCCCAGCATACGTTCATCGCGGCCCCTGACAATACATATGAGGGGCGCACCAGAACCGGATAACCCGTCTGGGCGATGAAATGCTCCACTTCTTCCATGGTGCTTAGCTCGCTCCAGCGGGGCTGGTCGATTCCGAGCGCATCCACAATGCTGGAGAACTTGTGGCGGTCTTCCGCCCTGTCGATGTCTTCGGCTCCCGTCCCGAGGATGGGTACACCGTGCTGATGAAGGGAAAGGGCCAGGTTGTTCGGTATCTGCCCACCGACCGAAACTATCACACCGGAAGGTGATTCCATCTCGATAATGTCCATCACCCTCTCGAAACTGAGTTCATCAAAATACAACCTGTCACAAGTGTCGTAATCGGTGGAAACAGTTTCGGGATTGTAATTGATCATCACTCCCCTGTAGCCCTGACGGCGCACTTCCTGGAGGCTGGTAACCGAGCACCAGTCGAACTCAACTGAACTTCCTATCCTGTAAGCGCCTGACCCGAGGACGATTATAGTCTTCCCATCCTTCTCACAGACCACATCGTCACAGGAGCCGTTGTAAGTCAGGTAAAGGTAATTTGTATCAGCCGGAAATTCCCCGGCAAGGGTGTCGATCTGCTTCAGGCAAGGCACGATGCCCATGCCCTTGCGAAGAGTCCTGACAGACTCGGCCAGGCTGTCTCCGGAAAGACTCCCCTGCACGGCGAGAAGGATCTGGACGTCCGAAAATCCCTGCCCTTTTGCCTTGAGCATCAATTCTTTCCCTACGTCGCCCAGAGATGTACAGGCTTTCAGTTCCCCATATGTAGAGACAATCCCTTGTAGCTTGTCGAGGAACCAGCGGTCGATACGTGTAAGCTTATGTATCTTCTCTACGCTCCAGCCTTCCTGAAGGGCCTGGGAAAGGACGAAGATGCGCCTGTCGGTAGGATCCTTCAAGGCTTCCTCCATGTCCGGAACCTCGATCTTCTTGTTGCAGACAAAGCCCTCAGAGCCCTGTCCTATCATCCTGAGGCCCTTTTGTAGCGCTTCTTCGAAACTGCGCCCTATGGCCATCACTTCTCCGACCGACTTCATGCTGGACCCTATCTTCCTGGAAACTCCGTGGAATTTGGCCAGGTCCCAGCGCGGAATCTTGCACACGACGTAGTCCAGTGCAGGTTCGAAGAAAGCCGGAGTGGTTCCGGTAACGGCATTGTTCAGCTCGAAAAGGCCGTATCCAAGACTGAGCTTGGCCGCCACGGCGGCCAGTGGGTAACCGGTCGCCTTCGATGCCAGGGCAGAGGAACGGCTCAGACGGGCGTTCACTTCAATTACCCTGTACTCACTCGAATCCGGATCATATGCATACTGAACGTTGCACTCTCCTACGATCCCCAGATGGCGGATTATCTTGAGGGAGAGTTCGCGGAGGAAATGATAGTCCCGGTTGGACAGGGTCTGCGACGGAGCCACCACGATGCTCTCTCCGGTGTGGATCCCGAGAGGATCCAGATTCTCCATATTGCAGACAGTTATGCAATTGTCAAAACAGTCGCGGACCACTTCATATTCAATCTCTTTCCAGCCCTTCAAACTTTTCTCCACAAGCACCTGCGGCGAGAAGGCGAAGGCCTTGGCGCATATGCCGTCCAGTTCGTCCTCACTCTCCGCGAAACCGGAGCCAAGCCCTCCTAAGGCATATGCAGCCCTGACGATGACAGGATATCCCAGGTTCGCTGCCGCGGCACGCGCTTCTTCCATGCTCCCTGCAGGATGTGATTTGATAGTATGCACCCCGATTTCATCGAGGCGTTTGACGAACAGGTCCCTGTCTTCAGTGTCTATGATAGTGGACACTGGAGTCCCAAGCACCCGGACTCCGTATTTTTCAAGCACTCCGCTGCGATACAGTTCAACTCCGCAATTGAGTGCGGTTTGTCCTCCGAAAGAAAGGAGTATCCCGTCAGGGCGTTCTTTTTCAATTACTTTCTCGGCATATTCAGGGGTGACCGGCAGGAAATAAATCCTGTCGGCCGTCCCCTCAGTTGTCTGTACAGTTGCGATATTGGGATTCAGGAGGACGGTCTCGATGCCCTCTTCCTTCATGGCCTTTAGCGCCTGTGACCCGGAATAGTCAAACTCTCCGGCCTGACCGATCTTGAGTGCCCCGGAACCGAGAAGGAGCACTTTGTGGATGTCATTGTTTTTCATAGGAGAGAGATGAATTCGTCAAACAGGAAACCGGTATCTGTAGGCCCGCTGGAGGCCTCGGGATGGAACTGGACCGAACGGAAGGGTTTGGATTTGTGACGTATGCCCTCGTTGGTCCCGTCATTCATATTCACGAACCAGGGCTCCCAGTCAGCCCCAAGGGAGGAATCATCAACTGCGAAACCATGGTTCTGGGAGGTGATGTAGCACCTGTCAGTCCCAACCATCCTCACCGGCTGGTTATGGCTGCGGTGACCGTATTTCAGCTTATAGGTTCCGGCCCCGGCCGCACGGGCGAGCAACTGATTGCCCATGCATATGCCGAAGATGGGACGGTCCGATCCCATGGCCGTGCGCAGGTGAGACACAGTAGTTTCGCAGAGTTCCGGGTTGCCGGGGCCGTTGGATATGAAGAGCCCGTCATACTCCAGGGTGTTGAAATCATAGTCCCATGGTACCCGTACCAGATGTATTCCCCTCTCGACGAAGCAGCGGAGGATGTTGTGTTTCACCCCGCAGTCCACTAGTACTACGGTCTTTTCACCACTTCCATAATGGATTATATCCCGACAGCTGACCACAGCGACCTGGTTATCGGCATTAGGGTCCGGAACCGGGAAATCCCTTTGGGATCCCTCCGGCTCGATGATCCCGGGCATTGAACCTTCTTCCCTGAGCATTATAGTCAGGGCCCTGGTATCGATCCCGCAGATTCCCGGGATATGCTGTTCTTTCAGCCAGGCATCCAGGCTCTTCACTGCATCGAAATGGCTGAAGTTTTCGGAATAGTCGCTGATCACCAGGCCTCGGGTCCATATGCGCTCTGATTCGTAATTGACACATATGCCCATGGGATCCACATCGGCTGAAGGGACTCCATAATTCCCGACAAGAGGATAGCTCACACAGAGGATCTGCCCGCTGTACGATGGATCGGTAAGGCTTTCCGGATAACCCACCATTGCCGTGGAGAAGACCAGTTCTCCATCGGCAGGAGCCGCATATCCGAAGCTGTAACCCTCGAAAATACGTCCGTTTGCCAGTTTAAGTTTAGCTTTAGGCCTGCGCATAATTCCGCGAAAAATTGAATAACTATGCAAATATATGCAAAATTATTCAAACATATGCGTATTTATGCAAAAAATATTTAAGTATCCCTACGCAGGAATCCAGAAGCAAGACATTCTCCGTAATGAACGGAATCGGTTCAGCTTTCTACTTCTCAATCAGCAGACCTTGATAACCGCAAGGAACAAGAAGCCGCCCTTTCCAAAAAGTAGCTATCTCCGGGAAACCTTCACAGGACTCGTTCCACAGGACTTTCGGAGCGTTATCATTTGAAATATCAGCCATACTGACACACCTCGAAATCCTGGCGGTAAGACCAAGCCGCCCTCCTCGATCCCATGCCGGGGCGCCATAAAGATTATCGCCTACGCCGATTTTAGACTCTCCGACATTGTTGTGAGAATAAACATACATCTTACCTTTAGTACAGGTAATAAAACTATCGTCTTTGTATGCACAGATGCCGTCATACAGTGTCGGTATGAATCCCGCGTCCTTCTTTTCTCCAGCGGCCACATCATTGATATTCGTCCAAAAAACTCCCGCCTTGTGTTGTATGCGTGGATACCATCCTTGCGAATCAGCCGCATCAGGGACATATTTGTCCCATCCGGGGCCTCTGCCTGCTTGCCCAAGATACTTTAGGTTTTTGGTAAAATAGTAGTATCCATGATAACGGGTTGCTGCCACGATATGCTCGGCGTCAGGGGCAAAGACCCAGAAACAGACACCATGCGAGCCATCGAAATTGAACTTGTTGAACCTGGCCACCTCTTCCAGTCCAACACCGATTTTATACACAGCTACACCTCCAAATCCTTCAGCCACCACTAACAGTTCACCACATATCGCGACATCTGAGGCATATTCCATAGGTCCCCGGCCGATTTGAACCGGGCTGCCGTTATCATCCATCTTTAAAATCGCCAACCCGTCGTAAGTACAGGCAGCAAATATAAGCGAATCCTTTGCCGCGACTCCACGGACAGGGACACGCCCGGAAGGTTTCCAACTGACAAAGTGACTTGTTTCAGAAGTCTTGTATGGATACCTGTACGAGGTATTTACAGGCAATCTTCCTCGATCTCTCACAACCGGCTTTATCTTTTGGCATTTGATTGCAACCAGGCCAACTTCCTGATGAACAGTAGCATATATGACCCCATTGCCGACAGCAACGGAAGTGATCGGCAAAGCCTTTCCCTCATTATCTGTCGCAGTGAATCGGGAAGCGATGATCGGCTTTGCAGGATGGCTGGCATCAACGACATATAATCCATTGAAAGTGTCAGCACAAACAATATACTTTCCATTGTTGGCAGGCCTCACGGTCCAGTAATCCATAGAAGAACTGTACACCTTGGCAAAGTCCACCCTTGAGATATGCTTGGGCGCAGTCTTGTCGCGTACGTCGAATATCTCAAGACCGTGTCCGTCACCTGCATTGGATGCCTTTCCGGAAGGTGAGTTGTGCCCGGTAGCTGCATAAAGATAATGGCCGTATGTCCAAACGCCATCCCCATAGCCCTGCAGAGGAGACGTACTAAGAATCTTTACGTCTGACATATCTCTGGCATCGATGGACGTTACCCAGGAATCGGCCCATTCGCCGGAATATAAGATTCCGTCACAGTAGAAAACACTCTGGGATTCGGCGGTCTTGATATGACGTATATGAGTGGGCTTTGAAGGATTACTCACGTCTACCATTTCCACCCCATTCTGCCTGCAAGCCAGGAACATAACATCTCCTGCCACATCAATGCCCGTTGCTAATTCCACCGGATCATAACGGGAGACCAGTTTCATGTTGCCAGGATCCGAAATATCCAGAATCCATACACCGGACTCCCGGCAGGCAGCATACAGGTAATTATCCTGTACTGCAATTTGCCTTACATAGCCGTAAATCTCAAATGACGACAGGAATTTCGGAGATATGGCCTCCGTTGCATCCAGTGCGTATATACTGTGCTCTGCTCCGCAATAAAGCGTATTCCCGTCAAGGCAGACAGACATCACGTACTTCTTTGCAACTCCCTCAACCTCACGCATTTCTCCTAACAACTGACTGCGGTAGTTCTCCACCTTTGTCTCAGCTGCGAGTGCAGAAATGCCGGATAATGCCAAAATAAATAATAAGAGTCTCTTCATGGGTTAGACCAAAATTATCAACTGAAGTATAGGTCTTGCTAAAGGTTATTCTCCGGGATAACGATGCGTCGGCCTTCTTCAGAAGACTTGATACTGGCAAAAACGGCCCTCATCGCAGCCAGGACGCCTTTTGCGGGGATAAGAGGTTCTACGTCCCTGACCAGGCAATCCACAAAAGCGTCGATTATTCCGGACTTAGTCTGATTGTCATTAGTCTGGATAGCCTCAAGATCCATCATGGTCTTTCCACCCTCTGCATGGTTGATCACTATGGAATGTCCTGCGACATCATAGATCCTCATTATGCCTTCTGTACCGTAAATCACCGTGGAGTTGTCCTCCTCTCCGTAGTATGTCCAACTCGCAGTCATGGTCCCGGTGGCTCCCCCGCTCATTTCATATATGCAGAAGGAATTGTCGTCCAAGGAAATAGGATTGCCGTTCGCGTCAGTCTTGTCCAGGGTGAGAAGCCTGGAGGTACTGGCGATGACATTCTGGCCGATAAGGTACTGGATCAGGTCGGTCTTGTGGATCCCGAGGTCTGCCATAACCCCGAAAGCAGCCTTGGACCTGTCAAAAAACCAGGTGTTCCTGCCAGGATCCACGCTCCAGTTTTCCGGACCGCTGTGCCCGAATGTGGTACGGAACGTAATAACCTTTCCTATCGCTCCCCCGGCAATAAGTTCCCTTGCCTTGACATGGGCCCTGGCCAGACGCTGGTTCTGTCCGATCATCAATATCCGTCCACAACGTTCAGCGCACTTGACCATGGTCTCACATTCTTCGATAGTAGTAGCCATCGGTTTCTCGCACAGGACATGCTTTCCGGCTTCAAGCGCCTTCACTGTCACCTCGCAATGTGCATTGTTGGCCACGCATACGCTCACCGCATCGATCCCTGGATCCGCCAGCAGCTCGTCCAGGGTCGCGTATGCCTTCGCATGAAGTGCCCCGGCAAGGCCGGCAGCCCTCGCGGCGTTGGTATCATACAGGGCAACGATTTGAGCATCAGGATTATCTACGTATTCAGGGATATGACGTACCTGGGCAATTTTTCCACAGCCTATAATTCCGACTCTGACCATATAGCAATTGATGTATTGGTTTATATACAAAAATAAAGATTATTCGTTTAAATATCCATAATTGAAGATAAATCCTTTATCATCCGGTTACTTTTGTCTATATTAGCAAGACAAGCCATATTTTTCAATTCACGTCATACTCCTGAGAAAAATGAAACGAGCACTTCTCGCCTTCGCAGCAGCAATTTTGTTAGTCTCCTGTACACCATCCTCCAAAGAAAAGATTTCCCTTTCCGATGGATTCGAAGCCCCAGGGCGGGAATACCGGCCATGGTGCTACTGGTGGTGGCTGAACGGGCATGTAGACAAAAAGACCATGTCAGCAGATCTCGAATCCATGAAGGAACTGGGTTTCGGAGGACTGCTGATGTTCGACGCGAGAGGATACTGGGATGATGATGACCATGTGAAGATGCCGCCTCCGGAAATTGAGTTCATGAGCGAAAAATGGCTCGATAATGTCTGCTTCGCCATCCGGAAAGCAGATTCCCTGGGGCTTGAATTCTCAATGAACCTGTCCAACTGCGGAGGATCGTTCAAAGGCCCCTGGAAGTTGGGAGAAGATTCCCCGAAACAACTTATCTATCAGGCGATTCCCCTTAAAGGCGGAAAGAAATGCGTCCTCCCGGATTCCCGCCCGGGACTCCCATGCTATGAGGATGTCGCACTGTTTGCCGTAAGATATGACGGCGAACCGCTTCCCGGGAATGAAAACTGGCTGGTGGCCGGTGACGGGACTTATACTATGTCTGCGTCCAGCGGAGTCCGAACAGACGGAGCGGAAGGGATGAAGGTTGTCAAGGCTGATGAAGTCATCGAACTAACTGGAAAGGATGGAGACAAGACCTGGGACGTCCCCCAGGGTCAGTGGATGCTGCTTCGTTTCGGATGGTCAACCATACCCGGATTTGAATATGACGTGGATGTCCTGGATCCGGCGGCGGTTAAAAGGCACATTGAAAGGATCGTCGGCCCGCTTAAAGAAAGGGTCGGGGATCTCTTCGGCAAGACACTCACCCATTTCTACAGCGTGAGTTGGGAAGGCTCAGTACCTACATGGTCACCCGATTTTGAAGAAGACTTCAAAAAATTCAAAGGATACGACCTGAGACCGGTTATGCCAATGCTGGCCGGTTTTGAAATCGGTGAGGACGGAGCGCTCGACCATTTCATGCAGGATTACCGTAAAGCCCGCAACGATATGTTCCGCGTCAATTTCTACGGGACGATGAGGGAGATGACACACTCCTACGGACTGGAGATGGTTTCAGAGTGCGGAGGTCCGTGGAAACGCAATCCAGCCATCTTCCAGGAAGCTGACCAGCAGGAATTCCTGTCAGTGAACGACATGCCGCAGGGAGAATTCTGGCTTGACGGACGCTTTCACACCAGAGGAGCCGCCTCGACCGCCCATATGTATGGACTTCCCAGGGCTTCCGCCGAGGCATTTACACATATGACCTATCATTGGAGCGTCTATCCTTTCCTTCTGAAAAAACTGGGAGACCAGGCCTATGTCGATGGAATCAACCACTTCGCATGGCATACTTTCACATGTTCCCCGGAACGTTTCGGAGTCCCCGGAGGAGAATATTTCGCCGGGACACACATCAACCGGAACGTCACCTGGCAGAAGGAGGCCGGTCCTTTCGTCCGTTACCTTGCCAGATGCCAATACCTTCTCCAGCAAGGACTTCCAGTAGTTGATATCGCAGTTTGGTGCGGAGACCGCGTCTATCAGCATTGGGGTAATTACCGTGAGAAACCATATGATTCCTCATCCGTCAGGCTTCCTGAGGGCTATAACTCAGACATAATGAACACGGATGTACTGCTCAACCGCGCGAAAGCCGAAAAAGGGAGGATCGTCCTGCCGGACGGCATGTCCTACAGAGCCCTTGTTATCGATCCGGAATTCCCGGACGCCTGCACTGAAGAAGTCATGTCCAAGATCGAAGAACTGCGCAGTGCAGGAATCCCCGTTTTCAATGCTTCCGAGAAAATCGACATGCCATTCCCGGCGGATTTCAGAGGGAGCGACGGATGCGCACACAGGAAAGTGGGAAACACTGACATCTTTTTTGTTACGGGGGAAGGCGAAATGACCCTGACTCTGCGTGCTAAAGGGAAAGTACAGGTCTGGGATCCTGTCACAGGAGCACGTGAAGACATATCAGGAGAGAGGACTGCTGAAGGATGCACCAGGATCCGTCTCCATATGCCGGAACACGGATCGGCTTTCATCCTGTTCAATGTCGCTGACAGGACTGTCCCTGGAATGCACTCCGCCCTTTTGCCGGAAACTCAGTCTGAGGCAGGCATTTCCACCGTCATTCCGGGACCATGGAATGTATCATTCCGCTATCATGGGCTTGATGCTGCACCTCCTGAGGACAGAGTCTGGGAACAGCTTGAAGACCTCTCGACTGACCAGGATGATGAAATCCGTTTCTTCTCAGGCACAGTTACCCTGCGGACTTCGGTTGAACTTTCTGCAGCACAAGCACAATCAGTGAAATATCTTTCCCTGGGGAAAGTATCTGAAGGAGTCGCCCATCTCTACATCAACGGAGATGATTGCGGAACCATATGGACAGCGCCATGGGAAGCTCCTGTGGAGGGGAAGATAAAAGAAGGGACCAATGAGATTACAGTCGAATTCACCAACACCTGGAGAAACCGCCTGATCGGAGACTGCAGCCTTCCCGAAAGTGAGAGGATAACGAAAAGCGGGCTGCATTATTACCAGTCTCCGCGCCAAAACATCCGGGGCCTGGGATTCCGCCCGACAATCTATTCGGGATACACTGCTTTCGACCAGCTTTCCCCGAATGGAGTATTGGGTCCGATTATTCTAAAGTAATTAGTTTTTAGTATATTTACACAATTAACACATCATCTCTCAATCATATGAAAAAGCTGGCTATCTTTATCTTCTCATTGCTGGCTATCTCATGCTCTTCCGGCAACGGATGGGTCAGGGTAGAAGGCAACAAGTTCATCGATCCCAAAGGCAAGGAAATCATTTTCCGGGGCCTGTGCTTCTCAGATCCCGTGAAACTTGTCCGGGAAGGCCACTGGAATGAAGAATATTTCGCCCAGGCGGCCGAATGGGGTGCTAACATTGTACGCTTCGCCGTCCATCCTGGTCACATCAACAGTTTAGGCTGGGATGAGACTTTCGCCGAGATGGACAAAGGTGTAGAATATGCCAAGAAATACGGCCTCTACATCATCATGGACTGGCATTCAATCGGGAACCTGGGGGATGAGAAATTCACGGCCAAGTATTATGAGACCACAAAAGAGGAGACATTCAAGTTCTGGCGCACGGTAGCGGAGCGCTACAAGAATGAGCCACAGGTCGCGATGTACGAACTTTTCAACGAGCCTACTGTCAATGGACAATGCGCAGGAATGACCTGGACTCAATGGAAGGAACTGCAGGAGCAGATCATCGACGAGATCAGGGCCATAAACCCGCACGCCCTCTGCCTTTGCGCCTGCTTCGACTGGGCATATGATCTCAAGCCAATTGCCACAGAGCCTGTAAGGCGCGAAAACATAGCATATGTCTCCCACCCCTACCCGATGAAACGGCAGCAGCCCTGGGAGGAGAAATGGGAGAAGGACTTCGGCTACGTCGCCGACACCTATCCCGTCATATGCACAGAGATTGGATTCTGCCTCGAGAACGAGAAGGGCGCCCATGTCCCCGTCAAATCGACCGTGGACTATGGCAACAGGATCACCAAATACTTCGAAGAAAAGGGCATCTCGTTCACAGTCTGGTGCTTTGACCCAAGCTGGGCTCCTATGCTGTTCAGCGACTGGAATTTCACTCCCACCACCCAGGGAAGGTTCTTCAAGACCTACCTCCAGTCAAAACGGGCCGGACTGAAGGAACCGGCACGCCCGCCCATCATCGGGCTGGCCCACGCCGCATTCTTTACCAACGACATGGAAAGCACCAGGTCATTCTTCAAGGATTATTTCGGATATGACGAGCCTATCGTAATGAAGAATGATGACGGTTCCTTAGCCTTTACGGTAATCAAGATCAATGACCGCCAGCTCGTGGAACTCTTCCCTGAGAGGGAGGAGAAGACTCCCCGCCTGTACCATTTCGCCCTCGAGACCACTGACGCGGAAGCCATGAGGCTGTACCTCAAGTCCAAAGGATGCGAAGTTCCCGACGAGACACCGACAGGGAGGACCGGAAATCTCAACTACTTTGTCAAAGATCCTAACGGAAACATTTGTGAGATAGTAGAATACGGCAAAGATGGGATGAACGCGAAGGACATCGGCCAGCATCTTCCCCAGACCAGGATCGCTCCCAGGATGAGCCATGTAGGAGTCCCGACGCCTGACCTGGACAAGGCCCTTTCATTCTATGTGGACATCCTCGGATTCAAGGAAGTCTGGCGCGGAGGCCCGGACCCCGCAAAGGTCAACTGGGTCCATGTCCAGACTCCTGAAGGAGAAGAGACACTTGAGCTCATGCTTTACGAGAAGAAGCCCAGTTGGGGAAGCCTGGGGTCCATGAACCACATATGCCTGGAGGTTTCGGACATCGAAGCCGCAAAAGCTGAACTTGATTCCAGGACACTGCCCGAGGGACTCAGACAGCCTTCAGACATCAGGACGGGAATCAACCGCAAACGCCAGGTCAACTGCTATAACATCGAGGGCACCCGCGTTGAATTGATGGAAGACCACACTGTCGACGGTGTTCCGGCCCCCTCATCGACCGGAGTCCCGATGAAATATGTACCAGAAGAATAATTGCCAGAAGAATAATTGAAGGATGGGAAAGAAACTGAAAGCTGGTTTCGTGGGGGCAGGTTTCGCTTCCAGGTTCCACTATGATGCTCTCTGCCGGGTCTTCAGCGCCGAAGTAGAGGCTGCTGGAGTGTACTCCAGGGGAAGGGAGAAAGCGGAAGCATTTGCTGCTGAGCGCTCCATGAAAGTATTCGGTTCACTTGAAGAGCTGATAGATGCATGCGATGTAGTGCATGCCTGCGTCCCTCCGGCTTTCCATGAACAGGTTGTTGTGGAAGCCCTCCGAAGGGACAGGGACGTTATAGTGGAGAAACCTTTCACCGGATACTTCGGACAGGGCGTCGAAGATTTCAACGGAGACACTTTCGACCGCAGGAAAGGCCTTGAAGAGGCTCTCGGAAGCGTCAGGAGGATGCTGGAAGCCGAGGCCGCCAGCAAGGGAAGGATAATGTACGCCGAGAACTGGGTCTATGCGCCTCCCGTACAGAAGGAAAAGGAAGTCATAGAAAAAAGCGGCTGCCAGATCCTCTGGATGCACGGAGAACAGTCACACTCAGGCTCTCACTCCCCTTCCTATGGCATATGGCATCTATCCGGAGGAGGCTCCCTGATTGGTAAAGGCTGCCATCCCCTCACAGCCATGCTCTACCTCAAGCAGGCTGAGGGAATCGCCAGGAATGGCTCCCCTATCCGTCCGGTGTCAGTTTCTGCCCGGGTTCATGCGATAACCAGGATGCCCTCGTTCCAGAACAAAGGATTCATAAGGGCCACATATGAAGACATCGAGGACTTCGCGATAGTACATATAGTGTTTGAAGACGGGACGATTGCCGATGTCTTCGCTAACGAGCTCAGCTTAGGAGGCACCAACAACACCCTCACCGTCAACGCCGACAACCACAGGACCATATGCAACATGAGCCATAACGACACGATGGAAACCTACACTCCGTCGGCCGCTTTCTTCAAGGACATATATGTCGTGGAAAAGACTGAGACAAAGGAGGGATGGAGCAAGATGGCTCCAGAAGAAGGCTGGTTCCTGGGATACCAGCATGAGCTCAACGCTTTCTACAAGGCTGCAGTGACCGGCGGCCCTGTCGACAGCAACAGCACACTCGCCGCAGACACCATATCCGCAATCTACACTGCATATGTCTCCGCCGCCGAGGGAGGACGCGAAATAGAATTGAAAAGACTCTAGCATATGCGCATACACATTTCCGCACTTCTGATCACATCAATCCTGGCCATGGTTTCATGCGGCCAGAAAGTTCCATCCGCCGTTGATGAGACAGGTTACAAGTGCTACAGCGGCATCTATCCCCACCTGGCATATTACAATTCCCAGGGCGAATGCGGAACCGGAGCCGTAGTGCCGTGGCAGGGAGACCTCTGGGTAGTCACCTATTCTCCTCACGAGCCGTACGGATCTGATGACAAGCTGTACCAGATTACTCCCGGCCTCGAGGAAATAATCAGGCCGGAGAGCATCGGAGGGACCCATGCCGACAGGATGATCCATCGCGAAACCGACCAGCTTTTCATTGGGCCATATGCAATCGACTCCGAAAAGAATGTACGGGTCATCCCGCTTGACAAGTACCCCGGGAGGTACACTGGCGTAGCCCGTCACTTGACCGATCCCTCTGGCAGGGTCCTTATAGCCACTATGGAATCCGGCTTCTATGATGTGGACGCCCGCACCCTGGAAGCAACTGAACTGTACGAGGATGGCAACAAAAGGCGTAAGGAGGGCTTCACCGGAGACCTCGTCACCATGTTCCCCGGCTACCATGGCAAGGGCTTCTATTCCGGCCAGGGCGTCGCCGTCTTTTCCAACAACGGAGAAGAGGGAGAACTGGCCCAGATCCAGTTCGACATTCCCTCCGGATCACTCGTAGAATGGGACTGGAAGGACTGGAAGCTAGTCCGCAGGAACCAGTTCACCGAAGTGACAGGTCCGGGAGGCATATACGGCAATGACAATCCAGCCACTGACCCGATCTGGTCGCTGGGCTGGGACCACCGTTCGGTCATCCTTGCCGTCCGCGAGCCCGACAAGGGATGGAGCTATTACCGCCTGCCCAAGGCCAGCCACGCATATGACGGGGCACACGGATGGAACACGGAATGGCCGCGTATCCGGAATGTAGCGCCACAGGGGGCTGAACCGGAGTACCTTATGACAATGCATGGGATGTTCTGGCATTTCCCCGGCACCTTCTCGACCGC
The DNA here is from genome assembly GCA_017443465.1 of Bacteroidales bacterium. GTDB lineage: Bacteria > Bacteroidota > Bacteroidia > Bacteroidales > UBA932 > Cryptobacteroides. The sequence goes on from JAFRXO010000051.1 coordinate 56,833, forward strand.
CAATTCAGCCGGCATAAAGCCGCGCGGTGCCTACCTGAAGGTCATCGCAGACTTCGCCGAGTGGAACGGACGCCTGGTTTTCGGCTGCGACGATTCTGCGAAGAGCGAGTTCCTCAACAAGCGCAAGCAGAAAGGCCGCATCGGCGGTCCTGGCCAGTCCAACTCTAACATATGGTTCACTTCATATGACAAGCCCGACCACGTAGGCCCCACTACTGCAGGAGGTTCCCTGTGGCTCAAGGACGACGTGAAGGCCGGCGTCCCTTCAGACCCGTTCCTTTTCAATGGGTGGGACAACAGATGCGCCTGGATAGCCAACCGAAGTTCAGTTCCGGCTGTTATCACCTTCGAAGCAGATAAAAACGGGAACGGAGAATGGACTGAGCTCAAGAAGGTGGAAGTTGGCGCTTCCTCTTCCCTATTCGTGCCTTTCGAATCCACTGATGATGCCATTTGGGTTAGGGCCGTCAGCAACTCGGACATTAATGCTGACCTGACTTTCGTACTGGCCCAGAAAGAAACCAGGACAAATGTTCCTGACCCGATCTTCGCCGGGCTGACTTCAATCAAGCGGGATGCTGATTCCGAAGGATATCTTTACGGCCTTCCGGACCAGCGCAGGGCGCTCGGGGTGCTGGCTGAAACCGATGACGGGGAAAAATACTACGAGCTTGACGCCAACATGGATTTCATGGCAAAGGATGATCCTCAGACAGCTGAATACATCAAGGACAAATTCGAGATTCCGACGGAAGTAGTTGACATAGACGATGGATCAATCCTGATAGTCGACGCGAAGAAACGCCACTGGAGACTGCCCCTGGGCAATGACCGCTACAATGAAAAGACAGAGAACGGAGAGCTCAGGATCTGCCGCGAAGTTGCTACTGAGCGCGACCTGCTTTCCCTTGCCGGTACTTTCTACGAGCTTCCTGCAGAGAATGCAGACGGATATGCCAAGGTCCGCCCTGTGGCTTCCCATAAGTTTGCAGTACATGATTACGCTTCCTACCGGGGAATGCTCATGATGACCGGAATCGACCATGAGGAGGCGAAAGGGAATCCGCACGTAATCTTCTCAGATGACAATAAAGCCGCAGTCTGGGCCGGAGTCATAGACGACCTCTGGAAGCTTGGAAAACCGACAGGTCATGGCGGCCCGTGGGTAGAGAAAAAAGTCAAGGCCGGTGAATTGTCCGACCCGTTCCTTATCGGATTTTACGACAAGCGGGAGATGTACCTTTCACACCGCTCGTCCGGTGAAGTCACCTTCACTGTCGAGGTAGATCCTACCGGTGACGGACAATGGTTCCATTATGACGATTTCACAGTCAAGCCCGGGGATACTGTAGAGCATCGCTTCCCTGACGCTTTCCAGGCCCTCTGGATCAGGTTCAAGACAGACTTCGACACCAAGGCCACCGCATTGTTCGAGTACAGGTAAACACTGAATAACAATTATTTCCAAATATGAAGAAAATCATTTTCTCGCTTATATCCATCTTGCTTGCACTGCCAACGTTCGCAGGCGGGATATTCATTGAGGCAGAGAGTTTCAGCCAGAAGGGAGGCTGGTGCGTGGACCAGCAGTTCATGGACCTGATGGGGTCCCCCTACCTGATTGCCCACGGGATGGGAGTGCCGGTGGAGGATGCCGTGACAAGCATCGACATCCCTTCAGATGGAGTCTATCATATCTATGTCAGGACATTCAACTGGACCTCCCCGTGGACATCGGCCGAAGGCCCGGGGGCATTCAAGGTTAAGGTCCAGGGCAAAGCTCTAAAGCCCGTTCTCGGAACGACAGGAGACAGATGGATGTGGCAATATGCCGGAAACGTCAAGCTGAAAGCAGGAAAGGCGACTTTAGCGCTGTCCGACCTGAAAGGATTCGACGGACGCTGCGATGCCATATGGCTGACTACCGACCAGGGCAGCGTGCCACCGGAAGAGATTTCCGCACTGGAGGCTTTCCGCCGCAGCACCGGAGCACTTCCCGCCGAACCGTCTGACGGAGGGACATATGACCTTGTGGTGGTCGGCGGAGGCATCGCCGGAATGTGCGCAGCAGTTTCAGCCGCACGCCTTGGATGCAAGGTCGCCCTGGTGAATGACAGGCCCATCCCTGGAGGGAACAACTCCAGCGAGATACGCGTCCACCTGGGTGGACATATCGAGATGGAACCCTACCCGCAACTGGGCAAGATGATCAGGGAATTCGGACATTCAACCTTTGGGAATGCGCAGCCTGCAGACAAATACGAAGATGAGAAGAAGATAGCATTCATCGAGGGACAGGAAGGTCTGACCTACTTCCCTTCATATCGTGCGATGAAGGTGGAAATGTCTGACAACAAAACAATTGAAGCTGTAATCATAAGGAACATCGAATCCGGGAAGGAACTCCGCCTGAAAGCCCCTCTTTGGAGTGACTGCACCGGAGACGGCAACCTGGGATTCATGGCCGGAGCAGACTGGCGGATGGGCCGCGAAGGCAGGGATGAATTCGGAGAGCCCCTCGCTCCCGAGAAAGGAGACAAGTTGACCATGGGCGCATCGGTCCAGTGGTATTCAGTGGAGGCTGAAGGAAAGAATCCATTCCCGGAATTCTCATACGGAGTGGAATTCAATGAGGAGAACTGCCAGAAGGTCAAGATGGGCGAATGGACATGGGAGACCGGAATGAACTTCGACCAGATAAAGGATTTCGAACGGATCCGTGACTATGGCCTCCTCGTGGTCTATTCCAACTGGAGTTTCCTCAAGAACCATTTCTCCGGAAAGGCTGACTACGCCGGGCGCAAACTCGGCTGGGTAGCATATGTCTCCGGAAAGAGGGAGTCGCGCAGGCTCATGGGAGACTACATCCTCAAGCAGGACGACGTGGACAAGCAGGTTTTCCATGAAGATGCGTCATTCACCACATCGTGGCATTTCGACCTCCATTTCCCGGACCCGCAGAACTCGAAATACTTCCCCGGAAACGAGTTCAAGGCCGAGACGAAGACCAACCTGATCTATCCATATGCGGTGCCGTACAGGTGCCTATACTCACGTAACATCGACAACCTGTTCATGGCGGGAAGGAACATCAGCGTAACCCATGTAACCCTTGGTTCGACCCGCCTGATGCGCACCACCGGAATGATGGGAGAAGTCGTGGGCATGGCCGCTAGCATATGCACTGAAAACGGAGTCAAGCCGCGTGACGTGTACCAGCATTACCTTCCGCAGCTGCGTGAACTCATGAAAAAAGGTACTGCCCGCACCGACATCGAACTCCCTGACAACCAGCATTTCAATGAAGGCGGCTACCTGGACAAGCCAAAAGACATCATCTTCGACAAGACCAAATAACACATTAACCATATGAAACATTTCTTCACAATTGCAGTTGTCGCTGCTGCAGGGCTCCTGTCACTGTCCTGCGCGAAGTCTGACTTTACCGTAAGCGAGAACCAGCCATATGCGTTCAGGGGCGATTACCGGAACTTCATGCTTACCGGTGAGTTCTGCGCCGATTCCGGAGCCGTAGCTACGATTGCTTTCCACGACGACGGGACCGGAAGCGGCTACAAAGTCCTCCTCCACGGAGGTCCCATCGACGGCACGATAAAGAGCGGCTCCCTGCTTCACGTAAGGAACCTCTACCGCGCCCTCGAAAACGAGGCCGAGTGGGCACCTCTGGAGATAGCCGTAAGGGGAAAGAACATCTCCGTGAAAGTCAATGGGCAGGATGTGGTCTGCTACACGGAACCGGACCAGCCCTGGAGACTTCCCCAGTATGCCAAGATGCTTCTCGGACACGGTTCAGTGAGCATTTCCGCAGAGAAAGGGAATGTCAGTTTCCGAGGCATGAAGCTCACGAAACTCGCTCCGGATGCAGTCAATCCTTGCGACACGCTTCCTCCGCTCGACGAGAATGCCGACAAAGCCATACGCCTGCAGCAGAATGACTTCCCTGTCATTGACTGGCATGTACACCTCAAGGGCGGCCTCACTGCCGAGATGGCCCATGCGATGTCGATGAACTATGGCATCAACTATGGAGTGGCACCCAATGCCGGTGCAGGCGGAGTCGGAAGGATGCTGGCAAACGACGAAGAAGTCTATGCATATTACAATGAAGTCAAGGACCTTCCATTCCTCCGCGGTGTGCAGGGCGAAGGCCGCAAATGGACAGCCGACTTCTCCCCCGAAGCGCTCGGGACCTTCGATTACCTGTTCACGGATGCGATGACCATCGTAGACAACAAAGGAAGGCTCAGCCGCATCTACCGTCCTGAAGAGGTCCATATGGAAGGCATGACAGACCAGAAATACATGGATATGCTGGTGGACCAGACAGTCAAGATCCTCACCAACGAGCCTGCCGACATATTCGCCAACGCTTTCTTCCTCCCCGCATCCCTTCAGCCGAAATTTGACGAGATGTGGACACCGGCGAGGGTTGGGAAGGTACTGGATGTGCTTCAGGATAAAGGCATAGCCCTGGAGATCAGCGCACGCTACGACATTCCGAACGAGCAGATCGTCAGGGAAGCCAAGAGCCGCGGCATCAAGTTCACATTCGGCACCAACAACGCTGATGCTGATTTCGGAAGACTTGAATACAGCATCGACATGGCCCAGAAATGCGGTCTGACTGTTGCAGACATGTGGTTCCCGACTATGAGCACACGAGCCTCCCGGCCTACTGTCATATATAACAGCTTCGGGGATTCCGGGAAAACAGTTCTCTTCAACGGGAAAGACCTGACGGGCTGGGTCGCAGTAACGGCCTCAGAGAGCGAGGAGCCGGTGTTCAAGGTCGAAGACGGATGCATTATGGTGTCCGGCAAGCCTAACGGTTATCTCAGGACAGTACGCCAGTACGGAGACTACACCCTCCATGTGGAATGGCGCTGGGTCGGCAAAGGTACGAACAGCGGTATCTTCCAGAGGGTACAGGCTGAAGACAAGGTCTGGCCTTGCGCATATGAATGCCAGCTCCATGCCGGTGACGCCGGTGACGTGGTGTCCCTGGGCGGAGCCCGCATCGCGGAAATCCCTTATGATCCGACGGTCAAGTTCCCGAAGAAGGTCAGGAACCACCACGGCGCAGCAATCGAGCTTCCCGAAGGAGAGTGGAACAGGGCTGAAATCATATGCAAGGGCAACAAGATGATGATCTACATCAACGGAAGCTATGAGAACCTGGTAACCACCGAGGCCACCTCCGGCTACATCGCCCTCCAGAGCGAAGGCGGTCCGCTCGCTTTCCGCAACGTGTACATAGAGCAGTAGAACTTCATGATTTTCAAGCGCTTAATCAGCACGACACTTTCCGGCGTCTGCGCAGTATTGCTTTGCGGTACGGTCTCCGGCCAGGCCATCGTCCATGACAATGGCAGCTACAGGGCAGTGCAGACATTCCCCTGCCCGTATGCCAACCAGGGTGTTGCAGTGGATGATGAATGCTTCTACGGAATCAGCAATGCCCGGATAACGAAGTACTCCAAAAACGGAGATTCCCTTGCGACCTGGAAAGAAACCGACCCGGAACTGATCAAGCATTTCGACGGAGGCATAATAGTGGACGGCCTGCTGTACTGCTCACATTCCAATTATCCTGAGGTCCCTATGGCCAGTTCCATAGAGGTCTTCGACCCGGTCAGGATGGAACACGTAAAGACAATCAGTCTCGGGATTGAATACGGATCCTGCACCTGGGTGGTTCCGGGTGACGGATGCTGGTACGTATGTTTCGCCCATTATGACAAGAACGGCGAAAAGGCCGGAGGTGAAGTGATCCGCGACGCGTCATGGACCCAGATCGTTCAGTATGACGAACAATGGCACAGGCTCCAGGGATGGATACTTCCTAAAAAACTCATTGAAGAAATGCGGCCTATGAGTCTTTCAGGTGGCCTTTTCATTAATGGAAAGTTCTACTGTACAGGCCATGACGCTCAGAAACTGTACATCCTCGAATTCCCGCCTTACGGAATGCATCTACGCTGGACCGGGACCATTGACATCCCCTTCAATGGCCAGGGTATTGCACTGGACAGTGAGGGGTACCTCTGGGGAATCGACCGCAAGGAAAAACTGGTAATAAAAGCCGCATGCACAAAATAATTTATTTACTGATGAATCATATATTTACGACAACATAACAACACATATGAAAACAAACAGACTGATTATTGCGACCCTGCTTACAGTCCTGGTTACGGCCGGCCTCAATGCAGGAGCTGCAGTAAAGAAGGCGGCAAAAAAGCCGAACATCTATCACAAGGACTGGATAGATTTCAACAAGAATGGAGTCAAGGACATCTTCGAAGATCCGGCCCAGCCTATCGATGCCAGGGTTGAGAACCTGCTCGGGCAGATGAATATCGAAGAGAAATCCTGCCAACTTACTACCCTTTACGGCTCCGGACGTGTCCTGCGCGATTCCCTGCCAACTCCCCAGTGGAAAAACCGCATATGGAAAGACGGTATCGCGAACATAGACGAGCAGCTCAACGGTGTCGGCCGTGGAGCCCGTAATTATCCCCACCTGATCTATCCTTTCAGCAACCACGTCGAGGCTCTAAACACGATCCAGCGCTGGTTCATAGAAGAGACCCGTCTGGGAATCCCGGTGGAATTCACGAATGAAGGAATCCACGGTCTCAACCACACCAAGGCCACTCCCCTTCCGGCTCCTATCGGTATCGGAAGCACGTGGGACAGGGAAATCGTCCATAAAGCCGGTGAAATCGCCGGAGAAGAAGCCCTCCTGCTTGGCTACCAGAGCGTTTACGCTCCTATCCTCGACCCGGCCAGAGATCCCAGGTGGGGACGCACCGTAGAGACCTACGGTGAAGATCCTTACCTTATTGCAGAGCTCGGCATCCAGATGGCTGATGGCATCCAGCGCCATGGCGTTACGGCAGGCCTGAAGCATTTCGCAGCCTACAGCGTGCCGAAGGGAGGACGTGACGGAAGCGCCCGTACCGACCCGCACATCAACCCCAGGGAACTGCACGAGATCTTCCTCTATCCTTTCGAGAAGGTCATCAAGGCCACACATCCTCTGGAAGTGATGAGCAGTTACAATGACTGGAACGGAGATGCAGTGAGCGCGTCCCCATATTTCCTGACCGAGCTTCTCCGCAAGACATATGGTTTCAACGGATATGTAGTCAGCGACAGCCAGGCAGTAGAATTCGTTTACAGCAAGCATCAGATTGCAGACAGCCGTGAAGAGGCCGTACGTATGGTACTGGAGGCCGGACTGAATGTCCGCACCAATTTCGAGCAGCCTGAGACCTTTATCCTCCCGATCAGGAAACTCGTCGAAGAGGGAAAGATTTCCATGGATGTCATAGACCAGAGAGTCAGGGAAGTCCTTAAAGTCAAGTTCCTCCTTGGCCTCTTCGACAACCCCTTCCCCGGGAATGGTCCTGAAGCTGATGCAAAGGCAGGTATCGAGCACCATGAGGACTTCGCCCTGGACATCTGCCGCCGTTCACTCGTCCTCTTGAAGAATGCAGACAATCTTCTCCCGCTTGACAAGAATTCCCTGAAGAAGATCCTGGTGACCGGTCCACTTGCCGACGAAGAAAGCTATATGACCAGCCGCTATGGCCCGAACGGAATCCCCGGAACCACTGTTCTTAAAGGCATCCAGGACTATGTCGGTTCAGCCGCACAGGTCGTTTTCGAGAAAGGTTGCAATGCAGCAGATCCCAAGTGGCCGGAAAGCGAGATCATCCCCTATCCCATGACCGATGACGAGAAATCCATGATGCAGAAAGCTGTCGATGCGGCTTCTGATGTCGATGTCATCATCGCTGTCGTGGGCGAAACCGAGAGGATGGTCGGCGAGAGCCTTTCAAGGACTTCCCTGGATCTTCCCGGACGCCAGAGGGACCTCCTCATGGCCCTCCACGCTACCGGCAAGCCGGTCGTCCTGGTAATGATCAACGGCCAGCCCCTTACGATCAACTGGGAGAATGTCTATCTTCCCGCCATCCTCGAGGCCTGGTTCCCGAATGTGAAAGCCGGACAGGCAGTGGCCGAGGCCCTCTTCGGAGACTACAATCCCGGAGGCCATCTTACAATCACCTTCCCGCGCAGTATCGGGCAGATCGAATACAACTTTCCCTTCAAGAAGGGTTCACACGGAGGTCAGCCTCTTACCGGACCTAACGGCGGCGGAAGAAGCCGCGTTGTCGGCCCCCTCTATCCCTTCGGATATGGTCTGAGCTACACTACGTTCGACTACAGCGGCCTTGCAATTGCAAAACAGGCTGACGGCGGGGTGAAAGTTTCCTGCACAGTCACCAATTCAGGTTCCCGCAAGGGTGACGAGGTTGTCCAGCTCTACATCCGCGACGAGTACAGCAGCGTAGTTACATATGACTCCGTCCTCCGCGGATTCGAGAGGATAACCCTTGAACCCGGAGAGAGCAAGAAGGTGGAATTCAACCTGGTCAAGGATGACCTCAGGATCATGGGCAAGGATATGAAATGGGCTGTAGAACCCGGCACCTTCGAGGTCCGCGTCGGTTCCAGCTCCCAGGACATCCGCCTGAAAGATAAGCTCACGATAGACTGATGGAAAAATATGTAAGAGCCCTGCTTCTCGCCCTTGCCATGCTCCCGCTGACAATGCGGGCGGCAGACTTCGATGTTCACCGGTATGGAGCCAAAGGAGACGGAGTCAAGATGGATACCCAGGCCATCCAGAAAGCCATCGATGCCTGTAACCAGGCAGGAGGAGGACGGGTTGTCCTTTCAGACGGGACATTCCTGACAGGGGCGATCCATCTCAAGAGCGGAGTCGAACTGCACATTGATGCCACTGCACGCCTACTCGCCTCCCCCGACATAAAGGATTTTCCGAACTGGCCCGACGTCAAGCATTTCATCAATGAGAACCTGCCCCGCAAGAACCGCAATGCATGCGTAATCTTTGCGGACGAAGCGGATAACATCGCAATCACAGGCCGGGGCGTTATCGACGGGAACGGCACCTACCATGTCCGCAAACTGGACAAGCCAAAATCCAACAGGTGGGCATATGAAAGGATCTACGGCCTGGAAGAATCCCTTCCCCGGGTGGTTTTCCTGGCAGGATGCAAAAACGTCCTCCTGGAAGACGTAACGATGGTAAACCAGCCTGCCGGATGGGGCTACTGGGTGCACGACTGCGACAGGGTCACGATAAGGGGCCTCAAGATCTTTAACGACAAGACCTATCCCAACAACGACGGCATCCACCTCAACTGTAGCCGTGACGTGACTGTCTCCGACTGCCAGATCGAGTGCGGTGACGACTGCATAGTCCTCAGGGCCAACAGCCGCTCGCTCAAGGAGGACAAGGTCATGGAAAGGGCTACGATAACCAACTGCATCCTTAGCAGCAACGCCTGCGCTATAAGAGTTGCATGGACTAATGACGGGATCATCCGGAACTGCACCCTATCCAACCTGGAAATATATGACACTAACCTGGGCATATCCATTCATATGCCATATCGTGAAGGGACGAACGACTTCGGGCGCGAAGCGACTCACATTGAGAACCTGGACTTCTCGAACATCAGGATGACTGACATATATGGATATCCGGTGTACGCAGTCATGGACGATGAGCGGAAGGTGATGATCGATGCTGTACAGGACATTTCATTCACGAACGTCTCCGCAACTTCGGCACGCTTTCCGTATTTCCATGGACGCGAGGAAACCCCGTTCCGCAGAATCACATTCTCCGGTTGCACTTTCATCAAAAAAGGGAGCAAGGCGGCCTCTTCTCCCGGAGAGCACATCTCAGGACTAATCTACGACAACTGCATTTTCAGCCAAATCCCGGACGATGAATAAAATGACAACACTAATTCCTAACACATATGAAAACTAAAACACTTATATCAGTGAGGCATATACTTTTATCCGCATGCCTCGCAGCGGTGGGGCTCTTTGTAGCACCGTCAGCCGACGCACAGAACCAGCCGCAGAGCCGGTCCCGGAACATGCCGGAGCACCACAAGATCCTCAGGGACATGCGCTACGGAGAGAAACGTTCCGACATCCCTTCAGACGACCCAGACCAGGACAGGATAATGGACATCCACGTTCCTTCGACGGCAAAACCCGCCAAGGGATATCCTGTCGTGCTCTTCGTCCATGGAGGCGGTTTCTCGCACAACACCAAAGCCTATTATCCGGGGAATGCAGGCTTCTTCGATAAGATAGTTGACAGGGGATATGCCATAGTATCCATCAATTACTGCCTGACTCTGAAGAACAAGCCTATGACCGGCGGAGGCGGAGGCACTGGAAAAGGTTTCCCGGCCGACGGGAAATATCCCGAGGGATTCCAGAATGCCATCGATGACGCAGTAACCGATGCGGTAGTGGCTCTCAAGTGGATCTGGAAAGAAGGAAAGAAGTACGGACTGGACCGCAACAAAGTGGTAATCAGCGGAGGCTCCGCCGGTGCCATTACCAGTCTTTACACCGCTTTCACCAGCGCTCCCAAGAAGCCTAAGATCAGAGGAGTAATCAATCTCTGGGGCGCTATCGCCAGTCCTGCCCTGATCCAGACCCCGAACATTCCGGTACTTACATTCCACGGAGACCAGGATGACCTGGTAAGCGTAGAATACGGGAAAGGGATCCAGAAGAGGCTTGAGGAAATCGGCAGCAAGGACTCACGAATGATCCTGATGGAAGGCCGCGGCCACGCGCAGTACCGCTACGTCGGAGAAGAACGTATGGGTGACGTCCTCCCCTTCCTGGACAAGGTTTTTGCAAGGTAATCCCTGACAGATAACCAGCTACGGAATCCAATTCCCGGCCGGACGCGAGAAGACGTTTTTCAGCGTAACCTTCGATGCGGCCCGCCGGGAAATTTCGTATGACCAAGGTACCCGTCCGGAGCGGTCCGCGCCGGGGCCTGTACACCTGTATTCGTAGTAACGGGCAGTCTTCTCACGCTCGGGATCATTCCAGTTGTTCCATCCCTCAGGAGCGATTGACGCATCAATTACGCACTCTTTCCACAAGACATATGCATAGTTTCGCCACGGCCTTCCAAGCCACTGATTTTGAAGCCCTTCCGCGGTAGTTAGCCTGCATCTGTCGAATATGTATCCATATGGATGGCCCTCCGGAGTGGAAGCCGCAGTGAAATAGCCTTTCAGGATAAGATGCACATGGCAACGCTCGAACCACACTGTCGCCGGGCCGAACATGAAATCCACGGCACCCTCGATGTAGCAGTCCTCAAAATACTCCCGTCCATCGGCATTGCCGGTAAAGAGAGTGTCCTGGAAGCCCTTTATGCTGCAATTGCGGAAAACCACCCTATCTCCTTCGATGTGGAGTGCAACGGCCTGAGCCACATTTGCCCGGTTCTCATGATCCTCGGTCCAATGCGGATTATGGAAGGTCATCGCATCATTGATGATTGTGAAATTCTCGCATATGAAATCCGGGGCATCCACCTTCATAGTCCAAGTGTAAAAGGTCCCGATAGTCCCTCCCCTGCCCAGTTCGCTAGGCATGTTCGCATGGTCATGCCATATGATCACAGTCTCGTCGCGGTCCTCTCCTATCAGGCTGACTTCGGTCTTGTACGCAGGGATAAGAAGTTTCTCTTCATATATGCCTTTCTTGACATATACCCAAGCCCGCCCCTCAGGCTTATAGTCCCGCAGCGAAAATATGGCCTGCTGGATCGTTGTGAACTGTCCGCTTCCGTCCTTCGCCACAATCACTGCTCCCTCAGGAACGGGAGCGGACGCCGATGCGGTCGCGACGCCTGCCAGGAAAGAGCACGCGGAAACGGCAACACAGAGGAGTCTATTATATAACGACATATTACACTATTATTTTGCTTTGACTTCTTTGCGAGTAAACAGCCTGGTCAATATGAACCCGGCAAGGAAAATGGTCGTAGTCCCGAAAACTATGGTCAGATAGGTGTGGAAGGGGCTCTTGAACACCGGGAGACTCATATAGGCGATTGCCAGCAGGCCGAGGATCACGGCGATTACTGCAGCGGGACGACTGACTTTACGGCAGACGAGGGCCAGGAGGAAAAGTCCGAGCATTCCCCCGCTGAAAATCGAAGACAGCTTCCACCAGGCATCCAGTACTCCGTCTATCTTCATCATTGCCAGTCCTATCAGGATACCGACGATTCCGACGACCGCAGAAGCGATGTACAGCACAGGCATATGAAACTTTTTGTCCCGCGCAGAGAATTTCTTGAAAAAGTCGGTAAAAACAATTGTAGCCGAGGAATTTATACTCGTGGCTACAGTACTCATTCCGGCTGAGAAGAGCGCGGCGATCACCATTCCGGTCAGGCCTGTAGGCAAGCCGTGCACGATGAAATACGGGAAGACCTTGTCTCCCGTCACCCCGTCAGGCAGAAGCCCGGGCTGGGCTGTGTAGAACGAATACAATGCCGTGCCTATGTAAACGAAAACCAGCGAAACCGGAATATAGAGCAATCCGCCGAAGAGAGTGCCTTTCACGGCTTCCGAGGTGGATTTGGCCGTCATGTAACGCTGGACATAGTTCTGGTCGATCCCGTAATTCTGGAGGTTAATGAAGATGCCATAGATGAGCACGACCCACACAGTCGGCTCAGACAGCGAGGTTCCAAGGCTGCCCAGGCTGAACTTGTGGTCGGCGGCGGCGATGCTGAACAGCTGCCCGGGCCCCTCAGGCATACCGAAAGTAAGGATAAGGGCGCATATGACCGCACCGGCGATTAGGATGATGCCCTGGATGGCATCAGTCCACACAACGGCGGAGATACCGCCCAGGACGGCATATACGAGGGTCAGGGCGCCGGTTACTACGATTATGGTTCCGATGTCCCATCCGAACATAGTATTGATCGGAATGGCGAGAAGAAGCAGAATGGACCCGACACGGCAGACCTGTGTCAGAAGATAGCATATGGCTACATATGCACGCGCCCAGTAGCCGTACCTGTCTTCCAGGAACTGATAGGCCGAGACGCTTCCGATGCCCCTGTAGAGTGGAATGAATATCTTTGCGGCGAGCCATGTGGCAAGAGGAATCGTCAGGCTGAATACCAATTGGTTCCAGTTCCCGGAATAGGACCCTCCGGGGAGTCCGAGGAAAGAAATGCTGCTTACGAAAGTCGCGAATATGGACATCCCGACCACCCATGTAGGCACATTCCCTCCGGCCTTCGTAAAAGCATCGGCATCTCCCTTGCTTTTGAGGTAGAAGCTGCATCCGAAAAGCGCGACTCCGCCCGTAAATATGAAGAAAACCAGGTAATCCAGAAGAGTGAGTTCCATAAGAAGCTAGTATTGATGTAGTAAATTTAGGGTTTTTAGCGAGTATATGCTAACTTAGCGGAAGAAAAACTACAATCACATAATGAAAACCAGACTCGCAGCATGCCTGATAATGGCGCTTCTTTCACTTGTGCATATGTCCGCGCAGACCAGGACTACCCTTAACCCTAAAGATTACGGACTGGACAAGGCCCGAAACGGGCAAGAAAGGTACTATGCCCTGCTGCGCTGTCACGAAGACGCGGTCAAACGCGGCGCTGCCGTTTCATATGAAGGAGTGGGGAACATTTTCCTGGAGATCCCCGAAGGAGCCGGATCCATCCCCCTGACATCATATACGGATTTCGCAGGAACCGTAATGACAGTCAAGAATACCGGAAAGAACCTTACCCTGTTCGTCCTCAAATCCCCCGTCCATGAAATCAATGTCACCAAGTCAATGTTCGGGACAGGCGATTTCAGCAGCATCAGCGAACTTCGCAGCGGACGGAAGATACTGGTCATCCAGGACAAGACTCCATGGGTTGGAAACAGGAAGGGCTACACCTACGGCGCCACCAGGAAGGACATACTCGTCCTGGAGAACGGAAAAGCCAGGAACAAGACAGTTATGCCCTATACAAACGACATTTCCGTCCCTATGGTCTCCTGGTTCGAGGCGGCTCCGGAGCCCCGGGTCTTCAAGAACCTGGACTTCCGCAGGACGGACGACTGTACAGCGATAACCCGTGTCTGCCTGTTCGAAAACCAATATGATGTCCTGATTGAAGGAGTCTCGGTGACTACCAATCCCGGGAAGCTATACGGGGATTCTGCCATAAGCGTAGTCAATTCCGCAAACATCTCCCTCAACGACATCAAGATAAATGGAACCTATTCCCAGATAAGGGATTACGGCTACGGGATAAGCCTCAACAACGTTTATGACATCACAATACGCCGGATGTTTGCAAGGGCGAACTGGGGAGTCTTCGGCACCAACAACGTCCAGCTGGCCACATTGAGGGACTGCGACATAAACCGCTTCGACATTCACTGTTACGGAAGGGATGTCAGGTCCTATAACTGCAAATATTCCAAGGTCTATAACCAGTTCTCCTCAGTATATGGTGCAGTCGAATTCTACAACTGCGAGTTCACCGAGTTCCGTCCGGTGCTCATGGAATCCTCCTACAATGCCTATACCCCGTTCGACATCCGGTTCGAGGACTGCACCTTCAACATGGATCCTGGACACTTTTTCATGCTGACCCTCCTGGGACTCGAAGAGGCACATAACAGCCGGCCTGAGCTGGACAGGAAATGCCTCTCAAACATCGACATACTCCGATGCATAGTCAACCTGCCAGAAGGCATGACGAAGTGGAACATAACCAACACCGGGAAAGTCGCCTACAAAGAGACCCTAGACTATATCGACCACCTCAGGATCAACGGTCTGACGATCAACAGTGCGGCGAAACCGGAATTTGATTTCTTCACCTCTCCGCTCAACACCACCAAGACACTGAAAATCCGGGTGAAGGACATGTACTGGAACAAGCCGGACGGCAGCAGGGTAAAATACATGATGCCGACCACTTCGGCCGGCAACAATGTCAATGTCAAGGTAAACGGGAAGAAAGTCACCGTGAAATAAATCTACTTCTTGACGAACAGGATTCCGTCCGCCCTCAGGTCAGGTCCCTCACCCGAGATACGGATGCTTCCTCCCTTGCCTTTCTTAAGGTTGAAGGCCCCCAGATGCACCCACTCCCCTGAAGTCTGGCCTTCCACGTGAAGGTCCTTGCGGTCGAATCCGACCTGGGATTCCTCTCCTGAGGCATCAATGGAGAACACGGTCTGCGGACAACCGGTATTCTGTTGGAACGAGTAGATGTCATATTCTCCGCTCAGGGTCTCGGGAATCCTGTAAACCAGTTTGTTACCTTCGGCCGGTCCCGAGTAGCTGAGATAGGTTTTACCATATGCTCCGCGCCCCTGGACGACATTCCATCCATCGGTACCGGTTATGAATTCCGAATCCTCATCAAGGAGCAGGTCAGGCTCGCGTCCGTCGAGATAAGGATCGTGCGCATATATGTCCTGGATCTTCTTTACGTCAATCTCCTGGACAGCGCCCTTTCCTGCCATTGCGGCCGCAAGTCCGCAAGTCTGTCCCATTCCGAGGAAGACAGGCTCCATACGTATGGAACCATATGCTATGTGGGAAGCTGAAAGGCACACAGGTACCAGCAGGTTGGTGCATTCCTCTCTCTTCGGGGTCAGGCTGCGGTAGGATATGGGATAGGGCCTTCCTCCGCCGATCTCGACATCTCCCTCGTTCTTTACCATCAGTTTCCCGTCTTTCTCCACGACTATCCTCTCGCAGTTGTGCGAATCCATCTGGTAGGCGGCGTACCCGATTCCGTCCGGGATTTCAGTCCTGTTCTCGCAGTCGGCCTGAGTGGCGACATACTCCCCTACCAGGCGGCGTGCCTCGCGGATGTACAGCTGGTGGGTCCAGTGACCGGTCCTGACATATTCATCCTTGGGAAGTCCCCAGCGGCGGATCTCTTTCTGAAGTACTTCGGGCACCCTGGGATCGGTCATGTAGAAATAGAAGAGGCCGAGGGTGTAATCCTTATGGGCCTTGATGATCTCCTCCCGCTCGGGCCATGAGGCTTCAGGATAGGAATGGTTCATTCCTATCATGTCGGTAGAGAACGGTCCCCTGTTGTTTATGTCGGTCTTGTGGCCGGGCATACGGCTCCATATGAAATAATTCCACAGGACTGGATCAGGATCCGATTCGAAGACGCGCACGAGGAGCTCGTATCTGGACGGATCGTAGTTCTCCGGTTTCTCGATCGGAATCATGTTTTCGGGCACGTCCGTAAGGCATATGCGGTAATTGTAGGCCTGGACGTAATCGTCTCCGGCGCCTTCTTCCTTGAGCTTCCAGTCGCTGATCCCCCACAGAAGGCCGCTTTCAGGCTTTCCAGGGACCACGAACGGATCTACCCCGTCAACGAACTGATGCATATGCATGACATGGGAGCCGTTCCATTTTTCACCGTAGACGCTGCTGTCCTCCCTGCCGACGGTGTAGCTCACCCCGGAGGCCGCCATCAGGTCACCTTCATAGGTACAGTCAATGAACTGGTCGGCTTCTATGGTGACGCTTTCTCCTGATTTGTTCCTGCATGTGATGGAGATGATGCGGGTACCTTCTTTCCGGACAGATTCAAGGTACCAGCCCTGCATGACCTTTATCCTGGGATTGTCGAGGTATTCCATGATAATCTCCTCTGCCACATGAGGTTCGAACAGCCACTGCTCAAGCTTGCCGTAATGTGTGCCGAGTTTGCGGTAGAACTGCCTTGCGAGGCCTATGACGGCCTGCTTGTTCCCTATGTCGGTCTGCCCGAGGCCGCCGGTCGTCATTCCGCCCAGAGTAACGTCAGGGCATATGACAGTGACCTTGCTTCCGAGTTTCGCGGCGGAATAGGCCGCGGTAGCGCAAGCGGATGAGCCGCCGTAAATACATACTTCATTACCCCTGCTGCAGGACATGACCAGCAGCGGGAGGACAAGCAGAAAGAATAATCTGGATCTCATTGCAGAAAAACTTTTCTGCAATATACGTTATTTTTCCCGGAAAAGCTGATATGCGAGGCGCTCGTCCCCGTTTTCCAGATAGATGATCCCGCAGTAACGGAATCCGTAGCTCTCAAGACAGTGCCTCATTATGGCATTGTCCTTATGTGTGTCGATGCGTATGTTGCATGTGCGGGCAAAGCACCAGTCCATCACAGTCCTGAAGACCCCGCGGGCTGATTGCGAGCGGGCAATCCTGTGGATCACGTAGTAGGGTTCTTCGTTCAGCCAGGCCCCGCCATCGATCCGCGCATATGTCGGATCGGGTCCTGCAATGAATGCGAATGTCGCGGCTGGGACGCCGTTTTCTTCTACTATCCAGCTGTTTCCGTTTTCGATGTCCTTCCTGATCTTCTCCGGCTCAGGCTTTCCTTCCGGCCACTGGCCGGGGTTGCCGCTTTCACGCATGATCCTCCGCCCTGAATCGATCAGGGAAAGGATTGCCTGGAAATCGGATTCTGCTGCCCGGCGGATCATACCTAGAGGACCTCCTCCATGGAGGAATACTGGAGTTTCATGCCGATGGCCTCGTAGAAGCGCTTGGCAGTTGGGTTGCACTCCCAGACATGGAGGGTGACGTTGTAGCAACCTGTCTCCCTGGCATAGTTCTTCGCGAACTCATAGAGTTGCTTACCGATATGCTTCCCGCGCTCTTTCTCATCAACGCAGAGGTCATCGATGTAAAGGGTCCTGTGAGGAGCTTCGTTCTCTGCATCGTGATCTTCAAAGCGGCAGAAGACATATCCCTTCACTCCCCCATCATCATATACGAAGACCGGGGCGCTGTCGTCCTTGAAGAGTTCAAGAAGCTGGCTGTCGGTGTATTTCTTACCCGATCCGGCAAAAAGGTCGGGGCGGCCGGCATGATGGATCCGCAGAACCTGCCTGAGCAGGTCTCCAACTGGTTTCAGGTCAGATTCTGCAGCCCGCCGGATCATAGGGCGAAAAGGATAAGCAATTGTGCCACCAGCACCCTCAGGAACATACTCAACGGATATACGGTTGCATAATTAACTGCGGCATAATCGCTTCCGTACAGATTCTGCGAGAAGGACAGGACAGCCGGATCGGTCGTTCCGCCCGAGATCAGTCCGCATATCTCATAGAAATTCAGCTTGAAGACAAGCCGCGAAAGAAGGATCACCGTAGCGACCGGGATGAGGGTGATCAGAGCTCCGTACAGGATCCACCAGTAACCTCCGGCGGCAATAGAGTTTACGAATGTCTTCCCTGCGTCCAGGCCGACGGCCGCCATGAAGAAGGAGATTCCGATCTCCCTGAGCATCATGTTGGCGCTGACTGTAGTGTAGGTAGTGATCTTGAGCCTGGTACCGAAGTATCCGAGGAGGATGGCTATGATGAGGGGGCCGCCTGCAAGGCCGAGCTTCACAGGCTGCGGGACTCCGGGGAAATGTATCGGAAGGCTTCCGAATATGATTCCGACGGCAATCCCGAAGAACACGGGAACGAGGTTCGGATGGCTGAGCTTCTCGGGCTTGTTGCCTACCACTGCGGCGGCGGCATTAATGTCTTCTTCTGTTCCGACCACCTGGATGCTGTCACCCAGCTGCAGGATGAGTCCCGAACGGGCAACCAGTTCGATGCCTGAACGGATAATCCTGGTAACCACCACATTGTACTTGCGGCGGAAGTTCAGCTCAGACAGGCGTTTCCCGGTCATGGATGCCTCAGTGATACTCAGGCGCCTGGTCACGATGTGCGAATCCATCTTGATCCAGTCCTCCTGGTGCATGGGCACTTCCTTGCCGAAGATGATCCTCACGGGATCCACGTCATTTTCATCTGTCACTATAAGCAGCCTGTCACCTTCGTTCAGGACCGTATCAGGTCCGGGAGGGAATATCTTCCCGTCATGGAGAACGCGGGAGATTATGAACTTCGCTCCGACGCCTGCTTTGATGTCCTCGATTTTCTTCCCGAAAATGGCAGGATTGCTGACCTCACAGTGCATCCTCCTGGCATTTTCACCGGAATCGTGCTCATTGTCAAGTTCTTCCCTTTCATGATCTACATTGACCTTGAACAGGGCCTTGGTCAGGATTATCAGGAAGATAACTCCAAGCACGCCGATCGGATAGGCTACGGCATATGCCGAAGCAAGGGAAGTGGGATCCGCCCCCGGTGCATTCACATCCACTATGGTCTGCTGGGCGGCACCGAGGCCCGGAGTGTTGGTCACGGCTCCGGACATGACACCCGTCATGGTGAAAAGGCTCTCACCGGTGACAAGATGCACACCCACAGTCACTATGACTGCAAGCAGGATCAGAAGGGCTGCGAGAAGGTTGAGCCTGACTCCCCCCTTCTTGAAAGAAGAGAAGAAGCCGGGACCGACCTGGAGGCCGATGGAAAAGACGAAGAGGATCAATCCGAAATCCTTGAGGAATGAAAGGATGACAGGATGGGCCCTCAGCCCGAAATGGCTGATTATGATGCCGACGAAGAGGATCCAGGTTGAACCTATGGAAACTCCTTTGACCTTGAATTTTCCGAGATATAGGCCCAGGCCTATTACAACAGCGAAAAGAAGGATAGTATGGGCAATGCCGTTACCGAAAAACAGGGAATTCAGCATGGCCTGCTACTTAAATGAGAACTTGACGTCGACGGGGATCTGCTCGATTCCCATGATCCGCCTGTCCTCTTCATATGCCTTGGGGATGCCTGCGTATTCCTTTTCGAAGCTGGCGGCGAAAGCCGAATCTCCCTCAGCCTGTGTCTTGAGGATGATTCCGGCAAGTTCACCCAGGACCTGATAGGTCTTCTCGTAGTTGATGGAATATTTGCCGGCGACAGTGCGCTTGATAGCTCCGCTACCCAGCAGATAATTAAGGATCATTATGTTAGCACGTCCGAGAGCCTCTCCTTCGCCGAAACGCTGGGAACGGATGAGGCTGGCTACGAAAGTAGCGATGCAGTTTTCCCTGGTCACGAGCATGGAAAGGTCCTGGTGCTCGAGTATGCCGCAGGCAAGATAAGCACCGACCACATTTCCCTTGGCCTCTTCCCATGTGAGTGCGTGGTTCCCGAGAGCCTGCTCGACGCTGCCCTTGCCGTTGACGGTTTCCTTGACTCCAAGCCCGTGGGCCATCTCGCGGAATGCGAGGTTCAGGAAGAACGCGTTCCTGTCAACGTTCGGGGAATCTTCCACGAAGAAGACGTCACCGACCGGGCTGATAATGCTGTTGAACTTGGCGTCGATGACATTGCCGAGGAGGATCGTCCTGGTGCCTCTTTCAGCCTGGACACGCTCGTCATATGGCAGATTGATGGCTATTTCCTTGATGCCGGCATTGTAGCTTCCGCCGTAGTAGAGGGCGTTGCAGACGAAGACATCAGATGCAGCACCGGGTGTAAATGCCTTGTACTCCTCCGGGCAGGGAAGGTTCTTCTGGAGCTGAGGGATGAGGGTAGCATATTTGCCCAGACGTTCGGTCCTGACAGCATCCTTCAGAAGTACCATTGCACCGAAGGACTTCTTGATGCCTTTCAGCTGGTCGTCGTTGGTCTCGTTGGGACCGATCACCAAGTCCATCTTGCTGTCTTCCATCTCGAGCCAGGAGATGTCCGAGGTGTAATAGTCATCGGTCTTGAGGCCGTTGATCTTGTCCTGCAGGTACTTGCGTACGCTTGGCTTGATAGTGATGTCGGCGGCGGCAGTCAGATATGCGGAGATCTTCCCGATCTCATCGGCATATTCGTCGTGGAACCAGACGGTCTTGAGCTGTCCGTCTTCACCGCGCCTGAGAAGCGTGTAGGGGCTCATCTTGTCCTCGAGAGTGCATGAGTCGAATTCTGCTGCAGTCATATCGGCAGGATAGAAATTGACTCCGGCCGGCCTTGCGCCGTAACCTTCCACGAACGGAGCCCCGCTCAGACGGTTCCATGGGCCGTAATTGATCATTGCGAACTCCTTCACGTCGGCGGCTTCAAGAGTCTCCATTGCAGTCTTGTCCCCGAAATACTGCTTCCAATAGATGTTGTCTGCCTCCTGGGCAGCAAAGCGGTAAAGATTGAGGACCTCCTTGCCGTTATCACTTATGCCTGACAGGTCCGGAACAGGAACCGTAACTGTTGCATAATCATCAATTCCACGTTCAATTGCCGTTTTCTGCCCTTCACATGCTGCAAGGGTAAGGAAAGCGGAAAAGAGAATAACTGCTTTTTTCATTTCTAGTAACCAAACTACACTATAACTAAATAAGGATGCAAAATTACTGAGTTTAATTATTTTTTCCAATCACTTGTACATTTTGGTAGAAAAACAGTATATTTGTGATTAAAGCAAAACTAATATCCACTATTATGGCAGGATTTCTCGAAAACATTATCACATCGGCTGTTACAGGGGGCAGAAGCTCCTCTTCCAGCAATCCTCTCGACTCCATCCTCGGCTCTGTCATCGGCGGGGCTACCTCAGGAAGGAGTTCTTCATCCGGACAGGCCGACATCCTGGGCAAAGTCCTCAGGAATGCGACCGGCGGTTCCAACAAAGGCGGAATAGACCTCGGTGACCTCATCAAGGTCGCGACCGGAGGCGGCAGCGGCGCAAGTACGGCCGCTATCGACGGGGTTGACCTCGACTCAATCATCAACGGCGGAAAGGCCAACGGCATCGACCTCGGCGACATCCTCGGCGGAGTGACCGGAGCAAGCAAAAAATCTTCAGGCGTTGACCTCGGCAGCGTCCTCAAGAAAGCGGCAGGCGCCGGAGTAAGCGCCGTGGTGCTCAAGAAGGTTCTCAACTCGGTACTCAGCGGACAGAGCAGCAAATCAAAGGCTGACGGCGGCCTTGGCGACATCGCGAAGAGCGTCATCAACGTCATCGGAATGGCATCAGGATCCCTTAAATAACAATCATATGGAAACCAAGTCAATAGAAAAAGTCATACGCCTCCTCACGAAGGCAGGCCTCTTCTTCGCCAAAGCTGATGGAGCATATGATCAGCGGGAGAAAGATTTCATCCAGAAGTTCACCGCAAAGCTTGCAGAGGCAGGCGGAGATGCAGCCGAAGCTGAAAAGCTGGTGAACCAGTTCAGCAGCAATGCGATCACCCTCGACGAGGTCATCGCGGACACCAAGGATCTCCTGGACGACTTCGATGCACAGGAAAGCGCAACGATATCGCTTATGCTCACCGGCTTCATCGAGCAGGTGATCGATGCCGACGGCGTTGAATCCAAGCCTGAGCGCGAGCTTTACGACAAATGGCTCCAGGCCATCGCCTGAACTGACCCTCGTAAATCATGAGATTTTTCACAAAGTCTGCGAACATTGCTATGCTGGCAATGTTCGCTTTTGTCTTTCCCCTGAGCGCCGCCAAGCCCGACAAGGACTTCTACGCCATCAAGGAGAAGGTCATCGCCCCACTGCTCAAGGCAAAGGTCGATGAAGCGGCGGTAGAAAAAATCGTCGAGACATTCAACGTCAGGGACTCCATCTGGCCCGGAATCAACTACCAGGACCTCTCGACCACCGGATACGAGCACAGGCAGCACATGAGCAACATGTACAGGCTCGCCCAGGCATATGAGATCAGGGGAAACAGGTTCTACAAGAACAAGAATGTAAAGAAGGTCCTGGACGTGGCCCTGGCCTACTGGGTGGACCACAACTACATCCATGACAACTGGCACTCCAACCAGATCACGAACCCCAACACCCTGACCAACATGCTCCTGATAATGGGCAAGGACATGGACAAGACCCTCGAACCGCAGGTCTTCAAGATGGCGCAGGAAGGCAACCTGAATGCATGGGGCGCCCGCCAGAGCGGAGACCGCATCATGATCGCCACGATCCAGGCCCACTGGCAGCTCTATGCAAACGATGTCGAAGGATTCGAGAAGACAATCGACGTCATCGAGCGGGAGATGAAAATAGTGACCGGCGAGCGTGGAATGCAGATAGACAAGACCTTCCACCACAGGGATGACGGTGTGGACAACACCACCAGCTACGGTAACGGCAAGTATATGAATTGTTTCGCCGACTGGGCCTCCCTGACTGCCGGCACCCGTTTCGCTTTCAGCGAAGACCAGGTCAGGCTTGCCATCGATTACTACCTCGACGGCCTTCTCCCGAGAATGGTTTACGGTGCCGTCGAGGGCATAGGAATCAAGAACAGAAGCATTTCCAGCCGCGGAAGTGCTAATGTCAACACTACCGGGATCTATGACAGCTCAGTAGCCCGTAAACTGGCCTCTCTTACAGACTACCGCCACGACGAACTAATGGATAACATCCGCTACAGAAGCGGGGAGAAACTGACGCCCAAGTCTTTTGCCAAATTCTTCTGGTATGGTGCCATCTTCGTGATCCAGCGTCCGAACTGGTACTCCACGGTACGTATGTTCTCAAGCCGCAACGCTTCTACCGAGCAGGGCTATAACGGGAATGGCATCCAGACTCATTTCAGGGGTGACGGAACAAACTACCTGTCCAAAACCGGATACGAGCACAATCCCATCATTCCGTACCAGGACTGGACGATGATCCCGGGCACGACAGAACCGCGGATTCCAGAACTCCCCCAGCCGCACAGCAAGTATCTGCAGAAATTCGGATTCAACGATTATGCAGGAGCCGTGACTGATGGCATGTACGGAGCGGTAGGCTTCGATTTCATAAGCACTCTCTACAATGTTGCGGCCAGGAAATCATGGTTCTTCTTCGATGAGCAATATGTCTGCCTCGGCGCCGGAATCTGGTGCTATGAAGACTATCCAGTCGCAACCACTGTCGAGCAGGTGTCCCTCAACGGCGATGTAGTCATATGCGATGCAGGAGGCAAGAAGACAGTTGAACGCGGCGAACATGCCCCAGGCATTGTCAAGTGGGCCCTCCACAACGGAGTCGGCTACATTTTCCCCAAGGAAGAAAAGGTAGGCATCCTCAACGACGAGCAGGAGGGCAGCTGGTGGAACCTGGACCACACTTCCACCACCCCGAAAGACATCGTGAAGGGAGACATCTTCAAGATCTGGATCGACCACGGGAACCGCAGCGGTTCGTCCAGCCCCAGGCTTAATGGAGACTACCAATACGTAGTAATGCCATATGCCGATGCGAACAGCGTCCAGAAGGCATATGATAACCCCGATGTGACGATACTGTCAAACACCAGGGACCTCCAGGCAGTGAAGAACGAGAAACTGGGCATCGCATATGCTGTCCTTTACAAGGCAGGAGAAATCAAGGTAAATGACTGGTTCTCAATCGGACTTGACACTCCCGGCATAGTCATGGTAAAGTACAGCGGACGTGACATCAAGGAAGTACATGTCAGCGACCCGACATATGCCAACAAGATCACGAACCTGGTAATCAACGGGAAACGCACCGCCGTCGAACTCCCCTCCGGGGATATGGCGGGCTCAAGCATCAAGGTGGAATTATAGCCTATGCAGTAAGCGGATCGCAGGTAAGACCGACTCCGAGTTTCTTGAAGACTTTCTGGTCTACCTCGCTCAGCATTACGGTAGAATGCACTTGGCAGCCTCTCAGCATAGGGAGGCAGTCAAGTGCTTTTTTACAGTTCTCATCCCAGAGACTGAGCATGGATATCGCTACAAGGACCTCATCCGTATGAAGCCTGGGATTGCGTCCGTGAAGATAGGTAACCTTCGTCTTCTGGATAGGTTCTATCATATTCTGAGGGATGAGCTTGAGCGAATGCGGTATCCCTGCCAGATGCTTGGTCGCGTTGAGGATAAGGGCGGCGCACGGTCCAAGAAGAGGACTCGTCTCGGCACTGATTATGGTGCCGTCCTCCAGTTCTATCGCTGCTGAAGGCTTCCCGGAAGCCTCTTTCCGCTCACGGGCAGCCCCGACGCACTTGCGGTAACCTGAGTCGATCCCGACCTGTTTCAACAGCAGGGAGACCTTGTTAACCTCCTCGTCGGAGCCGTGTGCGGAAGCCAGGTCGCAAAGGGCGGTGAAATAACGGCGGATAATCTCATTCTTGGCCGCATCGGAACAGACCTCGTCATCGCTGATGCAATACCCTACCATATTGACACCCATGTCGGTCGGGGACTTGTAGGGATTCTCTCCGTAAATACCCTTGAAGATAGCATCCATCACAGGGAATATCTCAATGTCCCTGTTATAGTTGACAGCCTTCACTCCATATGCTTCCAGGTGGAAGGGGTCGATCATGTTGACATCGTCCAGATCTGCAGTGGCTGCCTCATATGCGATGTTGATGGGGTGCTTGAGGGGGATGTTCCAGATCGGGAATGTCTCGAACTTGGCATAACCCGCCTTGATTCCGCGTAGGTTCTCCTGATAAAGCTGGCTGAGGCACACCGCCATCTTGCCGCTTCCGGGACCGGGAGCAGTCACCAGTATCAGCGGACGGGTCGTTTCAACGTAGTCATTCTTTCCGAATCCCTCGTCCGAGTCGATAAGTGCGACATCATGAGGATAGCCGGGAATGGTGTGGTGATAATATACCTTTATTCCCATATGCTCCAGTCTCTGGCGGTAGATGTCGGCACCGGTCTGCCCGTTGTAATGGGTGATTACCACGGAATTGACAGACAGGTCCCTTTTCAGGAATTCCTGCCTCAGTCGGAGGACGTCCATGTCATATGTAATGCCCAGGTCACTGCGGATCTTGTTCTTCTCGATATCGACAGCACTGATGACTATGAGTATCTCGGCCACATCCTTCAGCTGCATGAGCATCTTCAGCTTTATGTCAGGCTCGAATCCCGGAAGGACCCGGCTGGCATGAAGGTCATCGAAGAGTTTTCCACCGACTTCCATATAAAGCTTGTCGCCGAACATGGCGATACGCTCCTTGATGTGCTCAGATTGGATTTTAAGGTATTTGGCGCTGTCGAACCCGTACTTCATGGCGAGAATGTTTTTTGTGTACGGGTTACAAATATAACAAATCCCGGTGAAATCTAAAAAATTTCACCGGGAACAACGTTTCAAGAAAAAATTTATTTCGTGCCGAAGATACGGTCTCCTGCATCTCCGAGACCCGGAACGATGTAGGCGTCCTTGTTCAGGTATTCATCTACGGCCGCAGTATATATGTCCACGTCGGGATGCTCTTTCTGGACCAGGGCGATTCCCTCAGGTGCAGCTACGAGGCACATGAGCCTTATGTTGCTGCATCCCCTTTCCTTCAGCATCTGGATGGCATCACATGAGCTTCCACCAGTCGCAAGCATAGGGTCGGTAACTATGACTAGGCGGTCCTGGATGTCGGAAGGCAGCTTGCAATAATACACTACAGGCTTGTGAGTCTCTTCATTGCGGTAGAGTCCGATGTGGCCTACCCTGGCTACAGGCACAAGGGTGAGGAGCCCGTCGACCATCCCGAGACCTGCCCTGAGGATCGGGACGATTGCGAGTTTGCGTCCTGCGACTTTATGAGCCACCATATGTCCCATCGGGGTCTCGATCTCCTCATCCTCCAGAGGAAGATCCCTGGTGACCTCATAGCCCATCAGGAGGGATATTTCGTTCAACAGCTGCCGGAAGTCCTTGCTGCCGGTTTCCTTAGATCGCATGATTGTCAGCTTGTGCTGGATCATCGGATGGTCGATTAGATGAAGTGTACTCATATGGTTTGATAAATTTTAGTAAAGGTAGCATATTTTTTCTATATTTAGCAGACCAATCTTCGATTTATGCCTAAAGTCTATTGCAAGAACACCGGTTCTGTAAAGGAATTCAATGAGGGAACTTCCCTTTTGACCATTGCGAAGGATTTCGACTTCGAGAAGCCGTATGACCTGCTTGCCGCCAAAGTCAACAATGTAACCCAGGGACTCCGCTACAGGGTCTTCAACAACAAGGATGTAGAATTCATTGACTACAGGTCATATGCAGGGCGCTCCGTGTACTGCCGCTCCCTGTGTTTCCTTCTCTGCAAGGCGGTGAGCGATCTCTGGCCCAAGGCTAAAGTAGTCCTCCGGAGGCCGATCTCCAAAGGCTGGTTCTGTTCAATTGATATGGGCGGAGGTCCTGACATGACCGAAGCGGACATCGATGCGATCCGCCAGCGCATGCAGGAAATCGTGAACAAGAATATGCCGTTCAGGCGGCATGAGGTCCGCACAGAAGATGCTATCAAACTCTTCTCTTCCATGGGCTGCGATGACAAGGTCAAGCTCCTGAAAACAAGCGGAGACATCTACATCACATATTACACCCTAGGCGGAACTCCGGACTATTACTGCGATGAACTCGTTCCCGGGACCGGGGTGCTTAAAGTGTGGAGCATCACTCCATTCCATGGCGGGATACTTCTCAGGGTTCCGGACAGGCACAATCCAGAACAACTGGCTCCTTTCTTCGACCAGCCGAAGACTTTCGATGTGTTCTCCGAGACCCTCAGCTGGAACAGGATAATGAAACTGGACAATGTGGGCGATGTCAACCAGTCCTGCCTGGACGGAAAGGCCACCGACCTCATCAAAGTTGCGGAAGCGCTTCAGGAAAAGAAGATCGTACAGATCGCAGAGGACATAGACCGCAAGCATTTCTCCCGCGACAAAGTCCGCCTTGTACTCATCACCGGACCGTCGAGCAGCGGCAAGAGCACTTTCTGCGCCCGTCTGAGCGTGCAGCTCATGGCCTGCGGCCTCCACCCGGTCTCCTTCTCTACGGACGACTATTTCGTCAACCGCGTTGACACCCCGAAGCTTCCGGACGGCTCATATGACTTCGACAACTTCGACACCGTAGATCACACCGCCCTCCAGGCCGACCTTCTCAGGCTGCTCGGCGGAGAAGAAGTCGAAGTGCCCCAGTACAACTTTACTACCGGAATCAGGGAGTACAAAGGGAAGAAGCTCCGCATGGAAGAAGGTACTGTCCTATTGATAGAAGGAATCCATGCCCTCAATCCCAAACTCACCGACATGGTGCCCGAGCACGAGAAATACCGCATATTCATCAATGCGATCACCAGCATATCCCTGGACGACCACAACTGCATCCCGACAAGCGACAACCGTCTGCTGAGAAGGATAGTACGCGATTATCGGTCAGGGGCTTTCTCTGCAAGGGAGACAATCGCCAACTGGCCGAATGTCAGGAGAGCCGAGGTCAAATGGATCTATCCACACCAGGAAACCGCCGACGTAATGTTCAATTCTACCTATCTCGTAGAATTCGCGGTACTGAGGAGCTATGCAGAAAGAATACTCAGGAGCGTCCCGAAGAACTGTCCTGAGTATTCCGAAGCCTCGAGGCTATTGCATTTCCTGCATTATTTCATACCGCTGCCGGACAAGGAAATCCCTGCGACCTCACTCATCCGAAGCTTCATAGGCTGAACTACTTCCTGGGAACAGGAAGTTCACTCCCCTCCGGAATCAGGGAGCGGGTCAGAAGCGGCTCATTTGTAGTAATCTGGTCCACTCCGAGTCCAATCATCTCGTTGATCTTGTCTTCGTCGTCTATGGTCCAGACGTTTACGGACATTCCAAGGTCCTGGGCTTCTTTTATCCACTCGGGATGTGCATGAAGCACAGGATAGCTATAGTCTATTCCGTTGATCCCTTCTTCGTGGAGCTGTGAGGGGACGATATCGCCGCCCAGATACTGATTCGTGAAATCCGGATACTCTTTCGCAATCTTCTTGCAGATATGATGGCTGAAAGAGATGAAGATGACTCGGCGGGGATCAAAGAGCCCATGAGCCTTGAGAGCCTCTATCGCCTTGTCTGTCATGACGTTCTCCCTCTCTTCATCAAGTTGGACCTTCAGTTCCAGGACAAGGACTGTGCGAGCCTGTGAAAGCTGGTCCAGATACTGGTCGAGGGTAGGAACCGTTTCTCCGTCGTGCAGAGTCAGGAAACGGACCGTGTCGGCATATGAACTGTTACGGATATCAACTTCCTGCCATTTCGGACCGTGACAGACTACGATTACATCATCTGAAGTAAGGTTCACATCGCATTCACTCCCCCAGAAAGCATTTTCCTGGGCAGCTATCAGGGATGCCAGGGAATTCGGGGTCTGCTGCCCGGTCTCAGAGCGATGAAATCCCATATGGGCGACAACCGCTGTTTTATGCGATTCCGTACATCCCTGGAGGGCCGGCACAAATGCGACCAGAAGTACGGCTGAAGCCAATTTCAGAAATCCTTTCATGATGATGTGTTTTAAAAATGACTGCTAGAAATCAAGGACAATGCCTATTCCGACAAGCCAGCTGTCGCGGTCGTATTTCACAGTTGCAGGGATGCCTGTCGCCATCTGTGCGCCGATCTGTCCGATAGCAGGAGCGAGTTCAGGATGAGCCTTTGCCAGACCTTCCAGCATGCCGGACACAGAGCCGGACATAGAGGCTAGTCCGCTGTAGTCGGCATAATTCTTAGTCCAGTTGGCATAGAAAGCCTTGTAGTAACCGAAGTCGACGGCTACCTTCTTTGAGAACCTGTAACGTCCTCCTACTCCGACGGATACCGATGAAGTGCTGAAATCGGTGTCGCCGATATATGCCTTACCATCTCCAAGATAGAGATTCAGGTTATTGGCACCGGCGCTCACAGTCCATTTCTCATTGATGTCATATTCGGCTCCGAAAGCGATCTCCCATGGGTTGCTGCCAAGCTTCTCCTGCTTGTTGAGGGCAGCACCGGAAGCATCATTCCCACCGAAAACGTTGGCCTGTTTGTCGAAGTAATAGTTCCAGTCAAGTTCAGTCCTGAGTCCGGGAATGATCTCATACTGGACTCCTAAGGAGAGTGAAGCCGGGATGTCAGCCCTGACAGTGGGATTCTTGGAAGGATCATATGCCGCTGCAACGGCCATTTCTGGCACATCATTGTCTGATGAGTTCTTCAGGCGAACCGCAGTGCGGAACTCGTAGCGAGCCGAGAAATTCAGTTTCCCTGTCCTGTAGTCGATTCCGATGATGGGATTGAACGCATCGCAGTCGTTATGAGCCTTGATTTTCATCTGGACCATATTGTCCACCATCTCTCCTGCCGAAGCGGGAAGCCCGAACGCCTGAACCGTCGTCCCGAATGAATTCCCGTTGAAAGTCACATTCTCGATGGCGCCGTCGTAATCATTGAATATGTGATTCATGCGGATACCGGCACTGACTGAGAGGTTGTCGGTTATCTTGTATCCAACCATCAGCTGTCCGGCCAGGTTATACTGCTTGCCGGTGAAGCTGATGTCTGCCGCATATGCGCCAGGGGCTTTCCCTGCTGCTGCACCCAAGGTATTGAAAACCCCTGCGAGAGCAGCGATCGGCGCTTCGAATGAGCCGAGTCCGTCATCGAAACTGCAGGCTCCGCCGCCTGTGATGGCTCCGAAATGGAACGAGGCGAAGAGCTTGTCATGTACATATGCTGCACTGAGTGTAGGCAGGAACGGAACGAATGTCTTTCCTGTATATTTTACCTCGGAAGTTCCGGGATGTGCGGCGCCGTAGGCGAATGGTGCATAGTCTGAGGTGACGTATCTTCTCTGGGTAGGCATCTGCCAGCCGGCTTCGAAATGCCATCCGTTGTCGAGGAAACCTATCCCGGCGGGATTGAAATATGCCGCTTGTACGCCGATGGCGGCATTCTGGGCGGGCTTCCTGATGAAGGTGATACTCTGGTTAGTGTTCTGGAAATAGCCTCCCGCCATCGCGGAAGTGACTGCTGCAAAGAGAGATACAGCGATAAGAATAACTTTTTTCATGTTCAGTTTGCTATTGCTTATGTACATTTTGTCGCTAGAATTGTTATTTCCGTCGACAAAAGTAAAAAAAAGATTTTGAAATAGGGGCGGCTTACAGCTGCAAAACGATTGGGGCTCCGCTGCAAATTGAGCTGATCGTGGCTAGAGGTCCATCAGATTGGACGCTGGACACGAAAAATAGGGTTAATCGTGGCTAGAGGTCCAAGGAATGGGACGATAGCCATAATAAGGCGGACGAAGGCAGCAGGAGGGACAAGCATTGAGCAACCCCTGGGGCCGGTACGGTTGCAGCTCATAAGTCGCATCCGCTCAAATCGCTGCAACCGTACCGGCCCGGGGAGCGGAATGAGTAGGATAGCGCTGTCCTGAGCGTCCACAGAATGAGAATTCAGGGTGCCAGAGCCATTCTGTTGCAAAGGGAGTTCGCAAGCTGACGTGCTTTTGACCGAAAAAAGTCCAGCGCTGCTGGACTTTTGAGAGCGGAATACGAGACTCGGACTCGCGACCTTCGGCTTGGGAAGCCAACGCTCTACCAACTGAGCTAATTCCGCAAAGAGGGAAAGCTCCGTACATCGCACCGCTACGACCTCCTGCCCTTGCATCCTTCCGGCCCTGGGGGATTCAGAGGGAGCCGGTCGTGTACGACTTTCCCATCGCAAATGTAGTGATTATTTCTGAATATTTCTTATCTTTGCATGCAAATTACTGAAAAAATGTCTCTCACTACCGACAGAATTTGCATGGAGGGCCTTTCCTTCGACGACGTCCTCCTCATCCCCGCCTACTCAGAAGTCCTGCCTAAAGAGGTTAACCTGAAAACGCGTTTTTCCAGAAACGTAAATCTCGATATTCCAGTCGTTTCAGCAGCCATGGACACTGTCACTGAGACATCCATGGCCATCGCCATGGCGCGTGAAGGCGGCATTGGAGTCATCCACAAGAACATGTCCGTCGAGCAGCAGGCTTCAGAGGTAATGACAGTAAAGAGCGTCGCCAGGTCTGAAGGCCGCGACTACAAGGTAGCCGCCGGAGTCGGAATCACACCCGATGCGCTTCTGAGAGCCTCCGCACTGAAGGAAGCCGGAGTCGATGCCATAGTCCTGGATTCCGCCCATGCCCACAGCAAGAACGTAGTCGAGACACTCAAACGCATAAAGAAAGAGCTCCCCGGCCTGGATGTGGTTGTCGGAAACGTAGCCACCGCGGAAGGCGCCAGGTACCTCGTTGATAACGGAGCCGATGCTGTCAAGGTCGGTATAGGCCCCGGAAGCATATGCACCACTCGAGTCATCGCAGGAGTCGGTGTTCCCCAGCTCTCAGCTATTTATAATGTAAAGGACGCTATCAAGGACAGCGGAGTCCCGGTTATCGCAGACGGTGGAATACGCTATTCCGGAGACGCGGTCAAGGCGCTTGCCGCCGGCGGAGACTGCGTCATGTGCGGACTGATGTTCTCAGGAACGGAAGAGGCTCCCGGAGAGGTCTTCAGCGAGAACGGAGTAATGTTCAAGACCTACCGCGGGATGGGGTCCAAGGATGCGATGCAGGCCGGTTCATCGGACAGGTACTTCCAGAGCGGCTCCAAGAAACTGGTTCCCGAAGGAATCGTCGGAAAAGTGCCTTACAAAGGCAGCGTGATCGACATACTCTACCAGCTCCTGGGAGGAATCAAGGCCGGCATGGGCTACTGCGGGGCTCCTGACCTCGCCACGCTGGGCAAGGCCTCGTTCGTCCGGATCAGCGAAAACAGCCTGCGCGAGAATCATCCCCACGACGTAGTTATCGCTAAGGAGTCTCCGAACTACAAGAAATAACTTTCCATTACATATGGACAAGATACTGATAGCGGATTTCGGTTCACAGGTGACTCAGCTCATCGGACGACGCCTCCGCGAGTGCGGTGTTTTCTGTGAGATCCATCCGTACAACACGATTGATTCGATCCTGCGCGAAGGAGTCGAAGGCCTCAAGGGAATCATACTTTCCGGAAGCCCGTGTTCCGTACGGAGCAGCAACGCGCCCGCTATCGACCTCTCCCTCTGCCGCGGACGGATTCCCGTCCTGGGCATATGCTACGGCGCCCAGTTCCTCGCTCATAGTTACGGAGGCGAAGTTGAGAACTCCGGGTCCCGCGAATATGGCCGGGCCATGCTTACAATTAAAGCGGAAAGTCCCCTGTTCAAAGGCGTCCCGTCTGTCACCCAGGTCTGGATGTCCCATGGTGACTCAATTACCAGGCTGCCCGAAGGAGCCAAGGTCCTTGCTTCAACCGAAGACGTTACCAACGCAGCATTCCATTTCGAAGGAGAGCAGACATATGCGGTGCAGTTCCATCCGGAAGTCTATCACACTCCCGAGGGAGCGAAAATGCTCTCCAATTTCGCGCTGGACATATGCGGATGCTCGGGAGACTGGACTCCCTCAAAATTCATAGAAACCACAATCGATTCCCTCCGCGAAACTCTGGGAGAGGACACTGTCATACTCGGTCTCAGCGGCGGAGTCGATTCCACCGTTGCCGCAGTACTTCTCAACCGCGCCATAGGACGCAGGCTCACATGCATATTCGTCAACAACGGACTGCTTCGCAAGAATGAGTTCGAAGACGTGCTGGCTTCATATGAAGGGATGGGCCTGAATGTAATAGGCGCGGACGCTTCTGAGGAATTCCTCTCAGCCCTCGCAGGAGCATCCTCCCCTGAGCAGAAACGCCTGACAATAGGAAGACTCTTCATCGAAACATTCGAAAAATACGCACATGGGATCAGCGATGTAAAATGGCTGGCCCAGGGCACTATCTATCCCGATGTAATCGAATCTGCCGGCATTCCCGGTATCGCCTCAAAGATAAAATCCCATCACAATGTAGGCGGACTGCCTGAGAAGATGGGACTTAAAGTAGTGGAACCACTGCGGATGCTCTTCAAGGATGAAGTCAGAAGGGTCGGACGGGCCCTCGGGGTTCCCGAGGCACTCATAGGAAGGCACCCCTTCCCCGGTCCGTCCCTGGCTATCAGGATCGTCGGGGAAATAACCCGGGAAAAACTTGATACACTGCGCGAAGCGGATGACATATTCATCAAGGCACTGCGCTCATATGACTGCTCAGCGTTGGATTATCCCTCCGCTTCGGACCCCAGGCAGAAAGCCGCGAACCTATACGATGCCATATGGCAGGCCGGAGTTATCCTGCTCCCAGTCAACAGCATCGGCGTAATGGGAGATGAGAGGACATATGCAGGAGTCGCCGCACTCAGGGCCGTGGTCTCCACCGACGCCATGACCGCTGACTGGTTCCACTTCCCATATGATTTCCTGGCGAAAGTCAGCGATGAAATAATAAACAAAGTCCCCGGTATCGGACGCGTCGTGTACGACATCTCATCTAAACCACCCGCAACAATCGAATGGGAATAAATTGATCATCAACACTTTATCTGAATAAAAATGACAACAGGAAACGTTCGTCCCGCCAATATGGAGCGGATTACGACCCCCGCTTTGGCCAAGGCATTCATTGAAGAACAAGTAAATGAACTTCGCGCCCAGATCGGGAGCAAGAAAGTACTTCTCGCCCTGTCGGGCGGTGTCGATTCATCGGTGGTCGCAGCACTGCTTATCAAAGCCGTAGGCCGTCAACTGGTATCAGTACACGTCAACCACGGACTTCTTCGCAAAGGCGAACCTGAGCAGGTAGTGCGCGTATTCCGTGACGAGCTTGGCGCCAACCTGGTGTATGTAGATGCAACCGACCGTTTCCTCGACAAACTGGCCGGCGTAGCCGATCCTGAGCAGAAAAGGAAAATAATCGGTGCAGAATTCATCCGCGTATTCGAGGAAGAAGCCCGCAAACTGGACGGTATCAGTTTCCTCGCCCAGGGCACCATCTACCCGGACATAGTCGAATCCGGCCCCGTCAAGTCACACCACAATGTGGGCGGCCTTCCCGAAGACCTTCAGTTTGAGCTTGTAGAGCCTATAAAGCTGCTCTTCAAAGACGAGGTTCGCGTAGTTGGCAAAGAACTGGGGCTGCCTGACAACATGGTCTACCGTCAGCCCTTCCCCGGTCCGGGCCTGGGAGTCCGCTGCACCGGTGCCATAACCCGTGACCGCCTGGAGGCCTTACGTGAGAGCGACGCAATCCTTCGCGAGGAGTTCGCAAAGAACGGACTTGAAGGCAAGGTGTGGCAATACTTTACAATTGTCCCGGACTATAAATCTACGGGAGTCAAGGACAACAAGCGTAGCTGGGACTGGCCGGTCATCATCCGTGCCGTCAACACCCGCGATGCGATGACGGCAACAATTGAAGAGATCCCCTATTCCCTGCTGCATCACATCACGCAGCGTATCATTACGGAAGTGCCAGGAGTGAACCGCGTGTTGTACGACCTCACCCCGAAACCGACAGGAACGATAGAGTGGGAGTAAATCCTCCCACTCTCCCCTATTTGATCAGGTTTCCTAAAATATCCCTTGATATCTGGCGGGTTATTGTGCGCGTTGCTGCCGATGTGGCATTCTTGACGGCACGGCCCGCCTGATCTTTAACTGAAGTCTTGGACTTCTTCCCGGTAACGGAATTGGAGACAGCTGTCCCGACAGAGCTGGCGACACTTGCGGTAACCGCAGTGAGCACCGCAGCGACAACTTTCGAGAACATACCCTTCTTCTTGGAACTCTTCTCCGCAGAAGAGCCTTTCCCCTTCTCCACTTCTTTCTGGGCCTTGTGAGCCTCTTCCTCTGCCTGGGCGAGAAGGACTTCATATGCACTCTCATTGTCCACAGGAGTGTCATAGCGGCCGAACAGCCTGGAGCTCTTGATGATATGGTCGCGCTGGGATTCTGTAATCGCCCCTATCTGGCTCAGCGGGAACAGGATCTTGGACCTTTCCACTACAGAAGGTGCACCTTTTTCGTCGAGGAAGGAGACAAGGGCCTCTCCGGTCTCCAGGTTCATGATGGCCTCTGAGGTATTGAAAGCCGGGTTGGTACGGAATGTCTCCGCAGCCACGGCGACAGCCTTCTGGTCACGCGGGGTATATGCCCTGAGGGCGTGCTGAACCCTGTTGCCAAGCTGTCCGAGTATGCTGTCAGGAATGTCAGAAGGACTCTGCGTAACGAAATAGACGCCGACTCCCTTACTCCTGATAAGGCGGACGACCTGCTCGATCTTGTCTACGAGAGCCTTGGGAGTGTCGTCAAAGAGCATATGCGCCTCATCGAAGAAGAATACGAGCTTCGGTAGCGGCAGGTCACCGACTTCCGGAAGGGTAGAATAGAGTTCTGACAGGAGCCAGAGGAGGAATGTCGAATAAAGTTTGGGCTTGAGCATCAGCTTGTCGGCAGCGAGAACGTTCATTATACCCTTGCCTCCCTCGCACTGAAGCAGGTCATTCACATCGAACGCCGGCTCACCGAAGAACTTGTCAGCGCCTTCCTGCTCAAGAGTGAGAAGAGCACGCTGGATTGCCCCGACGCTTGCAGGTGAGATGTTTCCATATGTAGTCCTGTACTCGGCGGCGTTCCTGGCCACAAAATCGAGAACAGCCCTCATGTCCTTCAGGTCGGTAAGGATGAGATTGCAGTCATCAGCGATCTTGAAGACGATGTTCATGATTCCTGTCTGGGTTTCGTTCAGGCTCAGCATCCTGGAAATCAGCTGGGGTCCCATCCCTGACATGGTGGCCCTCATTGGATGTCCCTGGACTCCGAAAACATCGAAGAAACGCACCGGGCAGCCCTCGAAGACAGGATTCTCGATTCCGAACTCAGGCATCCTCTTCTCGATGAATGAACTTATCTTTCCTGGCTGGCTGATGCCGGAGAGGTCTCCCTTCATGTCTGCCATGAAGCAAGGAACGCCTGCCTGGCAGAATGTCTCGGCCATCACCTGGAGTGTAACGGTCTTTCCTGTTCCGGTCGCTCCGGCGACGAGGCCGTGACGGTTGCACATCTTGCCGACCAATGAGATCGGACCATTGTCACAATGGGCTATGTACAGCCCTCTTTCTTTATCTAACATATCTGGTTCTGTTTATTGTTATCCTAAAGTTTCTTTTCTGGATGTAAAGCCCGTGTACCACTTGTACCAAAGGCCGATGGCAATGATGAAGACAACGGCTCCGATAGGCACGCTCCATTTCCCCGGGATCCTGAGTCCGATTCCGGACACACATATGTAAGTTGTCACGACAGATGTCATGAATGCGGCCGGGAGCATAGTGATTATGTACCAATGGCCTTTCCTGGTCCTTGCGAGATAGGAAGTGATCGTCCAGAGCATGAACACTGCGAGCGTCTGGTTAGCCCATCCGAACCAGCTCCAGACCTTGTTGAAGCCGTTAGCATCCGCCACGTTGTACCAGAGCATGAGTCCCGAGACGCAGAAAAGCGGTATGGCGACTATAAGCCTGTTCTTTACCGGTTTCTGTCCGTATTTGACAAAGTCCGCCACAATTATCCTGGCACTGCGGAAAGCCGTGTCACCTGAAGTGATAGGAGCCGCGACGACGCCCAGGACAGCCAGGACTCCGCCAAGGAGGCCCAGCCAGCCCTCAGAAACCTTGGTAACCACCTCAGGTGCCTGGGCGGATATGGAAGAACCTACTTCGGCAGCTCCCCCGTCAAAGAAGAAATAGGAGGAAACAGCAGCCCATACGAGTGCTACGATACCTTCAGTAATCATAGCCCCGTAGAAGACGGGACGCCCGAGTTTCTCACTCCGCATGCAGCGGGCCATCAAAGGACTCTGGGTGGCATGGAAACCGCTGATGGCACCACATGCGATGGTTATGAAGAGACACGGGAAAACTGTCTGTCCCTTAACTCCTACCGATGGCCCCATGTTCTGCAGGCCATCCCAAAGCTCCGGTATATGCGGCCATTTGACCAAGAGTCCTATCATCAAGGCGAAGGCCATGAACAGGAGCGCAAATGCAAAAACCGGATATATCCTGCCTATAATCTTGTCAATGGGCAGAAGAGTGGCTATGACATAGTAGATGAACACCACTACGATCCAGAACATGACGGAAAACAGATTCCCGTAATTGCCGATGGGTGCGATGTCCCCCAGGATGATTGCAGGCGAATAGACAAAGACGGCTCCTACGAGGAGCAGAAGGATGAGGGAGAAGACCAGCATGACCTTCTTAGTGGTTTCTCCAAGATACGTTCCGACCAATTCAGGGAAAGCGGCCCCGTCATGGCGCAGGGAAATCATTCCCGAAAAATAATCATGGACAGCTCCCGCGAAAATGCAGCCGAAGACTATCCACAGATAAGCAGACGGCCCGAATTTGGCTCCCATGATGGCTCCGAAGATCGGACCTGTCCCGGCGATGTTGAGGAACTGGATCATATAGATCTTCCACAGAGGCATGGGGACAAAATCCATCCCGTCCGGATGCACCATGGAAGGTGTAGGCCTCGCAGGTTCGGGGCCGAATACCTTCTCCACCAATTTCCCGTAGAACAAATAGCCCAGGATCAGGGCAACTACACTAATAACAAATGAATACATGTCAGAAATGATTCTACAGTTCCAAACTTTACAAATTTAGAAAAAAAGTGCAGAAAAAATACTAATTTTGTAGTACGCACATTCAAAGTAAACCACATATGAAAAAAATCACTTTTTACGCGCTTGCGGCAGCTTTGCTTGCTATTATCTCCTGTTCCCGGGAAGCTCCTCAGTGGAAAGCTGCCGGTGATCACATCATGACAACATGGGGTGAAGAAGTCACACCGCAGAACGTTCATCCGGAATACCCCAGGCCCCAGCTTGTCAGGGGGGCATGGAAAAGCCTCAACGGCCTGTGGGATTATGCCGTTACAGGCAAGGATGCTGTCCAGCCACTGAGCCCGGACGGACAGATCCTCGTTCCGTTCTGCATTGAATCCGCCCTCTCCGGAGTCGGCAGGACTTTCACCGCAGATGATGCCCTCTGGTACAAGACAGAGTTCAAAGTGCCGGGAGCCTGGAAGAAAAAGAGAATTCTCCTGAACTTCGAGGCGGTCGACTGGTCCGCTGAAGTCTTTGTGAACGGAAAGAAGGCCGGGGAACACACCGGAGCCTACACCCATTTCTCATTTGACATCACTCCCCTCCTGAACAAGGGTGCAAAGCAGGAGATAGTCGTAAAAGTGCTCGATGGCACAGACAACAATTTCCAACCGCGCGGCAAACAGGTCAAGAGCCCCCGCGGAATCTGGTACACGGCAGTTTCCGGCATATGGCAGAGTGTCTGGGCCGAGGCTGTGGATCAGGCATATGTATCTGATTACAATGTAGTTTCAAGCGTTGCAGACGGCAGCGTTGCCGTGACTGTCAATGTTGACGGTGCTGCCCCGGGAGACGAAGTGGAGGTTTCAGTCATCGAAGGAGGCATAGGTTTCTCCACAGAGTCTGTCGCAGCAGGTGCCAAGACTCTGGCATCGGCCTCCGGAAAGCCCGGTGAACCCGTAACACTCAAAGTCCCGGACCCGAAATGCTGGAGTCCTGAATCCCCCTGGCTCTATGGTCTCCGCTTCAAAGTCGTCCGCGGAGGCAAGACCCTTGACGAAGCTACCGGCTACACGGCCATCCGCGAGATTGCATCCAAGACTGATGCTGAGGGACACAAGCGTTTCGCCCTCAACGGGAAGCAGATATTCATGCTTGGCCCTCTCGACCAGGGCTGGTGGCCGGACGGACTTCACACCGCACCTTCGGACGCCGCTTTGAAATACGATGTCCAGAAGACGAAAGACCTGGGCTTCAACATGATACGTAAGCATATCAAAGTCGAGCCTTCACGCTGGTACTACTACTGCGACCAGATCGGTATCATGGTCTGGCAGGATATGCCTTCCTTCGGCGTTCACGACGGAGCAAGATGGGAGAGGGCCCTCTATAATGGAGGAGATGATTTCGCCGCGACTCCGGAGGCAAAAGCCAATTACCGCAAAGAGTGGTCTGAGATCATCGCCCAGCAGAAGAAGTTCCCCTGCACCGTAGTATGGGTTCCCTTCAATGAGGCATGGAGCCAGTTCGACACCCCTGAAATAGTTGACTTCACCCACTCACTGGATCCGACCAGGCTGATCAACATGGCTTCGGGAGGTAACTGGTGGACCAGGGCTGACGGTTCCAAGGTAGGAGACATAATGGACGCGCACAACTATCCTGAGCCTAAGATGAGGCTGGTGGATCCCGACCTGATCAACGTTGTCGGAGAGTACGGCGGAATCGGCCTTCCGGTTGAAGGACATCTTTGGCAGGCAGACAAGAACTGGGGTTACGTCAAGTTCAACGGAGGAGAGGAAGTGCTGGCCAAATATTCCGAATATGCCGGCATCCTCAAAGGCCTGATCAGTGAAATCGGCTGCAGCGGAGGTGTTTACACACAGACTACCGACGTGGAGATCGAGGTCAACGGTCTTATGACATATGACCGTAAAGTCCTCAAGATCGACGAGAAGAAGGTCCACGACATCAACCAGGATGTCATAAAGGCCGGAAGCGAATAGACAGGTTATTTGCTGCTGAACTGCCTGATCAGCTGTTCATCAGATAGAGGACAGACAAGCAGCATATCATCGTTCTCGGCAACGATAAAGTTTTCAAGACCGTCGACAACGACGGTCTTTTCGTTTGCCGTATGCACTATGGTACCGGATGTATTGAAAAGCCGGATGTCCTTACCTACTTTTGAATTGCCGTTCTCATCAGCGGAGATATGCTGTTTTATCGAACTCCAGCTGCCGAGATCGGACCAGCCGATATCTGATGCTATGACATAGATGTTCCCGGATTTCTCCATGACGGCATAATCGATAGAGATTTTCTCACATTGAGGGAAAAGTTCCTTTACAGCCCTGGCCTCGTCCGGTGTATAGAACGACGGGGCGATCAAATCCATTATCCTAGCTATCTGGGGGCAGTGCGCCCGCATCTCGGACATGATGGTTTCTGCATTCCACACGAAGATACCGGCATTCCAGAAGTAATTTCCGGCCTGGAGATATTCCTGCGCCGTCTCGAGATCGGGCTTCTCCTTGAACTGCCTGACTTTCACTATCTTGTCCAGCTCTTTTTCTTCAGCGCATATGTATCCGTAACCGGTTTCGGGACGCGACGGGGCTATCCCTATGGTAACTATGTTCCTCCCTGTCCGGGTCCATGAGAGAGCCGAGCATATGATCGAAGAGAAGTGCGCAGTATCCAGGACGAGGGCATCGGACGGAGTTACAATAATATTGGCTCCGGGTGAATGCGCGGAAATCTTCCAGCATGCATATGCAATGCAGGGAGCGGTGTTCCGTGGCTCGGGCTCGGTAAGGATCTGTCCGGCGGGAATCTGCGGAAGCTGACGCCTGACAATATCCGCATATCTTTCGGATGTCACGACCCAGAAATTCTCTTCAGGACAAACGGGGGCGAACCTCTCTACGGTCAACTGTATCATGGACTTCCCTACTCCGAGAAGATCCATGAACTGCTTGGGCATATCCGGAGTGCTTGCCGGCCAGAGCCTGCTGCCGACTCCGCCGGCCATTATGACCACATGGGTTTGCGATGCATTTTCCATTTCCTGAAGATTATTTCCATTCAAAAGTAACCAATATTTCGGAAAGATTGATTAAATTAGCGCAGATAAACACTAAAACCCGAATTGTTTACATGAAAAAGTATGTTGCTGAGTGCATCGGAACCATGGTTCTGACACTTCTTGGCTGCGGAACTGCAGTCTTCCTGGGATGCGGCACTTCTGCCGGAGTAGTGGGTACCGCTATCGCATTCGGTCTTTCAGTCGTCGCTATGGCATATGCCATCGGCGGCATTTCCGGATGCCACATCAATCCTGCAATCACCCTTGGTGTCGCCCTCTCCGGCCGTATGAGCTGGAAAGACGCTTGCGGCTACTGGGTGGGCCAGGTCATCGGCGGTATCGTAGGAGCACTCCTCCTGTGGCTCATCGTCAAGACTACAGGTGCTCCTGGCGCAATGGGTGATCCTGCCGGACTCGGGACCAACGGTGTTGCTAATGCCGGCGGAGCAAGCGGAGCATTCCTGGTTGAAGTAATCGCCACCTTCATTTTCGTGTTCGTAGTCCTCGGCACAACAGACTCCAAGAAGGGCGCAGGTAACCTCGCAGGACTGGCCATCGGCCTTACCCTCATCCTGGTTCACCTCGTCTGCATCAACCTTACCGGCACATCAGTGAATCCGGCCCGTTCGATCGGCCCGGCTCTCTTCGTCGGTGGTGATGCCCTCAAGGACCTCTGGGTCTTCATCGTTGCACCTCTCGTCGGTGGCGCTATCGCTGCCTGCACATGGTGCGCACTTGCTCCTGCAGAGGAGAAATAACCCATCGAGGTCTCTCAAGGCTATTAAAGAAGGTGGCTGGAATCCAGTCACCTTCTTTCTATTTTGTAGCAAGTCATGCCCCTGGGTAATTCTCCCTGGCATGTAGCACTGAGAACCTTCGCTTCGCTCATCCCTCCCACTTCGCTACGCTTGCGGGCCCCTCCCATTCACGTGGCCATGGGCGGCCACGGGTTTTCAGTGCTACATGCCAGGGAGAATTAAAAAGAATCAAATAATTACCGGTAATCGAACCATTCACCCCAGGTCATCAGGACCCAGGGAACGGAGTTCTTATGTACAACGGTATTCTTGAATATAGTCATCCAGTAGGCCTCACGGTGGTCAATCCCATGGCCAAGTTCGTTTTCGTGCTGTGAGACCAGGAGCCTCGGATTGAAGTCGGCAAGGTGCTCATCGAAATCATGGATCCAGCAGTCCATTGCCAGGACATCGATCTTCGGAAGCCTCAGATAGATATCTTTCAGCATTTTCAGATCGGCACCTCCGTCCAGCCACTGGTCTCCCATAGCTCCTACAACCTTGCCGTTCGGCATAGTGACGATCCAGATATTGTTTTGGAGAGCGTCCTGATGGCCCGGAAGGACGTTTACGGTTATCTTGCCTTTTGGAAGCTCTACGTCAAATGTGTAGAGATCATCATGGCGCACATGAAAGACCCGGTTGTCATCCCTGAAAGTTTCATCCGTGGCATATATGGGGATCCCCCTCTTATGACAGAGATCCCTGACATTATTGTCATAATGGTCTGAATGGTTATGGGTATAGAACAGGATGTCGATGTGAGCGACGATCTTGTCCATGATTTCGTCCGGGATGAGAGTCCCTCCCCTTCCGTTGAGGTCCACTGCGACTGTCATGTCACGGGTGCGGAAAATCATTCCGCAATTATACAACTTATAGACCCTCAATGCCTTGCTCCCTTTAAGCGGCTTATCGAGGTCTTCCAGGACATGGTTCATCCTCCGGATGGAAAAGTCCAGGACCGCGGGATTGTCGAGGGGGGACGGCTCATGGGTTACCGCATCGACCGCCAAGAGAGCCAGTTCCCGCTCCCTGTTGATTGTAAGCGAAGGACGGTTCGCATTCAAGGCCCTGTCAGCGAGGTCGAGCATATAGTACGCCTGATGCTCGAGATAAAGTTCCGGACGGCCCCAGTATTCCTTAAGATACCTCTGTCCGGGGACAGCATGCCGGCTCTGTACTTCCTGGGCGGAAAGACTTGACGTCACGAGGATTAAAGAAAAGACTGCGATTGATCTCGAAAATATGTTCATGACTGTAGAATATTGTTATCAGACTCAGACACGAAAATAAGAAAAAACTTTATATTTGAAGGCAGAAACAACCGGGAACGATGAAAGTACTCATGATCAACGGCAGCCCCCACCAGAAGGGCAATACTGCCATCGCGCTTGCGGAAGTTGCCTCGCAACTGTCCAGGAAAGGGATTGACAGCGAAATAGTTTGGATCGGTTCCAAACCGGTCCGCGGATGCATAGCCTGCTCCCAATGCAAGGCTAAGGGACTCGGCAAGTGTGTCTTCAACGATGACATATGCAATAGTATCTCGGAGAAATTCGCGGAGGCAGATGCGCTCATCGTAGGCTCCCCAGTCTATTACGGACAGCCTAACGGAGCTCTCCTCGCCATCATCCAGCGGGCGTTCTACTCTAACGGCCAGTCTATCGCCGGGAAGCCCGCCGCAGCAATAGCCGTTTGCCGCAGAGGTGGTGCAACCGCAACATTCGACACCCTAAACATGCCGTTCATGATGATGAACATGCCAGTTG
The DNA here is from genome assembly GCA_017443465.1 of Bacteroidales bacterium. GTDB lineage: Bacteria > Bacteroidota > Bacteroidia > Bacteroidales > UBA932 > Cryptobacteroides. The sequence goes on from JAFRXO010000051.1 coordinate 100,654, forward strand.
TAACATCCCAATACTGGAACATAGTTTATGGCCGGGAGGCAGGCCAGGCAGCCCTTGACAAAGAAGGGATGCAGACTGTCCGCGCACTTGCCAACAACATGGCCTGGCTCCTTGAGAGCACCGGAGGGAAGCCCGCACCGGGCCGCGAAGACGAGCCATGGACTCCAATGCATTTTATCAGATAAACAGACATATGCTTAAGACAGGAGACAAAATGCCTTCGTTCTCGGTCACTGACCAGAATGGAAATACCGTTAAATCAGAAGATTTCATCGGGAAGAAGACTATCATTTATTTTTACCCGAAAGACAACACTTCCGGCTGTACCGCCGAAGCATGTTCCCTGAGGGACAACCACGATGCCCTCATCGCAGCGGGCTACAACGTAGTAGGAGTGAGCAAGGACAGCGAGAAATCCCACGCCGGATTCGCCGCTAAGCACTCCCTTCCCTTCACCCTCCTTGCAGACACAAGCAAAGAGATGCACGAGGCCTTTGGAGCCATAGGAGAGAAGAAGATGTACGGGAAGACAGTCATCGGCACTCTCCGCAGGACCTTCATCTTCGATGAGAACAGCATCCTTGTCAGGATCATCGAAAAAGTGGACACAAAGAACGCCGCAGCGCAAATACTTGAAGGATAGCTCAATGTTCAAAGTCAGCGACCCGATTGCCACTCCACCTCAGGAATTCTCTTCGCCCCTCCAGGAGAAGGTTTATGATGCATTCTCCAGGCTGGATATTCCATTCGAACGGGTTGACACAGACCCGGGGCTGACGATGGAGGATTGCAGGCATATTGATGCCAGGATAGGAGTCAGGATAGTGAAGACGGTCTTCCTATGCAACCGCCAGCAGACAGAGTTCTATCTCTACGCGATGCCGGATGACAAGCCATTCGTAACACGGGAATTCTGCGGGGCCCTGGGAATCCCCAGGGTTTCCTTTGCCCCTGCTGAGAAGCTCCTGGAACTGACAGGAGTAAATGTCGGGGCCACCACTATCCTGAGCGCCATCCTTCCTGAATGTGCCCCGGTTCACCTGGTTATGGACCGGAGCCTTTCCGAAAGCGAGTGGTTTGCCTGCACGGACGGGACTCCTACCTGTTTCGTGAAGATCCCTACAAGGGAACTGCTTGAAAAATACATCCCGGAATCGGGGCATCCTTTAAGCATCATTTAATCCAAAATAAGACAATGAGGGTACTTTTCCTATGTCATGGGAACATATGCAGGTCTCCGATGGCTGAATTCATCCTGAAAGCGCTGGTCCGCTCATATGGGATCCAGGATCAATTCCATATAGAGTCCGCCGCAGTGTCGTCAGAGGAAATAGGCAATCCGATATATCCGCCTGCACGCAGATGCCTCAGCCAGCACGGGATAGCCTTTGACACCTCGAAAAGGGCCCGCAGGGTCACCCCCCAGGATTATGGGAGGTTTGACAGGATCATATGCATGGACTCCTCAAACATCAGGCTCCTACGTCGGATTATCCCCGATGATCCAGAGGGCAAGGTCCATCTGATGATGTCATATACCGGAATGGGGCGCGATGTGGCCGATCCCTGGTACACCGGAGACTTCGAAACGACGTTCCAGGATATCCTGGAGGCCTGTGAGGCTATGCTAGGACAAATCAGTCTTCGAAGCTCTCGATCTTAAGCCCGTCAACTGCCATCTCACCTATCTTAGGCACCGCATATGTAAAATGAGGTGCTGCAGAATGCTTGTCGAGCACAGCCTGGTTTTCCCAACTCTCGCAGAACATCATAATACTGGGGTTGGTAGTGCTTTGAAACAGGTCATAGCCTTTGTTTCCCTCGTCCTGGCGCGATTTTGCAACTAGTTCATCAGTAACGGCCTTGAGTTCATCCAATGAGACGCCCTCCTTGAGGACGAAGAATGCATTTAATCTGATCATGTCTGGTTATTTTTATCCTGTCAAATATAATCAATCTATCCGATAATCCACTTCCCTGCTTTCGGGATACGCTGCACGAGGACACAGAAAAGGGCTACGCAGCTAAATGAGATCGCTGCGGTCAGCAGGATCTGCACCGGAGTAGTCCATATGCCCAAGGCTCCTTCAGTCCCCAATCCGAGCGAAGTGCGCAGCCACGCTGACACGGCTCCGAGAAGAAGCATATGACAGAGGTACATCCCGTAGCTTGCCTTTGAAACCGGAAGCAGGACATTTTTGTAGAACCGGCCTTCTCCCTTTATCTGACGGAACAGGAGGATATATGCTATGGACATAAGCGCCACGCCAATGGTGTCATTCAGCCACGGTCCCTCCCACAGGGCTGCAAGTCCGACGGGGCCTTCAATGGGAAAGACGCCATTGGAATCCCCCCAGACCCTGCTCAGGAATCCGAGGGAGCATATGGCAAAGCCCGCCAGGAACAGGGGCGCGGCTATGGAGAGCGTTTTCTTCCAGGACAACTCCCCGACGAACTTGCGGAAGTACAGTCCCAAAAGCATATAGCCGATAAAACCGCTCAGATAATAGAAAACGCCGTAAGTGTTCCAGCTGGCTTCACCCCAGAGAGGATATTTTGCCGCATTCGGGATGCCGGAAGGACCGTATATGACCGGAGCCGGTCCTCCGGCCCACTGCCGGATGAGCGGTATCAGGGTGGTAAAAAGCCATATGCCCAGATAGACCTGAAGTTCCTTTTTACCGACCTTCTCCGCCCATGGAGAAAGCAGGGGCATGATAAGGTAAAGGCCTATGAGCATATAGACGAACCACAGATGGCCGGCTGCATAGTTGAAGTTCAGCAGGAGGTCCTTGAAATTCTGGACGGGCTCACCCCAGACAAGGGCATAGACCACAGTCCAGAAAAGGAATGGGACCAACACCCTGACCGCCCTTCTCCTGAAGAATTCCCCGGCCTGATAATGAAGCGGAAACTGCAGATAACTGGAAGCCACGACGAAAAGGGCCACACAGGCACGTGGGAAGACGTTAAGGATCGACATCCATATGGCATCAGCCTTGGTCAGGATCAATGACCCTTCGCCACCGAGATAAAACGGCTCGCAGCTATGGGTCATCATCACCATGAAGCAGGCCGTCACCCGGAGCCAGTCAATCCATATCTCTCTTTTAGTATTGTCTTTCAGCATGTTGAAAAATATTTCCTTTTCACCGAATTATCACAAATATAATCATTTCCGACGCGTTTCGGTAAAAATATGTATTTTTGGAAAAAATATCTCCGAGCCATATGAGCAGCATAGATGAAGTACTGGCGTTCAACCGAGGATATGTAGCCTCAAAGGGCTATGAAAAGCACCTTACCGACAAGTTCCCGGACAAGAAACTTGCAGTTTTAAGCTGCATGGACACACGACTGTCCGTCCTTCTGCAGGACGCATTGGGCCTGAAAAACGGAGACGCCAAGATCATAAAGAACGCCGGTGCAGTCATCCCCTCACCATGGGATTCAGCAATGCGGAGCCTCATCGTGGCCATATATGAACTTGGCGTGACTGAAATAATGGTTGTCGCCCACACGACCTGCGGAGCCTGTCATATGAGCTTCAGCCATTTCAGGGAAGAAATGCTGAAACGCGGCATTCCTCAGGCCTGCCTGGAACGCAGCGACATCGACCTGGACGCATGGCTGGAAGGCTTCCATGACACAGAAAGATCCGTACGCGACACAGTAGCTGCCATTGTAAACCACCCTCTGGTTCCTTCCGACATTACAGTCCGCGGCTTCATCATCGAATCGGCGACAGGAGAACTTACAGAAATAAAATAGGCATATGTACGACCCGACCAAATTGTCAGACATCACCTCTGACGGCATCCGCAGCGCCTCTTTCAGCACCTGCGGAATAACATGCTCTACACATATAAACCTTGAGACAGAAGGAGACGTAATCCGCCGCGTCGAGATCGTCAAAGGCTGCGACGGGAACACCAAAGGTCTTGCAAGGCTCTGTGTGGGCCGCAAGGTTCAGGAAGTCATCGGCCTGCTGGAAGGAATAGACTGCAAAGGCCGCGGCACCAGCTGCCCGGACCAGCTTGCAAAAGCATTGAGGCAACTGGACTGAGGCAAATAGTTCGTATCTTTGGCGCCGTGAAAGTATTAATACGCAATACCATAGTCATACTGACCGTCCTGGTCGCAACTTCATGCGGAACGTCCAGGAACTTATCAAAGCAGGGCTCACCTTCCCGTCTTGCCGATGAGATCTGGACCTTCAGCCAGACTCATCCGGATGGTTTTACGCTGAATATCCGGACGATGACCGAGCCTACAGAAGGAATATGCGTAGCGTACGCTACCACTCAGAACAGCCACGGCCGCGATCAGTTGGAAAGTGTCACGAGCCATGCATATTCTCACGACGGATTCGTAGGCGGCTGGCTGGACACGACGGACAGCCTGTATTACTTTGACAGTGTCCGCCTGTTTCCTGAAGACTCCCTGTCGGCCGCCGTCAATTTCGGGAAAGCCAACTTCCAGAAGGCCATCTACAATCTCTCGAAAAACGAGGAAATCATTCTCCGTGAAGACGTTGAATTCGTTTCTCCGACAAATCTCATAATCATGTACGCCAAGGAAATCGGCAAAAGCCATCTTCTGAATGCAGTCAGTAAATACGGTGCTGAAATCCTGTACGAATACAACATCATCCCGGGAATTGCCATCAAGATACCTGAGGGGAAAGATATCAACCTGGCCATCGAATATTTTTCAGGCATCAAAGGAGTCACCGCCGTAGAACGGGACCATATATATCACCTCATAGACCCGGTAAAACCCAAACTGGAAGTCCGGTAAAATTTCATATCCAATCATGAAAAGAATCCTTATTTACTTATCAGCATGCTTGATCCTCCTCTCCTGCGGACAGACCAGGGCGAAGAAAGACGCGGTCCCCGCGGGCGACACCGACAAACATGTAACCGACACAAAATCAGTTGCTGACGTTCAAGTTAACAATGAGAAAGAAGAAGACAGCAGCATTAATGCCATCATCAGATACATGAAAGGACTTGGTGCCAGTTATTCTCCTGGCGAGCATTGTATTCCATATTGCCTGGTCGTGGCTTCCGATGAGTCTAATCCCGATGATATCCGGGTCTGGGGCGATTTCCGGGTTGAGAATTACAACCAGTCTGGAGACACTCTCAAATCTGTCTCCGGCGGAAGTCACCCTGGCTGCATGCACGTTAAAAAGACCGACAGCGGTTTTGAGGTCACTCAGTTCGATGCCGTAGGCGACGGTTCTTCATATACCCCCACCGCCAAAGCCATTTTCGGCGACAGGTACGAAGCCCTTATCGCCCTTGGCGCCGATGAAGATACCAAGAAAGCTACCCGCACAAAGTCTATCCTGGACTATGCCGAGGCCAATGGCCTGCAGGTATCCTGCTACCAGGACTACGGCTGGCCCGCGGTAAAGATCAGATAACCTGGTTAAAATATTAATCATATGAAAAAATCATTTGCCTTATTATTCATTGCTGCATGTGCTGCCGTTGTTTTCGCATCCTGCGACAAAGATAAATCCGATAAGGACAAGAGTCCTTATGACAAATACGCTGTCGACCTTGGCTTAAGTGTAAAATGGGCGAGCATGAACGTAGGGGCGTCGAACGAGAAGGATTTTGGGAATTATTATGGCTGGGGAGAAACTTCCGACAAGCCCGACGGTACTTACTATGACTGGGAAAGCTATCAAGTGTTCGATGGAATAGGGACTGACGAAGATTCTCGTGATGCGGCTATCGCTAATCTCTACGATAGCAAACTGAACCTGAAAAGCGAATATGACGTTGCCCACGTGAAATGGGGAGGATCCTGGAGGATGCCTACTCTCGATGAGTTCGAGGAACTCATTGAGAATTGCACTTGGGAGATGGTGCCGTCAGATTATCACCAATGGTCAGAAGACAATCCAGGCGGATGGAAGGTGACCAGCAAGATCAACGGGAACTCTATCTATCTTCCGGCCGCCGGACAGCGCACGAATGAGAATCTTGCCAAAGACAAAGGCAATCAGGCTTATTATTGGACTTCGAACCGCGATGAGGATGGTGAAATATTCGCCACCAATCTCGGCCGGTTCATGGATATCCCGTTCTGGAATTATCAATATGTTTGCATGGGATGCACGGTGCGTCCCGTCCACCCGTAACTCCTGCTTAATAGTTAATATTCTTCCTCGAGGAAGTTCCGCCCCGTCCGTCGCCCTCGCTATCGCGTTAAATGACTATCTCGTTTTTGATCAGTGGCCGCCAAAAATGGAGAAAACTAATGACGCTGATAGCGTGCTTTAGACCACGTCATCGTATACTTCTCGCCTTCATTGAACTCCTTCAGGTATTCGTCGGTCAATTCCAAGTTCAAGGTATTTCCACTGTTGGAAACAATCTTGTAGGAATAACCTCTTAAACCAAATAATCTAAAGACAATTACACCTTTTTCAATCGTGTAATTGACCTGGATTTCCACATCATCTTTGTCCTCCTCATCATACCAATACTCCATTCCGCTATCGTCAAGCCAGCAGAAAAGTGGTTTAACCAGGACAGTTCCATCCTTGCGGAAAGTTAAACCGCTTGGAAAGCAGACGAGTTCATCTATCATTTTGTGCATTAGTTTCTCGTTTGTTTCACTGTCTAACCATGAAAGAACGACAGACTCTCCAGCATCGTGTGATAGCTTCCTCGCCTTGTCGTCATAGGACCAATTATACTCATAACCTTCTAAAAATCTTATGTTTCCTTCGGCGATTTGGAGAGTATACTTCCCCTCTAAATATGAAACATTTGTACTTCCATCTTTCTCGCAGGAGGAGAAGAAGAAAAAGCAGAAGGCAATTAATGAAATGAATACAGCGGCTCTTTTCATAACATAGGATAATGATAAAGCAATACAAATATAACGATATTTTCCAAACAGGGTTGTAAGACTTCCGTGGAAACCCAATAGAGGGTGCGCAAATAGGGAAACGTATTTCGTGTTAAAACGGGACAAAACAAAGAGAGGGAAACATTCGTTGTCTCCCTCTCTTTATTGATTTTTAAGTATTTACAGCGTTTTGGTAATGCCGTGGAATACTAATATTCTTCCTCGTTCCACATATGGTGTAATTATTCTATGCTACTTATTATCAGCTAGTTACACTTGTATTCAAAAACTTGGATAGTCACAGGGGAAGTCTGAGGCAGGCTAATAGCCTTTATCTGACATGATGCCACCCAATTTTACTATCCCAGATTAGTATCGTATAGTACCTCTTTTTTTGAAATCATCTAAATAGGAAGGGGCAAGTTTATAGCCTTTATCTGGCTTTTCGCTTATCAGTCTCCGAATCTCTTCTTCGCTTGTGGCATATGACTCCAATTCTTCAAGGAGGTCATCTATCATACTCCTAAACTTTTGGTATTCGGCCTCATTATGAGTTCCAATAACATTGACATATAATGCATGTGTTGCTTCTTTGCCAAATTGTTTGCCATCATTCAAACATGTCATATACTGTATTGAGATGGCCCCATTGACAGGTTTATCAATGTCCTCATTTATTGAGGCGACAAATTGGTCTAGATTTCTTCTTGATATCCGAGTTGAGAGCTCGCATATATCAAATACTAATTGGGCATATTTTAATTCTGTGCTATCCCTTACAATGAAGAAAGAATTCTTCTTGTCCATGGCAGCACAAAAATAATACTTCTCTACCATTCCATTCTTCCAACCCCGTTTTGACTTAGGAATATCAAGAGCTGCCCAGAATCCTTTAGATATCTCAAAATAATAACTCATGTCTGTCATCTTTTTCATAGAGACAGAATCTGGAAGATTCCCCTGGAACATATCAAAGGTAAGCTTTACCCCAGGCTGCCAGAATACATGAGTATCTGTCTCAATCTGAGCAAAACATTGAATCGAAAAGAACAATGCAATGAGGATAAACAATTTCTTCATATCACAAAGATACTGTTTTTCAACTGTTATTTTACTATTCCTCTTCTTTCACTACGAGATAACTTCTTCCTTCTTTGGGAAGTAAATGGGTAGTAAAAAGACAAAAAACCAGGGCTCGAACCCTGGCTTATGCCTGTAACTTATTGATTATCAAATCAATATTCTTCCTCGTTAAAGATGTGGGGTGGATGGGCTATGCCACTTA
>JAFRXO010000052.1 GCA_017443465.1 Bacteroidales bacterium
CTAATTTTTGCAAAGTTAGCTACCATTTTATATCTTTGCATTCGTCAAATGTGCTGAACTATGAGGACAAAGGACATATACGAGCGCATTGCTTCCCTGGAGGGCGGCAGTATCGTCTTTGCCTCTGACTTTCTGGACCTGTGTACGGAAAGGCAGGCTGGACGTGTGCTCACGGAACTGGAAGCCAAGGGCGAAATCAAGCGTCTTGCGCGGGGTATCTATTGTAAGCCTACGGTCACGCGCTTCGGTCCGCTCTATCCAGATGTTTCAAAGATTGTAGAGGCGGTTGCTCAGCGGGACCACGCCCAGGTGCTGCCTTCGGGCTATACGGCCGCCAATATGCTGGGGCTTTCCACGCAGGTGCCCATGGCCTATACCTACATAACTTCCGGCTCATCCCGGGTGCTCACGGTGGACGGCAAGAGCATTCACCTCCAGCGGGCGGTTCCCCGGAACTTTGCCTACAAGACTCGTCTCGCCGCACTGATTGTGCAGGCGCTGAAGGCTACCGGCGCAGAGAATATCGGCCCTGAAGAGGTCTCTGCCCTGAAAAACGCCATAAACAAGCATCCGGACATAGAGACATTCCGCGGCGACGTTCAGATGATGCCCGTCTGGATGAAAACCATCATTATCCCACTTCTGTAACTATGAGCAAATGGATAGACTTGGACCTCGCAGAACGCCGTGTCGTTCTGCAGTCCGTAGAAGATAAAGAGAAACTCCAGCAGGCCGCCGCCATCGAAAAGGACTGGTGGGTTACCGCCGTACTCAAGGCTCTGTTCCAGACTTCCTGCAAGGATGCGCTCAGTTTCAAGGGCGGTACCAGCCTCTCCAAGGGATGGAACATCATCGAGCGCCTCAGTGAAGACATCGACGTCGCTTTGGATCATTCCTTCTTCGGGATGGAGCGCACCAACAAATTTCAGCGCGACAACCTCTGCCGCAAGGCCCGGGCCTACATCACCACCACCCTCAAGGACGAACTTGACGCCCGCCTCAAAGAAATGGGTGTCGGCGGTTACAGCATCGAAGCCGTCACCGAGCGCATGACCAAGGACGGCCCGGTCCACATCAACAGCAATACTGACCCCACCGTCCTCCTGGTCCATTATCCCTCCGTGCTGGAAGACGCAGCCGACTACATCCCTTCCCGCGTCAAGGTAGAAATCGGCTGCCTGGCGATGGACGAACCCACGGAACCCCGTCCCATTGACACCCTTATCGCCAAACACTATCCGGAAGAGGACAACGAACTCTCTTGCACCATCCGCACTGTTGTGCCCACCCGCACCTTCCTGGAGAAAGTGTTCCTCCTTAATGAGGAATTCCAAAGGGCAAAACCGCGTTACAACAGGATGAGCCGCCACCTCTACGACCTGGAGCGCCTGATGGACACTCCCTATGGCCGGGAAGCACTTGCCGACAAGGACCTCTACAACGCTATCGTGGAGCACCGCAAGACCTACTACGACCTCAAATACGTGGACTATGCTCTCCACGCCCCGGACAAGATTGACTTCCTCCCGCCGGCATCCGAAATCGAGCGCTGGAAGGCCGACTATGCCGAGATGCAGCGCCACTTCATCTTCGGCGCAGCCCTCTCCTTCGACGACCTAATGAAGCGGATGGAAGAACTCCGAGACCGCTTCCGTAAATCATCATAAAAACGGTTGCCGGCCTGATATCATCCGTCCACGCTCCACAAAAATGTCCACGCCTTATGGACGTGGACACTGCTCCAACAGGTATCACTAAAAAAGCCACCCTCCCGGATGGCTTTCGAATATCTTAACTCACTCTGATTGCTCGTTTCCGAACCGCCCGGCAAATAGCACCGCCCCGGAACCCGCTTCGGAAATCACGTAAATGAAAGGATGGTCTGCACGGAATAGCACCTGACTGGACTGACCGGCGTCCGTGACGAAAACCCCTGCGCTTGAAACCGCAGCGGCCTCCGTTCCCTCCTCATCCACCTTGATAGCAGCATCCTGACGCACGAAACTCAGGCATAGGGCATCGGGTGACATCTTGGAGAAATCGGCACGCATCTCGTCAAACGCAAGCGGCATTCCCATTGCAATCAGGATGTCATTCAACTTGATGCCGAACTTGGTTTCGTATTTCGGGAACCAGAGATTCACTTCCGCACTGCCCATTGATCCCATCAATGTCTTCCAGGGCGTCGATTTCAGCGCTGCCGTCACATCCGACACTTTCTTACCGTTCTTGGGCAATAGGACGGTCATCGAGTATGCGCCGTTTCCATAAGGCATCTGGACCGCCTGAAATGCCTGCGTCTCAAGATAGGGTAACCGGGCAACCTGATTCATCATCATTACCTCAGAGGTTTTTCCATCCTCCAAGGTGAAGACCGACTGGGCCGTTAGGGCTGCGTCAAACTTTGTGACCCAGGTTCCTTTGAAATACAGCGCATTGAGCAGGTAGGCCAATATATCCTTCGATGTCTTCTCGATAATCCGGGTGACAATTCCCTGGGTATGGTCCGATGCCCACTGGTTAATCTTGGCGGCAGATTCCTCGGAATCGCCGAAGTTCATATTGGTGACCTCGGCCTGATAGTACCTGCCAGTCTCCTCGATATATGAATCATTCAGCCGATAATCTTGATTGACGACCAAAGCATTCGCAATGGACAGCGTTGTTTTCTTATCCAGCTCCGGCAACTGTTTCAGCATAGACAGGCAGAACTCATTCACGGCATCCACTTCTCCAGCCCCATATCCAAGCACAGAAGCAATTTCTGCCGCCGTATCTCCATAGGTCCCATCCAGGATCATTCCCAGCAGGAACTGCATGCTGAGCGGGGAAACAATATAATCCCCGGCGGCCGCCGCATCAATCTTGTCCAGGAACTCAAAAGCAAACGAGTTGCCTTTCTCCACGAACTCTGCCGATTTGGTTGTCAACTCCATTGGCTGATACGGATTCTCCTCAGGCTCGTCGCTCACAGGAACCTTCTCACAAGCAGAAAAGGTCAGAGCCATAGCGAAGAAGACGGCCAGAGAGACAAAAGGTGTTTTCATATTCATCATAGTTACCATTTACAAAGTTATTGATTTTTTGTGTATTCAGTTGTTTCGAAGGATATAAAAGCAGGAAGTTGACAGGTAGTTTCTCAAACGGGGAATCCGGTCCAGTCCCAGCCTTAGCCGCAGTGGGATCAGCCCGAATTTTGCCCTGTAATGGGGGTTGACCAGCCATAGCGTCCTATCAAGAACTTGGAACCCTGTGGCGCTGCACAGACGCTCAAACAGTTCAACGCTCATCCGGCATTCCCGGATTTCCATCAGTTCTTCAATATGTCCCGAATCCTCGCCGGAGCGCGACAGGAAAGACCGGTACGCTTTCTCCGGAAGCAGGTGTGTCCAAGGCAGATGCGCGCATATCCATTTTCGGCACGTTTGCTGATGTCCTCCAAAAGGCATCTGCCAGGCAGGAAAGCCGAAAAAAGCAATCCCATCCGGACGTAGAAGAAGCTGAACGCTCTGCAAGAACTGTTCTTTCTTCGCAGGCGTAATGTGCTCCATAATATCCTTTGCAATCACAATGTCAAACAACCCGTCCTGCAGTTCATCGTCAAGGAAATCCATACACCGGAACAGCCCTTCCGTACCTCGATCCTTAAAGAAACGGATGGCTTTCTCGATCTTCCCCCGGGAAATGTCAACGCCAACCACATCGCATCCAGACTGGGCAAAAGGCAACAAATTCCCGCCTTCCCCACAACCGACTTCCAGGACACGCGATCTGTCTCCGAAAGGCTTGAATTTCCGCAGATAATCCAAATAGTACCTTTCCGAAGTTTCGGCCAATTCCGAAAAATAGCGCTCCCTGTCTGAATACCGGTTCATTCCGTACAGTCAATCATTTACCTTATTGACTGCGCGACACCCCGAATACTGCGTTCCTCAGAAAGTCAATCTCACACCGAAAGGCACGGCGAACTCTACAGGCTGCGCCTGACGGATGGTCTGGACATTGCTTCCGGTGTCGAAGTAATAACGCACCTGCGGCTCCACATACAGCCCCATCCACGGCAGCACATTGTACTGCAGGCCGAATCCGGCACCGGCAGACCACTGCACCGGAGCCTGGAACCGGAAGCTGCTGCGGTATGAGTAGGCATTCCCATTATGGTGTATCTGATTCAGCGTAGCTGCAACCGGAATTTCCATCTTGCCAAAGGCCGATGCATTCAGGCGCAAGTTACCCTTGGACCAGACCGTATAGGAAAGGCCGAGCGGAACACCAACATAGTGAATCTTCTGCTGATTCCGGATATACAGCGTATCCCGGCCTATTGTATGCGAGGAGCCAAGGCGGGTATATTCAAGACCCGTCAGCACACTCCAGCGGTCGTTCAGGCCGATGCTGGCACTGAGCCCGACCGAGAACGGTTTTTCATATTCCACGCGCTCTTCCACCGGCATAGGATTCGGTTCCATAGGGCTTGGAGCAGCAAGGCCTTCGGCAATATGCAGCAGCGAATTGTAGTAAGCAAGCGAATCGCCACTGGTATAGCTTCCCTCCATTGACCGGACAGCTTCCAGGAAGTCAGACCAGTCATTGACCTTGGTGTCCGGTGCCATAATGTAGGATGACGCCTCTGCCAGAATACCTGAACCCATTATTATCGGGCTGGTTCCGGCAATCGCTCCTGGCAGGACGGATATAGACGGGAACAGACCCAGGACGGACTTCTTTTCCGGTTTCTTGGCCTCTGCCAGCCAATCCTCCGGCACCGTCCATTCCCGATGCTCCGGCCTCCTGATGGTGAGTGCGGGGGCTTTTCCGGTTACGATAGCCTGGAGCCCAATTCCTTCAATTCTCTCTATGGGAGCCAAGAACTTTCGTTTCACCATTGAATCCACCCTTTCCACCTTAGTTTCCGGCTCAACCTCCCTCGCATAGAACGTCTTTTCCGGCACAACTTCTACTGGGACTACCGCCAGCGAATCCACGCCGGTCTGAACTTCGGTCGTATCGATACCAGTATTTATTGCAATGGGCTGTTCCGGTTCAGGTCCTTCACCCGCTCTCTTGTGCAGGATAAAAGGCGTGGCAACCAGCACAATCAAAGCCAGCAGAGCCAGCCAGTACTGTTTCAATTCCTTCTGCAGGAACTGCCTTGCACGGAAAAGATTGGACGATGACGAACGCTCCCCAATATGCAGCAATTCTCCTATCTCCTTATGGGAAAGCCCCTCCAGCACAGACAGGCGGAACACCTTCCCATACTGCTCCGGGAGCCGGTCAATCATCGCCATCATATCCTCGTATGGAGGCGCCGGATAAACAGACTCTTCCGGAACATCCTCCATATCCATATCGGTATCAGGATGCGTGAAATGCTTGCTGTCCTTCAGGTAATCCAGGGCGATATTCTTGACGATAACTCCCATCCACGCATCCAGTTTGTCCGGATTCCGCAATGAGCCTATGGATGAAAGAATCACTAGAAAGGCATCGTGAAACAGATCCTCCGCCACATCCTGGGAACTCACATAATGCCTGCAAATTCCCATAAGCTTCGCAGAATACGCATTATAGAGGGCCTCGACAGACGCCGGGTCCCCACGCTTGCAACCTTCCACGATTTGCCTGCGGTTCATTTGCAGTTCTACATAATATATATATAGACTGCAAATTTACGAAATACTGCGTCCTTATACCGAAAAAAGGTTCCCTTGTCCATTACGGCCCCAGCCCGCATCAAAAAAGCCACCCTCCCGGATGGCTTCGCTTTTATCAGAACAATCTCACACCTACTTTGGCGTACATCATTGTCATGTCGGGAACTGTACTGTTGCCATAGGGATGCAGATATTGAGCGCCAAGTCCAACAAACATCCCGAACCTGTTCAATTTCGCGCCCCATCGCACTTCAAATTTTGGCGTCAGGTAATTTAAGTCTGTTTTATAGTAAGTACTGCCACAAGATAGAACCGGTTCCAGGAATGACTTCCTGCCAAGATTGAAGGTATAACTGGCTCCCAGTCCCAGCGTCCCCGTCTCATTGTAATTCTTGGTTGTAGTCATATTCATTAGATTGACATCCATTGTGATGGGGACGAAAAGAGCCAC
>JAFRXO010000053.1 GCA_017443465.1 Bacteroidales bacterium
ATTCATTTATACGCATATCCCTCAAAATCTTTCATTTAGCTCCATAAGACAGCACAGAATACTGTTCCACCTCCTTCCGGAGCATGGGCCAAGGTATGACACATTATATTTTTCGCTGAATCTTCATTATATTTGTGTATTGGTGAAACATAGACAGTTATGAAGATTATGGCTTGTATGCTTGCTCTGGCCGGGATGGCGGTTTGCTATGCGGCAAAGGCGACGACTCCTCCGGGGGAGCTGTTTGACAACGGTTGGAAGTTTCAACTTGACGCCCCGCAAGAGGCGTCCGAGGTCGACTTTGATGATTCAGGGTGGCGCAGTGTTGACCTCCCTCATGATTGGAGCATAGAGGCTGTCCCTGACAAGGAGGCACCCGCCGGGAATGCCGGCGGATATTACCCCACCGGGCTGGGATGGTACAGGAAAACCTTCCAGTATCAGCTCTCTCCAAATAAACAGTTCCTGTACTTTGAGGGAGTATATATGAATTCCGAGGTTTATGTCAACGGCCAACTCGCTGGTGGACACCCTTACGGATTCACTTCATTCCGTGTCGACATCACTCCCTACCTGGAAGAAGGCGCAAACACCATAGCCGTCAAAGTGGACAATTCCGCCCAGCCTAATTGCCGATGGTACTCCGGTTCGGGAATCTATCGTCACGTATGGTTGGTGGAAGAACCTCTGATCCATTTTGAGCACCAGGGAACCTTTGTTTCAACACTGGAGGCCTCCCCAGACCGCGCCGTGGTGCGTGTCCAGTCAAAACTGATAAACGAAGGCATTGCCACTTATACAGGAAATGTCTCCATCGTACTGCGCCTTGAAGGAAAAACAGTGGCCCGGGTCCAGGTACCGGTTACTTCCCGCCCGGAACAAACCATAGACATCTG
The DNA here is from genome assembly GCA_017443465.1 of Bacteroidales bacterium. GTDB lineage: Bacteria > Bacteroidota > Bacteroidia > Bacteroidales > UBA932 > Cryptobacteroides. Next base: position 897 of record JAFRXO010000053.1, read on the forward strand.
CGAAGACATAACCATAGACGCTCCACGTCTATGGAGTCCTGAATCCCCCGAACTTTACGAGGCCTCGCTCGAAGGCGGCATAGCCACCGCTGAAACGCGCTTCGGCATACGCACCATCCGTTGGAATTCGTCCGAAGGCTTCATCCTTAATGGAAAAAGCATTCTGCTTAATGGGAGCTGTATCCACTCTGACAACGGCATCCTGGGCGCAGCTGCGTTCGATGCCGCAGAATATCGCAAGGCGCGGCTGCTCAAGGACGCCGGATTCAACGCCGTCCGTACGAGCCACAATCCTCCTGCTCCGGCATTCCTTGATGCCTGTGACGAACTCGGGCTCCTTGTTATCGATGAGAGTTTCGACGGCTGGCGCGAGCAGAAGAATCCAAACGATTACAGCATCTTCTTTGATGAATGGTATAAAGAAGACGTTCAGAGCATGGTCCGGCGCGACAGGAACCACCCTTCCGTCATTATGTGGAGCACTGGCAATGAAGTGATCGAACGTAAGTCCATAGGTGTGATTACAACGGCCAGAAGGCTGTCTGACGCTATCCGCGAAGAAGACACTACGCGCCCCATCACATCTGCCCTGGCATCTTGGGATCGTGATTGGGAAATCTATGATCCGCTTGTGGAGGTGTTTGAGATAGCGGGCTACAACTACCTCATACAGCACGCCGAGCGAGACCATCTGCGCGACCCCCGAAGGGTGATAACGCAGACGGAAAGCTATCCAAACGATGCTTTCCGCAATTGGGCTTACTGCCAGGACAATGACTATATTATCGGGGACTTTGTCTGGACCGGCTTGGATTATTTAGGAGAGAGCGGCATAGGTAAGTACTATTATGTGGGCGATCCCCGTAACTCCTTCCATCTTGCGGACCAGTATCCCTATCACGGCGCATATTGCGGAGACATAGACCTCACGGGATGGCGTAAGCCTATAAGCCATTACAGGGAAATGCTTTGGAACGGGACGGAGGACTATATGTACTTGTGTGTCAGGGAACCGGACGGATATCACGGCCAGATAAAGACCACGGGTTGGGCTGTTTATCCTACTTGGGAGAGCTGGGACTGGCCCGGATGGGAGGGAAAGACTGCCTTTGTGGAGGTATATACCAAGGCTCCGGAAGTTAAACTTTATTTGAATGACCGCCTTGTAGGAACCAAGCAGGTTGACAGGTCAACGCAATACAAGGCTGTCTTCGAAGTCCCTTACGAGCCAGGTACTTTGCGTGCCGAGGCCTCCGGTCAGACACGTGTTCTGTCCACGGCTGGCAAGCCATATGCTATCCGGCTTTCTCCGGAGTCGGAATCGATGAATGCGTCGGATGTCGCGTTTGTCGTCATAGAGGTGATTGATAAGGATGGTCGCGTCTGCCCTGACGCCCAGGTGGATGTCAGCGTGACCGTAAGCGGAGGATCCGTCCAGGCGGTTGGCAACGCTAACCTGGAGGATACGGGATCCTACGTCGATGCGCAGCATACGACATGGAAAGGCAGAGCCCTTGCGGTGGTGCGCAGCTCCGGCAAAGGTGGCAAATGCCGGCTTACCGTCTCGTCCCCTGGCCTCCGGACAGCCAGCGTCTCCATCGCAAACAGATGATGTCTGTTAGGAGTATCATCCGTTCCGGCAGGAAGCCAGATACTCTGAGAATGCGGGCCGGTAGAGCTCGCCTACGGTGAGCGATATGCCGTTGTCCAGCCGTACGCTGGTACGGGATGCCTCAGCGATATGGGAAAGTGAGATGATGTAGGAGCGGTGGATGCGCATGAACTTGTCTGCGGGCAG
>JAFRXO010000054.1 GCA_017443465.1 Bacteroidales bacterium
CACCTTCCTCGTATCGCAAAGGCTGGAATACCAATTATTTCCGTCTGCGGCGGAAAGGATGAGGGAGTTCCCTACGACGAGAATATGCATAAGGTCAGGGACGCCTACCAGGCGATGGGCGGAGTCGTCGAGGTGATCGTTAAGCCTGACTGCGGGCACCATCCCCACAGCCTGGAGGATCCGACTCCGGTCGTGGATTTCATCAAGGCGCACACAGATTCCTACACAGCCCGCCAGAAGATCAATCTCCGTGGCGATTTGGACAACTCCCTGGAAGCCATGACCGTGCGTAAAAAGGCCACTGTGGCTTTCCTGGGAGGCTCCATCACAGAGATGGAAGGGTGGAAGGACATGATCAAAGATGATCTGAAACAACGCTTTCCGGACACGGAGTTCACCTTTATCGATGCCGGAATATCCTCCCTCGGCTCAACTCCACACGCTTTCCGTTTCGAGGAAGACGTGCTTGTCAAGGGTGTGCCGGACCTTCTGTTCGTCGAGGCTGCCGTCAATGACGACACCAATTTCTTCACCCCGAGGGAACAGGTTCTCGGCCTGGAGGGAATAGTCCGTCACGCGTTGAGAGTCAATGCTTTCATGGACATAATATCCCTGCACTTCATCTATGACCCCTTCATTCCCCTGCTGGACGGCGGCGAGATCCCGGATGTCATAATGAACCACGAGAGGGTCGCCAACCACTACCACTTGACCTCGATAGATCTCGCCTCAGAGGTCGCCGAAAGGATGAAAGCTGGCGAGTTTGATTGGGATACATTCGGCGGCACCCATCCCGCGCCGTTAGGACATAAGATTTACACCGCGGCCATCGAAAAGGTCCTTGACTCTTTCACAAAGCCAGCGAAGGAATATTCCCGGAAGCCACACTCCCTGCCCAAGAAGCCTCTTGAGGCTGACTGTTACGAGAACGGGCGACTGCTTCCCCCCACTGCGGCACTGAAAACCAAGGGCTTCCGTATTGAGGAGGACTGGGTGCCTTCGGACGGAGCCGGGACCCGCAAGCAATATGTCCATGTCCCGACCCTGGTCTGCGAGTCGGGCGGTTCGCTTACTCTCGAGTTCGAGGGAAAGGCTATCGGGCTCTACTGCACCTGCGGCCCGAACGCCGGCAAACTCTCCTACTCCATTGATGGCAAGGAATATCCGATCCTCGACACCTTCACTCCCTGGAGCGAAGGCCTACACATCCCCTGGCTCCATATTCTGGCCAATAACCTTGAGCCGGGCCGCCATGTCCTCAAACTCAAGGTCCTGAAAGGCGACCGCTCAGGCTGCTTCATCCGTAATTTTGCGGTCAACTGACACAATTATAGGAAGTCGTTCTCTTGGAAATGAATGAATTACTTCCTACATTTGAACAAATTGGGATCTAATTATGGAAAAAACTATTTCTAGGGTGGTTTCAGCCATTGCGGTTGCCGTGTTGTCCTCGGCGATCATATTTAGTTGCGGACCTGATGAACAGCCCAGCGGCAATAACGGAGGAGGAGGGAACAATGACGGACCTGTGACTCCATCCACAATCGCCGTGACGGGAGTGTCTCTTAATAAGAGCACGCTCAGTCTGGAGGAAGGTGGTTCGGAATCACTTGTCGCGACCGTATCCCCTTCAAATGCCACGAATAAGGCCGTTAATTGGAAATCATCCGCCACTGAGGTTGCGACCGTCGATGGGAACGGCAAGGTAACCGCCGTCAAGGCAGGCTCCGCAACCATAACCGTCACCACATCAGATGGTTCCAAGACCGCCACCTGTGAGGTGAAGGTCTCCGCCAAGATAATCCCGGTGACAAGTGTCTCG
>JAFRXO010000055.1 GCA_017443465.1 Bacteroidales bacterium
GGTTCTCGCCCATCGGCTTGCGGTATATTGTAGTTTTCTGCATGATTCTGTATGATTTCTACTACAAAGGAACGACTTTTTACTGAAATATCAAAGTAAATCTCTAATTGTTAACAAGTTAATTTATAGAACATCCCTTTAAAGAAAATATTCCTGCAATCGTTTGCATGTGGATGAACAAAAAAAAACAAATCGTCAGGTGAACAGAAAATTAAAACTGAATTTCATGGAAAGCCTCTATCAGTCTAGTGTTTATGGGTCTAAATTCTGCCCCTAATATAATGCAATTTTTGAAAAGTTATACTCTTTTTTGAAAAAAAACGCCCCGATGGGGAAGGTCAGTGGCACTCCGGCGGAGCATGACACAAAAAAAAGAGGCTGGCATTTTCAGCCAACCTCTTTTCATTCATATGCAAGAGCCTGATTACATCATGCCTCCGTCAGGATTCGGCATGGGTGCCGGGGTCTTCTCCGGAATGTCGGAGATACCGCATTCAGTGGTGAGGAACATGCCGGCTACGCTGGCTGCATTCTCAAGAGCTACGCGGGCTACCTTGGTAGGATCGATGACACCTGCCTCGTAGAGTTTAACATATTCGCCTGTGCGGGCATTGTAACCGAAGTCGGCCTTGCCTTCGCGGACCTTGTTGATGACTACGCTGGCTTCGACACCGGCGTTGGCTGCGATCTGGCGCATCGGCTCCTCAAGAGCGCGCTCCACGATACGGATACCTGTAGTCTCATCATCGTTATCGCCCTTGAGCTTCTTAAGAGCCTCGGCAGCGCGGATGTAAGCTACACCGCCACCCGGAAGGTAACCTTCCTCAACAGCAGCACGGGTTGCATTAAGGGCATCTTCGACCCTGTCCTTCTTCTCCTTCATCTCAACCTCGGTAGCAGCACCGACATAGAGGACTGCGACACCGCCGACGAGCTTTCCGAGACGCTCCTGGAGTTTCTCCCTGTCATAGTCGGAAGTAGTGGTGGTCAGCTGCTTGCGGATCTGCTCAACCCTCTCCTCGATGTTCTCCTTTGCACCGCGGCCGCCTACGATGGTGGTGTTGTCCTTGGTGATGGTGATCTTCTCAGCCTGTCCGAGCATATCGGGAGTAGCGTTCTCAAGGGTGAATCCACGATCCTTGGAGATGACGATGCCACCGGTAAGGGTCGCGATGTCCTGAAGCAGGTCCTTACGGCGGTCACCGTAACCCGGAGCCTTGACAGCAGCGACCTTCAGCGTACCACGGAGCTTGTTGACAACCAGGGTGGTAAGAGCCTCGCCATCGACATCCTCGGCAATGATGAGAAGGGACTTGCCCTCACGTGCCACCGGCTCCAGAACCGGGAGGAGGTCCTTCATGGAAGAGATCTTCTCTTCGCTGATCAGGATCTCAGGCTCGTCCAGGATGGCAGCCATCTTGTCGGAATCAGTCATGAAGTACGGAGAGATGTAACCACGGTCGAACTGCATACCTTCGACTACCTTGACCTCTGTCTCGGTGCCTTTGGCTTCCTCGACTGTGATGACACCGTCCTGCTTTACCTTGGACATGGCATCAGCGATGAGCTTGCCGATAGTGTTGTCATTGTTGGCGGATACGGTTCCGACCTGCTCGATCTTGGAATAATCCCCACCGACCTTCTGGCTGGACTTCTTGAGGGAAGCGACCACGGCTGCGACAGCCTTGTCGATACCTCTCTTGAGGTCCATCGGATTTGCACCGGCGGTAACATTCTTCAGACCTACATTTATAATAGACTGTGCAAGGACAGTAGCGGTGGTGGTACCGTCACCGGCCTGCTCGTTGGTCTTGGAAGCCACTTCCTTGACCATCTGTGCACCCATGTTCTCGAACTTGTCAGCGAGCTCGACTTCCTTGGCTACGGTAACACCGTCCTTGGTCACCTGGGGAGCACCGAACTTCTTGTCGATTATCACATTGCGGCCTTTCGGACCGAGGGTAACCTTAACTGCGTCCGCGAGGGCGTCAGCGCCCTGCTTCATGGCTGTGCGGACAGCAACGTCGAATTTTATCTCTTTTGCCATAATGAACTGTTATTAAAGAATTGCAAGAATATCTGACTGCCTGACAATGAGGTACTTCTGATCCTCGACAGTAACTTCGGTACCTGCATATTTTCCGTAAAGGACGGTGTCGCCCACCTTGACTTCCATGGGTTCATCCGTCTTTCCGGGGCCGCATGCGAGCACTGTGCCCTGCTGTGGTTTCTCTTTGGCTGTGTCAGGGATATAAAGTCCCGATGCTGTCTTGGTCTCAGCCTCCTTAGGCTCGATCAGAACTCTGTCTGCTAATGGTTTTATCATGATTTTAAGTGTTTGTTTTTGCCCCTCGATAAAACAACTGGCATGCCACTTGAAAAAGACTGACAATTTGGCATTAATTCGCTACATTTGCATATGTATATACTTAGATCGGTATCAGACATGACACACCTGAAGAATTATCTCCTCATGCTGACGCTTGTCCTTGCGGCGGCATGCGGCAGGCCTGCCGGGAAACAGGCCTCTGTATCAATTGACAGAATCTCCATCAGCCAGGATGACCCGTCCGTGGCAAATGTAGACGGTGTCGTAGAGTTTTCCTCCGCGACCGGTCAGGAAGATGCCGCGAAATACATTCAGGCCTCGGAAGGTGCAGTGAACATCTCCCCAGGTACGGATTCATCCACAGTTGCGTTCCGCATAAGCGGAATAGCGCGCGCGGACAAAGACAAGAAGGTCACCATAGGGCTCCGCAGCGGCATCAAGGCCTTGCCTGTCAAAGCCGTCATACCGGCTAAAGGAGAATTCCGCGTCGTTAATGCCGAGCTGGCCCCGGATGGCAGTCCTGCAGTCAGGGTAACCTTCAGCGAGCCCCTCAAAGGAAAGGACGCGGCCGATTTCATCACCATTTCAGGACCGCTTCCAGGCGACATTTCCATAGACGCCAACATAGCAGACATATTTTTTGACAACGCATATGACGGAAATATAGACATATGCGTACAGGAAGGACTGCCGAGCGCTTCCGGGGACAGGCTTAAAGCCGCATATGCCTCATCTCTTTCTGCGAAGGGGATAAAGCCCGCAGTCGAGCTCGCCCTTGGCGGTTCCATCCTGCCGGATGACTCCAACCTTGTCCTCCCGTTCAAGGCCGTCAATCTGAATGCGGTGGATATCAGCATCGTCCAGATCTTCCCGGACAACATCCTGATGTTCCTGCAGGACAACTCCCTGTCGGACGACAATCAGCTCAGGCGTTCCGGACGCCTCATCTACAAATCCACCATCCCCCTCACTGGCAGCGGCAAAGACCTCCACAAATGGAACGGTTTCTCAGTTGACCTCAGCGGTCTTTTCAAGAAAGAACCCAACTCGATCTACAGGATAAGGCTTTCATTCTCCAAGGATTACTCAATATATGGACAGGCCGGACAGGGCAATCCCCCGCAGATCAAGACCATGACTGCAGAGGACCAGGCTAAATGGGACTATCCGGAACCGTGGTATTATGAGAGCTTTACTGACTGGGAAGACTATGAGTGGGAAGACCGCGACGACCCGGCCAAGCCTACATATTACATGAATGCCAGCAGGTTCCCGGTATGCAACCTCATGACTTCCGACATAGGAGTCATAGCGAAATACGCTTCAGGAGACATGGTCTGGGTAACCGCGACTGACATTATGTCTGCAAAACCGCTTTCCGGCGCCCAGGTGAAAGCCTACAATTTCCAGTTGCGCGAGATAGGCAGCGGCAAGACAGGCTCAGACGGAAATGTCGCGATAAAGGTTGAAGGCAAGCCCTTCGCCATCGCCGTAAACAAAGGCAACTCAACAAGTTACCTCAAGGTAACTGACGGCCTGGAGAACAACCTGAGCCGTTTCGACGTCGGAGGGAAGGCCCTCGAGAAAGGCCTGAAAGCATTCATATACGGAGAGAGAGGAGTCTGGAGACCAGGTGACACACTCCACGTGACAATGCTGCTCCAGGAGAAAGGCAGGCTGCTGCCGGAAGGACATCCTGTCTCACTGGAACTCTACACTCCCCAGGGACAGTTCTACACCAAACAGATCCTCACACACGGCCAGGACGGATTCTACACATATGCCATCCCGACATCCGCGGATGATCCCACCGGCATATGGAACGCATGGCTCAAGGTCGGAGGAGCCGCCTTCCACAAATCCCTCCGTGTTGAGACAGTCAAGCCTAACCGCCTCAAGATAGACGTGAAACTGGCCGACAAATGGCTCGCCTCCGGCAAACGCACGGCCTTCGACGTATCATCGTCCTGGCTGACCGGACTTCCGGCCTCCGGCCTGAAAGCAAAGGCCACCATGACACTTACCCGCAGTGCAGGCAAGTTCGACGGCTACAACGGCTACATCTTCCAGAACCCGACCTCCGACTTCGCCACAAGCGAGACCGAACTCTACAACGTGAGCCTCGGCCCTGACGGGACGGCTACCGCATATGCCACACTTCCGGAAGCTTCCGACGCTCCGGGAATGCTCCGGGCAGACATAGTTGAATCTGTCGAGGAAAAGGGAGGAGACGCCAGTTTCACCACCCAGACAATCCCCTTCTCCCCCTTCGACGCATATGTCGGAGTGAAACTCCCGCAGCCCGGGAAGGAAGGCTGGCTCGAGACCGACAAGGACCTCGACATAGAAGTAGTCCTCGTCGATCCGGACGGCAAGAAAGTCAGCGGACACAAGCTCGACTGGCGCATATGGAAGACTGACTGGAGTTGGTGGTGGGAGAACAGTTCGAGCGAGTTTGATTCATATGTAAATGGCAGCCGTTCCGATGCCATAGCCCAGGGAACTATCACTTCCGGGAACGGTACCATGAGGATTCCGTTCCGGGTCGATTATCCTGACTGGGGACGCTACATCATCTACGTCAAGGACCTGGATGGAGGACACGCCTCCGGAGGAGCTATGCTGATTGACTGGCCGTCATACAGGGGAAGGGCCTCCAAGAACGACCCGAACGCCCTCACAATGATATCCTTCTCCAGCGACAAGGACTCCTACTCTGTCGGAGAGACGGCAACGGTCTTCGTACCGGCAGCCCGCGGCGGGCAGGCCCTCGTCTCCATAGAGAATGCAGGGAAAGTCCTGAGCCAGAAGTGGGTATCCACGAAGGACGAGGACACCCAATACCAATTCAAGGTGTCCGAGGAGATGGCGCCTAATTTCTATGTCCACATCACCCTCCTGCAGCCCCACTCATCATCAGCCAACGATCTGCCCATCAGGATGTACGGAGTCCTCCCGGTCAGCGTGGAGAACAAGGGATCACACCTCAACCCGGTCATCTCGATGCCTGACGAGGTCCATCCCCAGGAGGAATTTACGATAAAGGTCAGCGAGAAGGACTCCAAGGCCATGACCTACACCCTGGCGATAGTCGACGAGGGCCTTCTGGACCTCACCTCCTTCAAGACTCCGGACCCGTGGAACACAATGTACGCCCGCGAAGCCCTCGGAGTCAGGACATGGGATCTCTTCAATGATGTTATCGGAGCCTGGAGCGGACGCTTCTCCCCGATGCTTGCAGTCGGAGGAGACGAAAACATCAAGATAATCCAGAAGAAAGACAACCGCTTCAATCCGGTGGTCAAATTCCTCGGCCCGTTCACCCTCAACAACGGCACCGCGACTCATAAGGTCACCCTTCCAATGTATGTCGGAAGCGTAAGGGTAATGCTCGTTGCAGGACATGACGCGGCATATGGGAATGCAGAAAAGAACGTCGCTGTCCGCAATCCGCTCATGATACTCTCATCCCTGCCGCGCGTCCTTTCCACCGGGGATGAAGTCGAAGTACCGGTAAACGTCTTCGCAATGGACAAGAGCGTTGACAAGGCCGACGTAAGCATTTCCGTTGAGGGCCCGGTCAAAGTGACAGGTCCGGCGACCGCCTCTCTTACATTCTCCGAACCTGGAGACAAGATCGCCGGCTTCCATCTCACCCCTGTCGGTGAAGGGACCGCGACCATTACCGTCCAGGCGGCAAGCAAGGGGCACAAAGCCTCCGAAACCGTCACGGTAAATGTAAGGAACCCGCACCAGGCGGTCACTTACATCGAAAACAGGACCATCGCCCCGGGAGCGACCGCTACCTTTACATATGACGTTGCCCCCGGTGTTGAAGACCGAGTCTCCACCACCCTGTCCAGCTTCCCGGCAATCAATTTCAACGGCATTTACGAGTGGTTCTCCAGATATGCCTACAACTGCACCGAGCAGCTCTCTGCCAGGGGAATGAACATAGTCTACACTTCGGACTATCTCTCACAGAAGAATCGCGATGCAGCCGCCGATGCTGTTCCGCGTATCCTGAAAGAGCTCTACTCCAGGCAGTTCCCCGATGGAGGATTCGCATACTGGCCCGGAATGAAGAGTTCTGATTCATGGGCCACCTCGATGGCGGGCCTCTTCATGACCGAAGCAGCCCGCAAGGGTTACGAGGTCAGCACCAGCGTCCTGTCCAAATGGCAGTCCTTCCAGCAGAATGCCGCAAGGAATTTCCGCAAGAACAGCCAGATCTACAACAGCGACCTGGACCAGGCCTTCAGGCTTTACACTCTTGTAGTCGCAGGAAAACCGGAAAACAGCGCCATGAACCGTCTGAAGGAAATGGAGGGGCTTTCATCCCAGGCCCTCTGCATGCTCGCTTCGGCATATGCACTGGATGGAAAGAAAAACATTGCATCCCAGATGCTTACAGCCCCCGCCGGAAAGACAGGCCGGGACGCCGACGTACATGACTTTACATATGGTTCCTCTCTCAGGGATGATGCCATAGCCCTCAACGCCCTGGCACTTTCAGGGGGCACTGGTGCCGCCATAGAAATGGCAGGGCCGATGAAGGCTGCATTCACAGACGGATGGTATTCTTCCCAGGATGCCGCATTCGCCTCGATGGCACTCGGCAACCTGGCATCCAGGACAGGGACAGGAAACGTCACTGCAGAAGTCAATGACAACTGCGGGATAGTGAATGTCCAGGCCGAGGGATCAAGCTGGGCATCGGATGTCAAGCCTGTCGGCACCCTGTCAATCAAGAACACCTCCTCCGGAGCCCTGTACGCCACCCTCCTGCGCACCCATATGCCTTCGGCATCTGAAACCGTAGGGGCGAGGTCAAACGGCCTGGTCCTGACCACCAGCTACACTGACAATGCAGGGAATCCGGTCAACCCGTCTTCCCTCACCCAGGGCACTGACTTCACCATGACTGTAAAAGTCAGCAATCCCAGCGCTGTCAAATACATCGAGAGCCTTGCCCTCACAGCCATGATACCTTCGGGATGGGAAATCTACAACGAGAGACTGTTCTCACAGGATGAGCTCGCCCACCCGCAGTACAACTACAACGATATCCGTGACGACCGGAGCATATGGTACTTCGACCTGCCTAAGGGAATGACAAAGACCTTCACCCTGCGCCTGCGCGCAGCATGGAAGGGCTCCTACACCCTGCCCGCGGTAAGATGCGAGGCCATGTACGACCCGGCCACCAACGCTTCATCCGCCTCTCTCAAGGCGAATGTCCTGTAAAAGGCTTATAGTCAAGATCCTGATTGCAGGCGCAGTGCTATGGTATGCACTGTGCCTGCCGTCAGACCTTTTCAAGGGAGAAAAGTATTCCACCGTTGTCAACGACCGCAGCGGGAGACTCCTGGGAGCCAGGACCTCTGATGACGGACAATGGCGTTTCGCCCCCACGGACCAGGTCCCCGAGAAATACAAGACTGCCCTTATCGAGTTCGAGGACAGGTGGTTCTACCTTCATCCGGGAGTCAATCCGGCAGCCATAGCCAGGGCTGCGGTACAGAACATCCGCTCCGGGCACATATCCTCAGGAGGCAGCACCATCACCATGCAGGTGGTGAGGATGTCACGAGGGAAAGACAGGACCATACGCGAAAAGATCATCGAGTCGATCCTTGCAACACGCCTGGAACTGAGACACAGGAAACGGAAGATACTGGCCATGTACGCTTCCCATGCCCCATTCGGAGGCAATGTAGTAGGACTGAGGGCAGCCTCATGGAGGTACTTCGGCAGGGAACCGGACGAACTGTCATGGGGTGAAGCCGCCACCCTGGCCATACTGCCCAATTCTCCTTCGTCCATGCACCCTGGCCGCAAGCGGACTGAGCTTCTGGAAAAAAGGAACCGTCTCCTCTCCAGGCTACGCGAAAGAGGAAAGATCACAGGAGAGGAATACGAACTGGCATGCCATGAACCGATACCGGAAGCCCCGCAAGCACTTCCGTCATATGCTCCCCACCTGGTTGACCGTTACGCCAAAGTCCGTCATGGAGAGACTGTCACAACTACCATAGACCTTGACCTGCAAACCCGGGTCGCACAGCTGACGGATTCATGGAGCGGAGAACTTTCACTCCAGGGGATCAATGACCTCGCCGCCGTGGTGATAGACGTCCACACCGGAGAAATCCTTTCATATGTAGGGAATGCTGACCAGGGGCGGAAGCGTCCGGGGGCGCAGGTCGATATCCTCCGCTCGCCGAGAAGCACCGGAAGCATCCTGAAACCCCTCCTCTACTGCGCCCTGCTCCAGGACGGCAAAATGCTGCCCCACACCCTCCTTCCCGACATTCCGGTAAGCATAGGAGGTTTCTCTCCCCAGAATTTCGACATGCAGTTCGCGGGAGCGGTAAGCGCCTCAGAGGCCCTGGCCAGGTCGCTTAACGTCCCGGCCGTGCATATGCTCCGGATGTACGGCATCCAGAGGTTCTGCAGGCTCCTCAAGGAATGCGGCCTGACTACGGTCAACCGCTCTGCGGACGACTATGGCCTGTCCCTGATCCTCGGGGGCGCGGAAGGCACGCTTCTGGACATAACACGCGCATATGCCAGAATGTCAGAATCGACCGTGAAAGCTCCAGCGGATTTTCCCCTGAATGACAAGACCGCCCTCTGGTGGACAGTCGACGCACTTAAAGAAGTCAACCGGCCCGACGAAATCGACTGGCATATGATCAGCTCCGTAAAGAAAGTAGCCTGGAAAACCGGGACCAGCTGGGGCTTCCGTGACGGATGGGCCGTCGGGATAACTCCCGACTATGCGGTGGGAGTCTGGGCAGGGAACGCCGGCGGACAGGGAGTCCCCGGCCTGACCGGAGCGCGGACCGCCGGTCCGGTACTGTTCGAAATCTTCAATCTGCTTCCCGACAAGAGCTGGTTCACCGAGCCGCAGTACGGTGATTACATCACAGCAGAGGTCTGCAGGGAGAGCGGCCACCTGGCAGGACCATACTGCCAAAACATTGATAACCTGATGCTTCCAAAGACGGCCGCTTCAAGCGACCCATGCCCCTATCACAGGATGGTCGACGGGGAAAGCCGCTTCATCCTGCCTCCTGCAATGGAATGGTTCTACCGACAGCACCATCCGGAATACCGCCCGCTTGCCAAGGCGATCCCGGGTACAGACTTCGTCCCGATGGAGTTCATATATCCCGAGCCGGGTACCACCATTTTCATCCCCAGGCAGCTTGACGGCAGCATCAAGGGAGCGACGTTCTCGCTGGCACACCGGAACCAGAAGGCTACGGTTTACTGGCACCTGGATGAAAACTACCTCGGAGAGACCCGCTACATTCACCAGATGGCTGTGAACGCCGAACCGGGGCCGCACACAGTCACCGTCGTAGACAGCGACGGGAACACCCTTTCAATCGGATTTACTGTAGGAAAATAGTTACAGGATCCCCTTCAGGTCCTCTTCGTCCATCTCTTTGAACCATTCCCTGAGCTTGACACGGGTCTGCGCCTTTATCTCGGGAGTGATATTCTTGGCAACCGACCATATGCCCCAGGTAAGAGCAGCGAGGTCATCGGTAAAACCGGCTACGGGGATGAAGTCGGGGATGAGATCAACAGGGAGGATGAAATAGCCGAGGGCTCCGATAATCTTGGCTTTGTCAGCACGCGGAGTGGCTTCACTTTTAAGCACATAGAAAAGGAGAAGAGCCGAAGCCATGACTTTCAGTCCGGCGCTTTTCGCAAAGGCTGCAAGCTTGTCCCAAAACTTGGACTCGGAAAAATTCCGGTTATATTTGGAGAAATCAGGGAGATTGAGATTATCCATTACAGTAATTTTTTCAAAAGTCACTGCAAAAATTATGGCAGATCGCCCAGACGCAGGAAACTGGCACGCAGATGCCGCGTCGAACCATCGGAGAACTTCACCTCGAAAGTAGTCCATTCCTTGTTGGCTGCCATTATTGTACCCTCCCCGAAGATGTCATGGGTAACTACAGTCCCTATCTGGAAAGGAGAATCCCAGCCAGCCCTCTCCGCCGCAAAGCCGTCCAAGGCTTCCGGAGAGCGTCCGAAAGTCTCCTCGTCAAGCACGTGGACCAGATTGCGGGTACCCTTCCAAAGTTCCTCAGGCACAAATCCTTCCGTAACGAACATATGTCTCTTGATCTCTGTCAGGAACCGAGAGGGATATTTGTTCATCCGTGTGGATACGTTGAAGCCCTCCGACTCGGTCAGGAACAGGACTTTCTCCGCACGGGTTATGGCCACGTACATCAGGCGCCTCTCCTCTTCCTCTCCGTTCTTCTTGTACTCGCGGATCGTGCGCATATTCGGGAATATGCCCTCTGACAGTCCGGTGATGAATACATATGGGAATTCGAGTCCTTTGGCCTGATGGATGGTCATCAGTTTTATGCTCAGGTTGTCTTTCCGGTAGTCCTGGTTGGTGTAGAGGGCAATGTCCTGGAGATAGTCGGAGAGGGTTACGTCGAATTCGTTGTGAGACTCTTCGTAGAACCGGACTGAATGCATAAGTTCGTCGATGTTCTCCAGGGTCTCCTCATCCTGGTCCTCCCTCACGGAGCGCATGTAACCCGAGTCGTCCAGGACGCGTTTCAAGGTGTCGGAGACTGAAGCGAAACGGGAGAACTCGCGGCATTCATCCATCACCTTGAGGAATTCCACGGCCCCCGGCCGGTTAAGGGCCTCTAGGGAAATGTTTTCCCGAAGGGCCTCCATGAGGGGCTGTCCGGTACTCGAGGAAATCGACTTCAGGGTGTCGATGAAGGAGCGCCCTAGCCTCCTGGAAGGCACGTTTATGATTCTCAGGAAAGCATCGTCATCCGCCTCGTTGGACAACAGGCGCAGGTAGGCTATGGCATCCTTGATTTCCCTGCGCTCGAAGAAACGGACCCCGCCCCATATGGTGTAGGTAAGGTGCTCGTTCATCAGGGCTTTTTCAATGCCGCGGGAAAGGTAGTTGGAGCGGTATAGGACGGCGAAGTCGCTGAGAGTCGCTCCTGAGGCCATCAGAAGCTTGATCTGCTTGACTATCCAGTCGTACTCTTCCTCTTCAGTCTTGGCATGGAAATGAACTACCGTCCTGCCTCCGGCCTGTCTTGTGAAAAGGTCCTTGGGAATGCGGTTTTTGTTGTTAGATATCACCGAGTTGGCGACGTCGAGGATCTTCGGAGTCGAGCGGTAGTTCTCGTCCAGGACTATCTCCTTGTTGTAGGAGAACTGGACGAAGCGCTGTGGCCGGGCCCCTCGCCATTCGTAGATGCACTGGTCCGGGTCACCTACGATGAAGAGGTTCTTGTGTCCGGCCGCCAGTTTCTCGATTATTTCCCAGTTGTCGGCATTGCAGTCCTGGGCCTCATCCACCATTATATAGTTCAGCTGGCCCTGCCACCACTCCCTCGCATCGGGATATCTGTCGAGGATGAACTTAGTGAAATTCTCGATGTCGTCGAAGTCCAGGGAGTAGCACTTCATCTGCCTGTGGATGTAGTTGCCTACATGGCTCCTGAGCATGTTCTCGTCCCAGGCCACATCCGGAAGCATATAAGTGGGGATGTAGTCGTTGAGGGCTTTCGCGTCGGAAATCTCCTTCAGGAAATTCTTTACCGTTTTCTCGCTCCGCTTGATCCCCAGGGATTCCAGGCACTGCCTGGCAACTCCCTTCTGGTCATCCTCATCGATAATGGTAAAGGATTTCGGAAAGCCCAGACGGTATATCTCCCGCCGCAGGAACTTGACGCAGAAGCCGTCGATGGTGCAGACGAAATCATTGTAGTCCCCGCTGTGGACCATTGCTGAAATGCGCTGGCGCATCTCGGCCGCGGCCTTGTTGGTAAAGGTCAGGCAGAGGATGTTGGCAGGATCGATTCCAAGGACATTGACAAGGTAGGCGTACCTGTAGGTCAGGGCCTTCGTCTTGCCGGTGCCTGCCCCCGCGACGACACGGATGCGGCCCTCTGTCGAGACAACCGCATCCGTCTGGCGCGAATTAAGGTCCTGCAACCTATCCCACATATGGAATCAACAGGTTCTACTCGGAAACGTTGATGGTGTAATCCTTGAACATTTTGGGATTGAGGCTGACGCCCAAGGGCTTGCCGCTGGCTACAGTCACGTTCTTGATATTGATGGCTCCCTTGGCGATATAAGGCTGAAGCCCTTTCTCATCAACGTTGCGGCCAAATGTCCCGAAAATCATGGGGCCTTTGTAGTCCTTGCTGTCGACACCGCTGTCATCGATGACAAGGTTCTCTATGTCATATCTTTCCGGCAGATAGCAGGTGTAACCGAAGTCATGCTTTCCGCTGTTGGATCCGGACAGGAGGGTAACCTCTTTGCTCCCCTTGGGGACTATGAGCTTGCAGTTCCTGACGATGAGGTCGCCTTCCCATGAGCTGCCGTAATCGCTCCTGAGGGCTACAACCGAACTGCGGTGGATTTCGCAGTTGTCGATAAGCATGGTGCCGAAGCCGACCATCTGGACTCCCATATACCCGAACTTGCAGTTCTTGAGGGAAACGTTCCTTACACCCTGATGTGCGTCGAAGCGGGAGAAATTGCAATTGTCCATGGTGAGGGCCTTGCAGAAATTGGAACCGAAGAGACCCCAGTATTCACGGTTGTCGATGTCGGTAGTCTGGTTGCAGTTCTCCCATATGGCGTTTACACAGCCATTCGCTCCGATGTCATATGATCCCATGCTGACGGGCAGGTTGGCCGAGCCGATGGTCACATATGTCTTGTGGGCGGTGTAGAGGCAGTTGCTGACTACGATGTCGGCCACCGTGTTGAAGGTCATGAAGCCGCTGTACG
This sequence comes from Bacteroidales bacterium, assembly GCA_017443465.1. Lineage (GTDB taxonomy): Bacteria > Bacteroidota > Bacteroidia > Bacteroidales > UBA932 > Cryptobacteroides. The sequence continues at coordinate 13,148 of JAFRXO010000055.1, forward strand.
GAGCGCCGTGGTCGAGTTCCCCTTCTACATAGTGGGTGACATTCTCAATCCTGACATTGGAACGCCTGACAGCAATTCCGCGACCGTAGTAAGTGTATTTGGATGGAGCCTGGTTGGCAATGGTGGTGAAAACGCCGCCCTTGATCACCAGTTGCTTCTCGTCAATGGGATAGGCAGTCATCTTGGTGACCTCTGCATAGTCCCAAACAAGGGCCGTGGCGGGATCGATGTTACCGTCTTTGTCGGCAATGAAGAACTCCTTCTGGCCGGTACCGTTGTTCTGGTTCAGGCCGTAGCGGATGTACACCTTCTGGTTATCGTTGACAACCTCTACCAGGCTACGACTCGGAAGGGTCTTGCCTATGTTGGTCTGGTCACGCTTCAGGCCGCCTTTGAATTCGATTTCAACGGGCTCCAGTTCGGATTCAATCAGGAAGATGTTCTTACCGCGATCCTCAACGCTGACGTTGCTGTCATCGATGATGAACTTGGCGGTACCGAAATCCACATCGGTGTGAACGACGGCAGTACCGATAGTGTTGCCTATGTAGTAAGTCTTTCCGTCAGTTGCCTTGACCGGAAGGCCCTGCGCATTGGCAGCCTCATGGGTAGCGATTATCGCCGGGAAGTCGTCAGTGACTCCATCACCCTTTGCTCCGAATTTCTCATATGTAAGGTACTCCGGAGAAGAACATGAAATCGCAGCGGATGAGCATGCGACAAGACCTACCAGCCCCAGCATCCAGCCCAGGCCAGAAAACAGATTCTTATTCATAATGGACATGTTTGGATTAGTGTTTAGTATATGCAAATTTATCAATTTATTTGGTCCTCGCAAGGTGATTTGGAGAGAAATACGTAAATTTGCCGAATATGCAGAATCTGCTGAAGAATATGCTTGTCCCGGCCATGGTAGTCACCATGACCGCAGCCAACATTCTGGGGCCCGACATCACCAGGCACGGCGATGTCAAGTCCAAGGCTACTGCATTCCAATCCGTAAGCGGACCTCTCAATCGCGCAGACACTGTCTTCGACAACATCAAGCCGGACACCGTCACCACATTCGACCTTTCCGTCAAGACCAATGACAGGTATGCCGGCTCCGCCTACCGTCCGGAAGGAGGGAACAACGATTCGCTGGCAAGGGCACGCCGCGACTCGATCAAGGTCCCGGACTCGCTGAGATTCACCAATCCCTTCCTCTGGAAATACTACGTAGCCATCAAAGACTCCCTGGCCCACAGGGAGACAGTGGATTCCCTCAAGGCGGCCGGAGACAGCCTTGACTGGCCCAAGGTCGATTCCCTCTACCTCCTGGACTCAGCGAAGGTGGCAAAGGAGAAATTCGAAAAATGGTACTCATCCCTTGACCGCAAACAGCGCAGGAGATACGACATCGAGAGGATGATCCCCATCAAGCAGCACAGGATGGACAGCATCCTCGATGTCAAGGACAGCCTGAAGGCGATCAGGGACAGCATAAGGGAAGAAAGGCCCAGGATACTCGACACTTACTTCCTCACCGACTCCCTCCAGTACACGAGGCTCGTGACGTGGACCCACGACCGCCGCTTCCACCAGCTCTCCCCCGGACCGAGAGACACATCCTACAACTACTGGTTCAACGACCTGCCCATTTTCCGTCAGGACGTAAATGCCATATGGGGAGGAGTCCCAGGTTCTCCTGCCGAATCGATGGACTGGTTCAAGAGGGATTACTCCGACGTCCCCCAGATGTACCAGAGCGCCGAACCGTGGACATATTCCCCGCAGGACCTTCCGTTCTTCAACACCAAGACTGCATACACCGAGCTCGCCTACTGGGGGACCCTTTTCGCCGACAGGCAGAAGGAGTCCGACAACCTCCACATCCTCACTACCCAGAACCTGTTCCCCGAGTGGAACGTAACCCTGGGATATGACCGCTTCGGAGGTAACGGAATGTTAGACAATGAGTCCACCACCAACAAGACCCTCATAGCGGCGACGAACTATGTCGGGAAGAAATACATGGCCCATGCTGGTTACATCTACAACATGATGTCGCATCAGGAGAACGGTGGAGTAAGGGACCGCTTCTGGGTCCGAGACACCACTGTGGACGCGAGGGAAATCGCCGTGAGGCTGAAGGATGCCAGCAACCTCTACAAGAAGAATACGGTGTTCCTGGACCAGCAATACCGCATCCCGTTCACTTTCCTTTCCAGGATGTTCAACAAGAAAAAAGACGCTGACACCCTCATGACGGCACTCCCGGATTCCCTGACAGCAGCCCTGCCGGCCACCGACAGCCTGCAGACCGCGGTCAATAATGAGGACATAACCACCGCCTTCATAGGGCACAGCAGCGAATACTCGGTGTTCCGGAAGGTCTATCAGGATAATCTAAGCGCCAGTTCGGACTCTATTTCGAGGGCTTTCTACAACAATAACTTCTTCCTCAATCCTTCAAAGGCCTTGGACTCCATGAGGGTGATGAGGCTGGACAACAAGCTCTTCCTCAGACTGCAGCCATGGAAAGACGAAGGAGTCATCTCCAAGCTGAATGTGGGCATAGGAGACCGGCTCACCAACTGGTACATGCCCGACAGCAGGATGCTGAGTAAGGGGAGCAACACTACCTGGAACTCCCTTTACCTCTACGCCGGAGCGGAAGGCCAGTTCAAGAAATACATCCACTGGGACGCTACGGGAAGCTACACATTCCTGGGCAATGAATTCGGAGACTTCGACCTCGGGGCCAACGCCAGTTTCAGTATATATCCTTTCCGAAGGGCCAGGAACTCCCCCATCACCCTGAAACTGCATTTCGACACCAGCCTCCAGGAGCCGGACTATTACCAGCAGCATATGGTTTCTAACCATTACCGTTGGGACAATGACTTCGGCAAGATCACCACTACCAGGCTGAAGGCCGGACTTGACATCCCGAGATGGAAGTTAAACGCCAATGTCGGATATGCCCTGCTGGCCAACAACATATGGTACGATTCCACAGGTACCGCGAAGCAGAATGCCACTGCCATGAGCATCCTTTCCGCCAGCCTGAGGAAGGAGTTCGTGATCGCCAATTTCCTGCACCTGGACAACCGGATCCTGTTCCAGCTGTCCTCAGACCAGGATGTCGTGCCTCTTCCGATGGTGGCGCTGAACCTCAAATACTTCGTTCAGTTCAACATAGTCAAGAAAGTACTCCAGATGCAGGTCGGCGCCAACGCCTGGATGAACACCGAGTACTATGCCCAGGCCTGGAATCCGGCACTTGGAGTCTTCCAGAACCAGAAAGAGGCCAAATACGGGAACAATCCCTATTTCGACGTGTTCGTAAACATGCAGTGGAAGCGCGCCTGCATATTCGTCAAACTCGAGAATGCCGGCCTTGGCTGGCCTCTTGACAGGGCCGACTATTTCAGCGCCCACAACCAGATCAGGACACAGCGTGCTCTCAAGTTCGGACTGTTCTGGCCCTTCTACCTCCAGGCCAGCAAGCACACCTCGGTCGGAGGCTCATCTTCCGGATCTTCAAGCGATTCCGGCGGCAGGTCCTCCGGTGTTTCCGGCGGCCGCGGAAGGAGCGGCAGCGGCCTGAGGTCCAACCGGGGGCTGTAACCCTCAAATTATTTCCTGAATGAAATCTGACACTCTACTGAAGGTCCTGCTGTGCCTGGCGGCCGTGCTTGTTCCCCTGTCCGGATTCCTGGACACGGAAGAGGGCATCAAGGGGGACAGATTCAGCGGAGATGTCCGGTGCATAATGGACTTTGGCGACTATCGCACGGAAGGCCTCCTGCCCGGGATGCATTACGAACTGATCAAACTCTTCGCCGACAAGGCGGATTTCAACGCAATAGTGGAAGACAACCCGGCTAAAGCCAATTATTTGGACTCGCTCCGCGAAGGAAAAGTCGGGATGGTCGCCGTGAGGATGTCCGACTCGCTGGACACAAGCGGCCTCCTGGTATCCATTCCAATCGCCAGGGATTACCGGTGGCTGGTCCGTGACAGCTGCCACACCAGGATGAAGGAGATCAATGCGTGGTACGCCCACTTCTCCTGCACCAAGGACAGCGAGGACCTTATTAAGAGGTTCTCCATCAGCTACAATCCCTACACCCGTTATTCTACAGGCAAGACCTACACTACCCTGAGCCCCTACGACGGATTCATCCGGAAATATGCCTCGGTAATCGGATGGGACTGGAGGAAGTTCGCCGCACTCATATGGTCGGAGTCGAAGTTCTCCATCGCCGCCCGTTCCCATATGGGAGCCCGCGGCATAATGCAGCTCCGCCCGGCGACTGCCGAGAATTTCGGGGTGAAGGACCCTCTGGATCCGGAGGAGAACATAGCCGCCGGAGCCGAACTGATAAAGACCCTGCAAGAGAATCTTTCCACATATGCGCTGGACGAAGATGAACTTGAGAAATACACTCTTGCGGCTTACAATGCAGGCCTGGGGAGCGTACGGAAAAGAATCGCCGAGGCAGACAGCCTCGGCATAAGGGCACAGCTCAGCGATGATACGGCTGGATATGTAGCATCCGTCAGGGAACTCTACGGCATCCTCTGCAGCCTGACTACTGAGCCCTGACAGTCTGCGCGGGATCGACCCGCGAAATAAACAGGGTGGGTATCAGCAGAAGAAGCATTATCAACCCATATGAAATCGCATCCGCAACGATGATCAGCGGAAAGTTCAGGTGTATCGGCACGAATGAGACGAAATAGTTTTCGGGGTTGAGATGGATCAGATGTGTCCATTTCTGCAGCAGGCAGAGCACTATCGCTGCGATGTTTCCGATAAGCATCCCTTTCAGCACCGCATCCGACGCAACGCGGAGGAAGACCGAGGATATGCTCCTGTCGGTCATGCCCATGGCCTTGAGGGTCCCAATGGTGGAAATGCTCCTGAAAAGCATTATCAGAAGGCCGGAAATCATGTTGAATCCCGCGACGACGGTCATCAGCAGCAGGATTATCAGCACGTTGAAATCAATCAGGTCCAGCCAGCTGAAAATCTGCGGGTACTTGTTCATCGCGGAGACCGCAGTCAGGCTGTCATCATCTTCCGAGGCGCTCAGGAGGGCTATCGTACCGGCCATGTCAGTGGCCGTTGCCATGGAGATCTTGTCCTTGTGGGCATCATCCAGAAGTATCTCGAGCACAGAACACTCCCCTTCGTCCCAGCCATTCAGGCGGCGCAAGTCGGAGATGGACGCGTAGATGACAAGGTCGTCGCCTGAGTCCAGGATACTGGGATATATGTCCGTTATCCGGAACTTGCGGGCCTTTACCCTTTCTCCTATGAAATAAGTCAGCAGGTCATCCCCTGCTTCCAGGGACAGCATCCTAGCGAGCTTTGACGGAATGCTTACTCCCAGCCGGGTAGTGTCGTCGCGCTCGGTTCCCTTGAACATGACTCCCTGGATATCCTCACCGCTGCGGACGATTCCGGCCCTGTATATGACCGGGCTGACACTCTGTACTCCAGGCACTTCCATTATCTGGGCCATATATGACTGGCTCTCCCCGACCGGATTCTCTTCGCTGACATAGTCCATCTGGGGAGACATCAGCTGGATATCCCCGGATATGCCGGAAATACCCCGCCGGATTTCATGACGGAAGCCGGATGAAACCGCCAGGGCTACAATCATAATAAGGAAAGAGATGGCGATTGAGACAACCGCCATCTTTCCCTTGAATTTCAAATTGCGGGCTATGAACCTGGCCGCGCGCACTTACCAGATGTGTACTCGTTCACTCTCCGGACGCCACATCTTATCCCCTTCCTTGATGCCGAAAGCATCGAAGAAGGACTGGAAGTTGCGGACGGAGACGTTCACGCGGTTGACTCCGAGGGAGTGTACGTCAATGTTGGTCCTGCGGGCCTTTTCCTCATCGGTAATGTTGGCCGCCCAGACTGTAGCATATGACAGATAGAACCTCTGCTCCGGAGTGAAGCCGTCGATCAGGCCAGGATTCTGGCCGGCGATAGCGTTCTGCATCGCAGTGAAAGCGATGCTGAGTCCGCCATGGTCGCCTATGTTCTCACCGAGGGTGACATTTCCGTTGGCCATAAGGCCGGGAAGGATCTCGACCTTGTTGAACTGGTCTGCCAGGACGGCTGCTTTCTCCTTGAACTTGGCATCATCCTCATCGGTCCACCAGTTGACCATGTTTCCGTCCTTGTCGAACATGCGGCCCTGGTCATCGAAGCCATGGCTCATCTCGTGTCCGATGACTACTCCGATCGCACCGTAGTTGACAGCCTCGTCAGCATCCGGATTGAAGAAGGGGGGCTGAAGGATGGCTGCAGGGAAGCAGATCTCATTGGTGGTAGGATTGTAATAGGCATTGACAGTCTGCGGAGTCATCCCCCACTCTGTCTTGTCAGTCGGCTTGCCGACCTTGTTCATGTTGTCCTTTACGTAGAACTCGCTGGCAGCCTTGAGGTTCTCGTAATAGCTCTTCGAAGGATCGACCTCAAGCTCGCTGTAGTCCTTCCACTTGTCAGGATAACCGATTTTCACGTTGAAGGCATCGAGTTTGACGAGTGCCTTGGCTTTGGTTTCTTCGCTCATCCAGTCGAGGTTCTTGATGCGCTCACCCAAGGCGATACGAAGGTTGCCAAC